>CAJUJK010000005.1 GCA_910586705.1 uncultured Lachnospiraceae bacterium | reverse complement strand
AATCTGCATTCATAGATGTGTTTTCCTTTCTTAGAAAAATGACGGAGCGGTGCTCTGAAGAGTTAAGGAATCAGAAAACCGATTCCAAGTAAAAAGATATGCGTATATAAATCATATGTTAAAACAGATATACCACAGCGTAGAAAAAATTGCAAAGAGTTTCACGGAGAAAATTTGTAGAAAATTTATAGACGAAATACCGATGACACACTACAAATATCAAGATATGATATAAAAAAGCAGGATATCAAAGAAAGGGCGCAAGATATAGTATGTTTATATTTCACAAAACAGGGGAAGGGAATCGAATCTATCATAACCACCAGAACCCGCATAAATATTAGGTAAAAATAAAAGGCTTTATGCCGCCTTCTATACTTTCTTTCCAGTTTTATGCCCTGCCTCCTACTGTCCCTGCAACTGCTCAAGATGCTCTCCAGCCTCTGTATCACTTAAATCTGCCGCTTTCGTATACCATTCGATTGCTTTTTCAGCGTCCTGCTCCACGCCTTCGCCATTCGCATACATATAACCAATATTATTCATTGCAACTTTTTCGCCTAAATCCGCCGCTTTTGTAAACCATTCAACTGCTTTTGTGCCGTCCCGTTCCACTCCTATGCCATAAGTATACATAGCGCCAAGATTATACATTGCGCCTGTATAGCCTAAATCTGCCGCTTTTGTATACCATTCAACTGCTTTTGCGCCGTCCTGTTCCGCGCCATCGCTAAACGCATATATATAGCCAAGACCACCCATTGCTCTTGCGATATACAACTGCTCTGTACCCTCCTGCGCTACTTTATTATATTGTTCTAACGCGGTTTCAAAATCTCCCTCATTTTCTGTAACCAGGGCAAGTCCATAATATCCCTCAACTACGCCCCGGTTTGCCACCGACTGGAAAAGTTCTTTGCCCTTTTCCATGTCCTGCTCTACGCCGTTCCCGTGATAATATAAGCATCCTAAAGCAATCCGCGCATAGGGGTTATCGCCGCTCTGCTCATAATATGCCCTTGCCTGCTCGTAATCCTTTTTCGGATATCCGTACCAGTCAGCCAAAACACCAAGATAAAAATTCGCGTCGGTATTGCCAAGTTCCTGCGACTTTGTAAAATTCGTATGGGCATCCTCCAGATCAATCTGCGCTCCATCCAATCCATAAAGACTCCTGCGTCCCGCTTCGTAATACTCGTCTGTCTCCGCAGACTCCGCCTGTTCTCCGGCTTCCTCTTCTGTCTCTACATCAGCTTCCACGGTTTCTTCTGCCACTGTTGTTTCTTTCACCTCCGCCGTGTCCGCATTCCCACCGCAGGCTGTCATTGCCATAGCAACGCATAGTGGCAGAATTGTCATTAGTGCCTTTTTCTTCATCTTCTCTCTCCTTTGTTTTCGGTCACAATGTTTCAATTTTTCATTATACTTAATATATTAAGCATAGTCAATATTTTAAGTATGCTATTGTTAAACGGGTGATGAAAATTGATTTCTTATGAACCGTTTTTTCAGACGTTACTAAAGAAAAATGTCACAGTATATTATTTAATATACAAAGAGGGAATGTCCGCCAATACATTCCAGAGAATGAAAGAGGGAAAGGCCATCACAACAAGCACGATTGATACCCTTTGCTTTATCTTGGATTGTGAAGTGTCGGATATTATCAGATATGAGAAACCAAAATGAAATTATGTTGGAAAATAAATTGAAAGCCGTGATCTTCCGCTTTAGAATGAATTGGCGTGGGTGGGCTACACGACGACGCCCACCCCTATGCTCAATCTGCTTTCGGCTTCACAGCCCGAACACATCCTTAATAAACAGATACGCCACCGTCAGAATCAGCCCCACGCAGAAGAGCAGCAGCCCGAAGGACATGCTTCTGGTGATCATCATGGTATTTTCGCTCCACTCCTCATGCATCAGTGCCAGTTTATGCTCATAATCCTGCTTTTTCGGGCTCTTGCGGCGCAAAACCAGATTGCCGAGTCCCTCGAAAAAGGAGGCGGCACAGGCGGCAAGGTGCGTAAACACATTGCCTTCGGGTCGTTCGTGAGGCAGTTTTTCGTCGCGGTAGACAGTTTTTCTGAGCACAACAACGATCGTATCGACCAGACTGTCCAGAAAACGGCAGAGCATACCGAAGGTAAAGGGCAGAATCTGTAACAGCACAGGGCGGTAGATCAGGTTTTCCAGATCCAGCCAGACCGGCATGCAATTTATATAATGTTTCCTTGCGCTGGCGTAAACCATGGACGGAGAATGCGCAGCATTCTCTGAATCGAGCGCGACAGTGCTCGATTTTTTCATAAGCAGAAAACGCACGATAAAGATATAAATCAATGCGCCAAAGGCGAGAGAAATCAGTGCCCCCTTCAGGTTGCTAAAAGAGAAGTAAGAAATCTTTTCCATGATGTTTGTATGCAGAAAGCTCTGCCCCATATCGGCGATGCCGTCCATGACAATTCCCGGCAGAAATCCCATAACCGGCAGCAGGACGGCGCTTACGGTGAGGGCAAAGGCGCTCGCCCGGTTCATGTAGTTGCCCTGCATCGCGTCATATTTTTGCTGTACGGCATGATCCGCATTTTTCTCCACGAAGAGACAGACGTAAAGCTTGGTCATGTAAGCGATGGTCAGACCGCCGCTTAAAAGGAAAATCCATTCGACGGCGCGCATGAAGGAGGTGCCGAAAAATGCACGGATAACACCCGCATTGATCAGTACCATATATTCCACGATGCTCTCATGGAGCAGGGTCTTGCTGACATAACCGTTAAAGAGCGGTATGCCGCCGATCCCTAAGGCGCCCATCAGAAAGATAACGTTTAAGAGCGGTTTTTTCCGCCCGAAACCGCGGATTTCATTCAGATCCAGTTTGTGCACATTCATAAAGACAACGCCCGCAGCCATAAACAGTACCAGCTTGATCAGGGAGTGGTTTACCATATGCAGAAGGCTGCCGCGCAGCGCGATGGTATTTTCTTTTCCAAGCAGCCCCGCCATGCCCACGCCCATGAGAATAAAGCCGATCTGGGAGACGGAAGAGCAGGCGAGTGTCCTCTTTAGGTCAACGGAGAAAAGTGCCAGCAACGCGCCGATCACCATGGTAAAAACGCCTAAGATAAGAATCATACCGCCCCACGCCGCATTTTGGAAGAAGACATAGGCGGTCAGGATGAGTATGCCGTACATACCCGCTTTGGTCAAAATGCCGGAAAGGAGAGCCGAAGCGGGGGCGGGAGCTACCGGGTGCGCCTTTGGCAGCCAGATGTGCAGCGGGAACGCGCCGGCTTTGGCGCCGAAGCCGAACAGCAGGCAGAGCCCCGCCGCCCAGAGTTTCTTTTCGGGAATCCTGCTGGAAGTTGTAAGCACATAGTTATCATAGCAGCCGCTCAGTTCTGCAAAGTTTAATGTTCCTGTCATGTCATATAAGAGGAAAATGCCCATCAGCATCACCAGTCCGCCCATCACCGCTACTGCCAGATAAGTCGCGCCGGCACGCAGGGATTCTGGCTTCTCATCGTGCACCACCCATACATAGGAGGTGAACGACATCATTTCAAAGAAGACAAAGGTGGTAAAAAAGTCGGCGGAGAAAAATACGCCCTCGGTTGCGCCAAGTGTCAGCAGCAGAAACAGATAGTAGCGGTTCCTGTTTCTGTAGTGCCCGAAGTATTCGCTGGAAAAGAGCGTGGTCATAAACCACATGAAGGCGGCAATGGTGCCGTACAGCGCGCGAAAACCGTCCAAAGTAAAATCCAGTCCCATACCGCAGACATAGGGTATTTCAATGATCGGCTGGGAACTGCCCGCAGCGCCTGTCAGCGTCTGCACCGCCAATATGGTGCAAAGAATCAAGGTAAGACCTGCTATGATATCCGCAAAGATGTTCCGGGCAGCCTTACTCTTCCGCCCAATGGCGTAGCTTACAAAGGCTGCAAGTATGGGAAAGAAAACAACAGCTTCTACTATGATATTTGTATTGTTGTACATGCTAACCTCCCTTATACAGCGCCTGTCGCGACACTCATAAAAAAGCCCACAACCGGCTGGGAATAAACGCCAAACAGTATGATAAACACAGTGAACACAAACAGCGGCAGCAGCATCTTCCAGTTGGGATCACGGATATCGGAAATCGTGCTATAGTCGAAATCCTTTCCGGGGAAGAACGCCCGCACCACAATCGTCAGCATATAGATTGCCGTCAGAAGCGCCGACACCAGCAGGCAGGCAATGCCGCCCCATGCGAGAGGATTGCCGCTTTCCACCGCAGCCCCTGCCAGATTCCACTTGCTGACAAAACCCGCAAGCCCCGGGACGCCCATGAGCGCCAGTGCAGATATTGTGAAAATGCCGAATACACGGGGCATTTTATATCCCAGACCGTTTAGTTCATGCACATAATGGCGGTCGGTCTGGTGCATGACGGCGCCTGCGCAGAAGAAGGAACTGATCTTCATAACCGCGTGGAATACAAGGTGGGTCAGCGCGCCCACAAGCCCCAACGGCGTCATAATGACTGCGCCGAAAAGGATGTAGGACAGGTTGCTGATGGTGGAGTATGCCAGCCGTCTTTTTAGGTGCGTCTCTTTCACGGCACGGCTGCAGCCGTATACGATGGTAAACATGACGACAGACATAACCGCGTACTGCGCCCATGTGCCTTTCAGGAAATCTGTGCCGAAACTGTAATAAGTCAGCCTTATGATGGCGAATGCGCCGGATTTTACCACGGCGACCGCATGGAGTAAGGCGGTAACGGGTGTGGGCGCCACACCTGCCTGCGGCAGCCATGAGTTAAAGGGACAGACTGCCGCCTTTATACCGAATCCCATAAACGCCATCACATATATCAGTAATAAAACATTCGTTTTCCCAACGGTTTTCGCCGGATCGAGCACACCTCCCAGAATAAAATCCGTTGTGCTGCCGTAGACAATGACCATAATCAGACCGAGGAATGCGAAAGCCGCGCCGCCCAGCGAATAATAAAGGTATTTGCGGCTTGCCAGAACCGCCTCGCGGGTCAGCGTGTGCATGACAAGAGGTACCGTGACCAGTGTCAGCAGCTCATAAAAGAAATACATGGTCAGCAGATTGGCGGCGAGGGCAATGCCCAGCGTCACGCCGTAAGTCAGCGTATAGAAGAGAAAAAACACATTTTCATGCTCTTCTTTCGTCATGTATTCAAAGGCATACAGGGTGGCAAAGGGCCAGAGTGCGGACACAAGCCCCGCAAACACCATGCTCATGCCGTCCACGCGGAAGCTGATATTCAGATTGCCCGTAAAGTGCGCCAGAAGGAAGGTGCTGTCGGAGTGGTGCAGGAGCAGGTACCAGACGAGGATGCTGTTTAGCACCACCGCCGTTTCCAGAAACACTTCTTTCTGCCATCTCTTCTGAAAAGGAATGGCAGGCACCAGAATCCCCGCGATAAAAGGAATCAAGATCACTGTAACAATCACAATATCACCTCCCTGCAGCCGCCATATGAATGACGGCAATAATCAAGTGCGGAAAGATACCGACCAAAACTGACAAAGCTGTCAGTATTGAAATTGGTACTGTCATCAGTTTACACGGTTCTCTCTTCCGCAGACTGCCGTAATCGTACGCTGCACCCGGGAAAAAGCCGTGTATGGAAAGTGGCAGAAGATATCCCGCTGTCAGCAATGCGCTCACGAGAAGAATGACCGGGCCGAGTACATCAAAAACAGGAATGCCGCTATTTAAGGAGCCAAGCGCCAGATACCATTTGCTGAGGAAACCGCCTGTGGGGGGAATGCCGATCAGCCCGAGGGAAGCGATCGTGAAACACCACATGGTAACGGGCATTTCCTTGCCGATGCCGCGCATTTCCTCCACCCGCGTTTTTCCTGTTTTGTAGATAATGGCGCCGGCGCACAGAAACAGTGCCGCTTTGATAAATCCGTGTGCCAATATGTGCAGAAAACTGCCCACAAAAGCTGTCTCATCCATAACGGCGAGACCGAACAGAATGTAGGAGAGCTGGCTTACCGTGGAATAGGCCAGTCTCTTTTTTAGCACAGGTTCCCGATAGGCGAGGAGCGATCCCATAAATACCGTGATCAGCGTCAGACAAAGCCATGCGGTCTGCACCCACGTTCCCTTCAGAAAATCCCTGCCAAACATGCCGAGTACGCGGATAACGGCGAGTACGCCCGCCTTTACAATAAGGGCGGAAAGAACCGCGGAAGCCGGTGCCGGCGCGACAGGATGCGCTGTGGGCAGCCATGCGTGCATGGGAAACATGCCCGCCTTGACGCCGAAGCCGAGGAGCATGATGAAAGCCACAGCCAAAAGGAAAGTGCCATGTTCTGTTATGGCGGAGGCACGAAGCGCACCGTCCACTGTGAAGGTCAGCGAGTCGCAGTTCCGATAGAGAAAATAAATGCCAAACAATGCCGCATATGCACCGCACAGGGAATAAAATAAGTATTTCAGTCCCGCCATAACTGCCTCCTTGGAACCGCTATGCAGAACGAGGGGCATGGAGGACATGGTTAACAGTTCAAAGAACAGATAAAAGGTAATCAGATTTCCCGAAAAACAGAGGGCGTTCAGCACACCGAAAACTAACAGGTAAAAGCCGTAATAACGTCCCTCCCGCTCCTCGTGCTTCATGTACTCGAAGGAGAAAAAGCCCGCGCACGGAATAACAATCACCGCAAGCGCGGAAAAAAGCCTGCCCACGTTGTCAATCCGGAAATAAATCGGAAGGTCTTTTGTCAGATAGAACAGGATAAAGCCCTCTCCTTCGCAGAACAGCGCAATGACAACAAAAACGGCTGTGATGACAAGGAAACAGCCTGTCAGAAGAAGCAAGGATTTTCTCCCGGCATTTTTCTTTTCCCCGGAAAGGGGCGTCCGATAGTGGATCAGCAGAAACAATCCTGCTAATATAGGAAAAAAGATGGGTAGTAATATGAAATACATGCCATCACCTCCTTGAAAACTGGCATCAGGTTACGCGAACATGGCGAGTCCCTGTCCGATCATATCTACAACCGGCTGGGAGCTTACGCCCAGAATGATATTTAACAGGATAAAACAGACAAGCGTCACGGTATAAGCCTTCCTGTCCCGGAAGGTAATGCTCGTATAGGGCGTGTCCGCTTTGGACGTATATATACGGATTACGGTCTTCATAAAGTAGACGGCGTTCAAAACCGTGCTTATGCCCAGCACAATCAGCGACGCCAGCATTTTGCCTTCCACCTGCACGGCTGCCTGCGCAAAGAGCAGCTTGCTGATAAAGCCGGAAAAGAGCGGAATGCCCACCATGGACAGCGATCCCACCGTGAAAGCGGCGCCCGCCCATTTATTGCGGTAGGCTGCTCCTGTCAGGTCAGCGAACTTGCGGCTGCCTCCGGAAACGTCCGTAAGGCCGATGGCGGCGATAAAGAGCAGCGATTTCGTGGCAGCATGGGACAAAATATGGAAAATACTCGCCACCATGCCCGCCTGCGTGCCCATGCCGAAACCCATGTAAATATAGCCGATCTGCGCCACCGAGGAGAAAGCGATCATCCTGCGGATATCGTTTTCCTTGATGGCGGAGAGGGAGCCGAAGATCATGCCCATCAATCCGAAAACAAAGAGTACGTCGATGATTCTTGTGCTGTTAAAGATGTCAAAACCGATGACACGGTAAATGATTTTTATCAGCAGAAAGATATACCCTTTGGACACCAGACTGGAGAGGATCGCGGCGGAGGATACCGTGGAGTATCCGTAAGCGTCCGGCAGCCATGCGTGGAAGGGGAACAGCGCGCTCTTGATGCACAGACCGATACACATCAGAGCCACCGAGACAATCAGGGGAATCTGGTATTCGCCGTTTGCCATAATAAGCCCTACCGACTCCTTGATATTGCTCATTAACAGATGCCCTGTCAGGTCGTACATGATACAGAGCCCGAAAAGAAGAAGACCCGACCCGAGCAGACTCATAATCATATAGCGGACGGCAGCCTCAATCGTCCGTCCCACCTGTCTTATCATAATCAGACCGCAGGCGGAGATCGTGTTAATCTCCACAAAGACATAAGCGGTGAACATATCGTTGGTGTAGACCAGCGCGAGCAGGGAGCTCAGCAGAAGGTTTACAAGGATATAGTACAAATTATGTTTGCTCTCCACCACCTCGCCGGGCAGTTTGTGGGCGCCGCCCGCCATGGACAGATACATGATGATGCAGAAGAAGAGCGCCATGCCCGCTTCCAGCACGCCGGCGCGGATCTCATTGCCCCAAGGCGCGGGGAAGTGCCCCATCCAGTAAATGAAGGATTCACCTGTGGAGAGAAGATATAGGAGCAGCACAGCCGACATCAGTCCGATGACGATGATGACCACACGGTTTACAATCTTTGCCGCCTTTGCAGGAAGCACAGAGCAGATCGTGCCCGAAAAAAGGCTCAAAAGGATAGAAAAAAAGGGAAAATTGCAGATAAAATTCATATTATTTCCCCTCCTTCTTCAGTTGCGTGGATATTTCGTCCAGATCCAGCGTGTGGTATCTCGTGTAAAGCCGGATCGTCAGGGACAGCATGAGCGCGGTCACGGAGACGGAAACCACGATACCTGTCAGCACAAGTCCGCTGGGGATCGGATTGATGTATCGCTCCGTGCTGGTGACGCCGTTTACCACAATGGGCGCAACCCGCCCGGCGATATAGCCTTTTTCCGCCAGAAAGAGGTAAATCGCGCTGTCCATGATATTTAAACCGATAATTTTCTTGATCAGATTGGTCTGCAGGAGCAGATTGGTAAAGCCGATACAGAAGAGAATCGCTGAGACGGCTTCCCCGTAGTTTGTAAATAAATTCGGACCCATCCTAAAATCCCCCTTTTCGGAACATGGCGTAAAAAGCATAAATCGTACATGCCACCACAAGCCCTACCGCGATATTCAAAGGCAGGATCAGACCACTTGACAGGATGGTGCCGGGTGTTCCCTTCGGTATCACGCTGTGAAGCTGGTTGGCGCCTGTGTAGAAGGAATAGCTTTTTGCCAGACAATAAAAGGAGAGGGAGAAAAAGCACACCCACTTGTAAGTTTTTTCCGTAAAGAACCGCTCCGTCTTTTTGAAGCCGAAGGCGTTCAGGTAGAGCACCAGACCCGCGCCGATGACCGCGCCGCCCGAGAAGCCGCCGCCCGGTCCGAGGTGTCCGTTTAAGATGATATAAATGCCGAAGATAATGATAACCGGCACAAGGAATGTCGCCACAAGCTGTAAAATCGCGTCGTTTTTCGGCTCGAAACGGCGGTCGTTTACTTCCGCTTCGTCTTTTTCGGTCTTGTTCAGACGAAGCAGGATCAGAACGGTAATGGTTGCCACAAACAGCACATGGGATTCGCCCAGCGTGTCAAACGCCCTGTAGTCCAGAATCATGCCGGCAACGATATTGATTGCGCCCGTTTCCTCCAGCCCTTTTTCAATATAGCGCTCCGACACTTCGTTGTTGACCGGGCGGGTCACCGTGCCGATGGCAGGCAGATAGGAAACCGTCACCAGAAGCAGCGCGATCAGAAACAGGCAGAAGAGAATGCTTGTCGTCTGGTACAGCCGGTGAAAAAGGTGCATCCATTTATTGTGTTCCGTATCATAGACCTTGTCCATGATGGCGTCGTGTTCTTTCTCGCGGCGCAAAGCCGCTTCCGGGTCCGGCCGGTATTCTTTCTGGGGCTGCATCTCCACTTCCCCGCTATAAGGATCTTTTTCGCCGGAGAGCCAGCGGAAAAAACGGAAGGCAAAGGTTTTCTGGTATTCTTCTGCCGTTTTTTTCTTACTCATTTTCCTTTTCCTCCTTTGTGTCAGGCTCCGACGCGTCGATCGCGTGGATTTTTTTGAGCGTCACAAAGAAGAGGACGCTGGTGATTCCCGCGCCGACGGCAGCCTCTGTGATTGCCAGATCGGGGGACTCCAGACAGATCCACAACATTGACATAACCAGACTGAAGGACATATAAATCAGGATTGCGTTTAAAAGGTTTTTGGAAAAGCTGACGGAGACTGCGCAGACGATCAACAGTCCCATCAAAATGATCTGAAAAGCTGTCATTACACTGACGCCTCCTTTTCCTCTGTATTGCCGTTTTCAACGGTGGTGGCAAGTTCCCGCTCGAGAACTTCCACATCCTCATATAGTTCACAGTGCGCGGAAAGGTTGTCGTTGGTAGCTGCCTCCAGTCTCGAAAGCACATGGGAGGAGACGGGTGAGGCAAACCACAAAAAGACAATAATCAAAAACATTTTCAAAGTCGTAAAATTCAGCCCCGAAAAGATCATCAGTCCGAGCAGACATGCGCTGATCCCCAGCGTATCGCCCATGGCGGCGGCGTGCATTCTGTTCAGCACATACTTGAAATGAAAGACGCCGAACAGTTCCGTGAAGAAAATGACCATGCCGATTAGGATAAACAGAGATCCGATTATAAGTCTGATCCATTCAGCCGCGTTCATCCGCATTTCCCCCTTCCGTATGTTCCTGACTGTGGTGCTGTTCCTCGTAAATGCCGATGTAAACCTTGGAGATCACAACCACGGATAGAAAGCTGATCATGGCGTAAATCAGACAGATATCGACCAGATAGCCCTCCCGCAAAAGCAGCGCCAGAACCGAAATCATAACCATGACCATGGTGCCCATCATGTTTACTGCCATCAGACGGTCGGCGACGCGGGGCCCCTTCACGGCGCGGATCAGGCAGACCAGCAGCATAAAGGAAAGTACGATCAACAAACATATAAAAAGCGGGTGGTAGATTAGTTCTTTTTCCATATCTGGTCCTCCTCAATTTTCTTCAATAATTTCACAAACACGGAGGACGAAATGCCCTCTGCCAGTTCCTTGTCAAGACAGTGTACCGTATATTCATTGCCCGTCAACGCGACGGTGATCGTACCGGGAGTCAGCGTGATGGAATTTGCCAGAAGTACCCGGGCAAAAGTGGATCGCAGATCGGTTTTAAAATGTACCACCGCGGGTTCCAGTTCATATTCCGCCGTGTAGATCATCTTGAAAACAGTCAGATTTGCCTTCAGAATCTCAACTACCAGCGTAAAGAAATAGTGAAGCAGAAGCGGCGCTTTGCGCAATAAAAAAAGGTCGTATCGGGGGCTGTAATCAAAAAACCGGCATAAAAACCAGTACATGACCCCTGCAATGACGACGCCAAAGGCAGCGATTTCCGCTGTAAGCTGCCCGTTAAAAATCACCCAGATCAGAAAAAAAAGGACAAACATTTTTCTACTCCGTTCTTCTGAAAATATAGTTTTGTTCGTAATGGTGTTTCTTCTTATTAAAAAAGGGAGCTTATAGGAACGGTAATATTATGTATCTAAAATGCGGAGGTGTCAAGAGGGAGTTGGGGGTTCAAAGTTTATGAGAAATAATTTCTGTTTCTTTTGTGATATAAAGATAAATCAAATCTATGCAATTGAGCAATGTAGTTTTTAAAATTGCATTTAGAAAAATCATAATATTTGTAACGAATTATAAATTAATGTGATATAAAGGGTAGAGGAGGTGAGTTGAGGAATGGATTACTCAGATATGGAAATTGTTTATCAGAAGTATTCCAGATTAGTTTATGGATTTCTATATTCCCATACGCACAATGCTGAATGGTCAGAGGAAATGACACAAGAAACTTTTTTGAAAGCGAGCATGTCTATTTCACGTTATGATGCTTCTTGTAAACTGTCTGTATGGCTTTGTCAGATTGCAAAGCATATATTGTGGCAGGAACTTCGGAAAAAGAACCGTTTTAAAAAGGTGGAACTTACTGATGATCTTCCAGATGTTTCAATATTGGAAGGGGAAACCTTTGTTATTCGGCAGGAAAATAAGATAGAGCTTTATCAGGCAATCCACCTTCTGTCAGAACAGGAGAAAGAAGTTGTAATGTATCGTATAAGCGGAGAATTGTCTTTCCGTGAAATCGGGGAAATAATGGGAAAAAGCGAAAATTGGTGCAGGACTGTTTTTTTTCGTGCCAAACAAAAAATCAGAAAGGAGATCAGTCGAAATGAATGGGAAATATAACTGTGATGTGATACGGGATCTTCTTCCCGGCTACATTGATAACATTTTAAGTGACACAGGAAGTGAACTGGTGAAAAATCATTTAGGGGAATGTGAGGAATGCCATAAAATTTATACGGAAATGGAGGAAGGTATCGGAAAAGATGATTTATCTGCCCATGATACCATTGCTGTTGATGCACTAAAAAAGATACGAAAGCGCATGAATCACTTGAAAATAACCATAGGAATACTGGCAGGTATTCTCTTTATATTCCTGGTATTTGCTGCTTTTAAAATATATGTGATAGGCAAGCCGCTTGAAACAGGATATATGTCCATATCAGATACCATATATGACGAAGAAACGGGGCAGCTTACTGTGAACGGGGAAATAAATCTGCATTCATTCCACGTCAGTAAAGTGGTATGGGAAGAAGATAAGAATGATCCAAATATTGTGAATGTGATAGTTTATTATGCGGAAACAATTCCCTTTACAAAAGATAAGACTGATTTTTCGGTTGTAATTCCTGATATAAAAGGGAAAAAGGTTTACCTTGCCTGTCCGGAATATGACCGAATGGAAATATATGACTGGCCGACGTATCACTATGAGGAAGTAGAGAGTTTGAAAAATGAAATATACAGCAAAATATCAGAACTTAACGAAAAAACGGACGCTTTAAGCTGTGGGCAGGGGATAACAACAGTAGAAGGCATAGAGGGAATTAGTTTCTATGTGCAATTTATATATGGAGAAGACGCATCTTACTGGTGGTTTAATGGTATGCTGACAACGGACGGAGAATTTGTACCAGCAGATTTTGAAATATGGATTTCCCTTAAAGAACCCCATAAAATTCTTATCTATGATTATCAGACGGGTGAGTATATTGATGATTTTGCCATTATATCAAACAGAAGGGCGGTAGGAGATGATTCATAGTTCTGACAGATAACTTTCCTCTTACATCAAGCAGAACAGAAAATACAACAAGGATGCTCCATTCCTAGATCATTCCGGTGATTTGACTTGTTATCCTGCAGACAATCCGATACAATATAAAATAGAAGTTTGGACAGTACAATTTACAGGCACGAAACGGAGGCATACATGAAATATCTGGTAATCGGCGCGGGCGGCACAGGCGGCAGCATCGGCGCGTATATGACAGAGGCGGGCAAGGATGTGACCTTGATTGCGAGAGGGGAGCACTTGAAAAAGATGCAGGAACAGGGTCTTAAGATGGAGACCACCCGGAAAGGAAACTACACCGTAAATCCTGTGAAAGCCACCGATATGGCGCATTATGACGAACAGCCGGACATTATTTTTGTTTGTGTGAAAGGGTATTCGCTGGAGGAAACGATTCCTTTTATCAGGCGGGTGGCGAAAGAGACGACGATCGTGATTCCCATTTTGAATATTTATGGGACAGGCGGACGTATGCAGGAAAAACTGCCGGAGCTTCTGGTGACCGACGGCTGTATCTATATTGCGGCGGAGATCAAGGAGCCGGGGACGATCTGGCAGAACGGGGACATTTTCCGCATCGTGTACGGTGTGCGGAATCAAGAAGAACTCCGTCCTGAACTTTTTGAGGTGGCAAAGGACTTGAAGGAGAGCGGCATCGACGGCGTGCTGTCGGAGAACATCCAAAGAGACGCCCTGCAGAAATTTGCCTATGTGTCGCCCATGGCGGCGTGCGGTCTCTACTATCATGTGAGCGCCTGGGATGTGCAGGTAACCGGGGAGCCGCGGGATACCTTTGTGAAGCTGATGCGGGAGGTTGACGCGCTGGCGGTGGCGATGGGCGTACCCTTCCTGATCGACATTGTCACGACCAATTTACAGATTCTGGATTCGTTAACCCCTACGGCAAGCACGTCCATGCAGCGTGACATTTACGCCGGCAAGGCGTCCGAGATTGACGGGCTGATTTATGAAGTGGTGCGGATGGGAGAAAAATATGGCGTACCTACGCCCACCTATCGGATGATTGCGGATAAGGCGCGGGAAGACGGGCTGCAATAGGGACAGGAGGGAGAAAGAAATGGCAGAAAATACGGAGAAGAAATTTAAAGAGCGATACTTGGCGGGTGAGATCGAGTTTGAAGAGATCGACGATTACAGTCAGGAGTGGGGATTTTCCGGCACCACCGACACCCTGCGGGAATATCTGGGACTGAATGCCGGGGAGGAGGACGCGTGGGTGAGCGTTGGGGACGAGGCTTTGAAGGAGCTGTTGGATAAACAAAAAAAGGGTTGATTACCAACCCTTCTTTGAAATGACCTGCTTCTGCTTTTTATTTGTCTTGACCGATGCACTCGTCTTTGTTGTAAATACAAAAATCGCAGCGATGAAAAATACAGTAATAATACTAAAAAGGCAGATGACGCCATTCCAATGCACCGCCGAATCGTAACTGCGGTAGCGGATCAGCCCCAGACTTGCCGTGACGGGATAGAGAGAAGCCACAGTCCTGTCCGCGGAGGCAAACATACCGCCATAACCATAAACAAACGCGACAATCGTGCCAATTAAATGACCGTTTGCTATACGGGCGGTAACCGCAATAATCGGCATTACGGCGATGTACAGAAACAGACAGTTCATAATAATCTGGGCAAATGCCTGCGATACAGAGGCTGCGGACAACCCCGGAAACCCCATCAGCAAATTTGCAATTACGGTAAAGACTGCGCTTGTCAGTCCCAAAAACAGAGACAGCAATGCACATACGAGTAATTTTCCACACAATAAATTGCGGTAGGAAATAGGGATAGTCACAATATTTTTCAGCGTGTCGTCCTTGTCTTCTCTTGTTATGATATATCCCGCAATCAGCGCGATGCACATCGGGAAAATCATGGTGACATTATTTTTGATCACCTGCTCGGTAAAAAACGAAAATGTCCAGACCGTATCGTCCGACGCTGTGGTAGAAAACATGGTCAATAAAACGGAAAGCAGCATCAAAAGGACGCCCACCCATATCATGTGATACCGCTTTAATTTCCAAAGCTCGGTTTTTATCATGCGAAGCATATTAATCCCCCCTCTTTTTATACAGAAAATCAATGACGATGACAGAAAGAACAGCCCAGATGCCCAAAATAATGACAGCCTGAGGGGTTGACGGTATCAGATAGGAAAGCGTATCCTTCATCTCCATGACGCCGTGCCGCGTCATATCTCCCGCACTCCAAAGCGTTGTAAGCGGAATCGGCATCAGCCAGCACACCCATTTAGGCAGAACGCCAAAGGACGACTCGGCAGTTAAACTTAAAACGCTGTAAAACACGCACAGCAGAACGGAAAAAATATAGGTCTTACTAAAGAACACGACGAGAACGACCAAAGGCAGCGTTCCGGCGGTGATAAAAATCCCCATCTCCAATGCCACGAACAGCTTGTAAGCAATGCCGTTCACCTCAGATATGAGACTGCCGCACGAAATTGCGGCAAAAGCCGAAAACAGGCTGAACATAACGCCCATAATAAACAAAACAATGATTTTCGCGAAAATCATTTGTGTGGCTGTCACCGGAATGGTGCGCAGGTTTTTAAAAGTGTCGTTATCCCGTTCCATAAAAAACAGCAGGGCGGCCATCACGCCAATTATGCAGGGCAAAAGAAGCTCCACGCCGTATCCCATAATAAACTGAAAGCAGGCGTTGAAAACCTCGGCGTCGCTGTCAAACCGTTGCGCCATCTGCGGCGTTGTCATCATCACGGTAACAGGTACGGGAAACAGAAATGCGGAAAGGATAACGAGTAACATAAATTTTTTCCGCTTTAATTTGGAAAACTCGCATCTTACAAGTTTAAGCAATCCCCTCACCTCCTGTTATGCGCTTGAAATAGGCTTCCAAGCTTTCCTCACAGAGACAGGCTTCCGATACCTCCAAACCATTCTCCACAAAAGCGGTGACAATCTTACCGACAGGAAGATCCGTATTATGCAGCTGTATGTGGCGGCTGTCCTGCAAGGTAAATCGGTTTTCGTGGAAGGTATGTTCCAAGATTCCCGCCGCCTGCGCCGTATCGGAAACGGTAAACTGAATATGTCTGCTGCTCTTTGATTCCAATTCCGCAAGGCTTTCTTCCTCCAGCAATACGCCACGGTCAATAATGCCGATATCGTCAGCCAAAAGTGCGATCTCGGAAAGAATATGGCTGGAAATCAAAATGGTTTTTCCGTGTTCCGTGCAGAGATCGCGGATAAAGGAGCGCACTTCCGCAATGCCGATCGGGTCAAGGCCGTTGATTGGTTCATCCAGAATCAGAAGCTCCGGATCGTGCATCACGGCGAGAGCAATCGCCAGGCGCTGCTTCATTCCGAGGGAATATTGCAAAAAAAGTTTTTTATCTCTGTAAGGCAGGCCGACTAAGTCAAGTGCGTTTTTTATGGCGTCACGATTTGT
This sequence comes from uncultured Lachnospiraceae bacterium, assembly GCA_910586705.1. Lineage (GTDB taxonomy): Bacteria > Bacillota > Clostridia > Lachnospirales > Lachnospiraceae > UBA3282. Next base: position 159,430 of record CAJUJK010000005.1, on the reverse strand, counting down.
CATTCCTCGCAGGGTGGCAAAAATGCGCAGATTTTCTGTGGCTGTCAGATTGGGATAAAAGCCGGGAGCTTCAATCAGACTGCCGATACGGGGCAACAGTTCCTTTTCGTTTGCCGCCAAGGGCTTCCCCCAGATGGTTACTTCTCCGGAAGTGGGCGACGTCAGACCCAGCAGCATTTTCATGGTTGTGGTCTTCCCTGCGCCGTTTCTGCCGAGCAGACCATAGATGTGCCCTTTTTGGACGTGCATATTGAGAGCGGCGACACTTTTCTGTGTTCCGTATTGCTTTGTTAGATTTTTCGTTTCAATTACATAGTTGTTCATTGCGAAACCTCCCTTGTGCTGTTTTACATAGGATGATATTTTGGCTTTGCCGTGCGCGTTTGAAAATGCTGCGTCGTTTGCCCGTCTGCGTGAAAAGCAATGTATCAGGTGGCGGCAATTTCATGTCTGCGCAGATAAAAAACAGAAAGCGCGGCAAAAATGATAATATATCCGGCGGAATTGACCAACAGAGTTGATATACTGATCTCCATATTCGGATTGTTGGCGCGCATTCCCAGACAGTAAATGGAATAGGGATAATTCATGCCATAGTCGTGATTGGTCATGTACAGCCCCAGAATGCCGCCGGCGAGGGCAATGCCAATGGGGACGGCGAAGGAACGGATGATCAGGGAGAGGAGGAGCTGTACACAGCAGACCACCACCGCGCCTACCGTGCCGCAGAGAAACCACTCCAAAGCTTCCCGCGGAAACGGGCTTTGTATCCCCGCGAGTTTCCCGCAGATAAAAAACAGCGCGAAAATCCATAAATTTCCGAGAATGGACACCCGTACCGCCTGTGTCAGTTTGCCCAGATAAAGACTGGACAACGGCAGGGGCGCAGTCAGAAAGCTGTTCCAGTTGTGGCGGGTGTGCTCCAGCCGCCACAGGTAAGAGCAATAAGTGCCGATCAGCGCCGGCATGAAAAGATAGCAGAGAAAAAGCGTGTGCTGGCTCCAAAGGCTGTACCATTCTGATTTCAGAACGCCCAGATTCATTTTGTAATTCATCGTGCCGAAGAAGGCGGAAATCATGGGGAGCGCGAAGAACGCCAGCCATACCGGGCTGCGCTTCAGCTTCAGAGATTCCGCTTTGACGGCTTTCGTATAAGATGTGAGCATAGTGTTTCCTCCTGGTCAATGTTCATATTTTCGGTTAAGCTGCCTTTGAAGTTTTTGAAAGGCAGCTATTTGGTTTGGAAAGTAATTTCATACTTCTTTTCTGCCAAATAATATCCGGCCCGCCGCATAGAAAACCACAATCCACACAAAAATCATAGCTACCGCACATAGTTCAACCGGCGAATATTCACGGTAAAAGAAATGCACGACTTTTGTTTCGGGATTCCAATCCATACTCACCTGTGCGGCGGAGAGAAACCCGCCCCACGGGAGAAAAGAGTACATTTTGACATACATTAAGATCAGCCCGAGCATAGAGCCGCCAAGCCCGGCTACCAGAGGAATCATCTGGTTAAAAAACAGCATGGACAAAAGAAGCTGCAATAAGTACAGGGACAGGCAGCATGACAGATTCAACACAAAGGCTGCGGCATAATACTTCCATTCCGGGTGCCCCGCATAGCCGCGGGCATATCCTAAGGCAATGACAAAAATAAACTGTGCGACAGAGATCGCAAAAATAAAGAAAAGACCGCAGATTACCTTTGCATGGTAAAGCGTGCCCGGCCGGCGCAGCGTATTTAGCAGCTTATAGGTATTGCCCTTGTGTTCCACGTCTGCAAACCGTGAAGCAAGCACGGACATAATGACGGGCATCATAATCACGCTCACCAGAGGGAGACTATAGAGCATGGAAATCCAGCCGTTCAGCCGCTCATTCTCGTCGGGATGACTGCCGGACCAGAGCAGCCACGCGAACTGGACGCAGAGCAACGCGCACATGGTCAGCGCAATCTTTTTCCGTCTGATTTTCTGAAATTCCATCCGCAGCGTGATCATAAGCTGGTCTCCTTTCCTGTCAGGGATAAGAAAATATCCTCCAGACTCTTTTCGCGTTTTTCGACACGGTAGAGCGATATGTTCTGTGCCACAAGCAGTCTGCAAAGATTTGCCACATAGGTGTCATCCACCATGGGCAGCAGAAGATAGCCGTCCTCCTGTGTGGCTTCGATTCCGTCCTGCCGGAGCAGATCGAGCGCAATCGCCATATGGCTGACGCGGAGCGCAATCTGCTCTTTGGAATGGGAATGCAGGGATTCCAGTGTGTTCTGGTAGACCAGTTCGCCTTTTCGGATGATGCCCACATGGTCAGCCATCTGGTCGATTTCGCCGAGCAGATGGGAGGAGACAATGACCGTAATACCATATCCGGAAGGGAGCGTGCAGATCAATTCACGCATCTCCTGAATACCTGCCGGATCAAGCCCGTTTGTAGGTTCGTCCAAAATCAGCAGCTTCGGAAAACCGAGCAGCGCGGCGGCAAGCCCGAGACGCTGTTTCATGCCGAGGGAGTAGTGGTTGACCAGCTTTTTCCGCGCGTCGTTCAGGCGGACGATTTTTAAGACCTCGTTGATATCTTTTTCAGAACAGCCTTTAAGCGTCTGGATAATGCGCAGATTTTCCTCCCCCGTCAAATGGCCGTAGTAACTGGGCGACTCGATTAGCGAGCCGGTCTGTGCGAGAAGCTTCATGCGGTTTTTCTCATTGACCGGCGTGTCAAAGAGAGTGATGCTTCCCTCTGTAGTTCTGGCGAGCCCGAGAATCATCTTTAAAGTGGTGGACTTGCCCGCGCCGTTTGGACCGAGAAAGCCGTAGATCGCGCCCGGTGGCACCTGCATGTTGACGGCGTTCACGCAGCGGATTTTGCCGTATTGTTTTGTGAGATTATGCGTTTCTACCAGATTTTGTGTTGGCATAATGTTTTGTCCTTTCTGTAAGTATTTTAAAATTCAGCACTGGCAGGTCTGCCTGCCTGTTAAAAACAGGATAAGGGAGCGGGATTACGTGGGAATGAAGGGAAGATTACATTTACCTTAAGAAACGGAAGTTGCCTTTTTACATATAAGTATGTATAATACAAATAGAACTAAAAAAATACATTTTGTAATATTTTGGGCAGATTGAGATATGCTATTATAAAAAGGGGCATGGGAAATGGAAAATATGTTTTACTTGTTAAATATCAGTGTTTCTGGAATTAAATGCATTAAGGAAGAAGTGCGTCTGGACTTTTATAAAAAAACCGTGGACAAAAATTTTAATTCGGAGAAATATCGGGTTAAGGCAATTTATGGGGAAAATGGTTCGGGAAAATCTGCGCTTGTTACAGCTGTGAAAATTTTTCAAGATTTGATTTTAAATGATAATTATTTAAACGAGTCAAAGACACAGGAATTTTTGGATGAAATCATTAATAAAACATCTAAGATACTTCGAGTTCAGCTCGAATTTTTGGTTAATTTTGATGACGGAAAAATTGTGTATCAATATGTTGTGCATATAGGTAGAGGAATGAGCGGACTATATGAAATCCAGTATGAAGGTCTGAAATGCAAAAATGGTAATTACGCAAATAATAAATATTATACAGTATTTGAATGTCAGAATGGAGAGCTGAATTCCACTTCCTGCACTGAGGAGGAGAAAGGGTGGATAGAGAAAAAAACAATTAATTTACTTTCCGCACATTCTTTTGTATATTTGTATCTCATAAATAAAAATGCACTTCAAAATACGCCGTCCGAAGAGAAAACTGATAATGGTTTTTTTATTTCTGTGTTTGCCTGTTTGGTACTGGCGCTCTCTTTAAAAGTGTATCTTGCAGAAGAAGATCAGCATGAGCTATATTTCCTGCGGAAAAAATTGAAAGATAACAAACTGGGCCAGCAGGTATCAGCAGACGGAGGGTTTATACAGGAAAATAAATTAAATGAGACGTTAGGTGTCAATGAAAAGTATGTGGACAAGGAAAATTTTGACACATATAAGAAAGAGGTTGTACGTCTTACACAGTTTATTAAAATTTTCAAGCCTAATTTGAAGGCTATAGATATTGATGCGAAAGAAGATGGTGAACGGTATGTGTGTGAACTGAATCTTAATTATGGAGAGTATATAATAAATAGGGAGTTTGAGAGCACAGGAATTAAGAAACTGATTGGATTGTTTGATTGTTTCTCATTTGCAAGTAAAGGAGGTATAGTTTTTATCGATGAAATGGATGCCAATTTAAATGATGTATACCTTTGTAAGCTGATTGAATATTTCATGTATTATGGGAAAGGGCAGCTATGCTTCACTACGCACAATATAGGCCCGATGAGTGCTTTGAAGGAAAACAAGAATTCCATAGATTTTTTATCCAGTGATAATCATTTGATTCCATGGACTTCCAGAGGAAATGCCACGCCGGAGAACTGCTATCGGAATGGGATGATTGAAGATTTACCGTTTAATATAGAGGCGTCAGATTTTGTGGGTATTTTTGGAGAGTAACGGGATATGGCGAAACAATTGATATTTTGTCTGGAAACGAATAAGCGCGCAAACACGGATTATATTTATATCAAAGAGACTATAGATTTTCTGTATCGGGAGAACAGTCAAACTAAAATCAGTCCCATATATATGGGAACAAAAACAAAATACCGTTCCAAGGATATATTGAAGCAGATTGATCAGAAAACGAGAATGTTTATACACGGAAAGACAAAAGTAATTTACTTTATTGATACGGATGCATTTGAGAAAAATGTCGAACATGCAAATGCATTTCACGATATCCAGCGGTTCTGTGAAGAAAATGATTATGAGCTGGTTTGGTTTTGCCATGATGTGGAAGAAGTATTTTTGGGGAGAAAAATTCCCGACGATTTAAAGGTACGGGAAGCAAGTACATATAGGGAAAAAGGAGAAGTTAAGAAGATATGTCTTAAAAAATTGTCTGGCAAAACAGTGCAAAAAAATACAAGTAATTTACTCTGTGTGCTGGATAAATATCTGGAGCGAAAATAGCATCGGTGGCGGTGCTATTTTTATTGAAGATTACATTTACCTTAAGAATCCCGCAGGCATCTTTTCAGAAGAAGTGGGAAGCAATATACTATATTCGGAGGGAAAGCAAATGAACTTATATGACTGTAAAATTCTGCTTGTAGATGATGAGAAGGCTCTGCGCGATATGGTGAGTGGTTTCCTCCGCCGTGCCGGATTTCATAAGGTGACTGTGGCGGCGGATTGTATGGAAGCGGAGGAACTGTTTGCGCTGAAAGAGCCGCATCTTGTCCTTTTGGATGTCATGCTGCCCGACGGTGACGGTTTTTCCCTGCTGAAAAAGCTGCGGCAGATGTCGGAGGTGCCCGTGATTTTTCTGTCGGCACGGGATGAGGATGAAAGCCGCCTGCGGGGACTGGGGCTTGGCGCGGATGATTATATCACGAAGCCTTTTTTGCCGGAAGAACTGATCCTTCGTGTGACAGCGGTGCTGAGACGGGTGTACCGGGTGAAGAGTATGCAGGAGGCGGAGATACTCACGTTTGGCAGATGCACGGTGGATCTGGGCAGCGGAGTCGTACATTGGGAAAACGGCGCGGCGGAAATTACATTGACGGCAAAAGAGTATGCCATCCTGCAGAAACTGTCACAGGAGAGAGGGCGGATTGTGACCATCGACGCACTGTGTGACGCCGTCTGGCAGGAAGAAAATTTTGGATATGAAAATACGCTGGTCGTGCATATCCGCAGACTGCGGGAAAAAATTGAGGAAAATCCTTCCCACCCGAAATATCTGCTGACGGTGAGAGGGCTGGGGTACAGATTGGTATGAGAAGTTACAAAACAGAGCGGATCAATTATAATTACAGAAGAGTGATACGCCTTTTACGCTATTGTGTGCTGGCAGTTCTGGGAATTGCTGTTTTGACATTGATACTCAATATGGTGTTTTTGCTGGTGGCGGCGTTCGCTTATGTGAACACAGATGCGCCTTATATTTCCGGGGAAAGTGTCATGGAGTCGCTGACGACTACGCAGAATGGGTATGTGCTTGACGAAGAGATGGAGGCGGAGTTTGCAGAGAAAGACCAGTGGGCAATGCTTCTCAATGAAAACGGGCAGGTAATCTGGAGTGTCCGAAAGCCGAAAGAACTGGAAGATATGTACAGCAGGTCGGACATTGCCAGCATGAGTAAATGGTATCTGAAAGGATATCCTGTGCGGATGCGCGTGTGGGATGATCGGATCATGGTGGTGGGAATGCAGAAAGAAACCATGTGGAAATACACGATTGAATTTACACTCCCGTGGATGGACTTTGTCAAACGGACGATCCTCGCATTTTTCTTCATAAATTTTGCATGGATTGTGGTATTTGCTTTTGTTTTTACAAAACGGTTTACGAGGAACAGAGAACGGGCGCGTATTGAGTGGATTGCCGGTATTTCCCACGACATCCGCACGCCCCTTGCTGTGGTGATGGGATATTCTGATACGCTGGAGCACAGTGAAGAGCTGTCGGAGGAGACAAGGCAGCAGGCGGCGGTGATCCGGCACCAGAGCGTGGTGATGAAAGAGCTGATAGCAGACTTGAATCTGACTTCACAGCTTGAATATTCCATGCAGGCGCTGCGGAAAGAAGCGGTGCGCCCGGCGGAGATTATCAGGAGCGTTGCGGTTTCCTTTCTAAACGATACCATACCGGGAGAACTGGAAATTGATGTGCAGATAGAACCCGGTGCGGAGCAGATGTGCGTCAATGCAGACAGGAAGCTTTTTGAGCGGGTATTCCGCAATCTGATCAATAACAGTATGAAACACAACGGAAAAACCGGCCCGGTGAAAATTACGATCGCCCTGTGGGAAGAAAAAAGAAAATGCCATATCCGTCTGGAAGATAACGGCGTGGGGTATTCTGAAGAGGTTTTGCGCCGCCTGCGCAGCAGAAAGAAGGATACAGCGGGTGAAAATATCCGGGGGCTGGAGATCGTGAAAAAAATAATTCTGGCGCATGGCGGAAAGATTTGGTTTGGGAATGGAGAGGAAATCGGGGGATACTGTATGATGGTGGTTCACAAAAAGGGTTGAGCGCCAGAGGCTATGCGGACGCACGATCGATGTCGGGTATGTGTAGTCAAAAAATTCGCAGAATTAGGTATTCTGCGAAATATGAGGCAATTAGGAACAGCAGTCGCCTGACTGCCTGCAAGTTATGTATCAGCATAAATTATACTTTATATAAGTATGTTTGTCAATTTTGCCATGTAAAACAGAACTGTTATCTTTTGGCAGAAACAGATCAGCCCTTTCTAAATTCTGCAAACGAAAGATACAGGTCTTTATAAATTCCTACCTGAATCTCTTCGGTAAACGAATGACAAACAGGAATATCCCATTGATCCGCCTCATATATCGTGACCATTTCTTTTTTAGGATCAACAATCCAGTACTCTCTTACACCTGTTTCCTGATATAGAGTGGTTTTCCTTACATAATCCATTTTCCGGCTGGAAGGCGACACGATTTCGATCACCCAGTCCGGCGCGCCGTGGCAGCCCTTTTCGTCCAGCTTATCTTCATGGCAAATTACGGAAATATCCGGCTCCACATAATTACGGTCGTCCTTTTTAATATAAACGCCAAAAGGCACGGGAAGCAGCTCGCAGTTGCCTTTATTTTTTCTGATAAATGTTTCGATTTCAAAAATAAGCTTAACCAGAATCCTCTGGTGCACCGTCATAGGCGTCGCCATCATAAACATTTCACCGTCAATCAGTTCCGCCCGTTCCCCATCGGGCAATGCCTCGATATCCGCAATCGTATATCCCTTTTTTCCTTTCTTTTCCATAATTAATTCCTCTTCTCTGATTTGTGCATATCCCATGCGCGCGTCCTCCTGTTCTGCAGGAGAAATCTGTTTAGAATCCCCTGCTTTTAAATTGTGTTGGTTGATTTAAAAGCATAGAAATTCTGAAACACAGATTAGAAACCGTCAGTAAAACCGGTTTATTTGACGCTGGCGTAAAATAATATTACATCGAACATTTGTTGTCGAAAAAATAATATGCTTTGTGTTCATTATATGGAACAACCTATCCTGTGTCAAGCACGAAAAACCGTCTCTGCTAAACTCCTTGTAAAATTTTGTCATAATTTGTCACGCGGACTGTTATTAATGGTATATTTGTGGTCAAAAAATGGTCAGAAAGGAGACATTACTATGCCAAGACGAGGTGACAACATTAGGAAACGCACAGACGGAAGGTGGGAGGGACGGTATGCGACAGTATCTGCGGACGGAAAAAAGCGGTATCTGTCCGTATATGGAAAATCTTACAATGAGGTAAAAGAAAAACTTACTGCCAGAATGTATGTATTAAACAGAGCGGATGTTCCCGGTTTACAGAGCTGCCTTCCGGGCGGCAGGCAACGGGTTTGCGATGCCTGCTTTTGTGCCCTTGTGGAAGAGTGGCTGTGGGAAGTGGAGCAGAGCAGAAAATACTCTACTTATATCAAATACAAAAAACTTTACACATGTCATATCCATCCCCTCTTTTCCGGCGTCAGAATTTCCCAGATGTCCAACAGTCACATTCAGGCCTGTATGACAACATTGGAGGCATCGGACGCCACCAGACAAACCGTTGTTGCCGTCATCAGACAGACAATGCGTTACGCCGAGAAGAAATACGGGTACCCCATGCCTGTGATCACAGGATGTACCCGGCAGAAGAGACTGCCTGCAATCGAGATTATGAACCGCACAGAGCAGATCAGACTGATACAGTTTCTTTGCCGTGACATGAATATTTCCAAAGCAGGTATATACCTCTGTCTCTTTACCGGGCTTCGATTGGGTGAAATATGTTCCTTAAAGTGGGATGATATCGATCAGGAAAGAGGACTGCTTCACGTCAACAGAACCGTGCAGAGAATTGAAAGTAAGGAGGGTCCGAGAAAAACCGTTCTTCTGGAAACGACACCAAAAAGTGTTTTCTCAAAACGGGAAATTCCCATCTCAGACGCACTGTTGTCACTCCTCACCAAGTTCCGGCAGGAAGGGCAGGAATATGTCCTGCAAAAGAATAAACCAATGGAACCCCGGACTTATCAGAATCATTTTAAGAAATATCTGGCAGGAATTAACGCCCCTAATTATAACTTTCATATCCTGCGGCATACTTTTGCCACAAACTGTATTGACAGCGGAATGGATATCAAGAGTCTCAGCGAAATTCTGGGGCATTCCAACGTACAGATTACCATGAACAGATATGTTCATCCCAGCATGGATACCAAACGAAAATACATCAACGCACTTGTTGCTGATTATGGTCAGCTTTGTGGTCAGGCATAGAAATAAGCCTGCTTTTATAAGAAAAGCCAGTAAAATTCGCAGAATACCTAATTCTGCGAGGTATGATCCGACTAACCGGGGAGTGCGATACATCGAAATGCCGTCAAACACCATATGCAAGACTGTCCGCCAATATAATAGCGAACCCATTCCCGCGGCGGATATGAAAAAGCTGCAGGAGATTGCGGAGGACTATAGGGCGGTCAAGAATTACGTGTACCAGCGTTACGGCGGTATCAAGAGCCTGCCAAAGATTTATCCCGGTTATACCGTGCAGAATGAAATGACGGCGGGCGGTCTGCGGGCAAGTCTCGGTTTGCCGTCAGTGTATTTTTATCTGGCTGTCTTTGACGCGCTGGGTGATATCAAGAACCAGTGGACACAGACCAGAGCACGGATCGAGAAATGTATTCGGGAGAATGGGAATCTGACGCCGGAGGACAGACATTACCTGCGGTTTGTGATGAAACAGAGCCACTGTTTTGAGAGCATACTTCTGGGGCAGAAGATGGATCTGTCTGAAGACTGGCGGAAACCTTTTGAGGAAATCCGCGCATCCGTGGACGAAAAGCGTCTGAATCAGTATTTGTGCAGGCAGGTGCGCAGACATTTGAGAAAACTGCATACAGATACGGCAAATATTTTTACGGTGTCGGAGCGGGCTTACCGCTATGATAACCACGGAATTTATCTGGCAATAAAGGAAAAAAGAAAACGGGTTTTCATTCCTCTGACGGATAATAACCGTTACACCAGACAGCTTACAATTCAGCTCTTTCCCGGGGAGGGAAATGTGGTCATCCATGCGCCGGTCGAGAGGAAAATCAAGGAACATGCGGATTATCAAAGAGAGATCGGGCTGGCGGTAGGCATCCGAACCATGTTTGTGACGGATGAAGGAAGTATTTACGGGGAAAAGTACAGTGATTACCAGTATGCGCTTTCGGAATACGTCAGAGAAGGGAACATACGGTACCGCAGGAACAGGGAGAAAAACCCGGGCAGAAAAAAGTATATGGCAGGCAGGGAGAAACTGGAAAAGGCATTGCATACCTATATCAATGCGGAAATCAACCGGATGCTGCGTACCGAGAAACCGGCTGTGATTTATCTTCCCAAACTGCCGCAAAGCTCTAAAGCAGGTGTAAACAAGAGAATTAACAGTTCCGTCAGCATGTGGCAGAAAGGGTATGTGAGAAACCGACTGACCCAGAAATGCCGGGAACAAGCCATTGAGTTGATAGAAGTGTTTGGAAAAGACATCAGCAACGAATGCAGCAGCTGCGGTGCAATCGGTAAAAAGGCAGAAAATCTTTTTACCTGTGAAGTCTGCGGCGCCGGCATTCCCGAACGGGAAAACGCTGCAAAAAACGCGTTGAAAAGAGGAAAAAGCAGTTCATAATGAAAAATTTCACAGATGAATGTCCTTTTTAGGGAACATTTTACCAAAACCGGTCTGCCGGGAGTAGGACTGCGGAAAATTTCTTTTGATTAAAACCGGCGTAACGAAAATCGTAACGCTGAACGGCATTAGAAGCCGGCTTGTGCCGGGTATTGGGTATGCCATGACCTTTGGGAACTTCTGAGAGGAAGACGTACCGGGAGCGAAGCGGACGGAAATACCGTCCGCAGCATCGCAAGATGTCCAATATGCCTTGTTAATAAGCTGTGCGGAATCGAGCTGGCGCGGCGGAAAAAAGCAAAAAAGGCAGAACCAGAGAGGGGGCGGCGACGGTGGAGCGATATAAAAAAAAGGACATGCTGCAGACAGTGGATACTCTGCTGAGAGCTAACGACGCCATCGTAAAAGCCGTTACTTCCAATCCGCAGGGGGCGGCAGAGGCGCTGGTACAGTGTCAGGAATCCGCAATTACGCTGGGTACTTACATAGATACACTTGGCGGAGAGTTTGCGTCCCTCGTGCACATTCTAGAAGACTACTGTGAGAACATTTATCAGATGAGCGAGAGCCTGTCAGATGAAAACTTTTGCCGGAAAGTGTCTAAAAAGATACAGCGGCAACTGACAGGCCTGCAAAACGGCATCAGATACGACCTGCCGGAAGACAAAAAAGAGGTCGTATTTCTTCCTTACAAAGCATCCATGTGGGATTCGCTGGAGAGTGTCTGGCAGGCGGCGGACGCTGATCCGAACTGCGATGCCTATGTGATTCCGATTCCCTATTTTGACAAAAACCCGGACGGGAGTTTCAAAGAGGAGCATTATGAGGGGGATCAGTACCCCGGATATGTGCCGATCACCCGTTATGATGCATACGATCTGGCGGAACACAGACCAGATGCCATTTATATTCATAATCCGTATGATGAGCACAACCATGTAACCAGTGTGCACCCCTATTTTTACTGCAAGAATCTGAGAAATTTTACGGATATGCTAGTGTATATTCCTTATTTCATTTTAGGGGAGATCGAGCCGGATAATCAGAAGGCGATTGACGGCATGAAACATTTCTGTTTTACGCCGGGAACGATCTATGCCCACCGGGTTGTCGTGCAGTCGGAAAAGATGCGGCGGATTTATATTAAGGAATACCGCAAGGCGGCGCTGGAGATGGGGCTGACCGGGGAACATACAGACAGGGATTTTCTGGAAAGGAAATTTCTGGGCATCGGTTCGCCGAAGATGGATAAAGTGCTGCATACGAAGAAGGAAGAACTGGAAATTCCGGCGGAGTGGCTGAAAATCATTGAAAAGCCGGATGGAAGCCGGAAAAAGATTGTTTTTTACAATACAAGTGTGAGCGCGCTGCTCCATCACGAGGAGTCCATGCTGCAGAAGATGGAGTATGTATTTCGCGTGTTTCAGGAAAACACGGACGATGTGGCGCTTTTATGGAGACCGCATCCGCTGATACAGGCGACGATTGAGAGCATGAGACCGCAGTTGTGGGAGGCGTACAGAAAGATACGGGACAGATATATTGATGAGGGCTGGGGGATCTATGATGACACGGCTGATCTGGATCGGGCGATAGAGGTATCGGACGGGTATTATGGGGATCCGAGCAGCGTGGTTGTGCTGTATAAGGAGACCGGGAAACCTGTTATGATGCAGAACGTGGGAATCAGATAACAGAAACGGGATATAACGGAACCGGGCACATTATTAATAGAAAGAACGGCAGGTTTAGATATAAAAATGGGAGCAGGAAAGAAAATACTGGTAACGGGAGCGGACGGATTTATAGGCAGCCATCTGGTGGAAGAACTGGTAAAAAAGGGATATCAGGTAAGAGCTTTTGTGTATTATAACTCCTTTAATAACTGGGGATGGCTTGATACGCTGCCGCAGGATATCATCCGAAATGTGGAAATTTTTCAAGGCGACATACGGGATCCCAATGGCGTCTGGGAAGCGATGAAAGACGTTGACGCAGTATTTCATCTGGCGGCGCTTATCGCCATTCCATTCAGTTATCATTCGCCGGATACCTATGTGGATACCAATATAAAAGGAACTTTAAATGTTCTGCAGGCGGCGAGAAAACTGCAGACAAAGCGCGTGCTTGTCACGTCAACATCGGAAGTTTACGGCACGGCGCAATATGTACCGATTGATGAGAAACATCCATTTCAGGGACAGTCTCCGTATTCTGCCACAAAAATAGGAGCCGACAGACTGGCGGAAAGTTTTTACCGGTCCTTTCAGCTGCCGGTAACGATCGTAAGACCTTTTAATACCTATGGACCAAGACAATCCGCAAGGGCTGTGATTCCGACGATCATTACACAACTGCTTGCGGGGAAAGAACAGATCAGACTTGGCTCACTGACACCGACGCGGGATTTCAATTATGTGAAAGATACGGTCAACGGCTTTATATCCATTTATGAAGCGGAAGAGACAATCGGTGAGGAAATCAATATTGCAACGCAGAAAGAGATATCTATCGGGCAACTCGCGGAGGAGCTGATCCGTCAGATTAATCCGCAGGCGCGTATCATCTGCGATGAAGCGAGACTCAGACCTGAAAAGAGCGAAGTAAACAGGCTGTTGGGCTGCAATGAGAAAATCCTGCGGCTTACGGACTGGAAACCACGGTATTCGCTGGAAGAGGGATTGAAAGAGACGATAGACTTCCTGAGGAATAATCTGGATAAGTATAAAACTGATATCTACAATATCTGACGGGGAGAGCTTGGGGAAAGGATCTGTGGCCCGGGTATGGACAAGGAAGTTTTTTATATCAAAGAACAGAATACAATACTGGAAGCCATGCAGATGTTGGACAAAAATGCCAAGAAGACACTTTTCGTACAGGAACAGGGTATTCTCAAAGCGGCTGTCACGGACGGCGATATTCGCAGGTGGATCCTAAAAGGTGGGGATTTGCAGGCGGAGATCAGGTATGTTGCCAATTATCAGCCTATGTATTTACGGGAAGGGCAGGTACATCTGGCGTATTCCATGATGAGGGACTACGGGATAGAGGCAGTTCCTGTGGTGGATGAAAAGCTTGCTATTAAAGAAATTATTTTCCAGAACACGCCGAAGCAGAAAGGCGCAGTTTTTGAAAGGGAAATCCCGGTAGTGATGATGGCAGGCGGGTTTGGGACAAGGCTTTCGCCGTACACAAATATTCTGCCGAAACCGTTGATCCCCATTGGAGACTACCCGATAGCGGAACATATTATCAACAGGTTTTGCGCATACGGATGCAGACAGTTCTATATGATCGTGAATTACAAGAGAAATATGATAAAGGCTTATTTTGATGAACTGGAGAAGAATTATGAGCTTTCGTTCATCGCGGAGGAAAAGCCGCTTGGCACAGGCGGTGGAATCAGCCTCTTGAAGGGTAAAGTCAGTGAGACATTTATTTTGACGAACTGCGATATTGTAATTGACGACGATCTGACCAAAGCGTACAGACAGCACGTGGAATCGGGTAATGTGATCACAATGGTGTGCTCGCTCAAAAACTTTACGATCCCATATGGTGTAGTAAACATTGGAAAAGATGGAATGATTGAATCCATGCAGGAGAAGCCGAACATGTCCTTCTTCACAAATACGGGCTGCTATTTTGTGGAGCCTGAGGTGATTGGCAGCTTGGCATATAATGAGCCGGTTGATTTTCCGGCGATCATTGAAAAATATATGGAGGAAGGAAAGAAGGTAGGCATCTATCCGATCAGCGAAGATGCGTGGCTGGATATGGGACAGATAGATGAACTGGAAAAGATGAAGGAAAGACTTGGATGTTGACATGGAAGACATTATTTTACTCGGGATGGGCGGACATGCACACAGCGTAGTGGATAGTATCGAGCAGGCAGGTATATATCATATCAAGGGGTTTCTGGATACGGAGGAGATAAAAGGAACCTTTTACAGAGACTATCCCGTACTGGATACGGATAACGCCTTGAAAAGATATTATGACAGTGGCGTGAAAAATGCTTTTGTGACAGTCGGATTTATGGGGCATGGTACTGTGCGGGAGCGGCTGTTCCGACAGCTAAAAGATATTGGGTATACGCTGCCTAATATCATAGATAATACGGCAACGGTATCTGATTATGCGAAGCTTGGACAAGGTATTTTTGTCGGAAAAAAAGCGGTTATCAATGCGGAAGCAGAAATAGGAGATATGTGTATTGTAAATACGGGTGCCATCATTGAGCATGACTGCGGAGTGGGAGAGTTTTCGCACATATCGGTAGGAAGTGTACTGTGTGGGGACGTTCATGTTGGGAGAGCGTCATTTGTAGGCGCGAATGCGGTTGTCATTCAGGGAACAAGAGTTGGCAGTCACTGTATAGTGGCTGCGGGAGCTGTTGCAAGGAAGAGTACGGAGGATCACTGTATGGTTTGGGATGGAAGATGCCGGAAAATGCCCGGGAATACCGGGGGGGGGGTATAAAGTAGCCCTCTGGAAAGGGCGTGTCGCATGAAAAATGCAGTCATCGTCGGGAAGGGCGGATTTGCCAGAGAGACTAGGTGGATATTAGACAGAAGGAGATGTAACAGTGGTTATTGGAATTTTTGCGGATATATCGACAACGAAACAGAGGGAGAAGAAATTTTAGGCGACGACAGTTACCTGTTAAAAATAAAAGAAAAAATAGATGTTTTTATTGCGATAGGGAACCCTGCAGTCAGGATGAAATTATATGAAAAATACAAAGAAAATGCCAATATCCAGTTTCCTAATTTGATTGATCCGGCAGTAGGGATCTCAGAAAGTGTGCAACTTGGTTATGGAAATATTATATGTGCGAATAATGTGCTTACGGTAGATATTAATATTGGCAATTTTAATATCATAAATCTCGGGTGTACAGTAGGGCATGATGTACAAATAGGCGATTTTAATACGATAAATCCGGGGACAAATATATCTGGAAATGTGAAGATAGATGATCTGACAGAGATAGGAACGGGCACTAAAATTATACAGGGAAAAAATATCGGAAAAGGGGCTGTGTTGGCGGCGGGGACTGTGATTACCAAGGATGTTCCTAATAGTGTTATGGTGGCTGGAGTTCCGGGGATTGTAAAGAAAACATACATAAATTGAGTGTTAAAAAAGAAAAAGTGCTGGATATCCAAATAATGATCATTTCTTATAAAGTATAGGGCTTAAATGAAATTGATACAAAAAGGAAGATTAAGATGTCAGACAAGGTTTTAGTGATAGCAGAAGCCGGGGTAAATCATAATGGAAATATGGACTGCGCAAAAAGGCTTGTAGATGTGGCGGCTGAATGTGGCGCTGATGCGGTTAAATTTCAGACATTTGTCAGTGAAAATTGTATTTCAAGATGGGCAGATAAGGCTGCCTATCAGAAAAATACCACAGGAGAAACCGAAAACCAGCTCGCGATGGTAAAAAAACTGGAATTGACTTTTGCACAGTTTGCCGAATTGAAATCCTATTGTGAATCTAAGAAAATTATTTTTTTATCAACACCGTTTGATATAGAAAGTGCAGACTTTTTATATCAACTTGGCCTTGATATTTTTAAGATTCCTTCGGGAGAGATCACAAATTATCCTTTGCTTAAAAGAATTGGCCAGTTTGGGAAAAAAGTTATTATGTCTACGGGAATGTGTACTCTGCCGGAGATCAGGGCAGCGGTAGAACTGTTAAAGGGACAGGGGACAGAGTCAATATCTTTGCTGCATTGCAATACACAATATCCGACGCCCATGGAAGATGTGAATCTCAGGGCTATGCTTCGTATGCAGGATGAATTTGGACTGCCTGTAGGATATTCAGACCATACAAACGGTATTGAGGTTCCCATTGCAGCTGCGGCTTTGGGAGCATCCGTTATAGAAAAACACTTTACTTTAAGCAGGGAAATGGAGGGACCGGATCACAGAGCCAGTCTGGAGCCTGATGAGCTTAAGAAAATGACAGAGTCTATACGAAATATAGAAAAGGCTCTGGGCGCACAAGAAAAACTGGTAACGGATTCTGAACGGGAGAATCTGGCGGTTGTCCGGAAGAGCATTGTGGCGGCTGTACCCATAAAGTGTGGAGAGGTGTTTACGGAGTCTAATATTACGACGAAACGTCCGGGAACAGGTATATCCCCTATGAGATGGAATGAGATGCTGGGAACCACCGCGGACAGGGATTTTGAGGAGGATGAGCTGATATGTCTGTAAAAAAAGTGTGTGTTGTGACGGCGACACGGGCTGAGTATGGACTATTAAAGCCAGTCATTGACAGAGTATATAAGTCAGAAGAACTGGCATTACAGTTGATAGTAACTGGTATGCATCTTTCTATGGAATTTGGTCTGACATATAAGGAAATTGAAGAGGACGGATATCCGATTACTGCTAAAATAGAAATGCTGCTGGGGTCGGATACGCCTGCCGGGATAACGAAATCAATGGGCGTTGAACTGATCGGGTTTGCCGACTGCTTTGCGGTGTATAGACCTGATATTGTAGTGATTCTGGGAGACCGTTATGAGATGCTTATGGTGGCGGCTTCGGCGATGGTGGCGGGAATACCGATCGCGCATATCCATGGCGGGGAACTGACGGAGGGAATTATTGACGATCCGATCAGACATTCCATCACAAAAATGAGTTATTTACATTTTACTGCAACAGAAAAGTACAGAAGAAGGGTAATACAATTGGGGGAAATGCCCCAGAGAGTTTATAATGTGGGTGCTCTGGGCGTTGAGTGCATAAAGGAAGTAAAGCTGTTAAATAGGGAGGAGCTGGAAGAGACGCTGGACTTCCGGTTTCAGTTTCCGACAATTTTAGTTACATATCATCCGGTCTCACAGGAGGCAATATCCTGTCACAGACAGTTTCAGGATATACTGGACTGCATTGACAGGCATAAGGAGATATCCGTTATTTTCACAAAGGCGAATGCGGATGTTGATGGAAGAGTTATCAATGAAATGATAGATAACTATGTGTCTGTGAACAGGGACCGTTGCAGGGTATATACTTCGCTCGGACAGTTAAAATACCTAAGTACATTGCAGTTCTGTGATGCAGTTGTTGGCAATTCATCCAGTGGAATTGCGGAGGCGCCCTCTTACAAGATCCCGACAGTTAATATTGGAAACAGACAAAAGGGACGGATATACGCAGAGTCTGTCATAAATTGTCCGAATGACTCGGGGCGCATAGAAGAGGCGTTAATGAAGGCGTTGTCATCTGAATTTAGGAACAGGATTGCAAATGTAACCAATCCATACGAGGGTGAGCGGACTTCAGAAAGAATTGTTGAAACAATCCGCAGGGAAGTATGTCAGGGGATGGATGTGAAGAAAGATTTTTACGATTTAAAGGTTGACTAATGAGACTATTATTTATAGGCTGCGTAAAATCGTCGGAGATTTTTTTGAAAAAATTAATAGAGACAGGCGAAGAAATTGCGGGCGTTGTTACAAAACAGGAATCAAAATTTAACGCCGATTTTGTGGATCTGGGAGAACTGTGCCGAAATCAAGGCATTGATTATCTGTATGTACATAATATCAATGACCGTGAAGCAAAAGATTATATAAAAGAAAAAAATGTGGATCTTCTTTTATGTTTAGGCTGGTCCCAGCTTCTGGATGAGGAGATTCTCGGAATGCCGAAGCTTGGATGCGTGGGATTCCATCCGGCGCAGCTGCCCTTTAACAGAGGACGGCATCCGCTGATCTGGGCACTGGCTCTGGGACTGGAAAAAACGGCATCTACCCTGTTTCTGATGGACGCGGCGGCAGACACCGGGAAGATCATCTCGCAGAGAGAGGTGGACATCGGGTATTCGGATGATGCGGCGAGTCTGTATGACAAAGTGATGGTGACTGCGGTTGACCAGCTGGCTGAGGTGTTGCGTGATTTTGAAAACAATTCGCTGCATATGACCAGCCAGTCTGTTGAAGAAGGTAATGTGTGGAGAAAGAGGGGGAAGAAGGACGGAGAAATTGACTGGCGGATGTCTGGCAGGAATATCTATAATCTGGTCAGGGCGCTGACAAGGCCATATGTGGGTGCGCATTTTGTATACCGGGATAAGGATTATAAAGTGTGGAAAGTGAAAGAGGTATTTGCGCCGGGGTATGAGAACATCGAGCCGGGTAAGGTAGTCGGGGTGATTTCTGACCATGACTTTCTGGTCAAATCAGGTGATCATCTGATCGAAGTACTGGAATGCGACAGTGTCCGTCTGGAACCCGGGGAATATTTATAGGAGGAGACGGCTATGAGAGTGCTGGTGGCGGCTCCGCATCCTGATGACGAGACACTGGGAGCGGGTGGGACGATTTTAAGGATGCTGGCGGAAGGGAATGAAGTATATTGGGTAAATTTTACAGCGATGCTGAATCCTCGTATGTTTTCCGAGAAAGTGGTGGAAAGACGAAAAAAGCAGCTGCGTGAGATAGAAGATTTTTATCATTTTACTGGAGTATATCATTTGAATATGCCAACCACGGAGCTGGAGAGCATCGACTCGGGGGAAGCAATTGGTAAGGTCAGCAAAGTGTTCAGAGAGGTAGAACCAGAACTGGTGATCCTGCCGGATTATAATGACGCGCATTCCGATCATAAAAGGGTGTTTGAGTGGTGCTATGCATGTTGCAAGGTTTTTCGGTTCCCGTCCGTGAAACAGATTATGACGATGCAGATTATATCGGAAACCGATTTTGGAAGTCCGACCGATCCGTTCAAGCCAAATTACTATATTGATATCACGGATTATATGGATAAAAAAATTGAGGCAGTGAAAATATACGATACAGAACTGGGTGAGCCGCCGTTCCCGCGCAGCATACAGAATATAACAGCGCAGGCGCAGCTGAATGGCGTCGGGGGAGGGGTAAAATATGCAGAGGTATTTCGCCTGATCAAGTGTATCGTAAAGTAGAGTGGTCTGTATAGGAAAAGCGTTAGTGACAGGAACGGATGCAGAGGGATTCTGGGCGCTATATAAGTGATATATGTAATGTCTGGAATCCGGGAATGAGTTAAGTATACAATGTCAGATTTTACAAGAAGAGGCAGTCAGATGAAAGTTTGTGTAATCGGGTTAGGCTCCATGGGACAAAGAAGGATCAGACTCCTTAAGGAGATTGATAGTGAAATCGTGATTGTGGGGATTGACAAAAATGAAGAGAGGGTGCGGAAGACCATAGCGGAGTCCGGGATCAACTGCTATTCAGATTTAGCGGAGGTTTCTGACGATATGGAATGTGCTTTTGTATGTACGTCGCCACAGTATCATGCGTCGATTATAGAAGAATGTCTGAAAAGAAATTTACATGTTTTTTCAGAGATCAATCTGGTAAGTGACCGCTATGAAGAAAACAGCCATCTGGCTAAACAAAAAGAAAGAGTGTTATTTCTGTCGTCTACACCCCTCTATAAGAGGGAAATGCAGATTCTTTCCGAAAGGGTAAAACAGAACGGGAGACCATGTGCTTATCAATATCATACGGGACAGTATCTGCCGGACTGGCATCCATGGGAGAATCTGAAGGACTTTTTTGTAAGCAATAAAGAGACCAACGGATGCAGGGAAATTTTTGCGATTGAACTGCCGTGGATACAGTTTGTTTTTGGAAGGATTATAAGGGTACAGGTACTAAAGAGAGAACTGACGAGCCTGCATCTGGAATTTCCAGACACTTATCTGGTGCAGCTGGAACATGAAAACGGTCATGTCGGGAGTCTGGCAGTAGACGTTGTGAGCAGGCAGGCGGTTCGCAGATTGGAAGTTTACAATGAAGATTTGTATCTCAGGTGGGAAGGAACGCCCGACACCTTGTATGAAAAGGACATTGGGGAAGATACGCTGAAGCAGATTCCGGCGGGAGAATATATACATAAGCAGGGGTATGCGGCAACGATCAATGAATATGCATATAGAAAAGAAATAGAAGCTTTTTTTGAATCACTAAAGGGAGAGGAACCTCTTTACAGTTTTGAGAAGGATAAGGAGACCTTAGACATAATTGATGAAATTGAAAGGTGAGACAGAGATATGAATAAAAATGAAGAGTATGGAAAAAAGGCACATATGCTGATCCCGGCTGGCGCGCATACATATAGCAGAACCGATGAAGTATTTCCCGGGAATGCGCCCAGAGTGATGGAACGCAGTAAGGGAGTATACACGTGGGATGTAGATGGAAATGAGTATATTGACTATGGGATGGCATGCAGGTCAGTCACTGTCGGATACGATTACGACAGGATTTCTGAGGCGGCAATCAGACAGATACACAATGGCAATACTGCCTCTAAAGCCTCCAAAATCGAGGTGGAAGCTGCAGAAGTCATGTGTAACTTATTTCCGTGGATAGACATGGTAAAATTCGCCAAAAACGGTTCGACCGTGACAACAGCGGCTACTAAACTTGCGAGAGCATACACCGGGAAAAAATATATTGCGCGTTGCGCAGAGCATTCTTTTTTCTCATACGATGACTGGTTCATTGGAAGCACGGTTATGAATGCGGGAATCCCGCAGGAAATACAGGATTTAACACTGGTATTCCATTTTAATGATATTGATTCCGTTAAGAATCTGTTTGAACAGTATAAAGGTGAAATTGCCGCATTGATTATGGAACCGTGTGACACAGAGGAGCCTGTCAATAACTTCCTTCAGGATGTCGGGAAATTGTGCACAGAGTATGGGGTCGTATATATCCTTGATGAGATGATAACAGGATTCCGCTGGGACTTACAAGGAGCATGTAAGTATTATGGCGTGGAGCCTGATATGGTTACGTTTGGAAAAGGTATGGCAAACGGTTTTTCTGTCGCTGCATTGGGCGGCAAACGCGAGATTATGGATCTGGGCGGGCTTACGCCGGGAAAAGAAAGAGTCTTTCTCGTTTCCACGACACATGGCGCTGAAATGAGCAGTCTGGGAGCACTGGTGGAGACAGTGAACGTATATGAAGAACTGCATGTCACAGACCACATATGGGATATGGGGAAAAGGCTCGTGAAGGGGCTTAGAGAAATTGCGAAGGAATATTCGCTGCAGGACTATTTTTATATAGAGGGAGCGGAGTGTTCACCCAATTTAGTTATATGTGGAAAGGATCGGAAGCCGTCAATGGAGTATAGGACGGTATTTATGCAGAAAATGATTGAAGCGGGGATACTTATGCCGTGCATAGCGATTGCTTACCAGCATACAGAAAAAGAGATAGACAGGACTTTGGATGCGGCAAGGGATGCTTTGAAAGTCTTCAGTGACGCACTCAATGGAAATGTGAAAGATTTCATTGTAGGCAATGTGATCAAGCCTGTGTTCAGAAAATACAACTGACGATTAAAGGGTGTGAAAAATGAAAGAATGGGAAATAGAATATCATGTAAAGCAAATGGATCATCCGTATAGAAGTACGGAAAAGTTTGTTGACTGGCTTGAAGAAATGGGCTTTCTGGGAAGAGGAGAACAGATAATAGACATGGCGTGCGGAGCCGGAGCAAACACCATGTATATGGCAAACCGTTTTCAAAAGGATCAGTTCACAGGTGTTGATTATAACGGGGAATATATTGATTACGGCAATACGCAAATAACAGAAAGGGTCAGATATCATAATTGCAAATTGCTTCAAGGCGACTGGTTTGATCTGAATATCAATCAGAAACCGGATGGCATTATTTCGTTTCAGGCATTATCGTGGTTTTCGGAATATGAGAAGCCGTTAACGGCACTGGCGGAATTAAATCCAGGATGGATAGCTGCTTCTTCCTTATTTTATGAAGGGGATATAGACTATAGCATTAAGTTAAAAAACTACTATAGGGGAGCGGAAAACAGTTATGAAGAATCGTATTACAATATCTATTCCTTACCACGGGTTCAAAAGCATTTGAAAGAACTGGGATATGGTAATTTCAAATTTATCAGATTTGAAATAGATATTGATCTTCCAAAACCAGACACGAAGGATCTTGGCACATATACAATAAAAACGGAGGATGGAAAAAGACTGCAGATATCGGGCGGCTTGATGATGCCGTGGTATTTTGTAGTCGCATATAAGTAGACGGATAACAATGCAGGCGGCAGGGAACGTCGGACAAGGACATGATATGTATAAAGAATATAAAGTTTTGGCAGTAGTGACAGCGCGAGGAGGTTCAAAGGGACTTCCGAATAAAAACATAAAAGAGCTGAATGGGAAACCGCTGATCGCATGGACGATTGGACAAATGACTGGCAGCGAATTGATAGATCATTTTGTTGTTTCCACAGACAGTACGGAAATTGCGGAAGTGAGCGGACGTTACGGAGCCGCGGTGCCGGAGCTGCGCCCGGCTCATCTGTCAACCGATACGGCGTCTTCCATTGATGTATTGGAGTATGTGATACAGCGTGAAGAGTATGCGGGCAGAACGTATGACTATGTGCTGCTATTAGAGCCGACTTCTCCTTTGCGGAAAAAGGATGATCTGGACAACATGATACGATTGGCGGGAGATAACCCGGACAGGGATGGCGTGATCTCGGTTGGGAAGGTGCAGCTGGAACATCCGATGATAGTAAAAAAAATCGCCGGGGACGGCACCATTGTTCCCTATGTTGAAACGACGAAGAGCGTTTACCAGAGGCAGCAGCATGACGAAGCGCTGTTCCCGTATGGAGTGGGGTATCTGATCAAGGTTTCGGTACTGAAAGAAAAGCATACGATTTACACATCGAACATTCTGCCATATTACATAGAGAGATGGCAGAATTACGAAATCGATGATATATACGATTTCAAATGTATAGAGACTGTAATGCGAATGGAGAGTGACAAATTATGAAAAAATATCTGGTGATAGGGCTGGGCTCTATGGGAAGAAGGCGTGTGAGATGCTTACAGGCGTTGGGGGTTGAAAGCGGCGATATTTACGGAATGGATACAAGAGATGACCGCTGTGCTGAAGCGGCAGGACAGTACGGAATCAATATTGTCAAAGACGTTGACGAGGTGGATTTTGCAGAGATAAAAGCCATAATCATTTCGCTGCCTCCAGACAGGCATTATGAAGGCGTGCAGATTGCATTTGCACATAACAAACCGGTTTTTGTCGAGGCAAGTGTTGTTCTGGAAGATGTAATGAAGATCAAAGAAAGTAATACTGGGGATATCTTTGTTGCACCTTCCTGTACCTTTGTATTTCACCCGGTTATAAAAGAAATCAGGAAGATAGTGGAATCGGGAAAATACGGAAAGGTTTGTAATTTTACATATCACAGCGGACAGTATCTTCCAGACTGGCATCCGTGGGAAAACGTAAACGATTTTTATGTCAGTAACAGGCTTACTGGAGGCGCGAGAGAAATTGTGCCCTATGAGTTAACATGGATCGTTGATGTCATGGGTTACCCGGATGCGGTAAAAGGATATTTTAGAAAGACAGCGTCCATAGGGTGTGATATTGAGGACAGTTATGTCTGTTCATTAGATTATGGCGATATGGTGGGCGGTTTGCTGGTAGATGTGGTAGGGCGTAATGCCATGAGAAATTTAGTGATTAATTTCGAGAAAGCGCAACTGCAATGGCGATGTGACCGGGACCAGCTTGAAGTCTATATTGCGGAAACGGGTATGTGGGAATACATAGAAACCGGGGACGTGCTGCACGAGGAAGGCTATAGCAGGACAATTAATGAAAATATGTATATAGATGAAATAGATACATTTTTGAAGGGAATCGAAAAGCGGGAGGCTTACCCCAATACGATTGATAAGGATATCCGGGTGCTGGAACTGTTAAAGGCGGTGGAAGATTCAGATGGAGGCTATGATAGGAAATAAATGATAAAAATAGCTTTATATCAGATGCACATCATCTGGGAAGATAAGGAAGCCAATTATTTACAGCTTGAAAATAAGCTCAGAGAGCTGAAGGACAAAAAGACAGAACTATTATTGCTGCCGGAGATGAGTTTTACCGGGTTTTCGATGAACACCGATGTGACGAAAGAGAGCCATATGGAAACGGTCAGTAAGATGGCGGAATATGCAAAACAATATCATATCGCCATCGGATTCGGCTGGGTAAAGGACTGCGGGGAGAAAGCAGAGAATCATTATTCAATTGTAAATGAAAACGGCGAGGTACTTTCTGATTACGCAAAGATACATCCGTTTTCATATTCGGGTGAAGATAAAAAGTTTCAAGGCGGCGGCAGGATCGGACACTTTAAGCTGAAAGGGATTCCTTTTTCATCTTTTATATGTTATGACCTTCGCTTCCCGGAAATATTCCAGATTGCCTCAAAAGAGGCACATGTGATTCTTGTGCCGGCGAATTGGCCGGAAAAAAGGCGCGGGCATTGGAGGTGCCTCCTTCAGGCGAGGGCAATTGAAAATCAGGTGTATATCATAGGCGTGAACTGTGTGGGGAACATTGGTGGTGTGGATTATTCGGGGGACAGCTGTGTCATTGACCCGAATGGGGAAATACTGATGGAATCGTCCAGACAGGATGGGGTTTTGGAATATGAGCTGACGGATGATGTCAATGAGTTTAGAACTATGTTTCAGGTAAAGCGTGACAGACGGGAAGAGCTATATTGTACCCTGTTATAATTTGTCTGGCAAAATATAGTGTTTCAGACTGGAAGTGGAAAATATGAGCAAAACAACTGGATTAATTCCCAGAATAAAAGTAGTGAATGCGGTTGACGGACAGTTATTTTGTCTGTGTGATGATTGTGGCGGCATTTTAAGTATTCATTTAAATAATTTTGAAGCTGAGTATGTAGGCAAATTAGAGGGTGAAGATTTTTTTCAAATTGCGTTAAGCTGCGGCTCGGCCGTTTATAAAAACAATATATTGTATAGTCCATATTATTCAAAGAATATTCATGTTTTTAATTGGGATAAAAGGGAAGACCGTATTATCACAAATTTCCCGGCAGCCGACGAAGGCTCCAACAAATATGCGGGTTTATTGCAAGATGGATCCAGATGCTATATTGTTCCGTATGTTGGACAGAACATCTGGGAAATAGATATGGATAAATTGCAGGTAGTCAGAAAGATTGATATCTATAATATTTTAAAGAAAAAAGGAATAGCTGTTGATCACAATAACTTTTCTGAAAGCGAAGTGTATAGATACGGAAATAAGTTTTATATTTCGATGGAAAATATCCCGGTTATTGTTGAACTTGATGTAAGAAATGATATCTATGAGGCGTTTGAACTGGAAGGACTGAGTGAAGGACTATGTGGTATAGCGGGCATAGATAATATTCTTTATATTCTTAGCAAGGAAAATTATATAATAGCGTACAACATTGATGAAAAAAAAGTTCTGAACAAAGTCAAGATCCGGGATGGCAATGATAGTTTCTTTTATATAACACTAATAAGTGGTAACGATATTTACTTTGTGCAAAGAGGTCTGTCAGCAGCGGTCAGATATAACAGTGCAACTTGTAATGCTGAATATATTAACTTCAATGAGGAATTGAGTAATGCGCCAGATGGGGAAGATTATAAATTTGTCGGGGCGCTTGATAAGAATAGAATTTTATTGATATCTGGGCTATTGAACGTGGCTGTTTTAAATCTTGAAAACAAAAAATGTGAATATGGGCAGATAAAATACAATATTGATGAATTGAAAAATGCTATGGTGCAAGATGCAGATTTTCAGAGCATAAATAAAGAATATTCCAGACTGGCATTACCTTATTATATTCAGCACAAGAAGAGTACTGTAGTAAATCAAATGGATAGTCGGGTTGGTCCCCAAATATATGAAACAATTAATTTTCTTGTTTAGGAAAGGATTACTATGCCCAAAAAAATTTTACTTTTCGATAATGAATTGATTATGACAGAGCAGATATTAAAACATACAGATTGGGTAATTAGTGTATTAATTACAAGAGAAGATAAACGTGTTCGTAGTTCTCGAATAAAAGCGGTATATCTTGAGCGGGATTTTTGGAACAATTCCGATTTAAGCTATTTGGATTTCAATGTTTTAAACTTCTTTTGGTTTGCGCAATTAAAGATAGAAAATTGTACAAACAGAGAGATTGCAGATTATCAGATAGGAAAGTGGGAGTATTATAGGGGATTTGCATTAGTCAAAAAAATTTTTGACGAGAATGATATAGATTTTGTTATTGTAAAAGGACCTAATCACGGGTATGTGTATGATAGGCTTATTACAGAAATGGCAACTTACTATAAGATTGCAAGTTATAATATCGAAGCTACGGTTGCAGGTGACAAAAGGACGATTTATAACAATTTGAAAAAAAGTATGGTTGCTATCAATGACGATTGTGATGTGAAAGATGTATTATTCCAGACCGTTGAAAAGACAAAAATAAAAGAGTGCAAGGATTATAAAGGCATAAAAAGTGTAATTTATAAATGTTTTGGGCTGTGCGGAATTGAACTATTAAATTGCTGCTTAAATTTTAATTTTATAACAAATAAATTCAATATAAGTATTTGGGAAAAAATTGTCAATTATACAAAATTTAAGAAAAGTGAAAAATATTATAATTCTCATGCTGTAGATTTGGATATTTCTCAAAAATATATATGTTATGCACTGAGCATTGAACCGGAAGCATCAATTGCCGGGATGGCGACAATGGATAGCCAGATAGCGGCAATTGGGATGTTGGCATTGAATTTGCCTAAAGGGTGGAAATTATATGTGAAAGAACATCCGGCGAATCAACTTATAAATCGTGACTGGTCGTTTTATGGTGACTATTTTTACAGTGCGGGTGTGTTTAAAACCAAAAGATTTTATGAAGAGATATTGCGGATGAAGAATGTCTTTTTCTTGAAATCGACTACTAGTATGCGAGATGTTATGAAGAACTGTTGTGCTATGGCAACAATGATCGGAACGGTCGGAGTCGAGGCGGTAGAATTTAACAAGCCGGTTCTGATATTCGCGCCGGAAAGAACCATTTATAAATATATTGATGGTTATTATTGTATTTCTTCCTATGATGATTGCAGGAAAGCAATAATTGATATCGGAGGACAATCAAAGAATAGATATCATAATTTTCATGAAATTTGTAAGAAATATTTAGTTGATTTTTCAGATCCAAAGGAAGGATCCAGGAAAGCTATAAGGGCTATAAATGATATTGAAGAAATGAATGATTTATAAGATTTCGATTATGGGGAGAAAAAAGTTGAATATAATAGAATTTTGTTCGGACAAAAATGTCTACTTTTACGGTGCCGGGAATATAGCTAATATATTATATTTGCGTATGATATCGGAAAAGATAAATATTATGGGTTTCATTATTTCGGACGGACAACCAAAAGAGGAAAATCAAATAGGTGGTATAGATATATTTGTGCTAACAGAATTTGCCCAAAAATATAATTCCGATAACGATCGGATTATCATAGCAGTAGGAAAAGAACTTCAGAATGAGATTATATTGAACTTAAGAAGAGTGAATATTTTACAGTATTATATTCCTTTAAATAGTGATTTTGAGTATTTAGAAAAAAACAATATAAGAGAAATAGGAATTTTAGATACAACAATTAGTGATGAAAATCATGGAAATGGAATTATTATGCAGGCAGTATATAGTAGACTGTTGCCACTATTTAAAACGGATTTTATTACAAGATTTCCATATTGGGATGATTTTCTGACACAATCCCTAAGGAATATGCAGAGGTGTAAATATTTATTTCTGGGTGGAACGAATGCACTGAATGCAGAGATGGATCAATGTACTTTACTAGGTATAAATGAAAAGAATGTAGAGATGATTGAGCACAAAATAGTGCTTATGGGGGTTGGATGGTGGCGCTACGAAGGATTGCCTAACTCATATACGCAAAAACTATTGAAAAGGGCGTTGTGCAAAGATGTGGTACACTCGGTCAGGGACAGCTATACAGAAAAAATGCTTAGGAAGATTGGTATAGACAACGTGGAGAATACGGGGTGTCCTACTATTTGGGGGTTTAATTCAGACTTCTGTCGACAGTTACCTAAGGTAAAAGGCAAAGACGCTTTAGTTATGCTTAATCCGCGAAAGGAGAAGGAACTTGATAGATATATTGTAGAGACTGTTAAAAAAAATTATGAAAATATATATTTTTGGGTGCAAGGACCTAGAGATTTTCTTTATATAAAATCTATTTATAGAGAAGCAGATTTTATTCCACCAAATTTGGAGGGATTGGAAAACTTTTTGGAGAATCATTTGCATGTAGATTATATAGGAACAAGATTGCATGGTGGTATTAAATGTATTCAACATAAAAAACGTGCGATTATTATTTCAATAGATAATAGAGCACAGGAGATGGGAAAGGACTTTGGCTTGCCAGTTATAATGCCGAAAGATCTTAAATATTTAGAAGATATTATTAATACAGAATACGAAACAAAGATACATATTGACGAAAGCAAAATAAATAGGTGGATGAATCAATTTGCAAGGTAGGGTAAAGAAATTAGGTATGTGCTTATGGATAAATATTTTATTATAACTGTTGATACAGAGGGGGATAACTTGTGGAAACCGGTTATCAGACCAAACGGAATGAGGGAAATCACTGTAAAAAATGCGGCATATATAGAACGCTTTCAGAAAATATGTGAGAAGTATCATTTTGTGCCCGTTTATCTGGTGAATTACGAGATGGCTCAGGCTGAACCGTTTGCTGGAATGGCGAAAGAATGGGCAAAAGATGGGAAATGCGAAATTGGAATGCATATGCACGCATGGAATACACCACCTATTTTTGAATTGAAGTATAAACGTGGTTGCAATAATCCATACGCATCTGAATATCCACGTAAAATATTGTGGGAAAAAATGAAGGTATTAAACAATTTATTATGTGAACAGTTTGATTGTACACCTACAAGCCATAGAGGGGGAAGGTGGTATATTGATACGTGGTATCTTAAGGCATTGAAAAAATTGGGCTATATGGTTGACTGTAGTGTAACTCCGGGAATTAGTTGGAAAACAAACATTGGGTATGAGAGTTATGGGAGAGATTATAGCAAGTATCCAAATAAAGTGTACTATATGGATGAGAGGTGCCTGACAAAGGAAAAAACGTCAGGAATTCTGGAAGTGCCGCCAACAATAATGGACTATTCGTTGAGGGAGAAGATTAAAATGGTGGCTAAAGATCCGCTATCATATAAGGAAATTTTGGCACGAAAGATGTGGCTTAGACCAAATGGAAATAACATACAAGACATGCTGAAAATTGTTACATATTATGAAAAGAGCGATTGTGATTATATGGAGTTTATGATACATTCCTCAGAATTAATGCATGGAGGAAGTCCTACCTTTGCCACGAGGGAAAGTATTGAGAAACTGTATGTACACTTAGAGTTACTGTTTGAAAAAATTGAGGAATCCTATAAAGGGATTTCTTTAACGGATTACGCAAAGAAAAAGTAAAAAGGATACGGTAACTTATTAAAGAAAGCGTATCGTAGTAAAAATAAGGAATGATACGGGATGCTGTGCAGATTTATGATTGGGTATACGCGGCAGAAGGGGGATATGTTATCGTATGAACATTGCAATTTTGATACCGGAACTTGCTGGTGGAGGTGCGGAAAGAACATCGCAAATTGTTGGGAATTATTATGCGGAGCATGGAAATAAAGTATATTATTTTCTAGCCAACACAAGAGAGAGACAAGATTATAGTGTGCTTGGTAAAGTTATTAGGACTAATATAGAGACTTGTACAAGTAATAGATTTAATAGTTTACAAAAAATGGTGCAATTAATAAAGTCTTCTTTTGAAATGAGAAGGTGGAAACGAAAGTATAAAATCGACGTTTCTATTAGCTTCATGGAAGAGTTTAATTATATCAATATTCTCTCAAAAGGCAGAGAAAAAGTGATTACAAGTATACACAGTATGCTGTCGGCATATGAAAAAATGTATACAAATAATTGGCTATACAAAAAGTGGGCTGTGTCTTTTTTTTATCCAAAATCAGATATCCTTGTAGTAATGAGCAGGATATCATTTGATGAAATGAAAGATTATTATAGAGTGCCGGCAAAAAAAATGCGGATAGTGCCAAACATGATTACAAATGATTTGACACTAGCGCCAGAGGAAGAACAATGGGGCTATGGCACAAAGGCTGTAATTTGCGTAGGCAGGCTTCATCCAGTAAAACAACAAGAAAGGATTATAAGGGCATTTTCTTATACATGTATGAAAGAGCCCGATGCCCGATTGATTATTTTGGGAAAGGGAGAGCAGCTGGAGTATTTAAAGAGTGTATGTGAAAGATGCCACATTGTGGACAAAGTTTCTTTTGCAGGGTTTACCAATGTTTCATACTATCTGAAACATGCGAGAGCATTTGTAATGGCGTCAAAAGTAGAGTGTTTTCCTAATAGCATGTTAGAAGCCATGTATTTCGGAGTTCCAGTTATCACAACTGATTCGCCCGGAGGATGTCAGGAGATTGTTGGCAAATCTAATAGGACGGGCAGGATTCATTCAATAACGTTTTGTAAATATGGAATTTTGACTCCGGTGATGCCCAGCGAAAGAGCAAAAATCAGTGGTTCATTGGTAGAGCAAGAAATAATTTTAGGTGAGGCAATGTTAAAAGTTTTAACAGAAGATGAAATATATAAAAAATATAGAGAGCAGTCATTAAAAAGGGCAGAGGCATATTCTGTTGATCGGGTCATTGAAAAATGGAATCATATTGTAAGTCTTTAAGCCGTCGGCAGGAACAGTGATTGAAGAGCTGTATGATGAAAGAAGGGGAAAAGACAGATGAAAAAAGTGGGTTCCTTGCAGGAGTGGACAGGGAAAGGTGTGAAATCTCTACGGGAGAAACGGATAAGATGTGCAGAAGCATGGTACAAAAGTGCCAAGATAGGGAAATGGAAACAACTATATTTTAAGTGGTTACAGCACAGGTATAAATTTGATGAATGGCACATTACCCCGATTAATTTCCGGCCATATGCTATTGATATTGTTCAATATGTGAATAAGCAACCCAAGAACAGGGTTGTTGAGATAGGCTGCGGATTAGGTGAAATCATTGGAAATATCAGAGGGCGGGGCATCGAAAGAGAGGGGCTTGATCTTTCAGCAGATGTGGTTCATGCAGCAAAGGTAATTTACCGTAATGTATATTTCCGGGTTGGCACATTTGGCGATGTGAAAGGGCAGAAGATAGACTATTTGATAACGGTGAATTTTATACATGGCATTTCGCCGGAAGAGCTAAGAAAACAATACAAGTATCTTTGTGAAAATAATGAGATCGAACATATCGTATTAGATATTGTAAAGTCGCCGGAATATCGTTTTAACCATGATATTGATTATCTATTTGAAGGATTAGAGTATAAAGTTAAGAAACGGTTACGCAGGCAGCAGGCGAAGAATGGGAACAGATGGGTATATATTTTAGAGAAGATCTGAGCGATATGCCTGTGCATGTAAAAAGTATATACGAAAGGTATTTTGCTGATGAATATAGTCATGGTCACCCCGCAGTTTGTCAATAAAAAAACCGAGTCTCTGACAGGGATGCCGCGTTATGTATATAAGATAACCCGTTTTCTTCAAGAGTATGGGCACAATGTGGAGATCGTTGCTGCGTCATCGAATGATAAGACATGGAGATATGAAGGGGTCGTTGTACATAACATAAAGTGGAGCGGCAATTTACACACAACGCCTGTTGTCGTATCTATTGGGATTCTGAAACGGGAAATAGCAATACAAAAGAAATTAAGGCAGTTGGATACGGCGCGGAAAATTGATATTGTACAATACGCGGGATGGTCGGGAAACGGCTGTATGCATAGTTTGAGATGCCCGGCGGTTCTGAGATTATCCACATATTCTAAAGTACAGTATGTTCAGCATAATACAATGAAAGATTACATTAAGACATATTCCTTTTGGGAGCGTATGTCCGGGCGGAGAGCGGATGGGATTATAGCACCCGGTAAAATGATAGGAGAGCAATTTAGTAAAGATGTCAGAAAAAAAGTAACCATTATGGAGACCCCTTATGATAATCAGGTTGCGGAAGACAGCACGGTGTATGATACACAATTAACGCAAAAGAAGTACATATTATACTATGGCACATTTACCACGGACAAAGGATTTCAGGTAATAACAAATATGCTTCCCAGACTGCTGCGGGAAGATGGGGAATTGTTTTTTGTGTGCGCAGGATGGAATGTGGCAACAAAATCCGGGAGTGCATTGCAGGACATGAGACAGAAGCTGGGAGAGAATCAACACAGAATGCTGTATTTAGGCGTGCTGAATCAGCAGCAGTTATATCCGATCATCAGACATGCGGAAGCAGTTTTGATCCCCTCGCTGGTAGATAATCTGCCAAATACATGCCTTGAGGCATTGGCGCTTGACAAAATAGTTGTCGGTACTTATGGGACCAGTCTGGAGCAAATGATCGACGATGGAGAAAACGGGTTTTTATCTGAACCGGGGAACGCAGAAAGCCTCTTGCAGGCAGTCAGAAAAGCTTTGAAGATGACGGAGCAGGAGAAAAAGGAAATGGTGAGGAAGAACAGACAGCGGATAAAGAAATATGAGCCTGATGCTGCGGTAAAAAAATTAGAAAGATATTACCGATGGCTGATTCTCAGAAAAGAGGCGTATCAGAATGCAAATTAGACTGCTTTTATGGGGAATTGGACAAGTATATAACTCTGTGATCAATTTACTGAAATGCTATGAGAACCTCGGGCAAATAGAGATTGTTGGAATTACAGCACAGGAATTGCCAGATTTCAGGACTTTGGACGGTTATACACTGGTGAGAAAAGAAGAGATACAAAGTCTGGATTTTGATTATCTGCTGGTAATGAGCGACAACTTTTACGATGAGATTGTAAGCAGCGCGGTATCAGTGGCGGATGTGCCGAGAAGCAAAATTGTTTCCTATCGTATATTAAAAATTCCGGGGTTTGATTTTCCAAAATACGATTTAGTTAAAAATCAGAGAGGGGGAGGGGTAAGTATTGTCTCCAATAATTGCTGGGGAGGTATTATTTACAATACGTTAAATATGGAATGTCTGTCGCCATTCAAAAATGTTTCAATAGCGTCGGATGACTATATAAAGATAATCAGCAATTTAAAACACTATCTGTCAGTTGATCCTATTTGGACGGGAAAAACGCAGATAGATGCGAACCAGAACAGGGCAGTTCCCATGTTGGAACTGGATGACGTACTTATAAAATGCAACCATGATTTAGATGCCGGGCTGGCTATTCAGAAATGGAAGCGAAGAAGAGATAAGTTTAATTGGAATCATATGCTTGTAGAGATGTATACAGATGATTCGGTTGTAGAAAGAGCCTTTGGAAAAGCATCAGAGCAGTACGATAAAAGGATTTGCTTTGTGCCTTATATATCACATGAGAGCTACACCGTGACATTGCCTGAAATGTATGGACAGACAAAGTTTTATGAAACGGTTAATGACAATGCAGGAATCGGAAAGAATGCCATTGCCTATGATATTTTAGAAATGTTGTGTGGATGTGTAAGGTATAGATATACATGAAAATTGTGAGGAAAAAGACATGGACCCTAAAGTAATGGCAATTTATTTACCACAATTTCATCGTGTTCCCGAAAATGACGAATGGTGGGGAGAAGGGTTCACGGAATGGACGGCAGTAAAGGGAGCAGAGCCGTTATTTGAAGGTCATAATCAGCCGAGAATCCCGCTCAATAAGAACTATTATAATCTGTTGGAGCATGACACGATGGCGTGGCAGGCTGACTTGATGGACAAGTATCATATAGACGGTATGTGCATTTATCACTACTGGTTTGAGGATGGAAGACGAATTCTGGAAAAACCGGCTGAGAATCTGCTTCAGTGGACGGATATTAAAATGCCGTTCTGCTTTTATTGGGCGAACCAGACATGGTCCAGAACGTGGAAAAAATTGTGGGACAGTTGTACGTGGTCGGGAGTTTATGAGGGTCCGAGAAAGGAAAACGATACGGGAATCCTGTTAAAGCAAAGCTATGGCAGGGAAAAGGACTGGGAGGAACATTTTCTGTACCTGCTCCCGTTTTTTCGGGACGAGAGATACATAAAAATTGATAACAAACCGGTTTTTATAATTTACAGGCCGGATGATATTTTTTCCTTATGGGATATGGCGGATTATTTTAACGAGAGAGCCAGACAGGCAGGCTTTGCCGGTGTCTATTTTATCGGATCCTGCTGGGACGCGCAGCCGGGGCTGGATGCCACGTTTGAAAAACAGCCGGACTGGGGATCTGATCTCTATGATGAAACTTGGGAAATGACGCTGAACAATAAGCAGGAAAAGGGCTGTAAAACATATTTATGCGGGGGTGTTGATTTTGACAATTCGCCGAGAATGGGGAAAAACTGCTTTATATTAAAAGGCGCGACGCCGCAGAAATTTTATCAGTATTTTAAACGGCTGTATTGTAAAAGCCGTTATCTGCAAAATGAATTTATATTTGTAAATGCGTGGAATGAATGGGGAGAGGGAATGTATCTGGAACCGGATGAAAGATGGGGGCATGGATATCTGGAGGCTATAAAAAATGTGGTCGAGGAGTGCCGGGACGGAGGATCGGAAAACAGGACAGAGGAATTTGCGGTTCACTATAAGACGGAGGATGAACAGTATCTCAGAAAGGTAACGCGTACTGCAGACCGATATGGAGCACTGTTAAATAACTGGCTTACCTTACGGGAACGCAAGACAGACTTTGCTCAGTATTTCAAAAAATATGGCTATCAGAATATCGCAATCTATGGAATGGGAAAGCTTGGAACGCATCTGCTGTATGAATTAATGGAAAGTGATGTGACGGTGAAGTGCGGAATTGATAGGAACAGTGAACGGATGGACTGTGGCATAGCGGTTTATCACCCGGATCAGAGTATCCCGGAGGTTGATGCGGTCGTTATGACGGTTACCCATATGTATTCTGAAATCAGTGAAATGCTGCGCCAAAACATGAAGTGTCCTATGGTTACGATCGAAGAGATCGTGCAGGAATTGATGTTTTTGTAAGCGTACATGCAGGAGGAAGGTAATTTGTGCGGAATATTCGGATGTGTCGGTAAAATAGAGCGGGAAAAGGCATTACAATGTGTGGAGCGTATAAAACACAGGGGTCCAGATGCCTTGAAAGTACAGACCTTGACGGGAGCTACTCTGGGTCATGCAAGACTTGCGATTCTTGATACGGCTGCAAGGGCGGATCAGCCCATGTGCGATGCAAGTGGGCGTTACTGGATTGTATACAACGGAGAGGTTTACAACTTTGTTGAGTTAAAGAGGGAACTAAAAGGAAAAGGATATCATTTTAAAACAGAAGCTGACACGGAAGTATTATTAAATGCCTATATAGAATGGGGAGAGGCGTTTCAGGAAAAATGCAATGGCATGTGGGCGCTTGCAATCTGGGATAATGTGGAGAAAACCCTGTTTTTAAGTCGTGACAGATTTGGTATCAAACCGTTGTTTTTGTATGCAGATGAAGGGCGCTTCTATTTTGCATCGGAAATGAAAGCCTTTTTCCCGGTTATGAAGGAGAGAAGAGTAAATCATATTCTGATGGATACCCTGAACTGCTTCAAATATGAATCGACTGAGGAATGTGTGATTCGGGGAATTACGAGATTTCCGGCGGGAACATGCGGGATATATCGTGACGGACAGATGACAAAACGAAGATGGTGGAATACACTGGATCATCTGGTGACGGTTCCAGAGCGATATGAGGAACAGGTTGAGATGCTGAGAGAATTGTTTTTGGACGCATGTTGTATCCGCATGAGAAGTGATGTGCCGGTTGGGACTGCTTTAAGTGGAGGTATTGACTCGAGCTGTACCATCGGGGCAATGCATTACTTATCCGGGGAGTCGTTTGAGCGGAAGAACAATGACTGGCAGCATGCGTTTCTATCTTATATGCCGGGAACTTTTAATGATGAAGATGAATTTGCCACGTTGGCGGCTGAGTATGTGAATGTTCCGCTGCAGCGGATCAAAGTCGAGTCGCAGATTGGGACGGATCAGTTACTGGATTATCTGTATCTGTGTGAGGATCCCTATATTACAAGTCCTGTTCCTTTTTTACAGACATATGGTGCCATTCGTGATGCGGGAATCAAAGTTACTTTAGACGGTCATGGCGCGGATGAACTGTTTGGAGGCTATGGTTTTGACCTGTTTGCCGCTCTGGGCGATACAGAGCGGGGGTCAAAGGAGTTTGAGGAGATCGTACAGACATATAATGACGCAAGCTCGGAATATAACCGGGTTGACAATGAAACAGTGGTAAAAAAGGTGGTTCCCATTTTGCAAGGGAACGTCTCATTGAGTGAAAAAAATGATGCTTATTATCGAATGGATGAGCTGAATAAGTGTTTATATAGGGAGACGCATTATGATGTCCTTCCCACCATTTTAAGATGCTATGACAGATACAGCATGTCCAATGGACTGGAAATCAGAATGCCGTTTATGGATTATCGGATCGTATGCTTTGCCTTTTCCATACCATGGCAGTCTAAGATGCGGGATAGATACACAAAGAAGATCATAAGAGATATGGGCGCTCCTTTTATGGATGAACGGATTCTGAACAGAAAGCTTAAAATTGGCTGGAATTCACCGGCAACCGAGTGGTTTAAAGGGGAATGGAAAGAATTTTTGCTGGACACGATTCATTCCAGAGATTTTATGGAGTGTGATTTGGTCAATGCACTGGACATCAGCGTGGATGTAAATGAGTTTTTGCAGAATAAGGAAGCTGTGTATC
This sequence comes from uncultured Lachnospiraceae bacterium, assembly GCA_910586705.1. Lineage (GTDB taxonomy): Bacteria > Bacillota > Clostridia > Lachnospirales > Lachnospiraceae > UBA3282. The sequence continues at coordinate 121,757 of CAJUJK010000005.1, read as the reverse complement.
ACGACGGCGAAAGGATATGGACCAGAATTATGCCGTATCTTTGGAAAAAGGCGGTCATTGACAGAAATGAGTGAGGGAAAAATGATTAAGGAAGAGATCGAGGGTATCCTTAAAAAAGGCGGAAGAAAAGCAAATGAAACCAATAAACTCAAAACAGCGCTGGCTTGGATCGGATGTTTACAAAAAGGCAGATCTCCCATAGACAGATTGAGGGAGGAAGAAATAGAGCGGATCATTGTGTATGGGATAACGGAGCTGGGAAAATTCCTTGTGGAAGAAGCCCGTCTGAAGGAGTATCGGATACTGGCGATCACGGATCGGGCGGTGCGGGAAGGCGGATACGAATATCAAGGGATTCCGGTGATAAGGAGGAATGATATCGTAAAGCACAAAGAGGAATTGATTGTGGTTACTTCAGTGACTTTTTGGGAAGAGATTCGGGATGAGCTGCGGGCGGAAGGGTGCAGGCGTGTCATTTCATTAAGGGAATTATTGTAATCAGGGGCAATCGGAAAGGCTGAAAAGGTAATTGCGGAAACCGGGAGAGAGAAAACCTATGAATGTTGCAACAATTTTGTTTACATATAATCGGAGTGCGCATACAGAAAAGGTGTTGAAGGCATTGCAGGAAAGTACAATACTACCGCAGAAACTATATATTTTTCAAGATGGTCTGAAAGAGGAAGGGCACAGGGCAGAGTGGGAAAAAGTCAGTTCACTGATTCAGAAAGTAGATTTCTGCCCGACAGAAGTGAGCATTTCGGAGAATAATAAAGGTCTGGCAGAGTCTATTGTGTCGGGGATTAATTATGTTTTCGCAGAAAATGATGCAGTTATCGTGCTGGAAGATGACTGTGTGCCGATGCGGGGTTTTATACAGTTTATGACACAGTGTTTCGTGACATATGAGAAGGATAAACGGGTTTATTCCGTTAGCGGATATGCGTGGCCGGTTTCTCTGGAATCTGCCGTGTACGATGCGTATTTTTGCGGGAGGATGTCAAGCTGGGGATGGGGAACATGGAAAGACAGATGGAATAAATATGAGAAAGATTATGAGATTTTACAGAGAATAAAAAGAACATCGGCTGGATCCCGGCAGCTTGCGCTGTGGGGCAATGACTTGGAGTTACAGCTTACCCAGAGACTGAAGGGTGATAACGATTCATGGGCTGTGTTCTGGGCACTGAAGGTAATTGAAAATAAGGGATTGTGTGTGAATCCTTATGTTTCTCTGATTGATAATATAGGACATGATAATAGCGGTGTGCATTGTGTTGAATCGAATAAATTTGAGGTGGCGCTTGATGTAAATGTGAAAACGTCATATAATCTTCCGCTTGCGTACAGTGATAACGATGGGAGTGAAAGGGCATTTGTAACTCTATGGGGAAACTATACTGCACTGACAAGCGATCCGAACATAAAAAAGGAAAAGATTTTAGTTTATGGTCTGGGTAATTTCTTTATCTTAAATGAAAAGGCAATTAATGAACAGTATGAAATAATGGCTTTTGTGGACCGGCATAAACGGGGCTATTATGCGGGAAAGGAGATCATTAAGGCTGATCAGATAGACAGATATACATATGACAGGATTTATATTGCAATTCAGAGTATGCAGGAAAGCTTGAATATTTCAAAACTGTTATGCGAAAAATATGGCGTCTCTCCGAACCGAATTATACTTGGGAGAGGAGGAGCGCATAAAGATGTGGGTATCAACGTTGATCTGAACGGGGGTATGACTGCATTATTTGGTGAAAGAACTTATATTCAAATTAACTCGGAAGACGAGTTTAATAATTGTCTGGAAGTATGGCGGGACAATATATATTCTTATAATCTTTGCAATGAGAGACAGGATGTTGTCATTGATGTAGGAATGAATATAGGGGATTCTGTGCTCTGGTTTTTACAGAAAGAAAATGTCCGAAAAGTATATGCATATGAACCATTTGAAAATACATATAGAAGAGCAGAAAAAAATATTTACAGTAATAAAATGGATGAACAGCGTTATGAGCTTTTTCCGGTTGGACTGAGTAATGTGTCGGAGAAAAGAAGCGTGCGTTTTAATGAAGATATGAGTTGTGGACAAAGCACGGATATTGATATCAGGACGCAGAATTATCAAAACTATGTCAGATGGGGACTGATCAATGAGGAAAATGAGATAGAAACAAAGATTGAAGTAAAAAGAGCGTCAAAAGAGATAAATCGGATCATAGAAAAGCACAAAGACTGCAACATTATTTTGAAAATAGACTGCGAAGGTGAGGAATATGCGGTTTTTGAAGATTTGTCTGATGCCGGAGTCTTAGAGAAAATTGATCTTATTATGTTGGAATGGCATTACCGGGGCGCGGACAGGCTGCTCAATAAGATGAGGATGGCGGGCTTTTCCTGTTGGAATTTTAATAAGAATGAGACGATGGGATGCATATATGCATTCCGGCAATGTGATAGAGCCTAAGTAGAGTGTATGGAAATAACAGGGTGAAAAATGAAAATAGCTTATTTTTTAGATGTGCCGGTTAAAATTGGCGGTGCTGGAAACCTATTGATACAACAGGCTGGATTAATGGCAGAACTATATGATGTAATTGTGGTGATTCCTACAGATGAAAATGGCAATCCGAATCCGGAATATAAGAAACGCTGTATCCGATTACATCTGGCATACGCAGGGCTGCAATTTTATACATTTTATAATTTTATGAATATTGATTATATGGCGGTAATGAATAGCGTTCCCTGCATAGAGGAATTTGCCCGGAAAGAAAATATAACTTTTTTTCACAGCGTACAACTGAATCCTGCAGTAGAATATGTGTCCAGAAAATTGAAAATCCCGCATCTGATGAACATTTATCAATTACAGAAAAGCGAGTTTAAGCTGTGCCCGGGGGATGTGTATGCACAGTACCATATGTGTGATTCCAAGATGTATTCGGAGTTGTGGAGACAAGAGGCAGGGGTTAGTTCAAAATGCGTCAGACCGATTGCTATACGGGAGGAAATCAAAAGAAAAGCGGTATATCCGACAGATAAGCTGAGGTTTCTGATGCTTGGCGATATCTGTGAGAGGAAGAACCAATTAACGGCGATTCAGGCAGTAGAACAGTGTCTTGCAACAAAGGATCTGGAACTACATTTAGCAGGATATCTTGATTCCGATTATGCCAGAGAGTGCATGGTGTATGTCGAATCACATAAGCTGGAGGCAAAGGTTGTTTTTCACGATTTTGTTGAGGACATTACACCGCTGTTGGAGAAATGTGATTGTCTGTTGTGTACCAGCACAGATGAATCTTTTCCATCTTCTATGGTTGAAGCGGTGTCGTATGATATGACGATTATTTCTACGCCGGTTGCGGGAGTTCCAGAATTATTTATCGACGGATATAATTCCTTTGTCAGCGATAATTTTACTGTGGAAAGTATCCGGGATTGCATATTAAAATGTGTGCGCCATTACGCAGACGGAGAAATAGTAAATATACATGAGAATGCACAAAAAACATGGCAGGAAAATTTTGCTAAAAAGACGGTAAGGCATCAAATTGATTTGTATTATAGTGAGGTGCGAAGCGATAAGCATTTTAAAGGGCTGGATATATTTCACGATGTAGAAAAAGAGGTAAAGAATACAGAAAGAATGCTGGGAAGTGTAAAGTCAGAAGGCGAGGAGTGGATTTATACAAGAAGCCTGTATTTTACATTACTCAGGGAGCGGTTTCGAGGCGGGAAAATATATATCTGGGGAGCCGGGAAGCTGGGGAAGCTTATGGCGGAAATTTTGCAGAAAATAGTCGGGGATGTAGAGATCATGGCATTTATCGATACCTATAGAGAAGGCTTATGCTGTGGCATACCAATTATAAAACCGAATGAGACTCCAATGAATAAAAAGTTTATTTATTGTATTGGTTATTTGCACAATAATGTTGAAGCAGTTCACTATTTAGAAGAAAGAGGGCTGAAGTTAAACGAACAGATTTGGAAAAGTTGTTGAGAAAAACGGATGCAGCAGAAAGATCAGGAGGAAAATACCTGAAAATGATAAACATGAAAGTATCGGTCGTTACACCCTGCATGAACAGCGCGGGAACAATCCGCCAGACGATAGAAAGTGTGCTCCATCAGACATATAGAAACATCGAATATATAGTCGTGGATGGGGGATCTTCTGACGGGACACTGGATATTATTAAGGAATATCTGCCCCGTTTTCATGGCAGGATGAGGTATGTCAGCGAAAAAGACCGGGGGATCTATGATGCCATGAACAAAGGAATCCGGATGACGAGGGGCGGGCTGATCGGTATTGTATGCAGCGATGATTTCTATGAACCCGGGGCAGTTGAAAAGGTGGTATCCCATTTGACGAAGGACAGATATCAGGTGATCTATGGATACTGCAGGGTTATGGCGGATGGACACGCAGCAGGTTTTATTAAGGGCAGCCATAAAGATTTGAGGCAGCATATGATCCCGCATCCGACATGCTTTGTCACCAGAGATGTATACCGGGATTTCGGGATGTTTCTGACAGTGTTTCAGATATCTTCCGATTATGAACTGATGCTCAGACTGTATAACAGTGGAGAGGTCACTTTTACACAGATCAGATCGGTGCTGTCAAATTTCCGCATTGGCGGAGAAAGCCGCAATCTGAAACGGCGGACCTTTGAAAATATAGTTTTCAAATTCTATCACAAGGCATACTCTCCGATCGAAACGCTGAAGCGGCTGGTCGGGCTGTATCTGTATGCTGAGTATGAATAAATGTTGCAAGGAAAAGCAAGGGAAGCAAAATAAAGCGATAAAGGAGAGAACAGAATGAAAAAAGTATTTTCCACATTACTAGGCATGGCGGCAGGTGCAGCGGCTGGAGGGATCGCGGCAAATCAGGCAGCGGCAAAAAAGATTAGAGGGATGCATGAAAGCGGGGAGAAAGTCCATGAACTTTACATGGCTTTCGACCAGTGGCTGCAGATCCGTCAGCAGGGGAAAACGCTGGCGGAGTATTTCACGAAGAAGGGGTATAAGACGGTGGCGGTCTATGGGATGAAAGAACTGGGGGAGCGATTGTGTGATGAGCTGCGGGGTTCCGATGTTGCCGTGAAATATGCCATTGATAAGAATGCGGATTTCATTTACGCGGATGTGGATGTGGTGATGCCGGATGAGGAGCTTGCGCCGGTGGATGTGATTGTGGTGACGGCGATTACCTATTTTGATGAGATAGAAGAAATGCTGTGCGAAAAGGTAGACTGCCCCATTGTTTCTTTGGAAGACATTCTGTATGAAATGTAGGAAGTGAAATGTAAGACAAGGTGAGCTTTCTACGCCGGATCTTTGCGGGGGTAAAGAACAATGGACGATAAAATCAGCCTGATCATACCGGCATATAACTGCGAACGTTACATTCGCCGTGCGCTGGATTCTGCTCTGAAGCAGACTTATCGGAATACGGAGATTATTCTGGTCAATGACGGCTCCACCGACGGCACGGGAAAAATATGTGCTGACTATGCGGAAAAATATGAGCAGATACGGTATTTCTTTCAGGAAAACGGGGGTGTGTCTGCTGCCCGCAGATATGGAGCGGCACAGGCGTCTGGTACCTATTTTGCGTTTCTGGATGCAGATGACTGGATCGACGCAGATTTTCTGGAAAGGCTGGCTGGGGAACTGGAAGACGGGGATGTCATTGCCGCCGGCTGTGAAAAGGTACTGGAGACGGGAGAGGCGGTATGCGAATATAATGGCTGTTCCGCCGGTACATATACGGGGGAAGCGGCGCGAAAAGAATTGTACAGCCGGATGCTGTGCAAAGAGGAGCCTTTTGTGTTTGGTGTGCTGCCCTATCTTTGTACGAAGCTCTTTAAAAGGGAACTGGTAAATGGATGGATAGGGGAAATTGATACCAGAATTAATGACGGGGAGGACGTGGGGATTGTGATTCCGACGCTGCTGGGGGCAGAAAAGATCATCCTGTCTGACTATTGCGGGTATCATTACCAGATGCATGAGGCGCAGGCATGTGCCCGGAAAAAGGAGGATGCCTACCTGAATGCGTCGTGCCTGTACACATGGCTTTATGAAAAAACGCAGGCGCTTGGTCACGGTGCCGCCTTAAAACCGCAGATAGACCAGTACATGCGGTTCATGGTCTGGAAATACGACAATGCGGCGATGAGCGGACTGAACCGGTTTTATTTCCCGTTTAAAAAAGTAAAAGCGGGATCTTCGGTTGTGCTGTACGGAGGCGGAAATGTAGGCAGGACTTATTACTGGCAGATAAAAGGGACGGCGTACTGCAGGATTCTTGCATGGGCGGACAAAAAGCATGAGGATGTCTATGACGAAGTGATGCAGGTGCAGAAAATTCCGCCGGAAAAAGTGCCGGCATATGAGGCGGACTGTGTAGTTATCGCGCTGAATGATTTACTGGTAATTGAAAAGGTCATCGCCTGCCTTAGGGAGCTTGGCGTGGACGGGAAAAAGATTGTGTATGCCGATCCCGTTTGAAGGCGGGACAGGGAGGAAAAGGTATGTGTAAAGTCTCTGTGATCATGCCGTCACTGAATGTGGCTGCCTATATCGGGAAATCGCTGGAAAGCGTGATGGGACAGACGCTGCAGGATCTGGAGATCCTCTGTATTGATGCGGGATCCGCAGACGGTACGCTTGAGATAATAGAAACCCTTGCGCGAAAGGACAGCCGCATCAAAGTAATCCGTAGTGACAGGAAGAGTTACGGTTATCAGGTGAATCTGGGAATGGAGAGGGCACAGGGCGAGTATATCGGCATTGTGGAGACGGACGACTACATAGACAGCGGGATGTATGAAACCCTCTATGAAAGTGCTGCCAGTGCCGGTTTTCCCGATCTTGTAAAGTGTGGTTATAAGGCTTACTGGACTGCCCGTGACGGAAAAACGGTCTTTAAGGAGAGAAGGCTGTCAGAAGATCCTGCTTTTTATGGGAAAACGGTAAAGCCGGCAGATGTTCCATTTCTGGCAACGGAGGACTGGTATCTGTGGAGCGGAATATACAAAAAATCCGTTGTGGACAGGAAGGGCATCAGACTTTCGGAAAGCCCCGGAGCCGCTTTTCAGGATATAGGTTTTCTGCACAGGACCAATGCGGCGGCGGAGTCGGCGGTATATCTGGATGACTGTCTATATAATTACTGCATTGACAGAGAAGGCTCCTCATCTAATTCCGGGAGGGAACTGGGATATTCTTATTATGAGTTTCATGCACTGATGCAGGAAGGCTGGGATGAAAGGACGGAACGGTCCTTGTATATCCGCATGGCAAAATCGTTTGTGTGCTGCTGCCGGACATTTGATGAGAAAAGGATTGCCGATGCGGCATTCGGGGAGCAGTATGGATGGTTTGTGGACAGGCTGAGGGAAGCAGCGGCCAAAGGGCAGTCTGGTACAGACAGTCTGCCGCCCGGAATACGCAAAAGGCTGCAGGTTCTGCTGAACAACCCGGATGAAGTATATAAACAGTACCTGCATGACCACAGGCATATGCTCGGGGGCACGGGAAAGTTTGTCATTTTCGGCTGCGGGGACAGAGGCCTTGCCGCTTTCCGGGCGCTGTGCCAGAGACAGTGCGTCGTTTTCGCTTTCATGGATAACGATGCCAGACTGTGGGGAAGCCGTCTGGAAGGGATTCCGGTTTTAAAACCGCAGGTATGTGTGGAAGAAGACGTGAGATACATGATAGCCAATGAGGCGCATTTTGACAAAATAGAAGAGCAGCTTCTCGGTCTGGGGATAAAAAAGGAAGAGATAGGGATTTTCTGGTAAAAGCCGGCGGGAAACCGTCCGGCTAAGGTAAAGACAAGGGGAAACGATCGTGAGAAATCTGGTGCTGGTACATCTGGAAAGCTTAAACAGCATAACCTGCCATCTGCATAAGGGGGCATGTCCGACGCTTCGCGAATGGGAAGGAAAATCGTTATCCTTTTCCCGCTATTTTTCGACGGCAACTTCCACATTAATGGTGGTTTCAGATCTGGTTTACGGCGGACTTCTGCAGTATGAGCCGTGCGAGAACATGAGAAGTGTGCCGGATGCTTACTGTTGCCAGTCTTCCCTGCTGGATGATTTGAAAAAGGACGGCTATCGGGTCAGGGCGGTCAATTATCCCGCCGCACCCGGGAGCGATGTGCCAAAGGCCAATGAGAGGCATTTTGTGGGCTTCGACATTGCCATGGAATGCATGGATTCCTACGGGGCATATATGCAGGCGCTGGACGAGGCAATGACGGCAGAGGCGCCTTTTGCGGTGCTGGCATGTAATTACATAGGAAATATCGGCTACTACGGATATATGCAGCATACTGCGGACCAGTCGGGATTTGAACTGTGGGAGAGCGCCTGTGTACAGCGGGACCAGTGTGTGAAGGATCTGTTGGATATTCTGGAAAGAAAAGGGCTGACGGACAATACCACGATTATCTTTTACGGAGACCACGGGGATGACATCTGTGCCCATGGGAGGCATAAGGGGCTTCTTCATGTGTTTGAGCCATATGCGTCCCTGATCCATACCCCTTTCTGGATTTATGACAGCCGGATCCGGCCGGGGGAAACAGACAGGCTGTGTGACACAACCGATATCCGCTCCATGGTGGAGAGGCTGTTACATACTCCGGAAACAGGGCAAGGAAAACTGAAAGTGGAGGAACTGGGACTGCCGGACAGAAAGTATTCCCTGTCGAGAAGCGGGTATGCGGCGCAGAAAGTCAGGGAGCGTTCTTTCCATAAGGGCTACGGCGTGACGGACGGAACCTTTTTGTTTCTGGCAGGCGATCAGGGGATGGAACTGTACCACATATGGATGGATGAAGGCTGCCAGCATAACCTGCTGGATTACTTTGACTTTTCGGAGGGTGTCCTGAGGCGCAACAGGGGGGCGTGTAACGGGATCGGCTACCATATTAAGGCGGTTCTGGATGAGAAGGCGCTGCGGCAGACGGAAGCGGTTTTTTATGCGTTTAGGAAAGAGCTGATGCTCGGCGTGGAGGAACTGTACCGCTATGCGGACAGCCCGTATTTTGCACTGGAGATAGACTGTGAAAATATCCATTACGGCTGGGAGGAGCGGGAGAGAAGATCGAAAGTGGAAGCCCTGCGGCGCTCGGGAACCGTATCCGACCCGGAGGGCAGGCAGGAATTTGACCTGTACGGGAGATATCTTAACGGGAAAAAGATTGTGGTATACGGGGCAGGGGATTATGGCACCTATTTTTGCGAAGAGATGGCAGGCTCCACGGACATCCTTGCGTGGGTGGATAAAAACTATGGGGAACTGCCGCCGAGGCATGGCATGGAGATACAGTCCCCGGAGAAACTGAAGGAGCTTTCTTTCGACGCGGTTTTCATTGCGATTGCGAATATCTGGGTGAAGCAGGAAGTGAAGGACATGCTGTCGGGATGGGGGATACCGGGAGAGAAAATTTTTTAGGGATGACGGGGAGGAGCTGCGGATGCAGGCAATCATATTGGCGGCGGGAATGGGAAAGCGGTTAAAGGAGCTGACCCGCGAGAACACGAAATGTATGGTGAAAGTAAATAACGTGACACTGATTGACCGGATGCTCCACCAGTTAGATGAGCGTCACCTTTCGCGGATTGTGATCGTGACGGGCTATCAGGGGCGGAAGCTCATTGAATATATAAAGACGCTGGGAATCGCCACACCGCTTTCTTTCGTGGACAACCCCGTTTACGACAGGACAAACAACATTTATTCACTGATGCTGGCAAAGGACTACCTGCTGCAGGAGGACACGGTGCTGCTGGAATCGGACCTGATTTTTGAGGACAGCGTGCTGGAAACCCTGCTGGATGATCCGAGGGAGACCCTTGCGCTTGTGGACAGGTATGAAAGCTGGATGGACGGCACCTGCATCAAGCTGGGGGAAGATGATACGATAGAGGCCTTTGTGCCGGGAAAAAAGTTTGTGTTTGAGGACATAGCGGAGTATTACAAAACGGTGAATATCTACAAGTTCAGCCGGCATTTTTCCAGAACCCACTATGTGCCGTTCCTGGAGGCATATTCCATGGCGCTTGGCAACAACGAGTATTACGAGCAGGTGCTGCGGGTGATAACCATGCTGGATGAGCCGGAAATCAAGGCAAAAAGGCTGGAAGGGCAGCTCTGGTATGAGATAGATGACGTGCAGGATCTGGACATTGCCTCCTCCATGTTTTCCCCGGACGAGGAGGAAAAGGTGGCGCTGATCAGGGGGCGTTACGGCGGGTACTGGCGCTATCCGAAGCTGACGGATTTCTGCTATCTGGTGAATCCCTATTTTCCGCCGCAGAAACTGGCGGATGAGATTAAGGCGAATTTTGAAACGCTGATGACACAGTACCCTTCGGGAATGCGTGTGAACGCGCTGCTTGCCGCCAAAAATTTCGGACTGAGACAGGAGTATATCCTCGTGGGAAACGGGGCGGCTGAGCTGATCAGGTGCCTGATGGAGAATGTGGAGGGAAGGACGGGCATGGTGAGACCTGTCTTTGAGGAATATCCCGCCCGGTACGACAAGGGAGAGACTGTATTTTTTATGCCGGAAAACCCGGATTTTTCATATACGGCGGATGACTTGATCCAGTATTTCGGAGATAAGGATATACAGACCCTTGTGCTGGTTAACCCGGATAATCCCAGCGGCAATTACATAAAAAAGGCGGATGTGCTGCGGCTTGTTTCATGGTGTAGGGAGAGAGGAACCCGGTTTGTGGTGGATGAATCCTTTGTGGACTTTTCCGATGAGGAGAACGCAACCCTGCTGGAAAATCGGATTCTGGAGCAGTTCCCCGGGCTGGTGGTGGTGAAGTCCATTTCAAAATCGTACGGTGTGCCGGGGATCCGGCTGGGGGTGCTGGCGTCGTCGGACAGTGGTCTCATGGGCAGGATAAGGGCTTCGCTCCCCATCTGGAACATCAATTCCTTCTGTGAGTTTTACCTGCAGATTGAAGAAAAGTACCATGGGGCATATGAGGAGTCCCTCGTGAAGATCAGGAAGTCGAGACGAGAGCTGATGGAAAGCCTGTCGGAAGTCAGGGGACTACGGACAGTGCCTTCTCAGGCAAACTACATTATGGCGGAAGTGACCGGCGGGATGACGGCGGGGGAACTGACCCGCATACTGCTGGTACACCATAACCTGTTTATCAAGGATTTATCGGAAAAGACGGGCTTTGCGGGGCGGCAGTACATCCGTCTTGCGGTAAGGAATCAGGAGGACAACCAGAAACTGGTGGCGGCTCTTAAGGAAATACTTTCCGGGACGGACAAAACGCAATAAGGGCTGTGGGAATGGCGGGCATATGAAAATTACAGTGATTGGCGGGGGCAACATAGGTACCCTGATGACGGCGGAAATGCTTTATAAAGGACACGATGTGACGGTCTGCAGTTCCCGTCCCGGGGCATGGGGGAAGCAGCTCCATGTGCTGGATGCGGCAGGCGAGAAGCTGTTTTCGGCGGACATCTGCCGGGTGACGGACAGCATGGAGGAAGCGCTAGAGGGTGCGGAGATGGTTTTTGTTACCACGCCCGCCCAGACTTTTCCGGTGTTGGCACAGCGTATGGAGCCTTATGCGGCTGCCGGTATGAAAGTGGGTATTATACCCGGAAGCGGCGGCGCTGAATACGCTTTTTCGGGGATGATGCGGAAGGGATGCGTGCTGTTCGGCTTTCAGCGGGTGCACAGCATTGCAAGGCTTAAAGAATACGGGAAATCGGTGCACATGCTCGGAAGAAAGGGAGAACTGCAGATCGGCGCTGTTCCGGCATGTGGGGCGCAGTCCGTGGCGGCTGTCATGGAGACTCTTTTTGATATGCCCTGCAGGGTGCTTCCCAACTATCTGTGTGTCACCTTGACGCCGTCGAATCCGATTCTTCATACGACCCGCCTGTATAGTCTGTTTCAGGACTATCGCCCCGGTGTGGCATACCCGGAGCCGTATCTGTTTTACGAAGGATGGGACGACGCCGCATCGGAAATGCTGTTTGCATGTGACAGGGAGCTGCAGAAATTGTGCGGCACAATCCCGCTGGATCTGACAACGGTAAGGTCACTGGCGGATCATTATGAGAGCCATACCGTCCGTGACATGACGAAAAAGATCAGGAGCATTGCCGCTTTTAAAGGCATATATGCGCCGATGGAGAAAACGGCGCAGGGATGGGTACCAGATTTTGCCTCACGCTATTTTACGGCGGACTTCTCCTTCGGGCTTAAAGTCATCATGGAGACAGCCCGGCTGTTTGAGGTGCCGGTTCCGGGCATGGAAAGCGTATGGCATTGGTTTGAAACGATAAGGACAGCGGAAGCGCAGAATGCCTTCCGGCTGGATCTGGACAGGGAGGATTTCCTTGCCTTATACAGACAGGAAACCGATACTGCGGATGGGAAATATCAAAACTGAGGGAAGGTGGAAAAGTCAGTGAAATTGGCAATCTATGGTGCACAGGGCTATGCCCTCGGCGCCTGTGAAGCAATAAGAACGTTATACCCGAAGCGCGAAATCTCCTGTTTCCTTGTGACACGCATGGAAGGCAACGCCCCGGTGCTCGGCGGCATTCCCGTGCGGGAGCTGTCCGCCTATGCGCAGGGGATGGGGGCGGAGGAAAAACGGGAGATCGAAGTCCTCATTGCTACCCCGGAGCAGGTGCAGCCGGATATCGAGGAGACGCTGGAAAATTATGGGTTCCGTCATCACAGACGGCTTACCTTTGCGCGCCACGCGGAACTGATGCAGCTGTTCCATGCAAGGCTGGGGCGGTTCCTGCCGCTTGCCGCACTACCGGTAGGCTGCCATATGCCCTTTGTAAGGATGTATATGGCAAAGTCCCATGTGGACAGGCCCCTTAGGGACAGTGTGCCCCTGCCGGACTATGTGTTCCCGATTCAAGCAGGGACGGCTTGCAGCAGCGTGCGGGTGGCTGACCTCACGGATCATACCGGGGTGCATATCTCGGAGCGGAACGGAAACTACTGCGAGCTGACAGCGCTTTACTGGGTGTGGAAGAACAAGATGGGCACGGACGGCTGTGCGGACGGCGAGGAAGGACAGTATTACGGACTCTGCCAGTACAGACGGGGATTTGACTTAAAGGAGGATGACCTTCTGCGGCTTTCGGACAATGACGTGGATGTGGTGCTGCCCTATCCGCTTCCCTATGAGCCGGACATTCAGGCACACCATGAAAGATACATAAAGGAGGCTGACTGGCAGGCTCTGCTGTGTGCCCTTGAGGAGCTGCAGCCGTCGTATGCGGAGGCTTTTCCCGGCATTCTTTCCCAGCGGTATCTGTACAACTATAACGTGATCCTCGCGAAGAAGAGCGTGCTGCGGGATTACTGTGCGTGGCTCTTCCCGGTTCTTATGAGGACGGAGGAACTGAGCGTCCCGAAGGGGTGTGAGAGGAGCGACAGGTATCTTGGATACATGGGGGAGACGCTTCTGACGCTCTATTTTATGAAGAACGCGGACAGGCTGAATGTGGTGCATGGGGAGTGCAGGATGCGGGTGTGAGACGAGTTGATTATAGCCCAATATAAAATATGTGATTGCGGGCGACATGGCAGGAACTGGGGCGTGTACCTTTGAACGCATATGACGTCTGGGCAGATAAGAGCCGGATGCCATGTATGTCATGTAGGATTGCGATTCCTTTCTGCCGACGCACAGGAAGGAGGACGCATGACACAAAGATCTATCTGGCGGAGGCGGTAGATTATTGTATAGAAAACGGGATTCTTGAGAAGGTTTTGCAGTATTGGAAGTAGGATGATAATTATTGCACAGAATCAAAAAAAATCTATTGGAAGCCGCGCCCGGTCATGTTACACTTAGAGCATGACGGGTGCGGCTGTTTTTTGTTGAGAAGGGAAAGGAGCCGTCCCCGGTAAATGTGTGCAGCTTCAAGAGCGGACTGCAGAATGGAGGATAGCATGACAGCAGAAAAAATCAAAGAGATCGTTTCACAGATGACGCTGGAGGAAAAGGCATCTATGTGTTCGGGTGCGGATTTCTGGCACACCGAGGCGGTGGAGCGGTTGGGGATTCCCGCCAGCATGGTGTCGGACGGACCGCACGGCCTGCGCAAGCAGGATCAGGAGGGCGACCACTTGGGAGTAAACGACAGTATCAAGGCGGTATGTTTTCCTGCCGGATGCGGCACGGCGGCTTCTTTTAACAGGGAGCTGATCCGGCAGATGGGGGAGACATTGGGAGAAGAGTGTCAGGCGGAGGGCGTGAGCGTGATTCTCGGTCCCGCGGTGAATATCAAGAGATCCCCTCTTTGCGGACGTAACTTTGAATATTACTCCGAAGACCCGCTTGTGGCGAGCGAGATGGCGGGTGCGCTGATTCACGGTGTACAGAGTAAAAATGTGGGAACGAGCATCAAGCATTTTCTGGGCAACAATCAGGAGACGCGGCGGATGACGTCCGATTCCCAGATCGGACAAAGATCCCTGCATGAGATATATCTGGCGGCTTTCGAGGGAGCGGTGAAGAAAGAAAAACCTTGGACAGTGATGTGTTCCTACAATAAAATTAACGGCACTTATGCGGCGGAGAACCACAAATATCTGACGGAGGTGCTCCGGGACGAGTGGGGTTTTGAAGGGTATGTGATGAGCGACTGGGGCGCAGTCAACAGCCGCGTGAAGGATCTGCAGGCGGGGCTGGATCTGGAGATGCCTTCCTCAAACGGTTTTAACGATAAGCTGATCGTGGGCGCGGTGCAGAGCGGTGAGCTTCCCGAAAAAGTGTTGGATGCCGCGGTTTCCCGTATTTTAAATATTGTATTCCGCTATGAGGAAAACCGGGATAAAAACGCGGTGTTTGACAGGGACAAAGACCACGAGATGGCGAGAAAGGTGGCGCAGGAGACGATTGTCCTTCTGAAAAACGATGGTGTGCTGCCTTTGTCTGAGCAGGACGAGATTGTCTTTATCGGAAAGTACGCAAAGACGCCCCGCTATCAGGGCGGCGGCAGTTCCCACATCAACAGTCATAAAGTCACTTCGGCGTTAGATGCGGTGGCAGATATGGCGAACGTGACTTATGCGCAGGGATTTGATGATAAAGTGGACAAAACGGATGAAAAACTGCTGGCGGAGGCTGTCGAGGCGGCGAAAAAGGCTAAATTTGCGGTCGTTTTTGCGGGACTGCCGGATGCGTTTGAGTCGGAGGGCTTCGACAGGAAGCATATGCGGATGCCGGACTGCCAGAATGAGCTGATTTCCAAAGTGGCGGCGGTACAGCCGAATACGATTGTGGTGCTGCACAACGGTTCCCCCGTGGAAATGCCGTGGGTGAACGAGGTAAAGGGTGTTGTGGAGGCGTATCTCAGTGGGCAGGCAGTAGGCGGCGCGGTCTGCGACATTCTGTTTGGAAAGGTGAATCCCAGCGCGAAACTGCCGGAGAGTTTTCCGTTAAAACTGGAGGATAATCCGTCCTATCTCTTCTATCCGGGAGAAAAGGATAAGGTGGAATACCGTGAGGGCATTTTTGTGGGATACCGCTATTATGATTCCAAGAAGATGGAAGTGCTGTTCCCCTTTGGACACGGGCTTTCCTACACCACATTTGCGTATTCCAATCTGACGGTAGACAAGGAGACGATGAAGGATACGGATGTTATGAATGTGTCCGTGGATGTGACGAATACGGGCAATATGACAGGCAAGGAAATCGTTCAGCTCTATGTGGCGGATCAGGAGAGCACGGTGATCCGTCCGGTGAAGGAGCTGAAAGGTTTTGAGAAAGTGGAACTTGCGCCGGGGGAGACAAAGACGGTGACGTTTGCGCTGGATAAACGGGCATTTGCCTACTACAGCGTGAAACTTCAGGACTGGCATGTGGAGACGGGCGCTTTCGATATTATGATCGGAAGATCTTCCCGGGATATCGTGCTGACAAAGGCAGTTACGGTGGAATCCACGGTAAAGATTCCTTTCGTGTATACAACGGACACGGCGATGGGCGATGTGCTTAAGGACCCGCGCGCCCGCGAAATTGTGGAAGAGCTTCTGAAGTTTGACATTTTTGGCGGGGTGCAGGACAAAGCGGAGAGCAGCGCGGCAAACGAGGCGATTACGGCGGAAATGAATGCGGCGATGGCGGAATTTGCGCCTCTGCGGAGCGCGGTCAGCTTTGGCGGAAATATGAACATGGCGGATGTGCAGGAGATCGTGGATCGGTTGAACGCGCTGGAGGAAGGATAAAACCTTCCTCAGGCGCCTGTGTATGTAAGCCGGGCGGGAAGTGTAAAATGGGAATGGAGGAACGTGTAAAGCATAGGTAGCTGCGGAGGGATGCGACGATGGTTTCTGTTGGCGATAAGAAAAGTGGATGTGGCATGGACAATCAGCAGCCGCCGCGTGAACCGGCGCTTCCGTTGTTGGTAGCGGGATTGTTGACACTGGGCGCTGCGTTTGCGGTATGCGGGGCTTTTCCCGGTGGGAGAATTGTCTGCGAGGCGAAGGAGACAGGGACGGTCACAGCGAAAAAGGAGAGTGCGGCAGACGCGGAGGAGCAGGAAGTGATCGAGTTTGTCACCGCATACCGCAACGCGTTTTCACCGGAAGGGATTGACACGCTGGCGGACTATGTGGATGACCCGGAGGAGTCGGACGCATTTCTCAAAGAAGTGCGAGAGATCAGTCTGTCGGATGAAATCACGGATCACAGCAATGAAATTGCTGTTGCGTACAACGCGCTGCTCGCGGAGCATCCAGAATTGGTGGAACTGTTGGAAAGTATGCATATGAAGATTGAGGAAGAAGTGGCGGAAATACCGGAAGAGCAGCTCCCGGTGAAAGTGAAAGCAGAGGGAACTGACGAAGAGAAGTCCGCTGCGGAGAAAGACACCTACACCGTTAAGACGGGCGACTGCCTCTGGTATATCGCGGAGGAACAGCTCGGTGACGGGATGCGCTGGGGCGGACTCTACGAGAAAAACAAGGATGTGATCGGAGAAAACCCGGATTTACTGTACGTGGGGATTACACTACAACTCGACTAGCAGGTCACGAGAGGCATATCAAATGGCATAACCGTAAGCAGACCCTTGGAAACTGTTTATGGTTATGCCATTCGTGCAATTGCAATTATTTTTTATATCCTAGTGCAGCCTCCACAAACCCCTTAAAGAGAGGATGCGGTCTGTTGGGCCTTGACTTCAGTTCCGGGTGCGCCTGTGTCGCCACAAAGAAGGGGTGGCCTGCCAGCTCGCACATTTCCACGATACGACCGTCGGGAGAAAGCCCGGAAAGCCGCATCCCTTTTTCAGTGAGCACCGCGCGGTAGTCGTTGTTGACCTCGTAGCGGTGTCTGTGCCTCTCGTGAATGGTTTCCTCGCCGTACAGCGCATACGCCTTTGACGCCTTGTCCAGCACACAGGGATAGGAGCCGAGCCGCAGGGTGCCGCCGATATCCTCCACGCCGTTCTGGTCGGGCATCAGCGCGATGACGGGATGGGTCGTGGACGGATCCAGCTCAATGCTGTGGGCATCGTTGTAGCCGATCACATTCCTGGCAAATTCCACGATAGCCAGCTGCATACCGAGACAAAGTCCGAGGAACGGAATTTTGTGTTCCCTTGCATAAGTGATGGCTTCAATCTTGCCCTCAATGCCCCGGTCGCCGAAGCCGCCGGGAATCAGTATGCCGTTTACGTCGCAAAGGACGGATTCCACATTGTCCCGCGTGACAGTCTCGGAATCCACCCACTTGATATCCACTACGCAGCGGTGGGAAATACCGCCGTGCTTCAGTGCCTCCACCACGCTGATATACGCGTCATGGAGCTGTGTGTATTTGCCCACAAGGGCAACCGTTACGGAGTCGGTAGGAGTCCGCAGGGATTCCACCATAGCTTTCCAGTCGGTGAGATCCGGCTCCGGGCAGTCCAGTTTCAGACATTCACATGCCACCTGTGCCAGATGCTCCTTTTCCATGGCGAGGGGCGCCTCATACAAGTGCTCCACGTCCAGATTTTGTAAAACGCGGTTGTTCGGCACGTTACAGAACAGCGCGATCTTGTCCTTTATGCCCTGATCTAAGGGATGCTCACTGCGGCAGACGATGATGTCGGGCTGGATACCCATACCCTGCAGGTCTTTGACGCTTGCCTGCGTCGGCTTGGTCTTTAACTCCTGAGAAGCGCTTAAGTACGGGATCAGCGTCACATGAATCAAGATCGCATTCTCCCTGCCGACCTCGTGCTGGAACTGACGGATGGACTCAAGGAAAGGCTGGCTCTCGATATCGCCCACGGTGCCGCCCACCTCAATAATGGCGATGCGGGTTTCTTGATCCGTAAAGTTTCGATAAAATCTGCCCTTTATTTCGTTTGTAATATGGGGGATGACCTGCACGGTGCCGCCGCCGTAATCGCCCCGCCGCTCTTTCTGCAAAACGGACCAGTAGACTTTGCCTGTGGTCACGTTGGAGTTTTTGTCCAGATTTTCATCGATGAAACGCTCGTAATGCCCCAGATCCAGATCTGTCTCGGTGCCGTCCTCTGTGACGAATACTTCACCGTGCTGGATCGGGTTCATGGTGCCCGGGTCGATATTGATATAGGGGTCGAATTTCTGCATGGTTACCTTGTAACCGCGCGCCTTTAAAAGTCTTCCCAGAGATGCCGCTGTGATGCCCTTTCCAAGCCCGGAAACAACGCCACCCGTAACGAATACATATTTTACTGCCATCTGTCTGATCCTTTCTAAAATACGAAAAGGCAACTGTTCAGCCGTAAAATGCTTCGACCTATACTGAATAGTTACCGTCAAAAACAATACACTGATCATTATACAATGAAAAGAGAGGAAAAATCTACTCCAAAGGTCAAAAATTGTAAAAAAATTTATAATTCTTTTACACATGTGTTCAGAATTTCATAATTCCCTCATTGATTTATGATTTTTACTATCTTATAATGAGAGTACTGTATAAATATAACTATTCAGTATTTGCGGCGGAACTGTGAAGATACTGAGCAGTTATGTATAAAGACGAAAGTGAGGATGCCTCTTTTATGGCAAATACGGATAATGTAAATCAATATGACAACGGCGGCGGCCCGGGTGGTCCCGGCAGCGGCGGACCCGGAAACGGCGGCGGATCCGGCGGACCCGGAGGAAGCGGCGGCGATCCGCGCAAGCAGAGTCTGATCATGCTTGTGGTGGCGGCGCTGATTACCCTTCTCTGTGTCAGTGTTTTTATGAAGATGCTGACGGGAGCCACCAATCAGGAAATTTCCTACAATGAGTTTGTGAAGATGGTGGAGGATGGTAAGGTAAAGAGCGTGCAGGTCGGTTCCGACCGTATCACGATTTATCCGAAAGCGGGACAGAATGATTCCGCCTTCCTCTATGCTTACGGTATGGGTGTGAGCACCTATTACACGGGGAAGATGGAGGATGACGACAAGCTGGCGGAACGGCTTTTACAGCACAATGTGGAAATGAAGAAGGAAGTTTCCGACAGTTCCAGCGTGATTATGACGGTGCTTTTGTATTACATTCTCCCGGTGCTTCTGATGTGGGGACTGCTTAGCCTTCTTTTCCGGCGTATGGGCGGCAAAGGCGGGCCTATGGGCGTGGGCAAGAGCACGGCGAAGGCTTATGTACAGAAGGAGACGGGCATCACCTTTCAGGACGTGGCAGGTGAGGACGAGGCGAAGGAATCTCTGGTTGAAGTGGTAGATTTTCTGCACAATCCGGGCAAATACTCCAAGATCGGCGCTAGACTTCCCAAGGGCGCGCTTCTGGTGGGACCTCCCGGTACGGGTAAGACGCTTCTGGCGAAAGCGGTGGCGGGCGAGGCGCATGTGCCGTTCTTTTCCCTGTCCGGCTCGGATTTTATTGAATTGTATGTGGGTGTGGGCGCGTCCCGTGTCCGCGACCTGTTCAAGGAGGCGGAGAAGAACGCCCCTTGTATCGTGTTTATCGACGAGATCGACGCCATCGGCAGAAGCCGTGACTCCAAGTACGGCGGCGGCAACGAGGAGCGGGAGCAGACACTCAACCAGCTTCTCTCCGAGATGGACGGTTTCGACGGGAAAAAGGGTATTATCATTCTGGCGGCGACCAACAGGCCGGAAATTCTGGATAAGGCATTGCTTCGTCCGGGACGTTTCGACAGACGGATCATCGTGGATAAGCCGGATTTAAAGGGGCGTGTCGAGATCCTGAAGGTGCACTCCAAGGATGTGCTCATGGACGATTCCGTGGATTTGAATGAGATTGCGCTGGCGACTTCCGGCGCGGTGGGTTCCGATCTGGCGAATATGATCAACGAGGCGGCGATCAACGCCGTGAAGCTTGGCAGGGAATATGTGAGCCAGAAAGATTTGTTTGACGCGGTGGAGCAGGTGCTTGTCGGCAAGGAGAAGAAAGACCGCGTGATGAGCAAGGAGGAGCGAAAGATTGTCTCCTACCACGAGGTAGGTCATGCCCTTCTGAGCGCGCTGCAGAAAAACTCGGAGCCGGTGCAGAAGATTACCATTGTGCCCCGCACCATGGGCGCGCTCGGCTATGTCATGCATGTGCCGGAGGAGGAGAAGTATCTGGACACCGAGGCGGAACTCCGTGACAGGCTTGTGAGTCTGCTTGGCGGGCGCGCGGCGGAGGAGATCGTTTTCGACACGGTCACCACGGGCGCGGCGAACGATATCGAACAGGCGACCAGCATCGCAAGGAATATGATTACCCGGTTCGGCATGAGCAAAAAGTTCGGGCTGATGGGGCTTGCCACGGTGGAAAGCCAGTATCTGGACGGCAGGGCGTCGCTGACCTGCTCGGATGTGACGGCGGCGGACATTGATTCCGAGGTAATGAAACTGCTCCATGAGAGCTATAAGAAGGCGAAGAAACTTCTGAAAGAAAACCGCGAGATTATGGATAAACTGGCGGCGCACCTGATCGAGAAAGAGACCATCACGGGCAAAGAGTTTATGAAGATTTACCGCAAGGAGAAGGGCATCCCGGAACCTGCGGAGGAGGAAGAAGGCACGGCGGACAAGGCGGAAAAAGCACCCCAGAAGACGGAGCAGCCGCAGGAGAATGCCGCGAAGCCGGAGGCACAGAGCCAGCCCGCAGCGCAGCCGCAGGGGATGGCGAATCCCACGGGACAGCCGCAGAGCCAGCCTGTCCCCGGATTCCAGATGCCGCCGATGGCAGGTGCGGGGCAGCAGGGCGGTGCAGGATTTCAGATGCCGACGGGCAAAGGGGCAGAACAGTCAGGCGGCGCAGATTTCCAGACGTCGCAGATGACGGGCGTAGGACAGCCGGGCGGCGTGCAGATGCAGAGCGGGCAGCAGACGGCGGCAGGTACGCAGGATGGTCCCGCAGGACAGCCGCAGAACACGGCTGATACTTCAATGCAGAATGGGAGAACGGACGGCGCACAGCAGCAGAGCCGGCAGCCGGCGGGTCCCCGGGGCTTGTTTTCACAGGCACCCGACCCTGGGCATTCTTCGGAAGAAAAGTAGTGTGTGTTTGGAGATGGGCAGGCATTAGTTTGCGCGTTTTGTATGCACCAGATATGTTGGTGAGGTTTTGGAATAATTATTGTGATAAGGCAGAGTCTGTGAAAGACTTTGCCTTGTTTTCTTTACCCGCCTCTTGTACAATAAATGGGAGAAAACCTTCGGATTGAAGGAAACGGTGAGGAAATTCGTATGTTTGATTTCGATGAGGAATTGAAAAAGCTGCCGAACTCCCCGGGCGTATATCTGATGCACGACGATAATGATACGATTATCTATGTGGGCAAGGCGGTGAACCTGCACAACCGCGTGCGCTCTTACTTTCGGAAGATCGTGGGACGGGGACCGCAGATCGACCGGATGGTGGAGCAGATCGCGCGGTTTGAGTATATTGTGACGGACTCTGAGCTGGAGGCTCTTGTCTTAGAGAATAATCTGATCAAGGAATACAGTCCGAAATATAACACCATGTTAAAGGATGACAAGACGTATCCTTATATCAAGGTGACGGTGGGAGAGGAGTATCCGCGCATTTTTATATCGCGCGAGATGAAGAAGGACAGGTCGAGATATTTCGGGCCGTATACGAGTGCGGCGGCGGTGAAGGACACGATAGACCTGATGAATAAGCTGTATCAGCTTAAGACCTGTAACCGCAAACTGCCGCGGGACATCGGGCTGGAACGTCCCTGCCTGAACTACCATATCAAACAGTGCGCCGCGCCCTGTCAAGGCTATATCAGCAAGGAGGAGTACCGGGCGCGGATCGATCAGGCGCTCGATTTTCTGAACGGCAATTATAAGCCCATGCTCCGGGAACTGGAACAAAAAATGACGGAAGCGTCAGAAAAGATGGAGTTCGAGGAGGCGGCGGGATACCGGGATCTGTACAACAGTGTAAAGAGTGTGGCGCAGAAGCAGAAAATTACGGATTCCGATGGTGAGGACAAAGATATCATTGCGCTGGCGTTGGAGGAGCACGACGCCGTGGTGCAGGTGTTCTTTGTGCGTGACGGCAAGCTGATCGGCAGGGACCATTTTTATATGACCCATGTGGAGGACTGCGACAGCGCGCAGATTCTCCTCGATTTCGTGAAACAGTTTTATGCGGGTACGCCTTATATTCCAAAGGAACTGATGCTGCAGGAGGAAATTGCGGATATTGAGATTCTGGAAAAGTGGCTCAGTGCGAGGAAGGGTGGCAGGGTCTATATCCGCGTGCCGAAAAAGGGCGCAAAGGAAAAGCTGGTGGAACTGGCAGCGCAGAATGCGAGGCTGATCTTAAGTCAGGATAAGGAACGGATCCGCAGGGAGGAAGGGCGGACCATCGGCGCCATGAAGGAGATTGCGGCGCTTCTTGAGCTGGAGGACGCAAGCCGCATGGAGGCTTTCGATATCTCCAATATAAGCGGCTTTGCCAATGTGGGTTCCATGGTGGTTTTTGAGAAAGGCAAGGCGAAACGCAGCGATTACCGCAAATTCCGCATCCAGTCCGTGTCGGGTCCGGACGATTACGCCTGCATGAAGGAAGTGCTGACCAGACGGTTTGTGCACGGCATGGAGGAGAAGGAGGATTTGGACCGCAAGCAGGTGGATCACGCTTTCGGGAGTTTTACCAAGTTTCCCGATCTGCTTCTGATGGACGGCGGCAGGGGGCAGGTCAATATCGCCCTGCAGGTACTTGAGGAGCTGCATCTGGATATCCCGGTCTGCGGCATGGTGAAGGACGACAACCACCGCACCAGAGGGCTGTATTACCACAATGTGGAGATCCCCATAGACACGCGCTCGGAAGGGTTTAAACTGATTACAAGGATTCAGGACGAGGCGCACCGTTTCGCCATCGAGTACCACCGGTCGCTGCGCTCCAAAGCGCAGGTAAAGTCGGTCCTCGACGAGATTCCCGGGGTGGGTCCGGCGAGGAGAAAGGCGTTGATGCGGCATTTCGGCTCCATCAATGAGATTAAGGAAGCGTCGGTGGAGAAACTCTGCGAGGTGCCTGAGATCCCGGAGCATATCGGAAAGCAGATTTATGAGTATTTTCGGGCGGGAGAAAAATAGACGCATTTTAGATAGTGTGGTATAATGTCCGCGAAGGCAATGAGCAGTGCGCAGACGGAAGATGAAAAATGGCAGCTTGCTGACAGTTTTTCAGATTGCGGCTGTATAGGGCGAAGCCCGTGAGCGAGAAAGCCGAAGGATTTCGAGCGTGAACTGCGAAACAGAGCGGTGTGTGATATACAATAATGAGGAGGGAGTTATGGCGAGCATTAGTTTAACAAAAGTAATTGAAAAATTTAAGTGGGAGAATCTGACGCCGGAAATCGACATTTCCAAAGTCAAGGTGACACAGCCGGATATCAACAGACCGGCGCTGCAGTTGGCGGGGTATTTTGAGCATTTCGAGACGACGCGTCTGCAGATCGTCGGATTCGTGGAATACTCTTACATGAACGGTCTGGACGAGGACAGACAGCGGGAGATTTTCGAGAAACTGCTGAACAATCCTCTGCCGGGCATTCTGTTCTGCAGAGAGCTGTATCCGAATGAAATTTTCAGGGAGGTTGCCGTCAAACACGGCGTACCGCTTCTGATGAGCAAAAAGGCTACGTCGGCATGTATGGCGGAAGTGATCCGCTGGCTGAATGTAAAGCTCGCCCCCTGCATTTCCGTGCACGGTGTACTGGTGGATGTTTACGGCGAGGGCGTCCTGATTACGGGTGAGAGCGGCATCGGTAAATCCGAGGCGGCGCTTGAGCTGATTAAGAGAGGACACCGTCTGGTGACGGATGATGTGGTGGAGATCAGACGTGTCAGCGAGGATACGCTGATCGGTTCCGCGCCGGACATCACGAAACACTTTATCGAGCTGCGGGGTATCGGCATCGTGGATGTGAAGGCACTGTTCGGTGCGTCCAGCGTAAGGGATACCCAGAATATTGATCTGGTTATCCGTCTGGAGGATTGGGATAAGGATAAGGAGTACGACCGTCTGGGTCTGGAGGAGGAGTACACCGAGTATCTGGGCAACCGTGTGGTCTGCCACAGCATACCGATCAGACCGGGCCGGAATCTGGCGATCATCTGCGAGTCCGCTGCGGTTAACCACCGTCAGAAGAAGATGGGCTACAATGCGGCACAGGAGCTGTACAAGCGCGTGCAGAATTCCCTTGCACACGGCAGAGAGGAGGACGAGTAATGGCGAACTATATATTCGGGGTAGACGTGGGCGGCACCACGGTTAAAATGGGGTTGTTTGACAAGGAAGGCAATGTTCTGGAGAAGTGGGAGATTCCCACCAGAACGGAAAACCACGGAGAGAAGATTCTTCCCGATATCGCGGCGAGCATCAAAGAGAAGATGGCGCAGAAATCCATCGCGAAGGAGGATGTGGTCGGCGTCGGTATCGGCACGCCGGGTCCTGTGGAGAAAAGCGGCATTGTGCATAAAGCCGTTAATCTGGGCTGGGCAGAACTGAATATGAAAGAGGAACTTACCGCGCTGCTCGACGGGATGCGCGTGGAGGGCGGCAACGACGCGAATGTGGCGGCGCTCGGTGAAATGTGGAAGGGCGGCGGACAGGGATATAAGAATCTGGTGGCGGTTACCCTCGGCACAGGCGTTGGCGGCGGCATCATCATAAACGGTGAGATTATGACGGGTTCGACAGGAGCGGGCGGTGAAATCGGTCATATTCATGTGGAGGACAACGAGACGGAAGCCTGCGGCTGCGGCAACTTAGGCTGTCTGGAAGAGTATGCGTCCGCGACAGGCATCACCAGACTTGCGAACCGTGCGCTGCAGGCGAGCGATAAGGACAGCGTCCTGAGGCAGGGTGAAGTGTCCGCGAAAGCCGTGTTTGACGCGGTCAAGGCGGGGGATGAGCTGGCGATAGGAGTGGCAGAGCAGTTCGGCGAATATCTGGGCAAGGGTCTGGGTATCATTGCAGGTATCATCAACCCGGAGATCTTCGTAATCGGCGGCGGCGTGTCAAAAGCGGGCGAGGTTCTGTTTGACTACATTAAACCCTCATTTGAGAGAACCACTTTCCACGGCTGCAAAAATGTGGTTTTTGCACTGGCGACCCTCGGCAACGACGCGGGTATCTACGGCGCGGCGCGATTGCTGCTTTAACAAATCGGACGTAGCGCGATTGCGAGATTCGATTCGCGAACTCGGTGGTTTTGCGAATGGGTATAAGCCGTTGGGGATATATTATAAATAAAAAGAATGAGCGGGAGTTAATTTTGAGTACATCAATGTATGAACATATCAGGACCATCGTGCCTGAGGAGAGGCTTTTGTTCCACGAGCCTATGAGCAGACATACCACCTTCCGGGTAGGCGGCGAGGCGGAGTGCATGGCTGTTGTGGAGACGAAGGAGGAACTGTCGCAGCTTGTTTCTTATCTGGGGCGGATCGAGCAGGATTATTTTGTTTTGGGAAACGGCAGCAATCTTCTGGTGGGAGATAAGGGCTACCGTGGGATCATTCTGAAACTGGGTCCGCGGCTGAGCGCGGTCGGTGTGGAGAAAAACCATATCGCGGCGGGGGCAGGCGTGCTGCTTTCCAAGGTGGCGTCTGTGGCGAGGGACGCGGGACTGAGTGGTCTGGAGTTTGCGGCAGGGATTCCCGGCAGCATGGGCGGCGCCATTGTGATGAACGCCGGCGCTTACGGCGGGGAGATGAAACAGGTCGTGCAGATGGTCCGTGTGATGGACAAAGAGGGAGAAATCCTGACTTTGGACAATGATACGATGGAGTTTGGCTACCGCACCAGTATCATCAGGGACAGACCTTTTATCGTGCTGGGGGTGGTTCTGAAACTGACACCCGGCAACAAAGAGGAAATCAGTGCCAGAATGGAAGAACTGATGAAACAGAGGAAGAGTAAACAGCCGCTGGAGTACCCAAGCGCGGGCAGCACCTTTAAGCGCCCGGAGGGGTATTACGCGGGGAAACTTATTATGGACGCGGGGCTTCGGGGCTACCGCATCGGCGGCGCGCAGGTGTCTGAGAAACACTGTGGTTTTGTGATCAACGCGGGCGGTGCGACGGCGGCGGATATCAGGGAAGTGATCGAGGAAGTGCAGGAGCGTGTGAAAGATCGGTTCCATGTCCGGCTGGAGCCCGAGGTTATTTTCCTTGGAGATTTTTAACATGAGATTTGTAATAGTGACGGGGATGAGCGGTTCGGGGAAACGGACCGCCATGAAAATGCTGGAAGATGTGGGTTTCTACTGCGTAGACAACCTGCCGGTGGCGTTGATTGAGAAGTTTGTGGAGCTGATTACGACGCCCGCAAGCGAGGTCAACAAAGTGGCGCTGGGACTTGATGTGCGCGCAGACCAGTCCTTTAGCGGTGTGCGCCGTATTCTGGATCAGTTGAAGGAGAACGGTTATCTGTTTGAGATGCTCTTTCTGGAAGCGGGTGACGACGTTCTTCTGAAACGGTATAAAGAGACAAGGCGGCTGCACCCGCTGTCTCCCGAGGGCAGGGTGGAGGAGGGCATCCACAGAGAACGGGAGATATTGAGGGAGATCCGGGAAAAAGCGGATTACATTATTGACACATCCCATCTTCTGACAAGGGAACTGAAAGAGGAAATTGATGATATTTTTGTGAGAAATAAGGAATATAATTCACTGATCGTCACGATCCTGTCCTTCGGCTTCAAGAAAGGGATTCCGGCGGATGCCGATCTGGTGTTTGACGTGCGCTTCCTTCCGAACCCCTTTTATATCGACGAGCTGAAACATAAGACAGGCAATGACAAAGAGGTGCAGGATTATGTGATGTCTTTCCCGGAGGCGGGTTCCTTTTTAAATAAGCTGACGGACATGCTGGACTTTCTGATACCCAATTATGTGAAAGAGGGCAAACACCAGCTTGTAATAGGCATCGGCTGCACCGGGGGCAAGCACAGGAGCGTGACGCTGGCAAACATGCTGTACGCGGGGCTTAAGGATCATGGGACCTACGGTGTGAAACTGTATCATAGGGATGTAAATAAATAGAGGAAGAGATATGTCTTTTTCGGGAACGGTAAAAGAGGAACTTGCGGCTCATGTAAGCTCGGCGAGACATTGCCAGCTTGCGGAACTTGCGGCGCTCCTGCTGTACAACGGCGGCGTCTGCGACGGCGGACGGCATCTTTGTCTGGATACGGAAAATGAGACAGTTGCGAGAAAATGCTTTACATTACTTAAAAAAACATTTAATATAGAAACTGTTATGCGGGGCAGACAGCGTCTGATTGCCGATGACGAAACGGAACGCAGGGTGACAGAGGCGCTATGCCTTGCAAGGAAAGAGGATGGAAGGATAGTATTAACCAAAACGGTCAATGCACTTCTGATCAGACATTCCTGCTGTGCGAGGGCATGGCTGCGCGGAGCATTCTTAAGCGCTGGTTCCATGAGCGACCCGAGAAAGAGTTATCATCTGGAGTATGTCTGTGATGAGAAGGCGCAGGCAGTACAGCTTCGGGAAGTGCTTTCGGAATTTCAGATTGAGGCAAGGATCATAGGACGAAAGAAATATCAGGTGGTCTATCTGAAAGAGGGCGAGGGCATTGTAGAACTTTTAAATGTGATGGGTGCGCATGTGTCTCTGATGGAACTGGAAAATATGAGAATCCTGAAAGAGATGCGAAATTCGATTAACAGAAGGGTGAACTGCGAGACAGCCAACATTTCCAAGACGGTGACGGCGGCGGGCAGACAGATTGAGGACATCCTTCTGATCAGGGAAAGGTATGGGTTTGAAAATTTACCGGACAATCTGCGGCAGATGGCGGAAGTCCGGCTGGAATATCCAGATGCGGCGCTGAAGGAGCTCGGTGGATATCTGGAACCGGTTGTGGGGAAATCAGGGGTGAATCACAGGTTACGCAGGCTGAGTGAAATTGCTGACAAAATCAGGTCATAATAAGAGACAGTATGTCTCGGAAAGAAAAAGAGGAGGAAACTATTATGATTCAGAAGTCAATCCAGATCAAGCTGGAGACGGGTCTTGAAGCGCGCCCGGTGGCAATGCTCGTGCAGGTGGCAAGTCAGTTTGAGAGCACCGTCTATCTTGGTTCCGACAACAAGAAGGTGAATGCGAAGAGTATCATGGGCATGATGAGCATG
The DNA here is from genome assembly GCA_910586705.1 of uncultured Lachnospiraceae bacterium. Lineage (GTDB taxonomy): Bacteria > Bacillota > Clostridia > Lachnospirales > Lachnospiraceae > UBA3282. The sequence continues at coordinate 93,062 of CAJUJK010000005.1, read as the reverse complement.
GGACTCGAGAGCGGTGCCGAGGTGACGGTTACTGCGGACGGAGCCGACGAGGAGACGGCTGTTGCGGAGATTGAGAAATTCCTGACCACCAGATAGGGACGGGTGTGACAGGGTTGACATTTGATAAGGCATAATGTGTGGGCTGTTCAGAATCCTGTGGCGCGGTAAGCGGATAAGGTTCTGGGCAGCTTTTCTTTTTATACGGGAGGTAGTCTATGGATAAACGGATGCTTTTTGTCTATAATCCCAGAGCGGGCAAGGCGCAGATCAGAAGTAATCTGCTGGATATTATTGATACGTTTGTAAAGGCGGGCTATGAGGTGACGGCTTATCCGACGCAGGCATCGGGCGATGCGGTTAAGGCTGTGCAGGAGAGGCGCGCCGGTTACGATATAGTGGTGTGCAGCGGCGGGGACGGCACCCTCGACGAAGTGGTGACGGGCATGATGAAGTCGGAGGAAAGACTGCCCATAGGCTATGTGCCGGCGGGCAGCACAAACGATTTCGCCAACAGCCTGAAGATACCCAAAAACATGCTGCAGGCTGCGGATGTGGTGGTGAATGGCAGGACTTTTGCCTGTGATGTGGGGAAATTTAATTACAGTATATTTATCTACGTGGCGGCGTTTGGCATTTTTACGGATGTATCTTACGGGACGCCTCAGGACACAAAGAATGTGCTGGGTCATGCGGCTTATCTCATAGAGGGCGTCAAGCGCCTGCCCGCCGTGCGTTCCTATCCTTTGAAGATTACTTGCAATGAGGAAGTGATTGAGGGAGAGTTTCTATACGGCATGATTACCAATTCCCATTCCGTAGGAGGGTTCCGCGGCATTACGGGAAAGAATGTGGCGCTGGACGACGGGCTTTTCGAGGTGACGCTGATCCGCAAGCCGACAAACCCGCTGGATATCAATAACATCATCCGCGCACTCGTGGATAAACGCGTGAAGTCGGAGTATATTTATACGTTTACCACCGAAAAGCTGAAAGTCGAATCGGAAGACCCGGTGGCATGGACGCTGGACGGGGAGTTCGGCGGGGAGCACCGCTCGGTGATGATTGAAAGCTGGCATCAGGCGCTTGAAATCCGGGTGCCGGAGGAAGAGGAGTAACTGTCAGAGTTGTTGACTTTCTGGGGACTGGCTGTTAAAATAAAGTTGGATTCCAGATGATGGAAAGTAATAAAAAATTATAATAGAAAGGAAGAAAATACTATGGCATTAGTAACAACTAAGGAAATGTTTAAGAAAGCCTATGACGGCGGTTATGCAGTCGGCGCTTTCAACGTAAACAACATGGAGATCGTCCAGGGTATTACCGAGGCGGCAGGCGAGCTGAACAGCCCCGTTATCCTGCAGGTTTCCAAGGGCGCCCGCGCTTATGCAAACCACACCTATCTGGTGAAGCTGGTTGAGGCGGCTGTAGCAGAAAATCCGCAGATCCCGATCGCGCTTCATCTGGATCACGGCGACACCTTCGAGCTTTGTAAGTCCTGTATCGACGGCGGTTTCACTTCCGTTATGATCGATGCATCTTCCAAGTCTTTCGAGGACAACATCGCGCTGACCAAGCAGGTAGTTGAGTACGCGCATGACAAGGGCGTAGTGGTTGAGGCTGAGCTCGGTACTTTGGCAGGCGTTGAGGACGAGGTCGTTGTAGAGGCTGGTAAAGAGTCCTACACCCGCCCCGAGGAGGTGGAGGAGTTCGTAGAGAAGACAGGCTGTGACTCCCTCGCTATCGCAATCGGTACTTCCCACGGCGCATACAAGTTCACGGCTGCACAGTGCACCAGAAATGAGGAGGGCATTCTTGTTCCCCCGCCGCTCCGCTTTGACGTGCTTGAGGAGTGCATCAAGAGACTGCCCGGTTTCCCGATCGTTCTTCACGGTTCTTCTTCCGTTCCGCAGGAGTTCGTAAAGATGGTGAACCAGTACGGCGGCAACATGCCCGACGCAGTAGGTATCCCGGAGGAGCAGCTTCGTAAGGCAGCAGAGCTTGCCGTATGTAAGATCAACATCGACTCCGATATCCGTCTGGCTATGACAGGTAACATCCGCAAATACTTCGCGGAGCATCCGGATCACTTCGATCCCAGACAGTACCTCAAGCCCGCTAGACAGGCTGTGAAGGATATGGTAGCACACAAGATTAAAAACGTGCTCGGTTCCGACGGAAAAGCTTAAATTGTTGCAAAAAATTGCCCCCGGTATTTTGCCGGGGGCTTTTTACAACCTTTATTTCTTATACATCTCCTTCAACTCCTCCGCATGTGTATCCTCGATATCCGGGAAAGCGGAGAGCATCGGCTTCACATCCTCTTTTTTCAGGATTCTTGCCACATAGTTTCTCGTGATATTCATAACGACAGGCGACAGGCTTAAGACACCGATCAGGTTCGGGATCGCCATCAGTCCGTTGAAGGTATCGGAGAGATCCCATGCCAGCCCCAGATTCATCGTCGCGCCCACATAAATCATCAGGACGAACACGATCTTGTATGCAATCATGGACTTGGTGCCAAAGAGATACTCCCATGCCTTGGAACCGTAGTGGCTCCAGCCGAGCACCGTGGAGAAGGCGAACAGCAGGATTGCGATGGCGATAAACATGGGCCCTATGCTGCCGAATCTGGTGGCGAAAGCCTCACCCACCAGTGCGGAACCCTCGGAAGAACTTAACACCGCGCCGGTTTCCAGATCAACCAGACCGGAGGAGAGTACCACGAAAGCGGTCAGCGTGCAGACGATCATCGTGTCGGCGAACACTTCAAAGATACCCCACATACCCTGACGCACAGGCTCTTTCACGTTGGAGCTGGAGTGTACCATAACGGAGGAACCAAGTCCCGCCTCGTTGGAGAACACGCCGCGCTTCATACCCCATGTGACAGCCATTTTCACGCCGCTGCCGACGATACCGCCGCCCACCGCGCGCAGACCAAATGCGCCTTTGAAGATAGCGGAGAAAACCGCGCCGCACTGGTCGATATTCATAAAGAAAAGGATCAGGGCGCCTAAGATATAGATGATAGCCATGAAGGGCACCAGCTTTTCCGTGACGGAAGCGATACGCTTCAGACCACCCACGATCACGAGACCCGCAAGAATTAAAAGCGCGATGCCGGTTATATATGTAGGCACGCCGAAGGCGGACTTCATGTTGCCGGAGATAGAGTTAATCTGGCTCATGTTGCCGATACCGAAAGAAGCCATGACACAGAAGATGGAGAACAGGACGGCAAGTACCGCGCCGACTTTCTGAAATCCTTTGTAGGAGCCAAGCCCGTCCTTCAGGTAGTACATCGCGCCGCCGCACCATTCGTTCCGCTCATTCTTGCGGCGGTAGTAGATGCCTAGCACATTTTCGGAATAGTTGGTCATCATGCCGAAGAACGCCACGATCCACATCCAGAAAATCGCGCCGGGACCGCCGGAGATCAGCGCGCTTGCCACGCCGACGATATTGCCCGTGCCGATTGTGGCGGCGAGCGCCGTACATAACGACTGGAACTGGGAGATGGACTGGTCTTCCTTGTCTGTGTGTTTCGTGATATGTTTGTCGTGAAAAATACCGCCGATGGTATTTTTGAACCAGTGCCCGATGTGGGACAACTGGAAAAATTTGGTAAGGGCAGTCATCAGAATACCCGTACCGACGAGCAGCACCAGCATGGGAATGCCCCAGACGAAGCTGTTGATGGCGCTGTTCACATTTGTAATCATTTCAACCATGGTTACATTTCCTCCTCTTACTTTTACGCATATGTATTCCAAATCTTATAAGGAAAAAAGGCGCAGACATCTAAACAAAATGTCTACGTCGACAATAATGGAACACTTTCATATTGTAAAGATGCTTACGGGATTCAAGTATACCATAAAGCAAAATATATGACAAGAAAAAATTGTATACATGGATAATCACCATTCTCCGCAATGGCGTTTAACGTAAATTGTATCGAAGGAAAAATACCCCGGAAAAGGGAGGATGCCAAGTAAGGTTTCCCTTACTTGGCATTTATTATGAAAAAGTTTTAAATTAATCAGCTAACTCTCTATCAGCTTGCTGTGTTGTATCTTATGATCTTAGTATACGGTGCAGAAATGTCTAAATCATGTTTCTAAAATGAAGTTTTTTGAAATTAAATGTGAATAAATTATGAACGAAGGGCATGTCATCTGGAAAGACGGATTACATTCCAGCTTGCTTTCCCGAAGACAGCCTGCAGTATTCCGCCGTCCACCTTGGCATTTCCGCCTGCCTTCGGCACGACATTATCCGGGGCTGCTTCCGTATTGACTGCCTTCAGATCATCGCTGTGCATCACGATATGTTCCTGCACCCGGTAACCCGCGTACTGGCGCAGATCCAAGGTTACTTCCATATCCTCGTCCAGATCTTTGTTTACCGCAAAGACGATCAGCTCTTCCTTCTCCGGGTTCTCCACAACCACGCAGTCGAGGTAAGGCGCTTCGCCGTACTGCTTTGCCTCATATACGGGGGATTTTACAATGGTGTTTAACACGGTTCCCTGTCCCATCGTAGCCGCGTGCATATAAGGATAGAAGATTGTCTGTCTCCACGCGCCGGTGTCGGAGGTCATAATCGGTGCGATCACGTTTACAAGCTGAGCAAGACAGCCGATTTTCACGCGGTCCGCGTGGCGAAGCATCGTGATCAGCATACTGCCCACTAACAGTGCGTCCTCGAAATTATAGATATCCTCGAGCTGATGAGGTTTCTGTACCCACTTTTCAAGCTGTTTGTCCGCCTCCTCGGAATGGAACCACACATTCCACTCGTCCAGAGAGATGTTGATGTTCTTTTTGCCGTGGTGTTTGCCCTTGACATAGTCGCAGATGGACACCACCGTCGAGATGAACTGGTCCAGATCCACGCTGCTTGCAAGGAAGTTCGCGGAATTATTGTCCCGGTTTCCGTAATACTGGTGCATGGAAACGTAATCCACCGTGTCATAGCACTCGTCGAGTACGGTCGCCTCCCACTCGCCGAAGGTAGGCATCTGGGAATTGGAACTGCCACATGCCACCAGTTCGATGGAGGGATCTAAGATTTTCATTGCCTTGCCGGTCTCATTGGCGATTCTCGCGTACTCCACAGCCGTCTTATGCCCGGTCTGCCACGGACCGTCCATCTCGTTGCCGAGGCACCATGTCTTGATGTCGTGGGGCTGCTCATAGCCGTGGGACCTGCGCAGGTCGCTCATCAGCGTGCCGCCCTTAAAGTTACAGTATTCCAGCAGCTCTTTTGCTTCGTACAGCCCTCTCGTTCCCAGATTGACAGCCATCATAATGTCGCTTCCGGCTTTCTTTGACCAGTCTGCGAACTCGTTGAGACCGAACTGGTTGGACTCCACAACCTGCCATGCGAGGTCAACCTGCGCGGGACGCTTGTCCTTCGGACCCACGCTGTCCTCCCAGCGAAAGCCGGACACGAAGTTTCCGCCCGGGTAACGCACGATCGGCACATTGCACTCCTTTACCAGCTCCAGCGTATCCTTACGGAACCCCTGCTCGTCCGCAAAAGCGCTTTCCGGCTGATAAATCCCCTCATAAACCGCCCGCCCCAGATGCTCAATGAAGGACCCATAGATCCTTCTGTCAATCTCACTTACGATGTACTCTTTGTCGATAATAACCTGCGCTTTTTTCATGTTTGACCCTTCCCTTTCATTGTTGATGAATATATTTCGTAGATTATGTTATTTGCGCAATCCCATAACATAAATTTATTCTACTTAAAGCGTATGAAAATAACCATATCTTTTTTTGCGCCATATTTGACTTTTCTTCCGATAATGGAATAGAATTATAGAACAAGGAGGTGTCCCATGTTCCACACAGGCTATTGCGACTACAACCGCTTCAACCCGGACTGCGATATCATCAACCGCCCCGAAGGAAGCGGGGACTATCTTTTCCTCTATTTCATGTCGCCCATGAAAGTACAGCTCGGCGGCAGGGTACAGACGGCGAAGGAGGGCGCATTCCTGCTATATACGCCGGGAGAGGCGCAGATTTATCAAGCGGTCGGACGGTTTAAAAACAGTTTCGTGCACTTTACATGCGACGACGACAGTTTCCTTTCCGCGTATGACCTTCCTGTCAACACAATCGTCTATCCGCCCTATCCCGACGCCATGAACGCCCTCTTCAAGTCTGTCTACGTGGAGAGCGTGACAAAGCAGGAATACTATCAGGAACAGACCGACAAACTGATGCACCAGCTTTTTATTCTTTTTTCCAGACAGCTTCACGCGTTTCCTGCGGGAAAAGAATTTCAGGCGGATCTTTTTGAGGCGTTTAAGAAAGCGAGAATCGAGATTCTGACCCATATTGAAAGAAAATGGGACGCGGACAGCATGGCGTCGCTGACCAATCTCGGGACGAGCCAGTTTTACAGTTATTACAAAATGTTTTTTAACCGCTCGCCCAAATCAGAACTGTTAGACGCCCGCGTGGAGCGTTCCAAGTATCTGCTGCGGGTGGAGAAACTGCCGGTGGCGCAGGCGGCGGCACAGGCGGGGTTTGATAGCCTGCCACACTTTACGCGCTATTTTAAGAAAGTGTGCGGGATGACACCATCGGAATACAGATTGTAAACGTGGTGCCTTCTCCTTCTTTCGACGCTGCTTCTATCTGCCCGGCGTGTTCCGAGACGATCGTGCGGGCAATGGCAAGTCCCAGTCCCTGTCCGCCCTTATCGCTGCGGGTGGTGTAGGAGCGGTGGAAGATATTCGGCAGCTCTTCTTCCGGGATACCGCAGCCTGTGTCTGAAATGGCGATATAGGCGGCGTTTTCATCCGCCGTAAGGGAGAGGGTTATTCTGCCCTCCGGCGGCGTGAAGTCGGCGGCATTGTATAAAAGGTTTTCCAGCGCGCGGAAGAGCTGCTCGCGGTTTGCCATGATATAGCAGGGGCGGGGTGTGATGTTCGCGAAAAAATTCGGGCCGTACAGCTCTATAATCGGACGGCAGTTGTAATAGAAATCCGAAAGGAAAGTATTGAGCAGCAGAACTTCCATCTTGGAGGGGGCGCTTGTCTGGGAGGCGATCTCCTGAATGGATTTCAGGCGGTCCGATAAAATATTGCATTGCTCTTCAATATGAAGCATTCTTTTATGCGTGGGCTCATCCAGCATAATATCATTCAGACGGATGATCTGCGCCATGTTTGAGAGGGCGGTCAGCGGCGATTTCATATCATGCCCCAGCTCCGCGATCAGCTGCCCCCTCTCCGTGAGAAGTCTGCGCAGGTGTTCCGTTTTGTCTGCGACTTCTTCTTGCAGACAGAGATTCAGCCGCCTGTTTTCTGTGGTCATTTCCCGACTTCGCTGCACCATCAGAAAGGCGAAGGCGATCACCATACAAAAGGAGCCGTACTCCTCGGGATATGCGCCGATAAACGGTTCATAGTATCCGATGGAGAGGACGCTGTAAATCAGACAGACGCCGTTTGCGACAGCGGCGGCGAGAACGATCTTAATATAGTGAATCTCCATAAAGCCGCCATAGACCGACAGGCTGATCAGAAAGAACGCCATAATGGCTTTATACCATGAAACAAGCGGCCCATACCACTGTACGAGTCCGGGAACCACGGGAAATACGAGCAGAGGGGCGGCGGCGACAACGACGCAGGCGCCTAAGGTGAGCACACGGAGCCCTTTTTTCAGACGGCAGGAAATTGCGCTGGTATCCGGCCCCGACATAAACAGCAGAAAGGCAATCTGCATGGAAAAGTAAATGCCGGATACAGCGGCTGCGTCCTCCACCGCGTAGAGCGCACGCACAAAGGGCACGCCAAACAGCCGCAGGAAAGGATAGCAGATCCGCAGCGCAAAGGACAGGCTTAACATGCCAAAATAGAATGTGGACGTCCTGCCCTCGTCTTCTCTCCGTTCCCAGAGCACGATGCAGAACAGGGCGAGAGTGAGCGACGAAAAAAACAGCAGCCCATAGAGCAGCATCCGGGCGCCGATGAGCCGGCTGACACTGTCCGCGTCCCCGATGACGGGCGCATACCAGATGCCGCCGTAATAGTGGGAATAGTTGGCGGTCTGGATAATCAGCTCCGCCTCCCCGTCAAGAAAGAACGCATAAGTGTTGTCTTTGATCAGAGGAGAATAGGTGTCGGGAGACACGTCGCCGGTTTTGCCAAGACAAATGCCGTCTACAAAGACGCTGGCGGCGCACAGAGGCTCCTGCAGATAAAGAAGGACGCTGCCGTTTCCCTGCAGACGCATACGCCATGTCGAGGTCCCGTAAGGGTTTTTGTCTTTGTGGAACATGGCGAGATTGGGGTATTCGCCAGCCCATGTGCTGTAGTAATTATGTGTGCCGGATGAAAAGTCCGCCGGAGAAAGCAATGCGTCGGGATAAAACTCCCATCCATCCACGAGGGCACAGTATCCTTTTTCTGGAATCGTACAAGGTTGGTCTTGTGCGGGTGCCGCCTTTGTTATATATTTATTATCATACTGTGTGACGAGAGACAATCCGAACAGGCTTACCATAACGGCGCCTGTGATTACAAGAATGGTCTGTAATGCGGATTTTGTAAATACATGTTGCTTCATAATAATATATATTCCTTCCAAAGAAGAGTGAAAATGATGAAAATGAAACATACTTTCCTGTTTGTGCTCAGTCTCGTAATTGTGTGTCTATTATACAGAGCCGATTTCACCGTCGCAATAGCTGCGGCGCAAAATACGGAAGAAACTGGTGAGCCAGCCGCCGATTCTGAGCCGGAAAAAGCGGATGAACCAGCCGCCGATTCTGAGCCGGAAAAAGATGGTGAGCCAGCTGCCGACCTTGGGCCGGAAAAAGCGGATGCGCCAATCGCCGACCCTGAGCCGGAAAAAGATGGTGAGCCAGCCGCCGACCTTGAGCCGGAAAAAGCGGATGCGCCAATCGCCGACCCTGAGCCGGAAAAAGATGGTGAGCCAGCTGCCGACCCGGAAGCGGAAGAAAGCGGCGGATCCGCTGTCACGGAGGACCAGACAGAAAGCGTGTCCACCGGCAGGGAACTGACAGAATGGCTGGAATCGCACAAAAATTCCGGGGGCACGGTAAAACTGGGCGGCCATATCGTTCTGGCTGAGGACTACGATTTTTACCCCAGTGCGCCGCATATGCCCGCCATCACAGTTGATACAGACCGCTATACCATCACGGTGACCGGGGCAGTTGGATTTTCGAGCGATAACAGGCTCCTTTTCTCGGGACACCCGGATGGAAAAGGCATCTTTTGTGTGGAGGAAAAAGGGCTGTTCTCCGCGCAGGGCATTACGGTGGAGAGTCAGACGTGCGCGCTGTGGCAGGAGGAAGGCGCAGGTCTGGTTGTTTCCGGCTGTCAGACCACAGGCAGCATCCACTATGCCGAGACGCCTTTCGTGATGGAGCCGGATCCCGTCTGCGTTGTCGTGGAGAAGGGTCAGACGGCCAAGGATGTCCTGCCGGAATCTCTTTGCTGCAGAGTCAACCGGCGGGGAGAGGTAAACGCCGGAGAGCAGGTTCCTCTGGTGTGGAATCTGGACGGCACGGAGAGGCAGCAGGAGGAAAGACTGCGCTTTCAGGCACAGGGATTCTTTCAGCAGGCGGTCTCTTTGGAGCCGGTGCGGTGCACGGTTGTTTATAACGATTATCCGATAACCTTTGAGGAAGTACATGCGTCGGTGTACGGAAACTGCTATATGTTTAAGGGCTATTATACGAAGCCGGAGGAGGAATCTCCGTATACTTTGAAATCGGAGTATTCCTACGATGCGGAAAACTGGCTTGTATCCGATGAAATGACGGTGGATAATACATACGCAGGCTTCGTGATCGTTGTTGACGATGTGCAGTCCGACAGGGCGGCGCATCCTTATATCTATATCCGCCTGCAATATAACAATAATGGAACCAGATATTTTTCCAATGTGCTGTGTTACGCGGCTGACAACTTGGACGTCGTGGAGGACATTGGCGGCAGCCGGGGCGGCGGCACTTCCATCACAAATCCGCCGGATGAGCCGCAGGAGGAGACCGTCGATCCGCCTTCGGAAGAGGAGAAACCAGAGCCGGAGCCAGACCGTGATAATGGCCCGGACAAGGACGATCCGAAGACGGCAGATGCGGGTCGTGCGGAAAAAGAGACGCGTTCTGATGCCGGCGGTGAAAATGATAACGCGGGGCTGCCCACATATGCGGTACCTGCAGAGGGCAATGCGGGACAGCGGTCAGAGGCGGCGCCTTTAAATTTAAATAAGAAGGCAGACCAACCGTCTGACGCGAAAGCCGGGAGTGCGGATGCGCAGCAGATGCCGCAGGATGAGTCCCAGGAACCCGGTGAAGCCCCTGCTTTATATGCAAAGACGGATGCAGGCGATGGGGAAAGCACAGTCCGCAGGGATCCCGCCGTCCCGGACCGTGGGGAGGCTGCCGGGGTCATATCCGCATACGGAGGAAACGGTGTGGACCTTACACAGGCACAGACCCTGCGTGGGGACAACCGCCGGGGCGGTCATATGGTGATTGCGGCAGGGGTTGTCCTGCTGTCGGCGGCTGCCGGGACGGCTGGTTTTTATGCGCGCTCACGTTACTCCCGGTCGGGGACAAAGAGATAACCCTTGTAGCGTTTGGTCTGGATATAGTCATGGTCGGGGCAGACCGCATAGAGCTTTCTGCGGATGCGTCCCATAATAACCTGCAGGGATTTCTGCCCCTTGTTGATCGGGGCTTTCCATACCGAGTCGTAAATCTGTTCCGGCGTGTAGATTTCGTTGGGATGTTTTGCAAGAAAATACAACACGTCAAATTCGTAGGAAGAAAAATCTATGGATTGTGTCCCATAAATGGCGCTGCAGGAGGAAGGGCAGATGGAAAGTGGGCCAAAGGTAAGCATTTTGGGCGGCTCGGCGGCTCTGCCGGAACGGATGCGCGCCTGCACCCGCAGTTCCAGTTCTTTTAAACTGTAAGGCTTGCACACATAGTCGTCCCCGCCGATGGACAGTCCGCGGATCCGGTTTTCCTCCTCGGTATAGCCGGAGAGAAAAACGATGGGAAGCCCTGTCTTTGCGCGTATTTTTTCGCATAGCGCGAAGCCGCTCATGCCGGGCAGATCCACGTCCAGAATCACACAGTCCAGCGCGTTGGACAAAATGATCTTTTCCGCTGCCTCGGCGGTATCAGCGCAGACAACCGCATAACCCATTGCAGAGAAATATGTCTTATTATCTTCTAATATCATCGGATCGTCATCCACCATCAGAACGTTATACATAGCCATCCCCGAATCCCGCGATTTTCTATTCCCCGCTGCTTTGTGGCGGGGGCTTTGATTCAGTATAGCATAAAAAAATCGGTCGGATTGCTTTTTTTACGCCGAAATTGACCGCGAAAATAAACGTCAGGTAACAATCGCGTGCCAACCCTTTTTTCAACCTAAAAATATTGTAGAATGGTGCTGTAGAAACTGGAAATCTGTCGGAATCAGTCCGTGCGGGAAAAGAGGAATTGACATGTTAGGTGGCTCTGTGTACATAGCGTTCATTCGGTTTGCAATCAGTCTCGCGGGGACGATTGTGCTTTTTTCCCTGCTTGCGGAGTCCCGGTTTGGCAGGAAGAAGACGGTGGTCTGCTATAGCTGTTTTTCTGTGGTGCTGCTTGTTCTGGCATGTGTGTGGTATGTGGCTGACTGGGAAAGCTGTTCGCGTATGGTGGCATTTGCCATGTATCTCTGCTTTGCACTTTTTGCCATTTTTATGAGTAAGGATTCCGTTTATCTGGCAATCTATAAGCTGGCGCTGGTATTTTACCTGCTCGCCGTATTTCTGGTCGGTGCGCTGGAAATCTCCATCCTGTTCTTTGACCGCAATGTATGGGCGGACATCATTGCGCGCGTCGGGCTGATCGGGCTGATTGCCTTTCTGCTCAATAAGTATGTCAGGAGGACGATAAAAGATTTTGGCGATTATGTGGAGAGCGAGGCGGATGAGTTCAGCGTTGCCGTGATGATTATATGTATTCTGTTTGGCATCGGCTACATTTTAAATCCGGGTCTGAACAAGGAAATGACGTTCCACAGAATTTATCAGATTCTGATGAATTTTTTCCTGACGGGAACGCTGCAGTTTCTCATTTTCCGCTTTTATCTGCATGTCGGAAAGGAAAAAGAGTACGAGAGGGAAAACCAGCTGATCCAGATGAATTACAGACTTCTGGAGCGGCAGTTGGAAATTCTGGAAGAGTCGGTGGAGTCCGGCAAACGGATCCGCCATGACATACGGCACCACAATGCGGTCATCGCGGAGTGCGCGCGCAGGGGGCAGACGGAGGAACTTTTACAGTATCTGCAGGATTACGACCGGGAAATAGACCGTGGGACACAGCAGGCGATCTGCGCCAATACGGCGGTCAACAACATGCTTTCCGCTTACACGAGAAAGGCGGAGCGCGAGCAGATCAAGGTGAAACTGGATGTGGAACTTGGAAAAAATCCCGAAATACCAGACATTGATCTGGTGGCAATTCTCGCCAATGCGTATGAAAATGCGATTTTTGCCTGCATGGAAGTGAAAAGGAAAATGGAGGGACAGGAGTGTTTTATCGATCTGGCGCTTAAGCGGAGAAAGAATAAACTGATTATTTCCTGCAGAAATACATGCAGAAAAGAGGCGGCGTCAAAGAACGGAAAGCCCGGAAGTGGATTTAGGAAAGGCGTGGGTGTTTCCAGTATCATCAGGACGGCGAAAAAGTACAACGGGGAATATGATTTCAGAAACGACAACGGGGTGTTTGTGGTCAGACTTGTCTTAAGTATGCAAAAATAGCGGCTTTCTGCGCATGTAAGCAGGGTCAGAAAGCTTATAGGAGGAACGGGAAGGACACCAATAAGAATTTAACAGAATGAGAGACGACAGGGCAGGGATAAAGTAATTTATCGCCTGCCCTTCTGATCCGTGCTTTCATTATACCGGCGCTTGCTGCCGGAGGTAACGGGAAGTTTCAAAATCATTATTGACAATTTTTACAGTTTTTCCGGCTCTGGATATTCCACGCCGAATGTCTCAACAGTAACCGTCTGCATGATTTGGTCCTCCAGCGGTCTGTCCTCGTAATCGGTCGCCGTCTCGGCAATTTTGTTTACATTTTCCAGTCCTTCAATCACTTTCCCAAACGCCGCGTAAGCGCCGTCCAGATGGGGGCTGGCCTTGTGCATAATGAAAAACTGGCTGCCTGCGGAATCGGGCTGCATACTTCTTGCCATGGAGAGAACGCCCTCCGTGTGCTTTAAGTCATTTGCAAAGCCGTTCTGCCGGAACTCCCCCTTTATGGAATAGCCGGGACCGCCCATGCCGGTTCCCTCAGGGTCGCCCCCTTGAATCATAAAGCCGTTGATAACCCGGTGAAAGATCAGCCCGTCATAAAAATTCTTTTGAATCAGGCTGATAAAGTTGTTGACGGAGACGGGTGCGATTTCGGGGTACAATTCCGCCTTGATGACGTCGCCGTTTGCCATGGTAAAAGTTACGATTGGATTTTGTGCCATATAAAATTCCTTTCCTCTTTTCTGATTGCTGAATTAATAGTAAACTTAAATTCTACTATACAAAATACCACAGAAATTTGGGCAAGTCAAAATGAGACGTAACTGGCAGAGAAGCAGAATGAGACGGGGAAGGACAGTTTTATGTGGAAAAAAATAGAGGATCCGTCATGGGACCAGCCGCTATATATCACGGATCAGGCGCAGGTTTACGAGGCGCTGCAAAGGCAAGGCTGTTATGTGCTGCCTTATCTGCACGAAAATAACCGGGGAGAATCGTTCCCCGGCGCGCTTTATGCGGTGGAAAAGTTAGAGGAAATGGATGAGGAGTCCTTTGATCTGGCGTACCGTCGCCTTGCCGGACTGCCTTGGAATATTCTGACCACAGGGCGCTGCACCGTCCGGGAGACCACGGTGGAGGATGTGGACAGTTTTTATCGGATTTATGCGGAACCGTCGATCACCGAATACATGGAGAACCTTTTTGCGGACAGGGACGAGGAGGTTGCCTACATAAAAGATTATATAGAGAAAGTATACACTTTTTACGGCTATGGCATGTGGACGGTATTGGAAAAAAAGAGCGGCGAGGTGATCGGCAGGGCGGGTATTACATGGCGGGAAGGGTATGATCTGCCGGAACTGGGCTTTGTGTTCGGCGTGCCGTGGCAGAGGCGGGGATACGCATATGAGGTGTGCGGTGCGATTCTTGCCTACGCGCGGGATGAGCTTATGATGGAGCGGGTGCAGGCTCTTGTGCGGCCGGGAAATGAGAGGTCTTTGCGGCTGTGTGAAAAACTGGGATTCGTGCCGGCGGGGGAGACAGCGCCGGACGGGGAAAGGCATGTGCTGCTGGTGAGAGAGTTATGATCCGGGAAACGGTTTCTGCAAAGTCTGTATTGACGGGAGCATTTCGGAAGGGGTAAACTGTTCTGGATGCCCGCGAAGCATATAAGCATACCGATAAAGCCCGCGGGTTGGAATGATGCGGAAATGGAGAATGTTATGAAGAAACCAACGATAAATTTAAAAGTGCGCAATTCCATGCTTCTGCTCCTCACCGCCCTTGTCTGGGGCGTGGCTTTTGTGGCGCAGAGGCAGGGCGGGGCGTCGGCGGGGCCTTATACTTTTAACTGCATCCGCTCCTTTCTGGGCGGTCTGGTGTTGCTGCCGGTGATTCCTTTTCTGGACAGATACACGGTGGGCAGGAAACCGCAGTCGGCAAAAGAGCGGCGCAGGCTGTCGCTTGGCGGGGCGCTCTGCGGGCTGGTGCTGTTTGCGGCGAGCACCTTTCAGCAGATGGGTATGTATTACGGTACCACGGCGGGCAAGGCAGGATTTCTGACGGCGTGCTATATTCTTCTGGTGCCGGTGCTGGGGATTTTTTTCAAAAAGAAGTGCGGCTGGAATGTCTGGGCCAGCATTCTGGTGGCGGTTGTGGGGCTCTATTTTCTCTGCCTGACTGACAATTTTTCATTCCAGTTCAGTGATGTGCTGGTGCTTCTGTGCGCCGTCCTCTTTTCTGTACATATTATGGTGGTAGATCATTTTTCGCCGCTGGTGGACGGGGTGCGCATGGCGTGCATCCAGTTTTTTGTGTGCGGGGCCTGGGGGATGTTTCCGATGATCAGTGTGGAGATGCGGCAGATGGGACCTGCGGCATGGCTGCAGTCTCTTGGCGGTATGGACGTGTGGATTCCGATTTTGTATGCCGGTGTGATGTCCTGCGGTGTGGGCTACACGCTGCAGATCGTGGGGCAGAACGGGATCAATCCCGCCATCGCCTCCCTGTTAATGAGTCTGGAGTCGGTTTTCTCTGTGCTGGCGGGGATGCTGCTTTTGCATGAGACCATGACCGGGCGGGAGATTCTGGGGTGCGTGCTTGTGTTTGCGGCGGTGATTTTTGCGCAGGTAAATTTAGGAAAACGGAGAAAAGCATAGATTGTATTTAATTGTATACAATAATACATATATACAGGAAACGCTTGACACGCCAAAATGACGGTGCTACAATGCAAGACGTAAAGCAAAGGCGCTTTGAGGAAACTCAAGGCGCCTTCTTTTCGCGTATACGCCAATGTTTTGACGAGGAGGAAAAAGTTATGGAAGAATTAATGGAGGTAATGAACGGACAGATTTTCGGCGTCTGGTTTCTGATCGGTGCGGCGCTGGTGTTCTGGATGCAGGCAGGGTTTGCGATGGTGGAGACGGGATTTACCAGAGCAAAGAACGCGGGAAACATCATTATGAAGAATCTGATGGATTTCTGCATCGGTACGGTGGTGTTTATTCTGATCGGTTTCAGCCTGCTGCTCGGCGAGGACATGGTCGGGCTGATCGGAAAGCCCGGGTTTGACATTTTTACGGCATATGAGAGCTTTGACTGGTCGAACTTCGTATTTAATCTGGTGTTCTGCGCGACCACGGCGACGATTGTTTCCGGGGCGATGGCGGAGCGCACAAAGTTTTTAAGCTACTGTATTTATTCGGGTGTGATTTCGGCGTTGATTTACCCGATCGAGGCGCACTGGATCTGGGGCGGCGGCTGGCTTTCCCAGATTGGTTTCCACGATTTTGCAGGGTCCTGCGCGATCCATATGGTGGGCGGTATTTCCGCACTGATCGGCGCGAAGATTCTGGGGCCCCGCATCGGCAAATTCAATACGGATAAAAACGGAAAGATCACAAAGGTAAACGCCTTCCCCGGACACAGCATTCCGCTCGGCGCACTTGGCGTGTTTATCCTCTGGCTTGGCTGGTACGGCTTCAACGGCGCGGCGGCGACCAGTGTGGAGCAGCTCGCTTCCATCTTTGTGACGACCACGATTGCGCCCGCGGTGGCGACTGTGGTGTGTATGATCTTTACCTGGATTAAGTACGGAAAGCCAGATGTTTCCATGTGTCTGAACGCGTCTCTGGCAGGTCTGGTGGCGATCACCGCGCCCTGTGATGTGACGGATGCCTTCGGCGCGATTGTGATCGGCGCGGTAGCGGGGCTGCTGGTGGTGTTTGCGGTCTGGTTTCTGGATTATAAACTGCGCGTTGACGACCCTGTGGGCGCGGTGGCGGTACATATGATGAACGGCATCTGGGGAACCCTTTCGGTAGGTCTTTTCGCGACAGATTCCGCGCCCGGCTACTCCATTGCGGATGCTTCGGGTACAGAGCTCGTAGGTCTGTTTTACGGCGGCGGCTTTAAGCTTCTTGGATTGCAGTTAATCGGTTTTGTTTCGGTGGCGGCATGGACTGCGGTGACAATTACCATTGTATTTCAGGTAATCAAAGTGACGGTAGGGTTGCGGGCTTCTCAGGAAGAGGAGATCGTCGGTCTGGACGCGATGGAGCACGGTCTTGCTTCCGCGTACTCCGGATTCAGCATTATGGATGTTTCCGGCGCGATGGTTATGGATGTGAACGAAAACACCAGTCTCGGCGTGGAGGATTACGACGCGGCTTCCGCCGTACAGAAAGATGCGGCGGTGAAGGTGGCGCAGGTGCCGGTGGCTTCCGCTACGGGCATGTATAAGGTGGCTATTATTGCGAAACTTTCCAGATACGATAAGCTGCGTAAGGCCATGAACGATCTGGGCGTGACGGGTATGACGGTCACGCAGGTGATGGGATGCGGCATCCAGAAGGGCGCGGGCGAGAAATACCGCGGCGTAGAGATGGACGCGACCCTGCTTCCGAAGGTAAAGGTCGAGGTGGTAGTCAGCAAGATCCCCGTGGATACGGTAGTGGAGGCGGCAAAGAAAGCGCTCTTTACCGGGCACGGCAAGATTTTTGTCTACAACGTGGATAAGGTTGTCAAGGTCCGCACCGGCGAGGAAGATTTTGACGCGCTGCAGGACGTGGAGTAAGCCTATATCTATATCCCTTACTATACACTACCTATCTGAATGGATGTTCCCCGGCGCTCCACCGCCGGGGACGTCCTGTTTTAGGTTTACACCATACGGTTATTTTGTTATACTTAATCTCTGACAGAACTGGACAGAGTGAAAGAATAACAGGAAGATCTCGGTTGTGGTACTGAGAAAAACAAAGCCGGGCTGGGAAGGGCGGACGCATGGCGGTAAAGAAGAAGGAAATTGAATTCCGATACTATGAGATTCCACAGAACGAGCCGTGCATGGCGCTCCTCGGTGAGGCGTGGGTCCGCCCTTACGGCATGGATTCCCTGCATTTTCATAATTATATGGAGATCGGATTCTGCTATGACGGGATCGGGGATATGGTTCTGGATGAGCAGACTATACCTTATAAGCCGGATATGATCACGATCATCCCGAAAAATTTTCCGCACAATACGGCGAGCGACAGCTTTTCTGTGAGCAGCTGGGAGTATCTGTTTATTGATGTGGAAGCGTTTCTGAGAGAGGTTTACAGGGAAGATTCGCTCTACGCGGAGGATCTGGGCGCGATTATCAACAGCCGTGCATGGGCGGTAGACGCTTCGCAGTATCCAGAGACAACAAAGCTCATCAAAAATATTATGGACGAAATGCGCTATAAGAAGGATTTTTACACGGAGAGCGTGAAAGGGCTCCAGTGGTCTCTGCTTATGAATATTGCCCGCATGAATCAGGGAAAACAGGTCAGGGTCAGGAAGCAGAGCCGCGGTGTGTCCCAGATTTCTTTTGCGCTGCATTATATCGGCGCGCATTATGCGGAGGAGCTGACGATCGGGGATCTGGCGCAGGAGAGCCACATGTCGGAAACGCATTTCCGCAGGGTGTTCCAGAAGATTATGAATATGACGCCCTCCGATTACCTGAATCTGGTGCGCGTGCAGATGGCGTGCGAATATATGAAGAAACACACGGACAGCATGGAGCTGGTGGCGGAGCGGTGCGGCTTCCAGTCGGTGTCCACTTTTAACAGGAATTTTAAGAAAGTGCTCAATATTACGCCTTATCAGTGGAAGATCCACCCGGAAAACTATGAGGCGAAACTGCTCGATTATAAGATTTCCGCATATAAGGGATGGTAAGTTCCAGACGGATAAAAAGGTTGTGTTTTTCGGTATTTTAGATAGATTCAATAACGTAAACGTTTAAGCTGGATGCAAATGGTCGAATTTGCATCTTTTTTGCTTTTTAACGATCACACATGAGAGACTTACAGAGTTATAATGCATATACATTCAGTCAAAAAGTGCGCGATGGATATACAAATTGACGAAACGCATTTGGAGACTGAGGGGAAAAGAAAAAGTTAGTGCACAATGTGCACAAAAAGAAGAATGGGAGGAAAGAAAAATGAAAAGAAAGATTTTAGCGGCTTTACTGGCATCTACCATGGTTCTTTCACTGGTTGGATGTGGCGGCGGTTCCGCTGAGGCACCTGCGGCTCCCGCAGCAGACAGCGGCGCGGCGGAGGAAGCTCCCGCGGCAGACAGCGGCGCAGCGGAGGAAGCTCCCGCGGCAGATGCAGCGGCAGATGCAGCAGGCGGCGACGAGACACTGACTGTATGGTGCTGGGACCCGGCATTTAACCTGAATGCTATGTACGAGGCAGAGAAAGTTTACCAGAAAGATCATCCGAACTTCAAGCTGAATGTAGTGGAGACCCCTTGGGATGATATCCAGACCAAGATTACCACAGCGGCTACGTCCGGCGATCTGAGCACATTGCCCGATATCTTCCTGATGCAGGATAACGCGTTCCAGAAAAACGTGCTTGCGTTCCCTGATTTATGCATGGATCTGACCAACAGCGGAATTGATTATTCCCAGTTCGCAGCAGGTAAGACAGCATACTCCGTAATCGACGGCAAGAACTACGGCGTACCTTTTGACAACGGCGCAGTTGTAGCTTGCTACCGCACGGATCTTCTGGAGCAGGCAGGTCTGACCATTGATGATTTTACAGATATTACGTTTGATCAGTATATGGAAAACGGCAAGAAAGTTCTGGAAGCTACAGGCAAGCCCCTCATCTCCATGCAGGCAGGTGAGTGTGACCTGATTATGATGATGATGCAGTCCGCAGGCGCTTCCCTCTTCAACGAGGACGGCACGGCGAACATCGTTGGCAATGATACCTTAAAGACCGTTATGGAGACTTACAAGTCTCTCAAGGATGCAGGCGTGCTTACCGAGGTTAACAGCTGGGATGAGTATGTAGGCGATTTCGTAAGCGGCAACGTAGCAGGCACCATCAACGGCTGCTGGATCATGGCTTCCATCCAGACCGCAGAAGACCAGAAGGGTAACTGGGCGATCACCAATATGCCCAGCCTTGCAGGCGCAGCAAACGCAACCAACTACTCCAACAACGGCGGTTCTTCATGGGCAGTAACCACGAAGTGCGCAAACCCGGATCTGGCATGTGACTTCCTTGCAAGCACATTCGCAGGCAGCAACGAGCTGTATGACAATATCCTTCCCAGCGGCGCTCTGGCAACATGGGCACCCGCAGGTGATTCCAGTGCATACGGCGAGCCTAACGAGTTCTTCGGCGGCGATGCAGTTTCCGCTAAGATCGTTGATTTCGCAACCAAGGTTCCGACCAATATCACAGGCGCATACTACTACGAAGCACGTAACGCGGTTGCAGCAGCTATCACGAACTATATCAGCGGTGCGGATCTTGAGACCGAGCTCCAGAACGCTGAGCAGCAGATTAACTTCAACATGCAGTAAGCAATGAGCCGTGCGGGCACGGCGGAGAAAAAGTAATATAAGCAACAAGTAGCACAGGGGAATGGTTTCTGTAAGCTGTTCCCCTTTTTTACTCCAACGATAGAGAAGGAGGGGGTTTTTTGAGCAAGTCAAAAAAAATGACGCTTAGCAAAAAACAGAATCTGACGGGATGGGTATTTCTCGCTCCCGGCGCTGTTTTGATTTTTATTATGAGTTTCGTGCCGATGTTCAGAGCCTTGATGTTATCATTTAAGACGGGTATCGGTGCGAATATGAAGTGGACCGGTGTCACAAATTACGTTAGAATGTTTCAGGATACGGTGTTTGTACAATCCATTAAAAATACATTTTTCTACCTGATTATTCAGGTGCCGGTGATGTTGATTTTTGCGCTGATTCTGGCGTCTATACTGAATAACAAGGATCTGAGATTCAAGGGGCTTTTCCGGACGATGATTTTCCTGCCCTGCGCGACTTCGCTGGTGGCATATGCGATCATTTTCCGCTCCCTGTTTGCAAATAACGGTCTGATTAATCTGCTTTTTGTAAAGCTTGGTATTTTGGATCAGCCTTATGCGTTTCTGACGAACACGACGAGCGCACGTATCGTTATCATCATCGCGCTGCTCTGGCGGTGGACGGGATATAACATGGTATTCTACCTGTCGGGTCTGCAGAACATAGAGTATTCCGTATATGAGGCGGCAAAGATCGACGGCGCGTCTGCAGTACAATCGTTCTTCAAGATTACGATTCCGCTTTTGAAGCCCACGATCCTGCTGACGGCGATCATGTCCACGAACGGAACGCTGCAGCTCTTCGATGAGTCGGTCAACCTGACAAGCGGCGGTCCGGCGAATACGTCGATCACCATGTCGCATTACATATATGATATGTCATTTAAGTATGTGCCGAACTTCGGCTATGCGGCTGCAATGTCCTTCTTAATTTTGGTTCTGGTTGCTGTCCTGGCATTCCTGCAGATGAAAGTAGGTGATAAGCGTGACTAAAGTGAGAAAAATTGGTATGTACGTATTTTTGTGTATCGTATCCTTTATCTCTGTGTTCCCGCTGTACTGGATGGTAAGCGCGGCGACAAATAAGAGTGCGGACGTTATCTCCGGGCGGCTGATTCCGGGCGGTTATTTTATGGAAAACTTAAATAATCTGCTGGCGACGCAGAATATCGGGAGAGCTTTTGGGAACTCATTTAAGTATGCAGTCATTTTGACGATTGTATCTCTTCTGGTCAGCTCTCTGGCGGGTTACGGATTTGAAATTTTCCATGATAAGGGCAAGGATATACTGATGAGCATTATCCTGCTGGCGATGATGGTGCCTTTTGTGGCGACCATGATTCCACTGTTCCAGATGTGCTCGAAAGCGGGCTGGTTAAATACGACGATCGGATTCATCCTGCCGACGGTCTCCACGCCGTTTCTGATTATGATGTTTCGACAGAGCGCGAGGTCGTTTCCGCACGATATTATGGAGGCGGCGAGAATTGACGGACTGTCCGAGATACGCATTTTCTTCCAGATGTTTATCCCGACCATGAGATCGACCTACGCGGCGGCTATGACGATCACTTTTATGAACGCGTGGAACAGCTATCTCTGGCCGAAGGTAATTATGACGGATGCAACCAGTCAGACGATGCCCATGGTGGTGGCGAACCTGACGGAAGGTTATGTGACGGACTACGGTATGCTGATGCTTGCGGTGCTGATCTGTACGCTGCCCACCGCAGTTGTATTCTTCTGCCTGCAGAACGCGTTCGCAGAAGGTATCACCGGCGCGGTGAAGTAAAAACGGACTAGAGGAGTATAATAATAGTATGACGCAATCTGATTATGATAAAATTAAAGATCCACAGTTTTTTAAGGAGAATGTGCTTCCGGCACATGCCGCTTTCGATCTGTATGCCAATGAAAAAGAAGCTGCACGGGGAGAAAGCAGCCTGAAACTGTCGCTTGACGGCATCTGGAAATTTTCTTACGCGGTAAATATTGATTCTGCTGTAAAGGGGTTTACGCAGGAAAGCTATGACTGCAGACCGTGGGCGGATATCCGTGTGCCGGCGCACATCCAGATGGAGGGGTACGACATTCCGCAGTACGCCAATACGCAGTACCCGTGGGACGGCAGGGAAGAACTTGTGCCGGGAGAGATCCCGGAGCGGTTCAATCCCGTGGCGAGTTACGTGAAATATTTTGAAGTTCCGGCACATATGCGCGGAAAGGAAATACGCATTGTGTTTGAGGGCGTGGAGAGCGGGATGGCGCTCTGGTGCAACGGCGCTTACGTGGGCTACAGCGAGGACAGCTTTACCCCTTCCGAATTTGATCTGTCGCCTTATCTGAAAGACGGGGAAAACAAACTGGCGGTACAGGTTTACAAATGGACTTCTTCGAGCTGGTGCGAAGATCAGGATTTTTACCGTTTTTCCGGCATCTATAGAAGCGTGTATCTGTACGCGGTTCCCGCCGCGCATGTGGAAGATGTGACGGTGAAGACCCTGTTTGAGGGGGAGGGCTTTGACCGGGCGAAGCTTTCCGTATGCTGTAAGGTAAAAGGAAAAGGTGTTTACAGATTCTGCTTAAAGGACGGCGGAGAGACGCTGTTTGAAAAGGAGCAGAAAGCGGAAGAGGACAGCGAATTTGCTTTTGAGGAAACGGTCGAGAAGCCCGGACTCTGGAGCGCGGAGAATCCTTACCTATACCAGTTGGAAATCAGATGCTGCGGGGAAAACGGTGAGACGGTGGAATATATCTCGCAGGCAGTCGGTTTCCGCAAATTTGAGATGAAGGACAGCCGTATGCTGTTAAATGGGAAACGGATTGTATTTAAAGGCACGAACCGTCACGATTTCAGTTCCATATCAGGCAGACATGTCTCCTATGAGGAACTGGTAAAAGACATTGTGACCATGAAGCGGAACAATATCAACGCGATCCGTACTTCCCACTATCCCGATGACGAACGGCTCTATGAACTTTGCGACCGCTACGGGCTGTATCTGATTGCAGAGAACAATCTGGAATCCCACGGCACATGGGACGCGTATCTGAAAGGGAAAAAAGACATGTCCTTCGTGGTGCCGGACGATAAGGCTGAGTGGAAGGAAATGATGTACGACCGCATCCGCTCCTGCTACCACCGGGACAAAAACCATCCGGCGGTGCTGATCTGGTCTGTGGGAAACGAGTCCTTCGGCGGAGAGACGATTTTTGAAATGTCGGAGCTTTTCCGCAAGCTGGACGATACGAGACTGGTGCACTACGAAGGTGTGTTCAACGACAGGCGCTACAACGATTCCTCCGATATGGAAAGCCGCATGTACGCGAAAGTGGCTGACATAGAGGAGTATCTGGCAAACGGCGACGGCAAACCTTTTATCTGCTGCGAGTACACCCATGCCATGGGCAATTCCTGCGGTGCGATGCACAAGTACACGGATCTGGCGGACAAAGAAAATTCCGCTTATCAGGGTGGCTTTATCTGGGACTACATCGACCAGAGCATATACAAAAAAGACCGCTACGGAAAGTGGTTTCAGGCTTACGGCGGTGATTTCGGGGAACGCCCCACGGACTATAATTTCAGCGGCAACGGCATTGCCTACGGCGGGGAGCGGGAAGCGTCGCCCAAGATGCAGGCGGTAAAATTTAACTATCAGAATATTTCAGTGACGGTAGAAAAGGATGGGTTTGCGGTGTGGAATAAAAACCTCTTCGTTTCTACGAATAGCTTCCGCTGTGTGGCACAGCTTTTGCGGGACGGCGTCATCGTGGAGAGCAGGGAGCTGACAGGGATTGACGTCGCGCCGGAGAGCAGACAGACTTACCCCGCGCCTTTTGCTCTGCCGGAGGAGCCGGGCGAGTATGCCGTGACGGTTTCCTTCCTCTTAAAGGAAGATACGCTGTGGGCAAAGGCAGGGCACGAACTTGCTTTCGGGCAGGCGGTGGTCAAAAAAGTGGATGCGCCGGCACAGGAGCAGAAGAAACCGCTCACCATTATACGGGGGAATGACAATGTGGGCGTCCGGGGAGAGCATTTTGATGTACTGTTCTCGGAGCCGGCGGGCGCGATTTCCGCTTTTGGTATGGTTTCCTACCGCTATGCGGGCAAGGAACTGATTGAGGAGATTCCACGCCCGAATTTCTGGCGTGCGCCTACGGACAACGATACGGGCAATCATATGATGGCGGGACAGGGACAGTGGAAACTGGCAAGTCTGTACGCGTCGTGCAGAAAGCCCGGCGGAAGGCTGAATAAAGAGGGAGAAGAGTTTGAAAACCCGGAAGTCAGGGAGGAAGCGGATCATGTCAGTGTGTCTTATCTGTACGACCTCAATACGACACCGGCGGCGACCTGCCGGCTGACTTACAAGGTGTACGGGGACGGCAGCGTGCAGACCACGCTTGCTTATGACCCGGTGGAGGGACTGGCTGACATGCCGGAGTTTGGCGTGCTGTTTAAGCTGAACGCGGACTACGACCGTCTGGAGTGGTACGGAAACGGCCCGGAGGAGACTTACGCGGACAGGGATCAGGGCGCGAAGCTGGGCGTTTATCGCAATCGCGTGGCGGACAATATGGCGGCGTATCTCGTTCCTCAGGAATGCGGCAATAAGACAAAGGTGCGCTGGGCGAAGGTGACGGACATGCGCGGGCGCGGTATGCTCTTTAGCGGGGAGAACCTGAACTTTTCGGCGCTGCCTTACACGCCCCACGAGGTCGAGAACGCGAGACATCCCTATGAACTGCCGTCTGTGCATTACACGGTGGTACGCGTGGCGGGCGGACAGCTCGGCGTCGGCGGCGACGACAGCTGGGGCGCGCCGGTGCATCCGGAGTATCATCTGGACGTGAGCGGGAAGATGGAGTTTAGCTTTACGTTCCGGGGGATCTGAAATACGCCGGGCGGACGATAAAAAATAGTTTTGTATAGCCGGAAGAGGCATTGGCGTTTGGACCAGTGCCTCTTTCTTTTGCTTTTTGCAGGATGAATCAGTGAAATTTTGATTAGAATATGATATAAAAGAAAGAGAACAGAACAGTACAAATTCGGGCGGCGCCCGGGACGGAGGTAAGAATGCGCAAAACTAAAATTGTATGTACCCTTGGACCATCCACAGACAACGAGGAAGTGCTGCGGCAGATGATGCTGGCGGGCATGAATGTTGCCAGATGCAATTTTTCCCACGGTGTCCATGAGGATCATAAGAAGAGAATGGATGTGGTGAAAAAACTTCGGAAAGAATTGGGAAAGCCGGTGGCGATTCTGCTTGATACCAAAGGCCCGGAAGTCCGCGTGAAGAACTTTAAGGATGGAAAAGCCGTGCTGGAGGAGGGGCAGCTCTTTACGCTGACCGCCGATGAGGTCGAGGGCACAAAGGATATCGTGAGCGTGACTTATAACAGACTTTACGAGGATCTGGAAGAGGGGATGCGGGTACTCATTGACGACGGTCTGATTGAGATGAAGGTGGAGAAGGTGGACAAAAGCAATATTGTCTGCCGCGTGATCAATGGCGGCACGGTCTCTAACCACAAGGGCGTCAATGTGCCGGACGTGGACCTGTCCATGCCATATATCAGCGAGAAGGACAGGGAGGACATTCTTTTCGGCATCGGGCAGGACGTGGATTTTATCGCGGCATCCTTCGTACAGAAAAAGGAAGATATTTTGCAGCTCAGAAAGCTGCTTGAAAAAAATGGCGGGCAGGACATCAAGATTATTTCCAAGATCGAGAATGCGCAGGGCGTTTCAAATATTGACGATATTCTTTCGGTATCGGACGGCGTTATGGTGGCGAGAGGGGACATGGGCGTGGAGATTCCCTATGAGGATGTGCCTGTGATCCAGAAGGAGATCATCAAGAAGGTATACCGTGCGGGGAAGCAGGTGATCACCGCCACGCAGATGCTGGAGTCCATGATCAAGAATCCCAGACCGACCCGCGCGGAGACAACAGACGTTGCGAATGCGGTTTACGACGGCACAAGCGCGATCATGCTTTCCGGGGAGACGGCGGCAGGTTCCTATCCTGTGGAGGCGGTTAAGACAATGGTTAAAATAGCGGAGCGCACAGAACAGGATGTGGACTACCGCAAGCGTTTCTTCCTGCTGGAGCGCGAGGCGAATCCCGATGTGACGGACGCCATCTGCCATGCAACCTGCACGACGGCTCTTGACCTGAATGCAACAGCCATCGTGACAGTCACAAAATCGGGCAGATCCGCAAGAATGATTTCCCGCTACCGCCCCAAAAGCGATATCATAAGCTGTGCCACCACCGAGAAGGTGTGCAGACAGCTCTCCCTGACATGGGGTGTGGAGCCGCTGCTGATTAAGGAGGAGAAGGACGCCTATGTGCTTTTCGACAAGGCGATCGCAGCAGCGGAAAAGAAGGGGCTTTTACAGAAAGGGGATCTGACGGTGATTACATCCGGGGTTCCTATCGGGATTTCCGGCACCACGAACATGATTAAGGTACAAATTGTGTAAGCGGCACGGGCCCCGCGATAATTTCCCGCGCCACATAGAGCGTGCTGTCCGCCCGGGTGGTCATACTCCATTTGACTAATGTCAGCGCCATCCGCTCAATTTCAATGCATGTGATACAGCGGGGGTGGACGCAGCTCCCGGTATTGTAGTAGTGGGCGGGGGTGTCCGGCAGCGCCGGGCGGTGTGTGTGCCCGGTGATCAGAATGCGGCGGTTTTCCTCCGCCCATCTGTTCAGGCGGCTTTCGCATTTGTTTTTGACTCTGTAATTTTTGGCGGCGCTTGTGGGGTCGAGTACGCCCAGATTTTCCAACGGGCTCCAGATATACCGCACAAGAAAGCGGGAGAGACGCCAGAACGTAGAGTTGAGCAGGCTTGCCTGATGTCCGTGCGTCAGGTAAAGCGATACGCGGGGCGCGTGAGCGGGCAGCGCCCCGGTGGTGAGAATAACGCCCTCATAAAAATTGAGGGATGGAAAGAGAGGCTGCATCTGCTGGGACTGCGTACAGAAATAGGTGTCGCAGTTTTTGGCAGGGTATCCTTTCTTCCGCTTTACAATATCGTGGTTGCCGTAGATCAGATACAGTCGGTTTTCCTCATGGAACTGTTTGAACAGCCAGAACACGTTGCTGTGCACGTCAATAATATTTTTCATGCTTCTGTTTTCCCACAGTTCATCCCCGTCGCCCAGCTCGATATAGGTAAACCCACTCTGGTAGTAATGCTGCAGCGCGGCAAAATACAGGTGCTGGTTTTTCAGAAAGTTATCGGAGGAGGAGCCAATGCCCCGGTGACAGTCGCTCATAAGGACATAGCGGGAGCGGCCGGAAAGGGGAAGCATCGGCGCGTCCAGAAAGGCGCGGTTCAGACGGGTTGACACGCTCATGGTCAGTGCCTCCTGCTGTAACGCCTGTGACAGCGTTTATGAAATCTGCGCAGACGGAGAAGCTTTCGGAATGCAGCCGGGAGATAATAGTACAGATATAAGACTCTGTCCTCTGTGCAGAAAAAAGGTCTGGTAACCCATCGGTACAGTCTGCAGAAAAGTTTGTTTTTCCACTGGGAGAAACTTCTCCAGAAGCGCGTGGACAAGTTGTAGCTTTCGTCTGTCTGACAGAAGGCAAAACAGACGCTTAAACAGTGTACTGAGATGGCGCTTTCTGCGACACCGGCGCGTTTTAAGCCGTCCAGAAAGGCGGCGAGCATTTCCCGGTTGGGGAAACAGATGCAGGATTCCATGGACAGACAGGCAGGTTTGGAAAAACAGCCCGCCAGAAAGGCGGTGAGCCACCAGTGACGGTCAGAAGTGCGGATGCACTCGTTTCCGGCATTGCACAGAAGGAAGGAACAGTCCAGCATTTCATGGTCTTCCGCGCAGGAAAACCATGCGGTTTTATATTCCGATTCGGGGATAATGCGGTCTGTGTGGTATATGCCGATTTCCGCCCCGGTGTTGATGCCGTACTGCCCTTTCCAGAATTCGATCAGCCATGTGCGCCCCCGGTAGTCAAAATAGACGGGCAGGGCGTCGAACACCATCTGGAAACGGGGCGCCATATAGTCATAGAGCCATGTGTATCCGGCGTGCCGCTGCGGGGCGTCCACCGTGGAGGAAAAGAAACCATGGTCACAGTGAAAACGATAACCGAAGGGGTAAACCAGTTCATCCAGAAGGGTACATTTGGTACAGCAGTCCATTTCTTTTATCTTACAGATGATTTTTTTCCTCCGGCACTGAAAGAGGATACAGCCGAGAACAGCCATGAGAAGTAATGCGAAGAGTAAAAAGTACATAATAAATATCCTGTGTCGTTTTACTCTATTTTATGTCGAAAGAAGGGAAATGGTGCGGCGGGGACAAGTTCTTTGGCGATGGGGAAATCAGTTGGCGCGGCGGTCACTTTACGATAAGAAACAGACACGCCAGCGGTACCGTCACAAGGCTTAACACCGTCGTCAGAATTATCCCCTGCGAGATGGACTCCGTTTCCATGTCCATCTGCTTGGCGAGCATAAGGGGCATGTTGGCGGCGGGTACGGCTGCCATCAGAAGCATGGTATTTAAAATCATTTTGTGGTCAGAGAACTGGCGCATCAGAAGCATACAGCCGATGGGCACGAGAATCTGGCGAAGCAGCGTAAATACATAGAGCTTCGGGTGGGAAAAGATATCTTTCGGCGCCATCTGCGCGACGGAAACGCCGAGCACCAGCATGGATAAAAGGGTGGTGGCGCGCCCGGTATAGGAGAGGGCGGAGGAGATGATCACAGGCACGCGGAAATTGCCGAGGTAAAAGATAATGGTAACCGCGGCGGAGATAGTGCCCGCGTTGACTAACTTTTGCAGACGGTTTGAGCCGGGATGGGAGGCGGGAGCCGCCGCGCCATCCGGCACCTGTCCGGCAGAGAAAGAGATGTCGTCCTGCGCCTGTCCGGCGAAAGCGGCTGCCTCTTCCGGCGTCTGTCCTGCGGCGGCTCTCTGCAGCAGGGAGATGCCGAAGGTGTAGATCAGCAGGTTGAAGAGCAGGTTAAAAATGGACACGTATATCAGGGATTCGCTGCCGAGCACCGCGGAGGCGAGGGGGATGCCGATAAAGCCCACGTTGCCGAAGATCGTCAGCATCTGGTAAGCGTAGTGCAGATTTTTGGGTATCCGCAAAAGGCGGGGGATCAGAAAACTTACGGCGATCAAAATTGCAAAAACGGCAGCGTAAGCGATAAGGGCAATGCCCAGTTCCTGCAGGGACGCCTTGGGACCGTCGTCAAGGGCGGAGCAGATTAAGAGCGCCGGGTTGGTGACGTTGATGATCAAGCCGGAAATCTGTTTGGAGCCTTCTTCCGATATCAGTTTCCGCCGGTAAAGGATCATGCCGATCCCGATTAAAATAAAGATGATAACCATCTGCTGTAATACGACTGTGATACTCATGTATGTTTTCCTCTTTTTTCTGAATGTTTTCTTAAATAGTATTTCCTGTTTCTCTCATAAATCCGCAAAGTCATGTCTGTGCGGAGAAACCATCTCGAATTATTATAGTACATTTTCTCAAAAATGGAAGATTGTTTTTCCGTCGGACTCGTTATATACTTAGAGAAGTTTATAATAAACAGCCGGGGCGCAGATATTTGACGGCAGTCGCAGAGGAACTGATTTAGATGGGGGTATCTATGCAAAAATATATTATGGCGCTGGATCAGGGAACGACCAGTTCCCGCTGTATTTTGTTTGACAAGAAGGGTAATATATGCAGCATGGCGCAGAAGGAGTTCACCCAGATTTACCCGCAGGCGGGATGGGTGGAGCACAACCCGCGCGAAATATGGGCGTCACAGCTCGCGGTGGCGATCGAGGCGATGGCGAATATCGGTGCGGATGCAGGGCAGCTTGCGTGCCTCGGTATCACGAACCAGCGCGAGACGACGATTGTCTGGGACCGGGAAACGGGGGAACCGGTATACAACGCGATCGTCTGGCAATGCCGGAGAACGGCGGAGTTTATCGACGGGTTAAAGGCGCAGGGCTATACGGAAACGATACGGGCGAAGACAGGTCTGGTGCCGGACGCTTATTTTTCCGGCAGCAAGATTGCTTGGATACTGGATCATGTGGAAGGCGCACGGGAGCGGGCGGAGCGTGGGGAACTGCTGTTTGGCACGGTAGATTCATGGCTGATCTGGAAACTGACGAAGGGCAGGGTACATGCCACGGACTATACGAACGCCTCCCGCACCATGCTATACAATATACACACGCTGGAATGGGACGAGGAGCTGCTTTCCATGCTGCGGATTCCGGGACAGATGCTGCCGGAGGTGAAGCCTTCCGGGACGGTGTTTGGCGAGAGCGATACGAGTATTTTCGGCGCGCCCGTTCCCATCGCGGGAGCGGCGGGCGACCAGCAGGCGGCGCTCTTCGGACAGTGCTGTTTTGCGCCGGGGCAGGTGAAAAACACATACGGGACGGGATGTTTTCTGCTGATGCATACGGGCAGAGAGGCGATCGTCTCCGGGAGCGGTCTGCTCACCACCATCGCGGCGGGGGACACACCCGAACCGTCCTATGCGCTGGAGGGCAGCGTGTTCGTGGCAGGCGCGGCGGTACAGTGGATGCGGGATGAAATGCGGATGATGAAAATCGCGCAGCATTCCGAAAAGTACGCCATGCGTGTACCCGATACAAACGGGGTCTATGTGGTGCCCGCCTTTGTGGGTATGGGAACGCCCTACTGGAATCCTTATGCGCGGGGCACTGTGGTGGGTATTACGAGGGGCTGCCAGAAAGAGCACTTTGTCCGGGCGGTGCTGGAATCGATCGCCTATCAGTCCATGGATGTGCTGAAGGCGATGGAGGAGGACGCGGGGATTGGGCTCAGTGAATTGAAGGTGGATGGCGGCGCCAGCGCCAACGACTTCCTGATGCAGTTTCAGGCGGATATCACGGGACACGCGGTGCACCGTCCGAGCTGTATCGAGACGACGGCTCTGGGCGCGGCGTATCTGGCGGGGCTCTCGGTGGGTTACTGGAAAGACAAAGGTGAAATCTGTGAAAACTGGCAGCTTGGAAAGCGGTTTGACGTGACGATGGAGAGACAGACGAGAGAGCAGCTTGTGAAGGGATGGAAACGTGCCGTCCGATGTGCGCTTGCATGGGCGGATGAAGCATAGAAAGGAAATCAAATTATGAACATTACTTACAACGAAAAGAACAGGATCTTTAAACTGGACACGCCTCACACGAGTTACTGTATCGGTGTGGTGGATGAAGAGAATTTTCTGGGACATGTGTACTATGGAAGAAGTCTTGGCTCGGACGATCTGGCGTATCTGATGCGTACCGGGGAGCCGCCCTTTGTCCCTTCGGAAAACAACAGGGAGAGAACTTCCTTTTTAGACACGTTTCCGATGGAGTATACGGGACACAATCTGGGCGATTACAGAGAAGGAACGCTTTCGGTGCGCACGCTGTCCGGGCATACGGGCGTTTCCCTTTCCTATGTGTCCCACCGCATTTATAACGGCAAAGAGGCGCTTCCCGGGCTTCCGGCGACCTTTGGCGGAAAGGATGCGTGCCGGACGCTGGAGCTCACATGCGAAGACCCGGTATTGCAGTTGCAGGTAATTCTGTCCTACAGCATTTTTGCGGACACGGATGCGATTGCGAGAAGCGTGAAAGTGGTAAATCACGGCGGCGAGGCGGTTTATCTGACGAAAGTGTTATCCGCCTGCATAGATATGGACAATGACGATTACGAGATGATTACCCTGCACGGTTCATGGGCGAGGGAACGCGCGATCCAGATATGCCCGGTCAGAAAGGGCAAACAGAGCGTCGGCTCGGTGCGCGGGGAGTCCAGTCATCAGGAGCATCCTTTTATGGCGTGGAAGAGCAGGACGGCGACGGAGGAGACAGGCGATGTTTACGCCATGAACTTCGTCTATTCCGGCAATTTTATCGCGCAGATCGAGGAGAGCCAGTTTGGCAGTATCCGCGCCATGATGGGCAT
Organism: uncultured Lachnospiraceae bacterium; assembly: GCA_910586705.1. Taxonomy (GTDB): domain Bacteria; phylum Bacillota; class Clostridia; order Lachnospirales; family Lachnospiraceae; genus UBA3282. The sequence continues at coordinate 60,846 of CAJUJK010000005.1, read as the reverse complement.
TCACCCGGAAGATTTCTGTTGGAAACTGGAACCGGGAGAGAGTTTTCAGGCGCCGGAAGCGATCTGCATGTATTCGGCGGATGGTCTGGGCGGCATGACCAGAAACTTCCACGATCTGTACAGAAATCATCTGATCCGGGGCATTTATAAAGACAAGAAGAGACCGATCCTCATCAATAACTGGGAGGCGACTTACTTTGACTTTAATACGGACAAACTTCTGGATATTGCCAGACAGGCTTCCGCGCTGGGCATAGAGATGCTTGTGATGGATGACGGATGGTTTGGGCACAGGGACGACGACAATTCCAGTCTGGGCGACTGGTTTGTGAATGAGTCCAAGATTAAGGGCGGGCTGAAATACTTGGTGGACGAGGTCAATAAGCTGGGGATGAAGTTCGGCATCTGGGTGGAGCCGGAGATGATTTCCCCCGATTCCGATCTGTACAGGGAGCACCCCGACTGGGCGATCCAGATTCCCGGCAGGACGGGGAGCCTTGCCAGAAACCAGTATGTGCTTGACCTGACCCGCAAGGAGGTGCGCGACTGTGTCTATGACAGGATTGCGGCTGTGCTCAGGAGCGCGAATATCGAGTATGTGAAGTGGGATATGAACAGGCAGTTTTCCGATCTCGGCAGCTACGGGCTTCCGGCGGACAGACAGGGCGAGCTGGTGCACAGACAGACGCTTGCGCTCTATGAGATGCAGGAGAGGCTGGTTACCGATTTCCCGAACCTTCTTCTGGAGAACTGCTCCGGCGGCGGGGCGCGGTTTGATCCGGGTATGCTTTATTACAGTCCCCAGATCTGGTGTTCCGACGATGCGGACGCGATCGAGCGGCTGTCGATTCAGGCGGGCACGGCGCTTATCTATCCGCTGTCCACCATGGGCGCGCATGTATCCGACTGCCCGAACCACACGGTGGGCAGGACGACGCCTTTTGAGACGAGGGGCTATGTGGCGCTGGCGGGCACTTTCGGCTATGAACTGGATGTGACGAAGATTCCCGAGGCGGATCGGAATATGATTCCGGATCAGGTGGCGATGTATCATAAATATAACGATCTGGTGCGGCAGGGCGACTATTATCGGATCGCGCGCTATGCGGACAATCATTTTTATGACTGCTACGCGGTGGTGGCGAAGGATAAGAGCGAGGCGCTTGTCACCTATGTGCAGGTGCTGAACCGTCCCAATTACCACAGCAGGAGAATCTGTATTCCGGGGCTTGATCCTGAGAAAACTTACGTGATCGGGAACGCGGCGGACTGGCAGGAGATCAGACAGACCGAGTACCGGGGCGATGTGCTGCACTATGCGGGGATTAATATACCGCCGATCAGCGGGGACTTCAAGGCGCGGCTTATACACTTGAAGGAAAAATAAATACAATCAGAAACGGAGAATGAGATATGATCGTACAAAAATATAAGGACATGCTACAAGGGAAATCTGTGATACGGCAGCTCTCGGAGTTCGCGACGGCGAGGGGGCAGGAGATCGGGTATGAGAATGTGTTCGATTTCAGTCTGGGAAATCCTTCGGTGCCGGTGCCGCAGGCATTTACGGATGTGATGATAAAGATGCTGCAGGAGAAAAATCCCATGGAGCTGCACGGTTATAGCCAGAGTCTGGGCATTCCATCCGTCAGGGAAAAGGTGGCGGCTTCCCTCAACAAGAGATTCGGGATGAATTATACGGGGAACCATATTTTTATGACCACAGGTGCGGCGGGCGCGATCGCCCACGCGGTGCGGTGTGTGGCACAGCCGGGGGATGAGGTGATTACCTTTGCGCCCTATTTCCCGGAGTACGCGCCTTATATCAATCTGACAGGGGCGGTTCTCAAGGTTGTGCCCGCGGATACCGAAAACTTCCAGATCAACTTCGAGGCGTTTGAGGAGATGCTGACGGAAAAGGTGGCGGCAGTTTTGATTAATACGCCGAACAATCCTTCGGGTATGGCTTATTCCACGGAGACGGTGAAAAAGCTGGCGGGTATTATGGAGGAAAAGCAGAAACAGTACGGGCACGATATTTTCCTGATTTCCGACGAGCCTTACAGGGAGATCGTGTTTGCAGGCGTGGATGCGCCCTATCCTTCCGCGTTCTATGACAATTCCCTCTCCTGCTACTCGTTTTCCAAATCCCTTTCCCTGCCGGGAGAGCGGATCGGCTATGTGGCGGTGAATCCGAAGTGTACGGATGCGGACATCATCAGTGTGATGTGCAGCCAGATTTCCAGAGGAACCGGACACAACTGTCCGCCGTCCATCATTCAGCTTGCGGTGGCGGAGGTGCTGGACCTGACGTCGGATCTCTCGGTCTATGAGACAAACATGAACATATTATATAAGGAACTGACGGACTTAGGCTTTGCGTGCGTGCGGCCGGGCGGCACGTTCTACATGTTCCCGAAATCGCCGGAGCCGGATGCAGTTGCCTTTTCGGAAAAGGCGAAGAAGTACGATCTGGTTCTCGTGCCGAGTGACAGTTTCGGTGTGAAGGGATATTTCCGGATCGCTTACTGTATTGATACGGAGAAGGTGGAGCGGTCGCTGGATGCGTTCAGAAAACTTATGAAGGAAAATTACTAGGTTCCAGAGGAAGGGAGTTCTATTATGATGTATCAGGCAGGACTGATTCTGGAGGGCGGCGGTATGAAGGGCATTTATACTGCCGGTGTTCTGGATTTCTTTATGGAGAAGGAGATACTGTTTTCCGACAATTACGGTGTGTCGGCGGGGGCGTGTCATCTTTGCAACTATATGTCGGGGCAGAGGGGGCGGTCTTTGCGCATCAGCGTGGACTATCTGGACATGAAGCAGTATTGCGGGAAGTGGAGTCTTATTACGACCGGCGATCTGTTTGGCGTGGATATGAATTACAGTCTGATCCCGAATTATCTCGATCCCTTTGACTATGACGCGGCGGCGAAATTTGAGGGCAGGGCTTTTGCGGTGGCGACGGATATCGAGACGGGAAAGCCTGCCTATCTGCCGCTTAAGGATCTGCGGGAAGATCTGCTTGCGGTGCGCGCGTCCAGTTCGCTTCCGCTGGTTTCGCGGAATGTAAAGATAGGAGACAGGTATTATCTGGACGGCGGCATCAGCGATTCGATTCCCATCAGGAAGTCCATACAGGACGGCAACAGGAAAAACGTGGTGATTATGACCAAGGAGGAGGGCTTTGTCAGACAGCCCGCCGGAGCGGAGCTTGCACTTGTGAGAGCGCGTTATTTCCGCTACCCGAAAGTGTACGAACTGATGCGCGAAAGGCATCTTTCCTATAATACCACCGTACAATATATGGAAGAAAAGAAACGGAAGGGTGAGCTGTTTGTGATCCGTCCGAAACGGAAAAGCGAAGTCGGCAGGATCGAGAAGGATAAGGAAAAGATGAAGGCGCTCTACGAGGAAGGTTACCGCGACGCGCAGGCGTGTTATCTGGACCTGCTCGAATATTTGGAATAGGGAGGAAAATATGGACATCATAGAAATTATAAAGGCGGTGCTTTTCGGCATCGTGGAGGGTATTACGGAATGGCTCCCCATCAGCAGCACCGGGCATATGATTCTTTTAAATGAATTTGTGACCCTGAACGTGAGTGAGGATTTCTGGGAGATGTTTCTGGTGGTGATCCAGCTCGGGGCGATTCTGGCGGTGGTGCTTCTTTTCTGGAATAAGATATTTCCCTTCCGCTTCAAAGAAAAGCCTGTGGTGCAGAAGGACATTTTCGTACTGTGGTTTAAAATTCTCGTGGCATGTATACCGGCAGCAATCGTGGGACTTGCATTTGACGATGTGCTGGATGCGCTCTTCTACAATCCGTGGTGCGTTTCCATTGCGCTGATCGTGTTCGGTATCGCCTTTATTCTGATTGAAAACAGAAATAAGAAGATGACGCCGAAGATTACAGAACTGAATGACATCACTTACCGCACGGCGCTGATGATCGGTGTTTTCCAGCTTCTGGCGGCGGTGTTCCCGGGGACGTCCCGTTCCGGCGCAACCATTGTGGGTGCGCTTCTGATCGGCGTGTCGAGAACCGTGGCGGCGGAGTTCACTTTCTTTCTGGCGATTCCCGTCATGCTCGGCGCCAGCCTGTTAAAACTTTTGAAGTTTGGCTTCTCCTTTACGGGGGAGGAACTTATCATTCTGCTGGTAGGAATGGTGGTGGCTTTTGCCGTGTCTGTAGCGGTGATCCGTTTCCTGATGGGCTATATCAAAAAGCATGATTTTAAGGTTTTTGGCTGGTACAGAATTGTGCTCGGCGCGGCGGTGCTTTTGTACTTTACGCTGGCGTAAGGTGTTAAAACAGGGCGGTTTTGGGGCTTTTTTATGTCAATTCGTATAAGATTTTATAATAAAAATTAACTATTTGTTACAGATTGTTGGTTGACAGCCCCGTTTTATTGAGATAAGATACATCTAGCAGGGTCATGTAGCAGGTAGTTTTGCGGGGATACATGGCGTTACAGTAAACAGATCGAGATTATGAAAAAGCAGTTTTAGTGAAAGTGGGGAAGGAGATTACTCATGGCAGAAACAAAGAAGCCGGTTGTAAAACCGGAGGCTGACAAGGCGGCAGATACAAAGACAACGACGGCGGAGACACCTGTGGCAGCACCTGCGGCGAAGACAGAGCCTGTAGCAGAAAAGGCAAAAGAAACTGAGACGAAAAAGAAACCCGGCAGAAAGCCTGCGGCGAAGAAGCCCGGCAGAAAGCCCGCGGCAGCTAAGAAAGAGACGGCGGCGAAGACCACCACTACAACCAGAAAGGCTGCAGTAAAAGAAACCGTACATGTACAGTTCTCCGGCAAGACATACACCACAGAGGATCTTGTAAAGATTGCAAAGGATGTATGGAAGTATGACCTGAAGAAAAAAGTTGGCGATTTCAAAGCGGTAGAGCTTTATGTGAAGCCGGAGGAGAGCATTGTTTACTATGTGATCAACGGCGAGGAGAGAGGCCAGTTCAATATCTAATCATATCAGACAAAAAGAATGCAGGCGGTCAGTTTAGGGTATGCTAAACTGACCGTATTTTATTCTTCATACTTTTTTTATAAATATTTTCCATTCAGATGTTGACAATGTAAAAAAGAAGTGATACCTTACTACCAGAAGGTGTTAGCACTCTAATAAGTCGAGTGCTAACAATCCGACAAGAGGGAATGTGGTATGCAGCTGGACGAAAGAAAATATATCATATTGCAAGCCATCATCCGAAACTATCTGGAGACAGGGGAGCCGGTAGGCAGCCGCACAATTTCCAAGTACACCGATTTAAACTTAAGCTCCGCAACCATTCGGAACGAGATGGCGGATCTGGAGGAACTGGGATACATCCTGCAGCCCCACACTTCCGCCGGCAGGATTCCTTCAGACAAGGGATACCGCCTCTATGTGGATAAGATGATGGAGGAGAAGGAGCGGGAAGTCGAGGAGATGAAGGAGATGCTTCTGGAGAAGGAGGATAAGATGGACCACCTTCTCAAGCAGGCGGCAAAGGTACTCGCGAACAATACCGAGTATGCGGCGATGATCTCCGCGCCCCAGTACCACCGCAATAAGCTGAAATTTATCCAGCTTTCCCGGGTGGATGCGAGGCAGATTCTGGCGGTTATCGTGGTGGAGGGAAACGTGATTAAGAACTCCATGCTGACGGTTTCCGAGGAACTGAGCGACGAGACGCTGCTGAAGCTGAATATTCTCCTGAACACCCACTTAAACGGTCTTTCGCTGGAGGAAATCAATCTCGGCATGATTGCTGCCATGAAGCAGCAGGCGGGTATCCACAGCGAGATTGTGGCGAATGTCATAGACGCGGTGGCGGAGGCGATCAAGGCAGACGAGGATCTGGAGATTTATACAAGCGGCACGAAAAACTTTTTCAAGTACCCGGAGCTTGCGGATCACGAGAGAGCCAGCGAACTGATCACCACCTTTGAGGAAAAACAGCTTTTGAGCGAGCTGGTGCAGGATAACCTTTCGGGCGACAATAACACGGGCATACAGGTTTACATCGGCGACGAGACGCCGGTGGCGGGCATGAAGGACTGCAGCATTGTGACGGCGACTTACGAGCTGGACGCTGGCATGAAGGGAACCATTGGCATCATCGGACCGAAGAGGATGGATTATGAGAAGGTCGTGAGCAATCTCAGGCTGTTAAAACATCAGCTGGACGATTTATATAAGAAGTAAAATGGCGGGAACAGCAGGGTCTGCCTGAACAGATATAGAGATAAGTAAGGATCAAACAGGAAAGGGATGAGCACAGTGGCAGCAGAGGAAAAAGATAAACGGGAAAACGAGATGGAAGAACAGGATATGCCGCAGCAGGAGGCGGCGCAGGAGGAAGCGTCCGGCGAGCCTTCGGCAGGAGACGGAGAGAAGACGGCTAAGAGCGAGAAAAAGGAAAAAAAGAAGAAAAAGCAGGATCCCTTGAAAGAGAAAGTGGAGGAACTGGAGGACCGGGTAAAACGCCAGATGGCGGAGTTTGACAATTTCCGCAAGCGCACCGAGAAAGAGAAAACAGCGATGTTTGAGACGGGCGCAAAGAGCGTGATTGAAAAAATCCTGCCAGTGGTGGATAACTTTGAGAGAGGGCTTGCCAGCGTACCCGAGGAAGAGAAAGATGGCGCCATCGCGCAGGGTATGCAGATGATTTATAAACAGCTTATGACAGAGCTGGAAAATCTGGACGTGAAGCCGATCCCGGCAGTCGGGGAGGAATTTAATCCCGAGTTCCACAATGCGGTGATGCAGACGGAGAGCGAGGAGTTTGAGTCCGGCACGGTCGCGCAGGAACTGCAGAAGGGATATACTTACAGGGACAGCGTGGTCAGACACAGTATGGTGGCAGTCGTACAATAACAATGTGAGATGAAGTAATAAGGCAAAGGAGCGTAGGCGCTTCAGAAAGGGAGTAAACATTATGAGTAAAATTATCGGCATCGACTTAGGAACTACGAACAGCTGCGTGGCAGTTATGGAAGGCGGCAAGCCCACTGTCATCGCGAACACGGAAGGCGCGAGAACCACTCCGTCTGTTGTGGCTTTCACAAAGAACGGGGAGAGACTTGTGGGTGAGCCGGCTAAGCGTCAGGCGGTTACCAACGCGGACAACACAATCGCCTCCATCAAGAGAGATATGGGTACGGACAAGGGGCGCACGATCGCGGACAAAAAGTATTCCCCGCAGCAGATTTCCGCTATGATTCTGCAGAAGCTGAAAGCGGACGCGGAGAATTACCTCGGCGAGAAGGTGACGGAGGCTGTCATCACCGTTCCCGCTTACTTTAACGATTCCCAGAGACAGGCGACCAAGGACGCGGGCAAGATCGCGGGTCTGGACGTAAAGCGTATCATCAACGAGCCTACGGCTGCGGCGCTGGCTTACGGTCTTGACAATGAAAAAGAGCAGAAGATCATGGTGTACGATCTGGGCGGCGGTACCTTTGATGTGTCCATCATCGAGATCGGCGACGGCGTCATTGAAGTGCTTGCCACGAACGGCGATACCCATCTGGGCGGCGATGACTTTGACCAGAAGATCATCGACTGGATGCTTTCCGAGTTCAAGGCGCAGGAGGGCGTAGATCTGTCCAATGATAAGATGGCGCTCCAGAGACTGAAAGAGGCGGCTGAGAAAGCGAAGAAGGAGCTTTCTTCCGCAACGACTACGAATATCAACCTTCCTTTCATCACAGCGACGGCGGAAGGTCCCAAGCACTTTGACATGAACTTGACAAGAGCGAAATTTGACGAGCTGACGAGCGACCTCGTAGAGCGCACCGCAATCCCCGTACAGAACGCGATGAAGGATGCGGGTCTGACCAATGCGGATATCGGGCAGGTGCTTCTGGTGGGCGGTTCCACCCGTGTGCCGGCAGTACAGGAGAAAGTAAAACAGATTACCGGAAAAGAGCCGAGCAAGTCCTTGAATCCCGACGAGTGCGTGGCTCTGGGCGCTTCCGTGCAGGGCGGTAAACTTGCGGGCGACGCGGGCGCAGGCGAAATCCTTCTGCTGGATGTAACGCCGCTTTCACTTTCCATCGAGACAGCGGGCGGTGTCGCTACCAGACTGATTGAGAGAAATACAACCATCCCCACCAAGCACAGTCAGGTGTTCTCCACCTACTCCGACAACCAGACGGCGGTGGATATCAACGTGCTGCAGGGTGAGAGACAGTTTGCAAAGGACAACAAGTCCCTCGGACAGTTCCGTCTGGACGGTATCCCGCCGGCAATGCGCGGCGTGCCGCAGATCGAGGTAACTTTCGATATCGACGCCAACGGTATCGTTAACGTGTCCGCGAAGGATCTGGGCACAGGCAAGGAGCAGCACATCACCATCACCGCAGGCTCCAACATGTCGGATGACGAGATCGAGAAGGCGGTAAAAGAGGCGGCAGAGTTTGAAGCGCAGGATAAGAAGCGCAAAGAGGCTGTTGACACGAGAAACGAGGCGGACTCCTTCGTGTTCCAGACAGAGAAAGCGCTGAATGAAGTGGGCGACAAGATCGACGCTTCCGAGAAGGCAGGCGTGGAGGCTGACCTGCAGGCGGTGAAGGATATTCTGGAGAAGACCAAGGATCAGGAGCTTACCGACAGCCAGCTTGACGAGCTGAAAGCGGCGAAGGAGAAGCTGACGAACTCCGCACAGTCCCTGTTCACAAAGATGTATGAGAACATGCAGCAGGCACAGGGCGGTCCCGACATGAGCAATATGGGCGGGGCGCAGGAAGCGGCGCCTCGGGACAACGGTGGAGCCGACGACGTAGTTGACGGAGACTATAGAGAAGTATAAACAGGATGTTTTTGAACAGTTAATCCAAGGAAGGGCATAGTCATGGCAGAACAAAAACGGGATTATTATGAGGTGCTTGGCGTAGAGAAAAGCGCTGATGAAGCCGCCATAAAAAAAGCATACAGAGTTCTGGCTAAGAAATATCACCCCGACATGAATCCCGGGGACGCGGAGGCAGAAAAAAAGTTTAAGGAAGCTTCGGAGGCATATGCCGTTCTGAGCGATCCCGAGAAGAGGAGACAGTATGACCAGTATGGTCATGCTGCCTTCGACGGTGCGGGCGGCGCAGGCGGTTTCGGCGGCTTCGATTTCAACGGCGCGGATTTCGGCGATATCTTTGGCGATATTTTTGGCGACCTTTTCGGCAGCGGCAGACGCGGCGGCGGAAGAGGAAACGGTCCCATGAAGGGCGCTAATATCAGAACCAGTGTCAGGATCAGTTTTGAGGAAGCGGTTTTTGGCGTGGAGAAAGAGATCGAGCTGACGCTTAAGGACGAGTGCACTTCCTGCCACGGCATGGGCGCGAAGCCCGGAACCAGCCCCGAGACCTGCAGCAAGTGCGGCGGTAAAGGACAGGTGGTATTTACCTCGCAGTCCTTCTTCGGCACGGTGCGCAATGTGCAGACCTGTCCCGACTGTCACGGTACGGGCAAGGTGATCAAGGATAAATGTCCCGATTGCCGGGGCACGGGCTATATTGCCAACAAAAAGAAGATACAGGTTTCCATCCCCGCGGGTATCGACAACGGACAGTGCGTCCGCATACGCGATAAGGGTGAGCCGGGAACGAACGGCGGTCCCAGAGGAGACCTTCTGGTCGAGGTGGTAGTGGGCAGACATCCCATCTTCCAGAGGCAGGATGAGAACATTTATTCCACCGTGCCCATGTCTTTTGCCATCGCGTCGCTGGGCGGTGAGATCGTGATCGACACCGTGGACGGCAGGGTGATTTATGAGGTGAAGGCGGGGACACAGACCGACACCAAAGTCCGCTTAAAGGGCAAGGGCGTGCCGTCCCTCAGAAATAAGGATGTGCGCGGCGACCACTACGTGACGCTGGTGGTGCAGGTGCCCGACAGGCTGTCCCACGAGGCGAAAGAGCTTCTGAAGCAGTTTGATGAGTGCACGGGCGACAGTCTGAACGCGGCAAAGAACATAACTTCCGACGCATCCGATGAACCGGTGGGCGGCAGCGGGAAAAAGAAGAAGAGATTTAAGCTTTAAACAGGCTGGGATCGAAAATAAGAGGAAACAAGACAGGAGTGTATAATGCAATGTAACTGGTATTGCGGGGTACACTCCTTTTTGCTGGAAAAATCAGGGATCTGGTTGACTTTGCGGGTGCGGCATAATATGCTGATTACAGAATTGACATATATTCCATTTCTAAGGAAAGACAGGGAGACGGGATGAAATCAGGAAAAAGAATGTTAGCGGGTATTCTGACAGTTATAATGGTGCTGGCATCGGTACAGTTTCCGGGAGGTGTTTCCTATGCGGAGGAACTGCCGGCAGCACAGGAAACCGTGGCGGAGACGCCTGCCGGACAGGAAGAGGCGCCGCGGCAGGAAGAAGGACAGACCCGGGAAGATGGTGCAGACGGAGCAGACTTAGGGGAAGAGCCGTCCGGCGAAGAGACGGAACAGCCCGGGGCGGAGACGCCGGAGGACATTTCCGATGAGAAGGGGGAACTGGAGGAGGACCCGGTGCAGACGGAGACGCCTGCGGATGGGGAGTCTGAAAATCCAACACCTGCGGATGGGGCGGAGTCTGAGGCGCCAATACCATCGGATGGCGTGGCTGAGGAAACACCCTCGGATGAGCCGCCTGCGGTTGGCGGGGAAGAAGAAACACCGGCGGAGAAAACAGAGGACGAAAACAAAGAGCCGGATACAGCGCCTCCTGCGGATGATGCGACGGTTTCTGAAAATGACCTGCAGATTTCCGGGAATGACTTACTGTCTGCCGGGGAAGCGGAAGTCTGGGTGGATGCGGAGACTGAGGGTGCGTATCAGTTTGGCGGCGCCCCATCTGCGGACGAGGGGATTGCGCTTTATGCGGAATCCGCATATACGGACGAACAGATCATGGATGATCTGTACCTGCAGATGAAAGCGCGCGTTGCGTCGATTGATATATCCAGATATGACATACCGTATGAGACAACAAAACCGACCAGAATAAACCGTCTTTTCAGCGGCACGTTAAACGAGCACCCGGATCTCTATTATGTGAGTGGTGATTTTAGGTATACATACGACCCTGTTGCGCTGAAGCTGACGAGTCTGGAGGTTACTTACGACACCACGCTGAATGCTTCCGAGTGTCAGAAAGGCGTAGACGAGGCGCTGGCATCGGTGAAGCAGGGCATGAGTGATCTGCAGAAAGCCATCGTCCTGCATGACTATCTGGCGGTCAACTGCGAGTACGATTACGCGAATCTGAAAGCAAACACCCTGCCGTCCGAATCTTTTAATATATACGGGGTTTTTGTGAAGCGTGCCGCCGTATGTCAGGGATACGCCCTCGCCTATAAATATCTCTTGAATCAGGTGGGGATCGAGTGCCATATGGTCACCAGCGATGAGATGGATCACGCATGGAACATGGTCAGACTGGACGGGCAGTATTATCAGGTGGATGTCACGTGGGACGATCCTGTCTGGGATCTTGTCGGAAGGGCGACACATAACTACATGTTCTGCAGCGACGCGGTTTTTCAGGATGAAAATCATAAGCACCATGACTGGGTTGTGACCAAGGGCAGTAGTGTGGTGGACTATCGGGCGACAGATACGCGCTATGACAATGCTTTCTGGACGGACTGCACGTCGCCCATGGTGCTTTCGGGCAACGGGTGTTATTACATATCGCCCGCCGGCTGGCAGGGGGGACCGGCGCTGATGAAAGCCGACCTGAACGCGGTCACGTCAGGCGGAATGGCGATGCAGAAGATTGACAAGTGGCTGGCATGGCCGAACGGACCGATGGCATGGCCGGGCGCCTATTCCGGTCTGTTTCGCATTGACGACCGCCTGTACTTCAATGACAAAGCGAATATTTACAGCGTTTCCTTAAGCGGCACGGACATGAGGACGGAGTTTACCGCTAATACGACATATGGCTATATATACGGCAGCGCGTATTACAGAGGGGCGGTGCGCTACAGCCTTCACCAGTCTCCCAATCTCACGGAAAAGGAGGAAGTGCTGCGGGCGGATATCGGTGTGGGAGGCGCGGATCCGGCGCCTCTGCCGGAAAGCGGTGTGGCGCTGGACCTGGCAAATCTCTCGCAGGATTATATGGCGCTGGACGGTACGAAGATCAGTTCCATCGCGGAGGGCAGACCGAAGCTTCTTGTTTTTTACCGCAATTCCTGTGGCAACTGTCAGAGTACGGTTCTCGGAATCAGCAGATCCATTGACAGATTTGCGGGTATAGATATCTATGCGCTGGAGATAGACGGCGGAGCGAAGGACACTGTCGCGGCGTTTCAGAGACAGTACGGCTGCGAACAGATTACCTTTTCCTATGACACGACCACAAAGAATAAAGAGAACATGATATTGTACCTGCTGGAGGCAGGTATTTACAATACGGCGGTTGCCATGCCGGTGATCTGTTATATTGACGCAAACAACCGCCTGCAATATATCACGCGGGGACTTAAGACGGCGGAGGAAGTGTACACGAATCTGGCGAAGTATTGCAAATATTCGCAGGCATATAAAATCGTGCCGCCCAGTACCACCACCTATAAAGTGGGGCAGAAGATCAGTCTCACAGGGGGAACCGTCACCTATCCGTCCGGCAGCGCCACGAAAACCGTTGCGATTTCGGGGTCTATGATCAGCGGCTTCGATTCTTCAAAGCCGGGGATATGTAAGGTAAACGTTACTGCCGGCGGTTATATGGGAAGCTTTGACACGCTGATCGTGGAAGAACCGAAGCTGACAGCGTCGGTCGGGCAGAGGCTGCGGGAGATGGCGTTCCCCGACAATCCGCACGGGATGTATATATGGCGGGAGGATGATACGCAGACGGTTGACCGGGTGGGTGTTTACAGCTTTTCGGCAGGATTTATACCAGACGAGGCGGAGAAATTTCAGGGACTGGATGTACAGGCGCAGGTGACGGTGCAGGAGACGTTTGGAGACCACGTGGATGTCACTTTGAAGAGGAACCGTTTCGTGTACGCCGGCGTAGAACTGGAACCGAAAGTTACGGTGTTGTCCTCCGGCGTTGTCCTGAGAGAAGGGCAGGATTATGAACTGTCCTATGAAAATAACAGAAATGTGGGCAGGGCGACTGTGACTGTGACAGGCGCCGGCTGTTATCTCGGCAGTATCAGCAGGATCTTTGAGATCCAGCCTGCCCCGGTTCTGATACGTGCCAGAGATAAAACGATCTTGATCGGGGAAGCTGTAGCGCCGGACAGCGTGTACGAGTATGAGGTGAGCGGGCTGATCGGAACGGATGAGCTGGTGACGAAACCCGTATTTTCCTGTGCTGTTACAGATACGTCATCTGCCGGGCAGTATGACATTGTCCCCTCCGGGGCGGATGCGGGCGCGAATTATACGATAAGCTATGAGAACGGCAGACTGACCGTTGCAAAAGAGAAGGTTTCCTGTTCCGTAACCTTTGATGTGCAGGGGCATGGAAATCCGCCTGCGCCGCAGATCGGTCTGAGAGTGGGGGAAACGGTGGCAGAGCCGGAGAACCCGACGGTGGCCGGTTATCGCTTTGATGGCTGGTACCGGGATGCCGCGTGCACAAAAGCATGGGATTTCGATGCGGATATCGTGCAGGCGGATATGACGCTGTATGCAAAGTGGATGGAGGAAGGCAGAGAAGGCGGCGGTTTTGCCTATCAGGAGATAGCGGACGTCTATTATACGGGAAAGCCATGTAAGCCTGTGGTCAGCGTATATGACGGGGAGACGCTGTTAAAATCCGGCAGGGATTACCAGATCAGATACTACAATAATACGAATGCCAACAAGGACGGCGAGCTGAAGAAAGGAAACGGCGAGGGCGTCAACTTCAACCCTGCGCTTCCCTATGTGGAGATTACCGGCAGGGGCAATTATACGGACAGACTCAAAGACGGTGAAGCGAATAAGGTCAAAGTGAATTTCAATATTCTCCCCGCGTCGATTGGTGACGGCACAGAGCAGGCGGCTGCCGGAGTTACGTTGAAAGTGTCGGAACAGCTCGTGACGGCGAACAGGGTGCAGAAACCTTTTTCCTCGATTAAGTATGTCAGAGGCATGAAACTGGGGGTAGATTTTAATCTGCGTCTGACGGTAGAAAATGCCCGCGACCAGTCCGGGAAAAGTCGTCCGGCGGGCGAGGAGCTGCCTCTGGCGGAAATTCCCAAAGGAGATGAAGGGGAGTACCTGCTGACGGTTGAGGGAATCAACAATTACAAGGGGAGCATCAGTAGGACCGTCTGGGTGAGAGATAAGGCGCACTTGATGAAAAACGCCACGATCACGCTGGGCAAAAACCTTAAAAATATCACATTTACGGGCGAAGCGGTGAAACTGACCGCGGCACAGGAGAATGGCGCGGATGTATTTACCGTAAAGTATGGTAAAATATTCCTCAAACCGCAGCGCGATTATACGGTGTCCTACCGCAACCATAATAAGGTCGGCAAAGCGGAGCTTGTCATCACTGGAAACGGGGAGTATGCCGGGACGAAAACCATCGCCTTCCGCATAAAGGGCAGGAAGTTTTCGGCGGGAACGGTCAAGGTGGGCGGTATAGAAGACAAGGTGTACACGGGCAGGGCTTTGACACAGAATCAGGTTACCCTGACTTACAACGAGAAAGACAAAGAGCCGGAACCGCTGCGGTACGGAACAGATTACACCATCACCTACGTTAGGAATATAAAGAAAGGTACTGCCACAATGACCTTTAAGGGCGTCGAAGAGGCGGGTTACAGCGGCAGTTTTAAGAAAACATTCAAAATCACGGCGGCGGATCTTGGCGACACGGAGCAGGTAAAGCGCGCGGAGACAATGGATCATATGGCGTTCCAGTACAGCAAAGCCGGCGTGAAACCTGTGGAGGAGATTGTCCTTACAAACAGGGAAGGATTTGTACTGCAAAGAGGGAAGGACTATACCCTTGCGTATAAGAACAACAGAGCGGTAGCGGAGGTCTCCGCGGAAAAGCCGCCCACGGTTACGGTAAAGGGAAAGGGTAACTATACCGGCAGCTTTGACATCACTTTCCGAATCACGAAGAGCGGTTTGAAACATGCCGTTGACAGCGGCGACATAAAGATAAAGGCGGCAGAGACTGTCTATCAACAAGACAAAGCGGACGATTATGTGTATAAGCCGGCAGTAAAGCTGATGGACGGCAGGACCGCGCTTCGCGCGAATACGGATTATGAGATCAGCTATGAGAAAAATACGCAGACGGATTATCAAGCGTATCTGGAAGCTTATGAAGAGGCGGTTAAGCAGGGAAATGCGGACACGGACAACACTTTGCAGGAACTGAGACCGAGAGCCGTCATCAGCGCGATAGCGGACAGCAATTATGAGGCGGACGGGGAGATTGTCGTACCGCTGCCGGTCTATCGGACAAAATTTGTAAAGAGGGATTTACAGATAACGGTTGCGGAGGCGGTTTACACAGGAACGCAGGTTACGCCTGCGGTGACGGTCCGCGACATCTCCGGCGGGAAAACGTTTGTGGAAGGAAGAGACTATACGATATCTTACGGCGCAAACATGAAATCCGGCAGGAGCAGCGGGAGCGTGACTATCACGGGAATTGCGCCGGAATATGGCGGAAGCGTGACGGTGAAATTTGAAATTGCGCGAAAGCCGGTAGTGTATTAATTAAAAACGGTTGTTATTTTTACCTGCCTTCCTTGAAATTGTCAGTGAAGGCAGGTTTTTTAATTTTTCTTCGCATTTCTTGTGTTTTTATGGTAGTATAAAATAGCGGCAGCAACAGATACTGACCATGAGAAAAGGATAAGTGAGGGATACAGAGAGATTATGAAATGTACAAAAAAGAAGACAAAAAAAGGGATCCTTTTAATTTGTATATTGGCGCTTCTTCTGGCGGGCTGCGCCAAGGCGGAAGAGCAGGAGGAGGCTGCACCGCCGCAGCTTGAGATTGAACCGATTGAGCCGGAGGAGCAGGAAGAGCCTGTTGTGGAAGAGGAGCCGGAAGAGGAAGAGCCGGAGTCGCTCGTGATTGCGGAGCGCGTGGAAAAGGACGGCAAAATCCAGAGCTATCTGACGGGAGAGTGGACGGACGTGGCGCAGGCGAAGAGAAGGCCCATTGCCGTGATGATACCGAACAATGCGCCGGCGCTGCCCCAGTACGGGCTTTCCCGTGCGGGCATTATATACGAGGCGCCGGTGGAGGGACGTATCACCCGTCTGATGGGTGTGTTTGAGAATTTTGACGATCTGGACCGGATCGGGCCTGTGCGGTCGAGCCGAGACTATTATGTCTATCAGGCTATGGGATATGAAGCGATTTACTGTAACTGGGGATTGGCGGTGCCTTACGTGGAGGAGCTGATCAACCGTCCGAACTATTACAATGTCAGCGCGGCTGTGGTTGGCATCCACAATCCGGCGGACGAGGCGTATGGCAGACACAAGCGTCCCGGTTACGCGACAGAATTTACCGGGTATCTTTTCATTGACGGTCTTTTCAAGGCGGTGGACAGGCTCGGATACGACTGGAATTATGACGACGATTATGTGCCGCCTTTCCTGTTCGCGGCGGATGAGGTGAGAGCGGAGTATGCAGACAATGAGGATGCGGCTTACGTTTATCCGGGCGGCAAGTCCTCAAATAATTCCGGTGGCTACGGCGCGTACCATCCGTATTTTGAATATCACGAGGATGACCAGCTCTACTACCGCTATCAGGACGGCAAGAAGCAGATTGATGAGCTTACGGGCGACCAGCTTACCGTCAGCAACGTGGTGTTCCAGTACTGCCACGGGGAAGTCAGGGATTCGCACGACTATCTTGCCTTCGGCGTGCACGGAGAGGGCGAAGCCATTGTCTTTACAAACGGCAAGGTGATCAAGGGCACGTGGAAACGTTTTGACGGGGACTTTACGCCGGCGAAGTTCTATGACGAGGCGGACGAGGAGATCGTCTTTAATCAGGGCAGCACTTGGATATGCAATATCTGGGATGAATATGGAGAGTTCGTGGAGTATGGACAAGAATGAGTGGTATCGCGCCGGGGAGGATATCCGGGATCAGGTACAGCAGGCGGTGGACACGGGCAATTTTACGAATCTGGGAAAGAACATCGGCGACACGGTGAATGAAACCATAAACCGCACCATGCGGGAGGTGGGGCGCACTGTGGGAACGGTTGGCGAGAGCGTGAACCGGGCGGTCAACGATGTGGGAAACGGCATAGAGCGCACCGTGGAGACGGTTGGCGAGAGTATAAGTCGCGCGGCGGGTGGATCTGGCGCAAATGCGGGTCACGGCGGTGCCGGAGGCTTCGGTGGGAATGCGGGTTATGGCGCGCCGGTAAGCCCCTATGCGTCCAACCCTTTATACAAACGACCTAACGCCCGCCCGGACACCAGACTGTTCCAGAGTACGCCGAAGGGCACGGTGTCCGGCGTGGTGTGCATGGGAGCGGGCTATGGCGTGATGGGGATATCGGCGCTTGCACTACTTGGCTCGGTGGGCGAGCTGGTGCTCTACTCAAAATCTATCATCCCGGTGGTTATCTCGGGGATTTTCACGGCGGCGGGTCTGTGGCTTGGCTGCCACGGGTCGAGACTGGCAGGACGGGCGAAACGCTATAAGAGATACGTCGGCATGGTGAAGGACAAGCTGTACTGCTCCATTCAGGAGATGGCGCAGCGGACGGGCAAGAGCGAACGCTTCGTCGTAAAAGATTTACGGCAGATGATTCATCTTGGCATGTTCAAACAGGCGCATCTGGACCAGAAACAGACCTGCCTGATTGCCAGCGACGAGATGTATGACCAGTATATGCTCACCCAGAAAAACTATGAGGAAGAGCAGAAAAAGCTGGAGATCGAAAAGCTTGCCGACGAGCGCAGGCAGCAGGAGCGGGAACGTCTGGGTGCGGCGGCAGAAGTGATCGAGGAAGGGAAAGACTATGTGCGTCTGATCAGACAGTGCAACGACCAGATACCCGGTGAGGAGATGTCGGACAAGCTGGACCGGCTGGAACTTTTAGTCACAAGGATTTTCGATCAGGTGGAGAAAGAGCCGGAACTTGCGACGGAACTCAGAAAGATGCTGAGTTTTTATCTGCCCACCACGAAAAAGCTTCTGGAGGCGTACCGCGATCTGGACAGCCAGCAGTTGGATCTGTCCAACATCGAGCAGACGAAGCGGGAGATCGAGACGGCAGTGGACAATATCAACGAGGCATTTGAAAAGTTTCTGGACGAGCTGTTCCGGGAGAAGGCGTGGGATATCCAGTCGGATATTTCCGCCCTACATACGATACTGAAACAGGATGGTTATTTATCATAAATAAGGAGGGGACTATGAACGAAATTGATGTGATGGAGCAGCAGGCGCCGACGCTGGTGTTCGGGGAAGTGGAGGATGCAGTGAAGGACAAGCAGCCTCTGGCGGAGATTCCGCAGGTGAAGGAGATGAAGGAGGATCTGGACGACTCGGTCTTAAGCGACGAGGAGAGACGGCAGGTGGACGAGTTTGCGAAGCAGATCGACCTGCACAATTCCACGGCGATTTTGCAGTACGGTGTAGGAACCCAGAAAAAGATGGCGGATTTTTCCGGCAGCGCGCTTGAGAATGTAAAGACGAAGGATCTGGGAGAAGTGGGTGATATGCTCTCCGATGTGGTGACGCAGCTGAAGGGATTTGACGAGGAAGAAAAAGGGTTCCTTGGCATCTTTAAGAAACCCGCGCAGAAGCTGGAAACCATGAAGGCGAAATATTCCAAGGCGGAGACGAACATAAATAAAATCTGTGAGGCGCTGGAGGATAATCAGGTACAGCTTTTGAAGGACATCTCTATTCTGGATAAGATGTACGAACTGAATCTGACGTACTTTAAGGAACTTTCCATGTACATACTGGCGGGCAAGAAGAAGCTTGCCGAGACGAGGGAGACGGAACTGCCACAACTTCTGGAGAAAGCGAAGGCGAGCGGTCTGCCGGAGGATGCGCAGGCGGCGAGGGATCTGGAAGCGCTCTGTGACCGTTTCGAGAAAAAGCTGCACGATCTGGAACTGACCAGAATGGTTTCGATCCAGACGGCGCCCCAGATCAGACTGGTGCAGAGCAGCGATACGATGATGGTGGAGAAAATCCAGTCAACCATTGTGAATACCATCCCCCTGTGGAAGAGCCAGATGGTGCTGGCGCTGGGCGTAACCCATGTGGAGCAGGCGTCGAGGGCACAGAGGGAAGTGTCCGACATGACCAATGAGCTTCTGAAGAAGAACGCGGAAGTGCTCAAAATTTCCGCCATTGAGAGCGCGAAGGAGTCGGAGCGCGGCATCATTGACATGGAGACGTTAAAGACCACCAACGCGAACCTGATTTCCACGCTGGACGAGGTGATGAAGATTCAGGCGGACGGCAGGGAGAAGAGAAAGGTTGCCGAGGAAGAGATGCGCGTGATGGAGAACGAGTTAAAGACGAAGCTTTTGGAACTCAGCGAAAGGAAGTAAATCGATCCATGAAGTGGATGAAATTCAAGATAAAGACGGTCGTGGAGGCGGAGGATATCATTATCAGCGAACTCTACGACAGAGGGCTTGAGGGGGCGCAGATCGAGGACAAAGTGCCCCTTTCTCCGTTGGAAAAAGAGCAGATGTTTGTGGATATCCTGCCGGAGAGCGAGACCGATGACGGCACGGCGTATCTCAGCTTTTTCGTGGAGGAAAAGGAGAACGGGATGCTTGACCTCGGCGGAGAGGAGACGGACAAAGAGAGCGTGCTTTTGCGAATTGAGGAGGCGTTGTCGGAGGTTCGCCTGTTTATGGGCATCGGGGAAGGAACCGTCACGGTGTCCGAGACGGAGGATATCGACTGGATCAATAACTGGAAACAGTATTTCCACCAGTTTTACATAGACGATCTTCTCGTGATTCCCTCGTGGGAGGAAGTGAAGGAGGAAGACCGGGATAAGAAGATTCTGCACATTGATCCGGGCACGGCATTCGGCACGGGTATGCACGAGACCACGAGGCTCTGTATCGGGCAGATCAAAAAATATGTGACGCCGGAGACGGAACTTCTGGATGTGGGGACGGGCAGCGGCATCCTGTCGATTATCGCGCTTATGTACGGCGCAAAACACGCTGTGGGCACGGATCTGGATCCCTGTGCGGTGGAGGCTGTGAAGCAGAATAAAGACGCCAACGGCATTTCATCGGGAGATTTCGAGCTGTTTATCGGCAATATCATTACGGAAAAGGATGTGCAGGACAGGGTCGGCTACGGGTGCTATGATATTGTCGCAGCGAATATTCTGGCGGACGTGCTTGTGCCGCTGACGCCGGTTATCGTGCCGTGCCTGAAGCCGGGCGGCATCTATATCACTTCGGGTATTATCGAGGGAAAAGAAGGACTGGTAACGGCGGCGTGTGAGGCGGCGGGGCTTACAGTTCTGGAAGTGGGAGAACAGGGCGAATGGCGGTCTGTGACGGCGCGGAAGGTTGTGCGCGTGGGAGGGCATCACGAAAAGCAGGAAGCAGCAGGGGTGTCATAAAATAATAACATGCGTTATGAATGAATGGGGCAGATATGAAAAAATCGGAAGAAAAATTCGGAATGGTACTGCTTAGAAATCTGGCGGGTGCGCTGGCGATTGTGTGGATGTGCGTTATTTTCGCTTTTTCCGCGCAGGAAAAGGAGGCGTCCGGGGAAGTCAGCGCGAGCTTTACCTACCACATGGTAAGTTCTACCAGATCTTTTTTTCATCTGGACTTAAGCGATGAGCGGGTGAAGGAGATTGCGGACGCCATAGAAGGTCTGGTGAGGAAGGCGGCACATATGGCGGAATTCGGTATTTTGTCCGTGCTTCTCTACATATGGATCGGTCAATGGGAGATGAGCTTCCTGCGAAGGAGTGTGACAGCCGCCGGGGCGACCGCCGTCTATGCCGCCACGGATGAGTTTCATCAGCTCTTTGTGGCGGGGCGGTCCGGGCGGTTTTCCGATGTGTGCATTGACAGCGCGGGCGCTGTCGTGGGAGTGCTTGTGTTTGCGCTGCTGGTGAGGTTTGTAGAGCATATACGGTCAAAACGATTGAAACATGAGCTCCGCGCGCGAAAGAAACGGGATGCGTAAGCGGCGGCAGCAGATTTGAGAAGAACAGATTAAAGCCAGCATGGAAAAGTGGCGGGATGATTGTGCGGGTAAGTATATTTGCCGCCGGAATGGAGACGGGCAATGTATCAGTTTTTCGTGGAACCTTCACAGATTCAGGATAAAAAAGTGATTATAACGGGCAGCGATGTCAATCATATAAAAAATGTCCTGCGCTTAAAGACCGGCGAGGAGATCGCGGTCAGAAACGGCGTGGACGGAAAAGAATATCGCTGCGGCATTGAGGAGTTTGCGCAGGATCAGGTCATCTGTTCGCTGCGCTTTGTCAAGGAAGAGGGGGTGGAGCTGCCCTCTAAAATTTATCTCTTTCAAGGGATTCCCAAGGCGGATAAGATGGAACTCATTGTGCAGAAAGCCGTGGAGCTTGGCGTGTACGAGGTGATTCCTGTGGCGGCGAAACGCTGTGTGGTGAAGCTCGACGAGAAGAAGGCGCGGGCGAAGGTGAACCGCTGGCAGGGCATTGCGGAGGCGGCGGCGAAACAGAGCAAAAGAGGGGTCATTCCCGTGGTGCAGGAGCCGATGACCATGAAGGAAGCGGCAGCCTACGCGCGGGAAATGGATGTGAAACTGATTCCCTATGAACTTGCCAAGGATATGGCGCACACGAAAAAAATTATGGAGTCCATAAGCCCCGGCGAGAGCGTGGCAGTTTTTATCGGGCCAGAGGGCGGTTTCGAGGAGAGCGAGGTTGCGGAGGCGGTGGCGGCAGGCATAGTGCCGGTCACCTTAGGGAAAAGAATCCTGCGCACCGAGACGGCAGGACTTACGGTGTTGTCATGGCTGATGTACCATTTGGAGCTGGCACTGTCGGAGATAAAAAACATATATTAAAGATATAGGGTTTAGGAAGGAAAAACGGTAATGGAAGTATATCTGGATAATTCCGCGACGACCGCCTGCTTTGAGGAAGCCGCGCAGTTGATGCACAGGATTTTGTGCGAAGATTATGGAAATCCTTCCAGCCTGCACCATAAAGGAGTGGAGGCGGAAGCCTACTTAAGATACGCGAACGAAACATTTGCAAAAATTTTAAAAGTGAGTGAAAAAGAGATTTTCTTTACCTCAGGCGGAACGGAGTCGGATAATATCGCGCTGGTCGGTACGGCGATGGCAAACCACAGGACGGGACGTCACCTGATCACCACAAGGATCGAGCATCCGGCGGTACTTCAGTCCATGTCCTATCTGGAGAATCAGGGATTTGAGGTGACGTATCTTTCTGTTGACAGGCAGGGAAAAATTTCTCTGGAGGAATTGGAGCAGGCGCTCAGACCCGACACGATACTGGTCTCCGTCATGCATACAAATAATGAAATTGGAAGCGTACAGCCCATTGCGGAAGCGGGTGCGCTCATTAAAAGAAAGAACCCTAAGACACTTTTCCATGTGGATGCAGTACAAGGGTTTGGCAAGGCGCGTATCTATCCCGGGAAAATGTATATCGACATGCTGAGCGCAAGCGGTCATAAGGTACACGGACCGAAGGGCATCGGTCTCCTCTATGTGAGGGGCGGCGCTAAGGTCAGCCCCATCATGTACGGCGGCGGGCAGCAGCGGGGACTCCGCTCCGGCACGGAAAATCTGCCCGGTATTGCGGGCTTCGCCAAGGCGGCGGAGCTGGTGTATCAGGATCTGGAACAGGATGTGGACAGAATGTACAGCCTGCGGGAGAAAATGACTGAAGGAGTCAAGGCGATTCCCGACGTGGTCATTAACGGCTGTCCCGGCAGGGAGGGGGCGCCCCATATTGTGAGCGTTTCTTTCAGAGGGGTCCGCAGCGAGGTGCTGTTGCACGCCTTGGAGGAGCGCGGCATCTATGTTTCCGCCGGGAGCGCCTGTGCGGCGCATAAGCCCCAGCCCTCGGCAACCCTGCGGTCAATAGGTGTAGAGAAAGAACTTCTGCAGTCTACGATCCGATTCAGTCTCTCGGGCTTCACCACGGAGGAAGAAATTGCGTATACCTGTCAGAATCTGGAAGAGATTGTGCCGATGCTGAGACGATATACGAGACACTAGGGAGAGGGACCGTCAGGTCCCTCTATATGGAGGAAATTATGTACAAGTCTTTTTTGATAAAATATGCGGAGATCGGCGTGAAGGGAAAAAACCGCTATCTGTTTGAGGAGGCGCTGGTGAAACAGATCAAGTATGCGCTGAAAAAGACGGAGGGCGAGTTTGTGGTGCGCAGGACGGACGGGCGCATCTATGTGGACGCGCAGTCTGAATTTGACTTTGACGAAGTGACGGAGAGCCTGAGAAAGGTGTTCGGCATTTCCGGCATCTGTCCTGTTGTCCATGTGGAGGACGAGGGATTTGAAAAACTGGGACAGGATGTGGTGCGCTATATCGGCGAAACATACCCTGATATCCGGGATTCGCAAAGCGAAGCCCGTGTAGTTAATCCGCAGAGCGGATTTACTACGTTTAAGGTGGCGGCGAGGCGCGCGCGCAAAAATTATCCGCTTAATTCCATGCAGATCAACGAGGAGCTGGGCGGTGTGATTCTGGACGCTTACCCGGAAATGCGTGTGGACGTGCACAACCCGGACATACTTTTGCATGTGGAAATCCGGGACAAGATCTATCTCTATTCCGAGATCATACCCGGCCCCGGCGGTATGCCCGTGGGGACGGGCGGCAAGGCGATGCTTCTTTTATCCGGCGGCATTGATTCTCCTGTGGCGGGCTGGATGATTGCCAAGCGCGGGGTGAAGATCGACGCCGTGTATTTTCACGCGCCGCCGTACACCAGCGAGCGGGCGAAGCAGAAGGTGGTGGATCTGGCGAAAAAAGTGGCGGCATATGCGGGACCTGTCTGGCTGCATGTGATTAACTTTACGGACATACAGCTCTATATCTACGACAAGTGTCCCCACGACGAGCTGACCATCATTATGCGCCGCTATATGATGCGCATTGCGGAGCACATTGCGAGGGAGACGGATTGTCTGGGGCTGATTACGGGCGAGAGCATCGGACAGGTGGCGTCGCAGACCATGGCGAGTCTGGCGGCGACGAACGAGGTGTGTACCATGCCCGTCTACAGACCGCTGATCGGTTTTGACAAGATGGAGATTGTGGATATCGCGGAGAAAATCGACAGTTACGAGACGTCCATTCTGCCCTATGAGGACTGCTGCACCATTTTTGTGGCGAAGCATCCCGTGACGAAGCCGAATCTGAATATCATTAAGCGGCATGAGCAGAATCTGCAGGAGGGGATTGTGGAGCTGGTGAAGAAGGCGCTGGCGACAGATGAGGTGATTGTGGTGCAAAGCTAAAATGAAAAACAGCCCGGGAGTTTTCCCGAGCTGCTCTTTGCTTTTGATATAGGTCGAAACCGCGATTACATGATGTAGGGCTTCAGTGCCGCCATAACCTCATCCGTGCCGTCTTCTGCGTGGATGTTCAAGTCGATGGGCTTGGACAGATCCAGACTGAAGATGCCCATGATGGATTTCGCATCGATAACGTATCTGCCGGATACCAAGTCAAAATCATAATCAAACTTTGTGATATCATTCACGAAAGATTTAACCTTATCGATAGAATTTAAAGAAATCTGTACTGTTTTCATTGCGGAATTACCTCCTTTGATTTTTATACCTTCTGGGTATTATACTAAATGTTGGAAGAGCAAAAGTCAATGATAAAACAATACAAAAAATGCGGGGATTACTATGAAAAGTGTAGCATTACATAATTTGGGCTGCAAGGTAAATGCCTATGAAATGGACTTTATGCAACAAATGTTACAAGAAAAGGGATATAAAATTGTACCATTTGATGAAGAGGCTGACATTTATGTCGTGAACACCTGTACGGTTACAAATATCGCGGACAGGAAGAGCAGGCAGATGCTCCACCGGGCAAAAAAGAAGAACCCGGACGCCGTTGTGGTGGCGGTGGGCTGTTATGTGCAGACCGGGCAGGAGGCGCTTCTGAAGGACAGCGCGGTGGATCTCGCCATCGGAAACAACCGGAAGAAGGATCTGGTGGAGATACTGGAGGCGTATCTGGAGAGCAGGGGAGAGACGAAAGCGGCTGCCATGCCGGGCGGACTGCCAGAAAGAGGGCGGGAAACAACGGCACCGCTGGTTGACACAATCGACATCGCCAGCGCCCCCTACGAGGAGATGACCCTTAAAACGACGGCGGAACACACCCGCGCCTACATCAAGATTCAGGACGGGTGCAACCAGTTCTGTTCTTACTGTATTATTCCTTACGCCAGAGGGCGGGTCAGAAGCCGTATGGAGGAGGATATTCTGAAAGAGGCGCAGGGCATGGCGGAGGCGGGTTACCGGGAAGTTGTGCTGACGGGCATCCATATCAGCTCTTACGGGGCTGACCGGGGCGGCAGCGAGCTTGTGCGTCTGCTGGAAAAGCTTTCTGAAATTGGCGGGATTGAGAGAATCCGTCTCGGCTCTCTGGAGCCGGGGATTGTGACGGAGGAATTTGCGGCGGCGATCAGCGCCTTGCCGAAGGTGTGCCCGCACTTTCATCTTTCCCTGCAGAGCGGCAGCGATTCCGTGCTTCGCAGGATGAACAGGCGCTATGATTCGGCGGGGTATCTGGAGGCGGTGGAGAAATTGCGTAAATATTACGCGGATCCGGCGATTACCACGGACGTGATCGCGGGTTTTCCGGGAGAAACGGAGGAGGAATTTGCGCAGACGGAGGATTTCCTGCGGCGCGTGGGTTTCTACGAGATGCACATTTTCAAGTATTCGAGACGGCAGGGAACCCGGGCGGCAGCTATGGAGGGGCAGCTTACGGAGGCGGAGAAGGCGGCGCGGAGCGACCGGCTGATACATCTGGAACGGGAGATGTCCCGGGCATACCGGGAGGCATTCCTGGGGAAAACGGAAGAGGTTCTCTTCGAGGAGCGCTGGGAGAAGGATGGAAAGACATACTGGATCGGGCATACCACCCGTTATTTAAAAGTAGCACGGGCTGCGGAGCAGGAAAAAAACATGCAAAACCGCATTGTGGCGGGGCGGCTGGTTTCCTTTCTGGAGGAGGACGTCCTTCTGATGGAAAATTAATATCCGTTGCTGAGGCGCACCGTTTGTGATAAAATATGCCTTAGGGGTGCGCGAGGGGAGATATTGGAGGAAGTACCGGCATGATATCACAAAAGAAGAAAGCGCTGCTTGGTGTTCTCTGTGCGGCAGGGCTTATGGCGGTTGCGGGTTGTGGAGAGAATACGCCGCTTGACCCGAAAAATCCCACTTCCATTACTGTGTGGACATATTATAACGGTGACCAGCTGAGTGCGTTTGACGGTATGGTGGAGGAATTTAACGGAACCGTCGGTGCGGAGAAAGGAATTGTCGTAAAGAGCGTCAGTCAGGGATCGGTCAATGATCTGGAGGCAAATGTTCTCGCTGCGGTGCGTGGAGAAGTCGGCGCGGACGAGGTGCCGAATATCTTTATGGCGTATGCGGACACGGCTTACGCGATTGACCAGATGGGTCAAGTGGTGGATCTGAAAGATTACCTGACGGAGGAGGAGAAGAGCGCCTACATAGACAGCTATATCGAGGAGGGGGATTTCAGTGGAATCGGAGAGATCAAGATATTCCCCACGGCGAAATCTCTGGAGGTCCTTGTTCTAAATAAGACGGACTGGGACGTCTTTGCGGAGGCGACGGGAGCATCTTATGACGATCTGTCGGATATGGAAGGGCTGGTTGCCACGGCGAAGCGCTACTATGAGTGGACGGATGCCCAGACGCCGGATGTGCAGGGCGACGGCAGGGCATTGTTCGGCAGGGACGCTATGGCGAATTATATGCTGATTGGCAGTATGCAGATGGGGCAGGAGATTTTCGAGGTCTCAGACGGAAAGATGACGCTGCATTTTGACAAGGCGGTGGCGCGCAGACTCTGGGACAATTATTACATACCCTTTGTGAAAGGTTATTTTGCGGCGACGGGACGTTTCCGCAGCGACGATATTAAAACGGGAAATATTATTGCCTATGTGGGATCCACTTCCGGGGTATCCTTTTTCCCGGAGGCGGTGAGTGTGAGCGATTCGGAGAGTTACCCGATCGAGATGGATGTGCTTCCCTGTCCCAAGTTTGAAGGCGGGGACTATGCGGTGCAGCAGGGCGCGGGCATGGTGGTTACCAAAGGTGAGGAGCCGGAGATATATGCCAGCGTGGAATTTTTAAAGTGGTTTACGGCGGACGAAAGAAACATCAAGTTTTCTGTGGATTCCGGCTATCTGCCGGTCACGAAAACCGCCAACAGCAAGGAAGCGATCGTCGGCAGCGGTGCGCAGATCAGGGACAGTATGCTGAAAACCCTGAATGTGGGCGTGGATATGGTCAACGATAATGAAATGTATACCACGAAGGCATTTGAGGGAGGCAATAAAGCGAGAAATATTCTGGAATATTCCCTCAGTGACAAGGCGGCAGCCGACAGGGAAATTGTAGTCGGCAGAATGACGCAGGGGTTGAGTATGGAGGAAGCGGCAGCGGAGTTTGAGCTGGACGACAATTTCGATGTCTGGTATGAAGAAACGCTGCAGCGTCTGCAGGAGTTTGCACAGTAACAGCTTGGAAGAGTGACGGGTGAGTACCGAAATGTCGGAGCGTAAGGGAAAAGAGAGAACAATATTCTGGATGGCGCTGCGTTCGCTGCTGGCGGTGCTGGCGGTAGAGATGCTGCTCATGGTGGGAAGTCTTGTGGCGGGCGGCGTGATCCAGACGCTGAACCGTAATTCTCAGGATATTCTGGCGAAACAGGTGGAGAACCGGTGCAGTTATCTTGCCAACAATATGGTTTTGGACTGGTCAAATCTGAGCGCGATCACGGATAAAGTGAATACCCGCACGCAGGAGTTTCTGGACGCGGAGAACATGACGCCGGAGGATCTCGGCAGGGAAGGCGGGAGTGTGCCGCTGATCAACGAGGTCTGTCAGGATTTGATCGACACCATGTACGGGAAACAGGTGTCGGGCGTTTTTATGCTTATATGTACAGAGCCGGCAGATACGGCGGAGACGATGCAGGGCATTTATCTGCGGGATCTTGATCCCACATCCATGCCTTCCGACCTCCACGCGGATATTCTGGTGGAGCGGGCGCCTGTGGGCGTGGTGCGCGCCGGATATCTCGCCACGGATACGGGATGGCAGCCCGTTTTTTCCGTGGAGGACAGTGCCGCGCAGCCTTTTTTCTATAAGCCTTACCGCGCGGCGGTGGAAGGAAAGGGCGGACTTTCCGCGGAGGCATGTGGATATTGGACGACCGAAACTTACAGTCTCTCCGGGGACGACAGGGAGGCGCTTGCCTATTCACAGCCGCTGATCCTGCCGGACGGTACGGTCTATGGCGTGCTGGGGGTGGAAGTTCTGTCGGACTATCTGCGGACGCTTCTGCCGAGCGGCGAACTTCTTGAAAAAGACGGGGGATCTTACATGCTCGCGTGCGGCACGGAGGAAGGAACGATAACACCTGTTCTTTTGTCTAGCGAAACCATGTCACGAGAGATGCTGGAAGAGCTGGATTTTACCTTTGCCGATCAGAAGAATACGGTAATGACCGACAAGGACAACAAATACTACGGGGCGGTCAGAAATATTGTCCTTTACAGCAGGAACGCGCCCTTTGACGCCGATAAATGGTATCTGGCGGGTTTTGCGAAGCGGGATGATCTTTTTGCCTTTTCGATTCTGGTGACAAGGACATTGATGTTTTCTTTCGTGGGAACGATCCTGATCGGATTGATCGGTATTTTCCTTGTGAGCTACCATCTTTCCAAGCCGATCCACATGCTTTCCGGCGAGGTGGAGAAGGCGAAGCAGATGGGGACGCTGCCGTCGCTGCCAAGCACGGGCATCCGTGAAATTGACCAGTTTTCCGGGGCGATTGAACGTCTGCAGCAGGAAGTTACGGATTCCGCCACCCGTTTTATGCAGATCATAAAGATGTCCAGCGTGGACCTTGCGGGCTATGAGCTGAAGGAAGGTTCGGACAGGGTCTATGTGACGGACAATTATTTCCCGCTGATGGGCGCGGAAAATGTGGATATCGAAAATCTGACGGTAGATAAATTCCGTGAGATTAAGATGGAAGTGAAGAGAAATCTGACCGCCAGAATAGCGGAGGACGGCAGCACGATTTATACGATGCCGCAGGAGAACGGCAGGGTGCGATACCTGCGTTCCTCCACCACGCAGGACGGGAACAGGCTTGTGGGGCTTTTAGAGGACGTCACGGCGGCGACGATGGAGAAAAAACAGATCGAGAGAGAGCGCGACAGTGATATCCTGACCAAACTCTACGGCAGACAGGGGTTCCGGCGGGAGGCGGAGGAACTGTTTATCCAGCCGGGTGTGATGAAACACGCCGCTCTGGTTATGATTGATCTGGATAACTTAAAGACGACGAACGACAGATTCGGTCACAACTTTGGCGATCTTTACATACAGGCGGCGGCGAGATGTTTTCAGGAGAACACGCCGGAGGGTACGCTCTGTGCCCGTATGGGCGGCGACGAGTTCATTATACTCTTCTACGGATTTGATGACAGGGAGCAGATCAGAGAGTGTCTGGATCGCTTATACCGTGCCATCGGGGAAGTGGATTTCATCCTGCCGGATGGCAAAAATATGGGGCTTTCCGCATCCGGCGGTTACGCGTGGTATCCCGAAGACACGAGCGACCTGTCCATGCTGATCAAGTATGCCGATTTTGCCATGTATCAGGTGAAGCGCATGAAAAAAGGGCAGCTGCGCGAATTTGACCACAAGGCATGGGAACAGCAGATGTCGGAGGACCAGAGCCGTATAGAGTTCCACCAGATGCTGGAAACGCGCAAGATCACGTATCACTACCAGCCGATATTCCGGGCGGGTGACGGCGAAATTTTTGGGTATGAGGCGCTGATGCGCGTGGATGTGCCGAGTCTGCGCAACCCGGAGATTGTGCTGCAGATCGCGAAGGAAGAGGGGATGATGGGCGAAATCGAAAAGCTGACGATGTTTATGGCGAGCGAAAGATACGTCGAGCTTCTCGATCAGGGTCTGGTATCCCCGGAGGCGCATCTGTTCCTCAACTCCATTGCCAATGAAGATATGACAGAGGAGGACGAGAGGCAGTACCACGAGCGCTTTGCCAGAATTCAGGACCGGGTGGTTGTCGAGATCACGGAGACGGAAAATCTGGAGATCGAACTGATCCGCAAGAAGAGCAGGGCGGAAGGCTTTACGGGCATTTTTGCACTGGATGACTACGGCAGCGGCTACAACAGCGAGCTGAACCTTCTGGCGCTGAATCCCCACTATGTGAAGGTGGACGTTACCATTGTGCGGGATATTGATGTGGATGAAAACAAGCAGCAGGTCGTGAGAAACATTGTGGAATATGGTCATACGCGCGATATGCAGATTATTGCGGAGGGAATCGAGACGGGAGCGGAGCTGACAAAACTTCTGGAGCTTGGCGTAGATCTCCTGCAGGGGTACTTCCTTGCGAGACCCGGCGCGGTGCCGCCAGCCCTCTCGGAGGACGCAAGGCTTCTTCTCTGGGAGCAGAGGCAGAACAGTTGATTTTTTTTGTAAATAATGGTAATAATAATAACAACAGATAAGGGCGTGAGAATATGCAGGAACAGGATTTGGAAAATACACAATTTTTTACTGTGGAGACGGAGCCGGAGACGGGCGTGAAGCTTGTGTTGTCCACGGTATATGAGGCGTTGACGGAGAAGGGGTACAACCCGGTCAATCAGATCGTCGGTTATATTATGTCCGGCGATCCCACTTACATTACCAGCCATAAGAGCGCGCGCAGTCTTATTATGAAGGTGGAACGCGACGAGCTTGTGGAGGAAATGCTGGTGGAGTATATCAAAAACTCCATCGAGGGCGCGAAGAAAGGTTGACCATATTAGTCAATTACGGTGAAAAAGACAGATGAGAATCATGGGGCTGGATCTCGGTTCCAAAACGGTGGGGGTAGCCATCAGCGACCCTTTGCTTATTACGGCGCAGGGGATCGAAATTATCAGACGCAAGGAAGAGAACAAGCTGAGACAGACGCTTGCGCGCATTGAGGCGCTGATCGGAGAGTACGAGGTGGACACGATCGTGCTGGGTCTGCCGAAGAATATGAACGATACGCTGGGGGAACGGGCGCAGTTTTCGCTCGAATTTAAGGAGAAACTGGAGAGGCGCACGGGGCTTCCTGTCGTGATGTGGGACGAGAGACTGACGACGGTGGCGGCGGACAAAGCGATGATGGAGGCGGGAATCCGCAGGGAAAACCGCAAGGACTATGTGGATAAGATTGCGGCGTGCCTGATCCTGCAGGGGTATCTCGACTCGCGCGAAAAAACCCGGTAAGGGATGGAGGATATATGGAGAAAATTACATTTACACCGCAGGAGGGCGGGGCTGTCGAGTTTTATATTCTGGAACAGACGATGATCGGCGGCACGAATTACCTTCTGGTGACGGATTCTGAGAGCGGGGACGGCGAGGCGCTTATTCTGTGCGATGTTTCCGCGCCGGAGGACCCGGAGGCGGTGTATGAAATCGTGGATGACGATGGAACATTAAACGCGGTGGCGGCTGTGTTTGAAAAGATAATGGACGATATTGATATTATTCAGTAGAAAGTGGAGGTAAATTTTTTTGAATTTTAAGAAAAAAGAACAAGGAAAGTCAGCAAGTAAGCTGAAGGCTATCCCATTAGGCGGACTTGAGCAGATCGGGCTCAACATTACCGCTTTTGAATATGAGGATAGCATTGTTGTGGTGGACTGCGGACTGTCATTCCCGGAGGACGAGATGCTGGGAATCGATCTGGTGATCCCGGACATCACCTATTTGAAGGAGAATGCGGACAAGGTGAAGGGATTTGTGATCACCCACGGACATGAAGATCACATCGGGGCGCTGCCCTATGTATTAAAGGAACTGAACATACCGATTTATGCGACGAAGCTGACTATGGGCATCATAGAAAATAAACTGGAGGAGCATGGACTGATGAAGACCACCAAACGGAAGGTGGTCAAGTTTGGACAGTCCATTAATCTGGGACAGTTCAGGATCGAGTTTATCAAAACGAATCACAGCATAGTGGACGCGGCTGCGCTGGCGATCTATTCCCCGGCGGGCGTGGTGGTGCACACGGGAGACTTCAAGGTGGATTACACGCCGGTGTTCGGCGATGCCATCGATTTACAGAGATTTGCAGAGATCGGAAAAAAGGGCGTGTTGGCGCTTATGTGCGATTCCACCAACGCGGAGCGGGCGGGCTTCACGCCCTCCGAGAAAACGGTGGGAAAGACGCTGGATTCCCTGTTTCTGGAACATAAGGATACCCGTATCCTGATCGCTACCTTTGCGTCCAATGTGGACCGGGTGCGCCAGATTATTAATACGGCGGAAAAGTTCAACAGGAAAGTGGTGGTGGAAGGCAGGAGCATGGTCAATATTATTGACACGGCTTCCAAACTCGGCTATCTGCAGATCGCGGACAGGACGCTGATCGATGTGGAGGAACTGAAAAATTATCCGCCGGAAAAGACGGTTATCATTACGACCGGAAGTCAGGGCGAAAGTATGGCGGCGTTAAGCCGTATGGCGAGCGATAACCATAAGAAGATATCCATCATGCCGGGGGACACCGTTATTTTCTCCGCCCATCCGATACCGGGCAACGAGAAGGCGGTCACGAACGTTATCAACGAGCTGCAGATGAAGGGCGCAGATGTGATTTTTCAGGATGTGCATGTGTCCGGGCACGCCTGTCAGGAAGAGATTAAGCTGATCTATTCACTGGTAAAGCCCAAATATGCGATTCCTGTCCACGGGGAATATAAACACCGTAAGGCGCAGGCGAAGATTGCGGCGCAGCTCGGGATCCCCAAGGAAAACATTTTTATGCTGCAGTCCGGCGATGTGCTCGAGATGGATGACGAGCGGGCGGTCATCAATGAACGGGTGCCCGTGGGTGCCATTCTTGTGGACGGTCTGGGCGTTGGCGACGTGGGAAATGTGGTGCTGCGCGACAGACAGCATCTGGCGGAAGACGGCATTATGATCGTGGTGATGGCGCTGGAATCCCACAGCGACCAGCTTATTTCGGGACCCGATATTGTGTCGAGAGGGTTTGTCTATGTGAGGGAGTCCGACGAGCTTCTTGACGAGGCGAGACTTCTCGTGGAAGAGGCTGTGCAGGATTGTCTTGACAGAGGTAAGACTGACTGGGGTAAACTTAAGGGCACGGTCAAGGACGTGCTGAGCGACTTTGTATGGAAAAAGACGAAGAGACGACCGATGATATTACCGATTATTATGGAGGTATAACACCATGTCAGATAAAGAGATCATAGAGGCAGCAAGGGCTTTTGCAGATCAGATTATGACCTCGGATACTTACAGGAAATATTATTACCAGAGAGAAAAAATCAAGAAGCAGCCGGAGCTTTATGAGAAGGTGAACGAGTTCCGGCAGCGCAACTTTGATTTACAGAACGATACGGACGGCGAGGACATGCTTGACCGTATAGAGGCTTTTGAGCAGGAATATGAGAAGTTTAGGGAAAACCCTCTCGTTGACGACTTCCTGCGGGCGGAACTGGCATTCTGCCGCATGATGCAGGAGGTTTATGTGCTGCTGGCTGATGAAGTTGATTTTGAGGTATAACTATGAGTATAAAAGAAATTGCCGGTTCCACGGTGGAACTGGTTATCAAAATAGTGTTTCTGATCTTTGCCGCCTCGTATATTATGCGGATGGCAACGGCGGCTTACGATTACGGTTTCCGCATATTTACCGAGGAGCCGGTTTCTCTCGGCGAGGGCAGGATCATCAGCGTCAACGTGGAGGAACCGGTGTCAGCCATGGAAGTGGGAAAGATGCTGGAGGAGCGGGGACTGATCCGCGACGCCAAACTTTTTGTGATGCAGGAACTGCTGTCGGAGAACCACGGTAAAATGCAGCCCGGTATCTATGATCTGAGCACCGCCATGACGGCGGAGGAGATGATGGATGTGATGGCGGCAGACGCCCCGGAGGAGGACGGAGAGGATACGGAAGGAGATGCAAAGTGATTTCAGGTGAGCGTATGGATACCTTCCTCGCTTCTCTGGACGCGGGCAACACTCCTTTTCTGGACCAGATAGAACGTGAAGCTTTGGAAACCAATGTGCCGATTATACGCACGCAGACACAGGGACTGCTGCGGTTCCTGCTGGCGGTGCGGAAGCCCATGTCCATTTTGGAAGTGGGATGCGCCATTGGTTTTTCTGCGCTTCTGATGAGTGAGTACGCCCCCGGAGGGTGCAGGATCACTACCATAGAAAAGTATGAAAAAAGAATCCCTGTGGCGAAGGAAAATTTCGCGCGCGCGGGAAAACAGGAAGCCATCACGCTTCTGGAAGGGGATGCGGCGGATATTCTGAAAGAACTTGCGGGACCCTATGACTTTATTTTTATGGATGCGGCAAAGGGGCAGTACATCCATTTTCTGCCGGATATTCTGCGGCTCCTTGCGCCCGGAGGGCTTCTGGTGTCCGACAACGTGCTGCAGGACGGCGATATTCTGGAATCCCGGTTTGCCGTGGAGCGGAGGAACCGCACGATCCACAGCAGGATGCGGGAGTATCTTTTTGAATTGACGCATAACGGGGCGCTGCGGACGGTAGTGCTGCCTGTCGGGGACGGGGTGACGGTAAGCGTCAGGGTGGAGGAATGATAGGATGAAAAAACCGGAACTTCTGGTGCCTGCCGCCAGTCTGGAGGTATTAAAAACAGCTGTTATTTTTGGGGCGGACGCGGTGTATATCGGCGGTGAAGCTTTCGGGCTGCGGGCGAAAGCAAAAAATTTTTCTGCGCAGGAGATGGCGGAGGGCATTGCCTTTGCCCATGAGCGGGGTGTCAAGGTGTATGTGACCGCGAACATTCTGGCGCACAACTATGATCTGGAGGGGGCGAAAGATTACTTCCGCGAGCTGAAGGAGATGAAGCCGGACGCGCTGATCATCGCGGATCCCGGCATGTTTGCGCTGGCAAGGGAAATCTGCCCGGAGATCGATGTCCACATTTCCACGCAGGCGAACAATACAAACTATATGACCTGCCGTTTCTGGCATGAGCAGGGGGCGAAGCGGGTCGTGTCCGCACGGGAACTTTCCCTGCGGGAGATCAAGGAAATCCGCGAACATATCCCGGAGGAGATGGAGATTGAGAGCTTTGTGCACGGCGCCATGTGTATTTCCTACTCGGGACGCTGCCTTCTGAGCAACTATTTTACCGGGCGGGACGCAAACCACGGCGCATGTACCCATCCCTGCCGGTGGAAGTACGCGCTGGTGGAGGAGACCAGACCAGGAGAGTATCTGCCCGTCTTTGAGAACGACAGGGGCACTTTTATTTTCAATTCCAAAGATCTGAATATGATTGAATATATTCCCGAACTGGTGGATGCGGGCATCGACAGCTTCAAGATCGAGGGCAGGATGAAGACCGCGCTCTACGTGGCGACTGTGGCGCGCACATACAGACGTGCCATTGACGATTATTTTGCCTCCGAGGAGCAGTACCGCGCCCATATGGACTGGTACCGGGCGGAGATCGCCAAGTGCACTTACCGCAAGTTTACAACGGGTTTCTACTTCGGCAAGGCGGACGAGAATACCCAGATCTACGACGAGAGCACCTATGTGAGCGAGTATATTTATCTCGGGATTGTGGGGGCTGTGGTGGAAACCGCGGCGTCGGCAGAAGATGCAGAGGCGGAAAGAAAGAGCAGGGAATTGGCGGGAAATGCGGCTGCGGAAGGCGGAAGTATGGTGGCAGCAGGCAGCATGACAGCGGGAGACGGCGCGCGGGGATGGCTCTGCGCCCGCATCGAACAGCGCAACAAGTTCTGCGTGGGGGATGAGATAGAGATCATGAAGCCGCGGGGGGAGAACATTCCCGTCAAGGTGCTTGCCATGTATGACGCGGAGGGAAATCCCGTGGAGTCCTGCCCGCACCCGAAGCAGACGATCGACGTGAGACTGTCGGAGGTGCCGGAGGTGGGGGATATATTGCGGGTGGAGAAGTAGAATCTGAGTTATTCATTTATTCGGTGTAAAAAGTGTTGGGAGGCAGCAGTTTTTCGTTGCAAAAAGTGTATACGGTCACACTTTTTCGTTGTGAAATGGCGGAGTTGTTTGCCGCCGATCTGAATGTGGAACGCCTGCTTATGGGGATTGCGCTGCACGGGGGCACATCATTCCCGGTGGGCAAGGTAGAATTTCTGAATTGGTACCCGCTGTCCTTTTAGGAGTTTCTGTTAGCGGTTGCCGGCGAGCGCTATGCAGAATTGCTGGATCGGCAGGACTGGCAGATGACAAACGACAGGGGTTCCTGCGAGGTGGATTTCGTCGTTGATACGGGCGAAGAAATTGTGCCTGTCGAGGTTAAGGCGGAGGTAAACCTGAAAGCGAAGAGTCTGAAAACTTATCGCGATAAATTCCATCCGGCGGTTTCTGTCCGTGCATCTATGGCGGATTATAAAGCGGAGGAAGGGCTTGTCAATCTGCCTTTGTATGCGGTGGAACAAATCCATAAACGGGAGAGGGTGAAATAAGTTTTTTTATAAATGTGAAATTACTACTTGCATTTTCCAAAAAAGTAAGGTATTCTTATAGACGTAAATTGTATACAGGTATTCAGAACGATGGCGTTCCAAAAAAGGAGTTTTTTGGGGCGCATTTTTTTGAAACCGGGTGAGGAGGATGATTATTATGAGCGAAGTATTCAATGTGGAAGAGATATTTGCGAAAAACGTGTTTACGCTCGGCAAGATGCAGCAGCGTCTGACGAGAAACGCTTACAAGGAAGTCGTCAAGGTAATGAATGAGGGCGGGGAGCTGTCCATGAGCACCGCGAATATCGTTGCCAAGGCGATGAAGGACTGGGCGGTGGAGAACGGCGCAACCCATTACACACACTGGTTCCAGCCTCTGACAGGCATCACCGCGGAAAAGCATGACGCTTTCGTGTCCCATCCCGACGAGATGGGCAAGATGCTGACGGAGTTTTCCGGCAAAGAGCTGATCAAGGGCGAGCCGGACGCATCCTCTTTCCCTTCCGGGGGCTTAAGGGCAACCTTCGAGGCGAGAGGCTACACCGCATGGGATATTACGTCCCCCGCGTTTTTGAAGGAGTCCGGCTGCGGCACGATTCTCTGTATTCCCACCGCGTTCTGCTCCTACACGGGCGAGGCGCTGGACAAGAAAACGCCACTTCTCCGTTCCATGGAGGCGCTGAGCGAGCAGGCGCTGCGTATTGTGCGGCTGTTCGGAAATACGGGCGCCACCAAGGTGACCGCCTCTGTCGGTCCCGAACAGGAATACTTTCTGGTAGATAAAGACTTATATATGAAGAGAACTGACCTGATGTTTGCGGGACGTACCCTTTTCGGCGCGCCGGCTCCGAAAGGGCAGGAGATGGAGGATCATTACTTCGGCGTTATCCGTGAGCGCGTCGGCGCATATATGAAGGATCTGAACGAGGAGCTGTGGAAACTTGGCGTGACGGCAAAGACCCAGCACAACGAGGTGGCTCCGGCACAGCATGAACTTGCGCCGATCTATGAGACGGCAAACATTGCGGTGGACCACAACCAGATCGTGATGGAGACCATGAAGCGGGTGGCTGTCAAACATAACATGCGTTGTTTATTGCATGAAAAGCCCTACGCAGGCGTGAACGGTTCCGGCAAGCACGACAACTGGTCGATCACCACGGACAACGGTGTGAACCTGTTAGATCCCGGCGATACGCCCAACGAGAACGTGCAGTTCCTTCTCGTGCTGGCATGTGTTATGAGGGCGGTGGACAGACATGCGGATCTGCTCCGCCAGTCTGCCTCCGATGTGGGCAATGACCACAGACTCGGCGCGAACGAGGCGCCCCCGGCAATTATTTCCATTTTCCTCGGCGAACAGCTTGAGGACGTGGTGACACAGCTGATCGAGACGGGCGAGGCAACCTCTGTCAAGGAGGGCGGCAAGCTCTTAACGGGCGTAAGTACCCTGCCCGATTTCCAGAAGGACGCCACCGACAGAAACAGAACGTCGCCCTTCGCTTTCACAGGCAACAAGTTTGAGTTCCGTATGGTGGGGAGCGCGGATTCCATCGCAAGCCCGAACACCACGCTGAATGCGATTGTGGCGGAGGCTTTCTGCGAGGCGGCTGACATTCTGGAGCAGGCGGACAACAAGGAACTGGCGATCCACGATCTGATCAAGAAATACATGACCGAGCACCAGAGAATCATATTCAACGGC
This sequence comes from uncultured Lachnospiraceae bacterium, assembly GCA_910586705.1. Taxonomy (GTDB): domain Bacteria; phylum Bacillota; class Clostridia; order Lachnospirales; family Lachnospiraceae; genus UBA3282. The sequence goes on along the minus strand of CAJUJK010000005.1, from coordinate 22,349 downwards.
AACGGCTACTCCGACGAGTGGGTGGCGGAGGCTGCAAGAAGGGGGCTTCCGAACATTAAGTCCATGATCGAGGCGGCGGGTACGCTGACCACCGACAAGGCGGTGAAACTGTTTGAGAAGTTCGGCATCTTCACGAAAGTGGAGCTGGAGTCCCGGGAGGAGATCATTTACGAGACTTACGCGAAATCCATTAACATAGAAGCGCTTACCATGATCGACATGGCGGGCAAGCAGATCATTCCCGCGGTGATCCGCTATACGAAGGTTCTTGCGGACACCGTAAACGCGGTGAAGACGGCAGGCGCGGACGCGACCACGCAGGATGAACTTCTGACAATCGTCGGCGAGAAGCTGGCGGCAATGCAGACGGCGCTTGCAAAACTGAAAAAGGCGGAGAAAGAGGCATCCGTCATGGAGGATGCAAAGGCGCAGGCGTTCTTCTATAAAGACACGGTGAAGGCGGCGATGGACGAACTGCGTGCTCCGGCGGATGAGCTGGAGATGATCGTGGATAAAGAATATTGGCCGATTCCGACCTACGGTGAACTGATGTTTGAGATCTGATTGAAAAAATTTAAAAATTTTTAAAAAAAGTGGAAAAAGGGGCTTGTCAAACGTCCCTTTTTCCGCTATAATCCTTAATTGTTGATGGGCTATCGCCAAACGGTAAGGCAACGGACTCTGACTCCGTCATTTCAAGGTTCGAATCCTTGTAGCCCAGCTTGCAAACCCCGATGAGAATGATACATCGGGGTTTCTTTGTGTCTCTATTTTTGCGAGCAGGGTGTCTGCCGGCTGCTAAGTTGCAAAAAAGGCTTTGCTTAATACGTTTAGGAGAAAACCAAAGTTCCAGGGTTTATTTTAATTGTATTTGGCATAAAAACTGTATATAATTAGTAAAGAAAAGCAGTATATAGAAGAAATACGGAGGTGGTATGGCATGACACAGATCAGGGCAAAGACCTTGGAACTGCTTGATAACCTATCTGATGATAAATTGATATATGTATTTAATATACTCCAGAATCTTGAGGCATTCTCCCGTATTGGGGAAAGCCGGGAGACACAGCCGCCTAAGGATGCATTTTCAACGTTGATGAAGTATAGCAGGAGTCTTCCTGAAGATTTTGATTATAAAGCGGAATTGGAGGCGGCAAGGGAAGAAAGATATGATAGTCTTAGTTGACACAAATGTGATCATGGATTTTATGATGAAAAGGGAGCCATATGCGGAAGATGCAATCAGGATTATCGATTTGTGCAACAGAAAACGGTTAACAGGGTATATTGCGGCGCATACAATATCCAATTTATTTTATATCTTAAGAAAGGACTTTACCGTTTCACAGAGAAAGGAAATGTTGACGGCACTTTGTGGAATCTTTGAGATATCCGGGATAGACCGAAGTAAAATACTGGCGGCATTGGATAATCAAGGTTTTACGGATTTTGAGGACTGTTTACAGATGGAATGTGCATTGGAAATCGGGGCAGAATATATAATTACAAGAAATACATCCGATTTTAGAAATTCAGGAATCTCTGCGGTGGAACCAAAGATATTTCTGGAGATGATTGATGTATAGATAGAATCGCCAGACCACAAACCCTTGATGAAACCATTTCATCGGGGTTTCTTTGACTTTCAAAACTGCTGAGACGAGACGGCGGCTCCATGGAGACAAAAATGATAAAGATCGCCATCATTGAGGACGAACAAACGCATACGGAACTGCTTTCGTCGTATCTGCGGACATGGGGCGCGGCGCAGGGACAGGCTGTCTCGATACAGACCTTTTTAAGCGCGGAAAGCTTTCTCTTTGTCTGGGAGGAGACGAACGATTTTGACATTCTCTTCGTGGATATCCAGATGGGAAAAATGAACGGCGTGGAGATGGCAGGGAAAGTAAGGGAGCGCGACAGGGAAATCGCCATCGTGTTCACGACAGGCATTGCGGATTATATGGGATGTGGCTACGAGGTGGAGGCGCTTCACTATCTGTTGAAACCGATCAGTATGGAAAAGGTCGGAGCGTGCATGGATAAGGTGGTGCGGCGGAGTGAGAAAGAGGAGTTTGCGCTTGTGCACGGCAGAGAGGAGACGGTGAAGATTGCCGTCGGTCACATTTCCTATGTCGAGGCGAGAGGGCATGGATGCGTGATGGAAACCTATGACAGGGACGGATCCTGTGGGCAGATGGAAATCACAGAGAGTATTTCAGAGATGGAACGGCAGCTTGGACCGCACGGATTTATCAGATGCCACCGCTCCTATCTTTGCCGCGTGGAAAGCATCTGCCGGATTGGAAAAAACGAGATTACGCTTGACAGCGGAAGCAGGATTCCTGTCAGCAGGCGGATGTATGCGGAGGTGAACCGTGCGTTTATCGCGCATTTTTGCCGAAATCAGGATGGAAGGAATGAAGGATAGCATGGCACAGGGAACGCCGGTGATATGGATATTTGCGGTTATTGTGGCGGTGGCTTTGCTTGCGGTGACGGCGGTTATTTTCCGCTATGCGGTCGGCGTGCTGGCGGACAGGCGCACGCTGCGCTACCAGAGTGAACTGCTGCAAAAGCATTGCGAGGAAGTGCAGAACATGTACCGCCAGACGCGAGGGTGGCGGCATGACTATCACAACCACATACAGACCATGAAAGCGCACCTTGCTATGGGGCGGCTTAAGGAACTGGAGGCATATCTGAATGAACTGGATCAGGATCTGACCACGGTGGACACAGTCATCAAGACGGGCAATGTGATGGTGGATGCGATTCTGAACAGCAAGATTTCCGTGGCGGCGTCCAAAGGAATCGCGGTGGAGGCAAAGGCGGTGGTGCCGGAGAAACTGGATACCGCATTGTCCGAGGTGGATGTCTGTCTGATCGTCGGAAATCTGATGGACAATGCCATAGAGGCGTGTATGAAGATACGGCAGGAAGGGCAGCGCTTTATCCGCGTCTATATGGATATTCTGAAAGGGCAGCTCTATATATATATGATAAACGCGATCGGTGAAAGTCCGAAAAAGGCGGGCGGCGTCTATCTGTCTGACAAGAACACGGGCAGCCACGGGTTCGGGCTGATGCGCATTGACAAGGTGGTGGACAAATACCACGGTTATCTGGAAAGACAGTATGAGGAGGGCGTGTTTGCCACGGAGGTCATGCTGCCCCTGTGAATGATAAAATGCCATTCGTGCACGAGTATGACCGCTCGTGCATCTTTTTTTGCGGCAAAGTCTGCTGTGTTATTATAATAGCCAGAATGATATGGGGGAACGGGGAACATGAAACACAATTCTGTCATAAGCGACATCTGGTTTTACATCCGTCTTTTCAGAAAGAATGAGCCGCTTGTGCTGGTGCTTGGCGGGGCGGAGATCGTTCTAGGGGCGTTTCTGCCGTTTTTTATGATTTATCTGCCAAAGGTGGCAATTGATCTGGTGGAGCGGCGGGCGCCGGCGGGGCAGGCGCTTCTTGTTCTGGGCGGTTTTGGAATTCTTGCAATGCTTGCCAGCGGTATGTACAAAGGTGTGCAGGCGGGAAAATACAATCTTTATAACACCCAGAGAACCAATCTGATGGGCATGTTTTTTCTGAAAAGTCTGCGGCTTCGCTATGCGGATCAGGAATCGGGGGAAAACAAGAAACTGCACTGGAAAGTCTATGACGCGATCTGGGGCGGGGACTGGTGCGCGGTATCCCAGATGGTGAGAGGCACGATTGACCTGTGCGTGAATGGGCTGCGTTTTATTCTGTATTCGACGGTGCTCGCCTGTCTGAGCGTGCCGGTGTTTGCGGCTCTGCTGGCTCTGGCGCTTATCAATTACGGGTTTCATATGAGGCATATCAGATATGAGGAGTCGCTGCGCGAACAAAGGGCTGTGGCGCAGAAACATTTTCAGTGCGTTGAGAACGCCATGGGCAATGTAAACGGCGCGAAAGACATCCGCATTTACGGTATGAGAGAGTGGATGATCAGTCTGCGCGACCAGACCATCGGCGAGCTGCGGAAACTGGCGGAATTGTCAAAGAAAAAGGACGCTCTCTATGAAAGGATCGGGTTTGCGCTGGGTGCGGTGCGCAATCTGGGCGCCTACACATATCTACTGTACCAGACGCAGGCAGGGAGCGTGAGCGCCGGGGAGTTTGTACTGTATTTCGGCGCGATAACAGGGTTTTCCGGGTTTGTCAACGATATCATGAGTTCCCTCGCCATCCTGCGGGGCGCGGCGAACGGCACGGATTGCATTAGGGCGTATCTGGATCTGCCGGAAGAGAACCGTAAGAGCGGAAACGGGCATGTGGCAAGCATCGCCCTTCCCCCGGAGATCACGTTTCGGCATGTGGGCTTTTCTTATAAAAACACGGAGGAGGGGGACAAGACCGTATTCTGGGATCTGAATCTGACCATCCGCGCCGGCGAAAAGCTCGCCCTTGTGGGGGCAAACGGCGCGGGAAAGACGACGCTTGTCAAACTTTTGTGCGGGATGTATGAACCCGACGAAGGACAGATCTTCATAAACGGGATCGACAGAAACGAATTTCCCAAGGAAGAGTGGTACCGGCTGTTTTCGATCGTGTTTCAGGAGACGCTGATTCTGCCATTTACGGTGGGGGAAAACCTTGCCGTGGACCGCGCGGAGCGGGTGGATGAGGAGAGGGCTTGGAGGGCGCTGGGGCAGGCGGGGCTTAAACAGACGTTTCAGAGACAGGGCATTCATATGCGAAGTTACATGACAAAGACGATGATGGAGGACGGCGTGGAGCTGTCGGGCGGGCAGAAGCAGCGGTTTCTGCTGGCGAGGGCGCTGTATAAGAATGCGCCGGTCATGGTGCTGGATGAGCCAACGGCGGCGCTGGACCCGATTGCGGAGAGCGAAGTGTACGAACAGTACAACCGCTACACGCAGGGCAGAACGTCGGTTTTTATCTCCCACAGGCTTGCCAGCACGAAATTTTCCGACCGCATCATTGTGCTTGACGGCGGAGAGATCGCGGAGATGGGAACCCATGAGGAACTGATGCGTGCGGGCGGGGATTACGCCCGGATGTTTGAGGTGCAGAGCAGTTACTATCGCAGGGGAGAGGGGGCGGAAACATGACGACGGATTACTTGCTCAAAAAGCTTCCGATTCGGGAACACGGCAGGAACATTGTAAAGATAATAAAGTACGTGCAGAAGATGGACCGCTGTTATTTTCCGGGCATGGCAGTTTCCCTGCTGCTCAAGACGGCAGTTCCCTACGGGGAGTTGCTGCTGACCGCCTATATTCTGGACGGCATCCGCGCACATGCGGCGATCCGGGAAATGCTTGTGGTGATCGTATCGTCGGTGTTTGGGATCATGCTGCTGCAGTTTCTCTCGGGAGCTGTCTATCACAGGATGGAAGTGCGCAGGGAGCAGATGTATTATCTGTACGAGTGCGAGACGCAGACCAAAATGCTGGAGATGGACTTTTCGAGAATAGACAGTCCGAAAGTCAAGGAGCTGAAGGACAGGATCAGAAAAGACAATAACTGGGGCGCGGGGATTAACGGTGTTTTCTGGTCGTGCAACGACATCATGGAGAACGTGTTTCAACTGACCGGTGCGGCAGTCGTGGGCTTCCCGGTGGCAGCCTTTCTATTTCGGTCGAAAACGGCGGCGGTATGGCTTCTCATGGCGGCTCTGGCTGCGGTGCAGGTGATTTCGGTATTTTTGCGGATGCGTTTTGGCAGGCAGAGGGACCACTGGCGTTATCACGAGGCGGAGAGCGCGCAGGAGAAGGAAGAGACGTTCTGTTTCGCGTGGGACTTTGCCGGGCAGGGATCTTACAACTATAAAAACGGCAAAGATATCCGCATCTATGAAGGCTATGATCTGATGGAACGCTGGACCACGGAGGTCCTGCGGCATAAGGGGTTCCGGGACCCCATGATAAAGGCATCGCAAAATGACGCCGGGGAAGCGTTTTTCGGCGCGGCGGCAGGCGCCGCGGCAAATGGGGGCGCTTATCTGATCGTTGTGATGATCGCGCTTGCCGGGACGATCACGGTGGGAAATGTGGTGCGCTTTGCGGGCGCCTTCGGGCATTTTCTGGAAGCGGCGGCAGGGGTGGTTCACGGCGTCCCTACGCTGGCGATGGCGGCGAGACAACAGCTCAGCACCCTTGCGCTGATTCATATGGAAAACGAGATGTACCGGGGAAAACTCCCGGTGGAGAAACGAAGCGACGGTGTATACAGAATCGAATTTCGGAATGTGTCTTTCCGGTATCCGGGAACGGAGAGATATGCGCTGAAAAACCTGTCCATGGAACTGACAGTCGGGGAGAAACTGGCGATCGTCGGCATGAACGGTTCCGGCAAGACGACGATGATCAAGCTGCTCTGCAGACTTTACGATCCGCAGGAAGGGGAAATTCTCTTAAATGGCGTGGATATCAGAAAATTTAAGCAGGAGGAGTACAGCAGGCTGTTTTCGGTGGTGTTTCAGGATTTCACGCTGTACCCGTTTCCGCTGGCGCAGAACATTGCCGTATCCTGCGACTATGACAGCAAAGCAGCCGAAAAATGTCTGAGAGACGCGGACTTTGGGGACCGCCTCGCGTCCATGGAGAGAGGGCTGGAGACGTATCTTTACAAAGACTATGACGATGAGGGGATTGAGATTTCCGGCGGCGAGGCGCAGAAAATTGCCATTGCCAGAGCAATCTATAAGGAAGCGCCTTTTATTGTGCTGGACGAGCCCACGGCGGCGCTGGACCCGTTGGCGGAATATGAAATTTATTCCAATTTTGACAAGATCGCGGGAACAAAGACGGCGGTGTATATATCCCACAGGCTCTCTTCCTGCCGCTTCTGCGATAAGATAGCGGTTTTTCATGAGGGAAGGCTTTCCCAGCTTGGGAGCCATGAAGAACTTGTGGCGGACAAAAACGGAAAGTATTATGAGCTGTGGCACGCGCAGGCACAGTATTATGCGGATGACGAATCGCGGTAGTCAGATTCTTATTTTAGAATCTGGCTATCGCGCTTTTTGAAAGAAAGTGTTATACTATAATATCAGTAAGCGGAAAAGCAGCCGGGTATAAAAGGCGCACGGGAGGTTTTATGACAGACCTGACAGACCGCCTCACCGCGGGCGGAGAGCTCTCCGATGACGAGTGGCGGTTTTTGATAGATGGCGCCTACGACAGACAGATTTTGTTTGACGAGGCGGACAAAGTGCGCAGGAGCCATTATGGGACAGACGTCTATATCAGGGGTCTGATAGAGATTTCGAGTTTCTGCAGAAACGACTGCCTTTACTGCGGTATCCGCCGGGGCAATGCGGCTGCGGCGCGCTACAGACTTACGGGGGAGGAAATTCTCGCCTGCTGTGAACAGGGCTATGCGTTGGGATTTCGCACCTTTGTGCTGCAGGGCGGCGAGGACTCTTACCACACGGCGGAGTGGGTGGAGGGACTTGTTTCCCATATCAAGAAAAAATATCCTGACTGCGCGGTGACGCTCTCTCTGGGGGAACGGCCGCGAAAGGATTATGAAAGCTGGCATCAGGCGGGAGCGGACCGGTATTTATTACGGCATGAGACGGCGTCCCGCTCTCATTACGAAAAGCTGCATCCGCCGGGACAGGCGTATCTGCGCCGCATGGAATGCCTGCGGGACTTAAAGCGGATCGGTTACCAGACCGGGGCGGGCTTTATGGTTGGCTCCCCCTTTCAGGGCACGGAAGAGCTGATCGCGGACATGCGGTTTTTGCAGGCGTTCCAGCCCGAGATGGTGGGGATCGGACCGTTTATCCCCCATCACGACACGCCTTTTGCGGCGTATCCGGCGGGAAGTCTGACGCGGACTTTGACCATGGTGGCGCTTACAAGGCTGGCGCTGCCGGGAGCGCTGATTCCTGCGACCACGGCGCTCGGCACCATTCATCCGCAGGGGCGGGAGATGGGGCTGAAAGCCGGAGCCAATGTGGTAATGCCGAACCTGTCCCCGAAGGATGTGCGCGGGCAGTACAGCCTTTATGACAATAAGGTGTGCACCGGGCGGGAGGCGGCGGAAGGGCTGGCGGCATTGAAGGAAACCGTGGCGGCAGCAGGATACCGGGTGGTGGTGAGCCGGGGAGACGCAGCGCGATTGTTTATATAGCAGAAAGAAGGTAAATGAAAATGTACGATCCGAAATCATTATGTGCAGACGAGTTTATCAGCCATGAAGAGATTCTGGAAACGTTGAAGTATGCGGAGGAAAATAAGGATAACAAGTCCCTTATCCATGAAATTCTGGACAAGGCGAGACCCCGTAGGGAGGGCAATTCCACGGTATGTGCGGGACTTTCCCACAGAGAGGCATCGGTCCTTCTGGCATGTGAGGACAAGGAGATACTGGAAAAGATTTACGCGCTGGCGGAGGAGATCAAACTTGCCTACTACGGCAACCGCATTGTGATTTTCGCGCCGCTCTACCTGTCGAATTATTGTGTGAACGGCTGCGTTTACTGTCCGTACCATATGAAGAATAAAAATATCCCGAGGAAGAAGCTGACGCAGGAGGAAGTGAAGCAGGAAGTAATCGCTTTGCAGGATATGGGGCACAAGCGTCTGGCGATCGAGGCGGGGGAGGACCCGGTCAACAATCCCATCGAATATATACTGGAATGTATCAAAACGATCTATTCCATCAACCATAAGAACGGCGCCATCCGCCGCGTCAACGTGAACATCGCCGCGACCACGGTGGAGGAGTACCGTATGCTCAAGGAGGCGGGCATCGGCACCTATATCCTCTTTCAGGAGACTTACCACAAGGAGAGCTATTTGAAGCTGCATCCCACGGGACCGAAACATGACTACAATTACCACACAGAGGCGATGGACCGTGCCATGGAGGGCGGCATTGACGACGTGGGGCTGGGCGTGCTCTTCGGTCTGGAACTGTATAAGTACGAGTTTGCCGGGCTTCTCATGCACGCGGAACATCTGGAGGCGGTTCACGGGGTGGGGCCCCATACGATCAGTGTGCCGCGCATCAAGCACGCCGACGACATTGACCCCTCGGCGTTTGACAACGGCATTGACGATGAGATTTTTGCGAAGCTCTGCGCGCTGATCCGCATTGCGGTTCCCTACACGGGCATGATCATTTCCACCAGAGAGAGTCAGGCGGTGCGCGAGAAGGTGATCCGTCTGGGTGTTTCCCAGATTTCCGGCGCGTCCCGGACTTCCGTGGGCGGCTATACGGAGGAAGAGAGACCCACAGACACGGAGCAGTTCGACGTGTCCGACCAGAGAACGCTGGACGAGGTCATCGGGTGGCTGATGGAACTCGGCTATATTCCGTCTTTCTGCACGGCGTGCTACCGCGAGGGCAGGACAGGCGATCGTTTTATGAGCCTGTGCAAGACGGGGCAGATCCAGAACTGCTGTCACCCCAACGCGCTGATGACCCTGAAGGAGTACCTGATGGACTATGCGTCCGAGGAGACGAAGGCGGTCGGTGAAGCGCTGATACAGGCGGAACTGGTAAACATCCCGAAGGAGCAGGTGCGGGAGATCGCAAAGGATCATCTGGCAAAGATCAAGGAAGGGATACGGGACTTCCGGTTTTAACTGTTTATCCAGACCGAACCGTTCAGACAGACTGTGCCTGCACAAGGCTGGCTGGAAGATGAAGGTCTGAGGGAACGCAAAAGCATTCGCAAAGCGCAGGATGCGCAATTTTGCGAATGGGCGTGTACTGAACTGCCATGATAGAGAAAGGACAGCGCAAGTATGGGGATGAATGATACCCCCGCGGGGGAGCGGGTGCATATCGGGTTTTTCGGAAGGCGAAACGCGGGTAAGTCCAGTCTGCTCAACGCGGTGACGGGGCAGGATCTTTCCGTGGTGTCTGAGGTTCACGGAACGACCACTGACCCGGTATATAAGGCGATGGAGCTTCTGCCGCTCGGTCCTGTCATGCTGATCGACACACCCGGTTTCGACGACGAGGGGGCGCTGGGGGAACAGCGCATAAAAAAGACGAAACAGGCGCTGGAAAAAACGGATATCGCGGTGCTGGTGGTGGACGCCGGAGAGGGACTGGCGGACTGCGACGAGGAGCTGCTTGCACTTTTCAAGGAGCGGGAAATTTCGTTCATTATAGCGTATACAAAGTCCGATATATGGGACTCGGGAAATGATATCGTGAAACCAGAATTTACCGGGCAGGAAGAAAATTCAATAACGGACGTTATATATGTGAGTGCCAAGACAGGCGCAGGCGTCCGCGAACTGAAAGAAAAGCTGGCGGCAATGCGCCCGGATGAGGAGGAGCGTCACCTTGTGGCGGATCTGGTGAAGCCCATGGATGTGGTGGTGCTGGTGGTTCCCATTGACGCCGCGGCGCCCAAGGGGAGGCTGATCCTGCCACAGCAGCAGACGATACGCGACCTGCTGGAGGCGGGGGCGGTTCCGATGGTGGTGCGGGAGACGGAACTGGAGAAGGCGCTTTTGAAACTTGCGGACAAGCCCGCGCTTGTCATCACGGACAGTCAGGCGTTTGAGGAGGTGGCGGCGATCGTGCCGGAGGACATTCCCCTCACTTCTTTTTCTATACTGATGGCGCGGTATAAAGGATTTCTGAAAATAGCGGCGGAGGGCGTGAAAGCCTTGGACAGTCTGAAAGACGGTGACCGTGTGCTGATTGCGGAAGGCTGCACGCACCATAGACAGTGCGATGATATCGGAACGGTGAAGATACCCCGTTTTCTGAAAAAATATGCGGGGAAGGATATTGTCATAGAGACTGCTTCGGGGACAGGTTTTCCCGAAGACCTTACGCCTTACGCGCTGGTGATCCACTGTGGGGGCTGTATGTTAAACGAGAGGGAAGTGCTGCGTCGGATGCGCTTTGCGAAAAGACAGGGTGTGCCGGTGACGAACTACGGCATTGCCATTGCGCAGATGAAGGGGATTCTTACAAGGAGTGTGGATCCCGTTGCGGATACGCTTCTGTAAAAGGAATGGGCGGCGTTGTTCTTGAATGTTTCGTTCTGGAGCGGGAGACGATGTTGGCAGAGAGGTTGGATTAACATGTATACATTTGACGGAAGAATACGTTACAGTGAGGTAGGGGAGAATGGCTGTCTAAGTCTGCAGTCTCTGTTAGACTATTTTCAGGACTGCTCCACCTTTCATTCCGAGGACATCGGTCTGGGACTGGAATATATGAATCAAATCGGGCAGGTGTGGCTTTTGTCCGCATGGCAGATCTGTATCGGGCGTTATCCGAAGTACGGCGAACGGGTTGTGATCGGCACGGCGCCCTATGAGTTCCGGGGATTTATGGGGCTCCGTAATTTCCTGATGCAGACAAAGGAGGGGGAGGCGCTCGCATGGGCAAACTCGATCTGGACGCTGATGGACAGGGAAAAAATGCGTCCCGTAAAGCCGAATGAGGACATGCTTGCGGGATATGCGCCGGAGGAGAAATACCCGATGGATTACGCGCCCAGAAAGATTGCTATGCCGGAAAACGGGCAGGAGATGGAGGCGTTTACGGTCAGACCGCATAACCTTGACACCAACCATCATGTCAACAACGGGCAGTATGTACGCATGGCGATGGACTGCATTCCGGGCGGGTTCCACATCAGCCAGCTTCGTGTGGAGTACAAGAGTCAGGCTGTGCTTGGAGATGAAATTTATCCAGTGGTGGCAGCAGGAGAGAACGGGAAACTGTACACGGTTTCCTTAAACCAGTCGGATGGGACTCCATTTTGCATTGTGGAGTTTACGAATGGCGCGTGCTGAGCGTGCGCGGGGAGCTGTACAGACAGGCAGATCGTGCTTGCACGAATCTGGCGGGAAGGAAGATAAACATGATTCAATTAGGTGAAATACAGACATTAAAAATTGCGAAACAGGTCGAGTTCGGCGTGTACCTTTACGACGGCGAAAATACGGAAGAGAGAATCCTTCTGCCGAAAAAGCAGGTGCCGGCGGGCGCGGCAAACGGCGACGGGGTCGAGGTTTTCGTGTACCGCGACTCAAAGGACAGGCTGATTGCCACCACAAATATGCCGAAAATCACTTTGCACGGGGTTGAGAGGCTGCGTGTAGTGCAGGTTGGGAAGATCGGCGCGTTTCTGGACTGGGGACTGGAAAAAGACCTGCTTCTTCCCTTTAAGGAGCAGACAAGAAGGGTGTCCGCGGGGGAAGAGTGCCTTGCCGCCCTTTATATTGATAAGTCAGACAGACTCTGCGCTACCATGAACGTATATCCCTATCTTAAAAATAACAGTAGTTATAAAAAGGACGACAGGGTCAGCGGCACCGTCTATGAGATCAGCCCTAATTTTGGTGCGTTTGTGGCGGTGGACGATCAGTATTCGGGACTGATCCCGAAACGGGAATTATATGGGAATGTTTCGATCGGAGACACCGTAAACGCCCGCGTGACAGAGGTAAAAGAGGACGGAAAACTGGATCTGAGCATCCGCGAGAAGGCATATCTGCAGATTGCGGGAGACGCCGAAAAGGTGATGCAGGCGATCGACAGCTTCGGCGGGGCGCTGCCGTTTAACGATAAGGCGTCGCCAGAGGTGATCCGCCGGGAGATGCAGATGAGCAAGAATGAATTTAAGCGGGCGGTGGGGAACCTGCTGAAAGCGGGTAAAATTACAATAACGGAGAAAGCGATAAGACGCAATGACGAGTAAAAGAGCGAATTGGTTGTTTCTGACTATCATACTGGTGCATTTCGGAGTGATAGCGTTTCTGATTTTCTGGGGAACGCTTCTTCCTGACAGCCTTGTGCTGAGTTTCTTCCTGAGCCAGAGCATATTGGTCGTACCCACGATTATCTTTCTGCTGATTTTCGAGCGTAGGGAGAGGGCGCCGGCATCCGGGATGCAGATGGCGGGAGCGCCGCCTGTGTATGGAATGCCGCAGATGCCGACACCGGGTTTGCCGCAGACGCCGGGAGCGCCGAGGCAGTTTGAAGCGGCAGCGTTTCACAAGGTGAAGATTTCCACGCTCCTGATGATCACGCTGTGCACGTTTCTGATTATGCCGCTGGTCACGGTACTCAACGCGCTGACTATGTTTTTTACGGACAATGCCGTGGCGGCGCTGGAGGGGGATATTATCAGCACGCCTTTTCCGGCGATGCTTTTTATGATCGGGATATTCGGTCCTTTTTGCGAGGAGTTTGTTTTCCGGGGTGTGATATACAGAAGCTATCGGAGAAACGGATGCGAAGGAAATAACACGTGTTACCCAAATGCGCGGCGTAACGGGATCCCGGCTATGCTCTTGTCGGCGCTGCTCTTCGGGCTGATGCATATGAATTTTAATCAGGCGGTCTATGCCTTTGCGATCGGCATTTTTCTCGTGCTGCTTGTGGAGGCGGCGGGAAGTCTGTGGGCTTCTGTTTTCTGCCATATGTTCTTTAATTCCTGTCAGGTGGTCCTGATGTATGTATCGGAAAGTATTCTGAACAGTGTGTACGGACAGGCGGTGAACGAGACGGCGGAGCAGTTGTCCACGCAGGATCTTCTGGTGGCGCTTTCCGTATATCTGGTGATCGCGGCTGTCACAACGCCCATTGCCGGCTGCGTGATCGTCTGGATCGCGCAGAATGAAGGGCGGCAGGCGGCGTTTTCGGCGCTGTTTAGCAGGCGGGCTTCCCAGCGGCCGCGGGCGGACTATCTTCTGAGCGTGCCGCTGATTATTGCGATTGTGCTCTGTCTGGGGTATATGAGTCTGGAACTGATTTTGCTTGGGTAGGGGTGCTTTCGACCTGCTTATGCGCGCAAAAAAATAACGGCTGTAACAGCCGTTATTTTTGGCTTAAACTGTCATATCAAAGTTTCCGCCGATGTGGGGATTGACGGACAGTTCCATTGCTGCCGCGTCCATCATGCCGACAACCTGACTGCCTGTGGTTTCCGCCTGATCCAGAGATTTGGCAAGCATTGCTACGCCGAAGGCGTCATTTGTTTTGGCGCTGGACATGGCCATAGATAATTTTGCAATATCCATAAAAATCACCAGCCTTTCTTCAACTTCATTCTATCATATCAATGGCGGTGGTAACAATATGCAATTTTAACAATGCCGTGAAATCCTTTAAATCGCCAAAAATCTTAAAAAATACACAAAAAATTCACGAATGCAGGTAGATTTTTTTGTAGATATAGATTAAAATAGTACCTAGCTTTTGCTTTTTCGGAAAAAATGGGGTGGAAAGGCATAGTGAATTGTTACGAAACATAAGAGGGGTGGGGGAATGATTTCAAATCAGATTTTGCAAAACACGATTGAAGGTCTGAAAGCTATCGCCAGAGTGGAACTCTGTGTCATGGACGTGGATGGGAAGGCTGCGGCAATGACGACGGAGGAGATGGAGCGCTGCAGCAAGGCGGCGGCGGAATTTGCGGAATCTCCGGCAGATTCACAGGAGATTCAGGGGTATCAGTATTTTAAGATTTTTGACGAGCAGCAGTTAGAGTATATTCTGGTGGCGGGAGGCGTGGGCGAGGACGTTTACATGGTTGGCAAGATGGTGGCGTTCCAGATCCAGAATCTGCTGACTGCCTACAAAGAGCGGTTTGACAAGGACAATTTTGTGAAGAACCTGCTTCTGGATAACCTGCTTCTGGTAGATATATACAGCCGTGCGAAGAAACTGCACATCCAGACGGATGTTAGGCGCGTCGCGCTCATTGTGGAGACGGACAATGTCAAGGATTACAATGCGCTTGAGAGCGTGCGCGCGTATTTCGGTGTAAACAATAAGGACTTTATCACAGCCGTGGACGAAAACAATGTGATTGTGGTGAAAGATCTGTCCGAGGACGACAGTCCGCGGGAGATCGAGCGGTGTGCGTCTGCGGTGGCGGCTTATCTGCGCAAGGAAAGTTTTAAGAATGTCCGGGTGGCATACGGCACGGTGGTTAATGAGATCAAAGGTGTGAGCAGTTCCTACAAAGAGGCGAAGATGGCGCTGGATGTGGGAAAGATTTTCTTTGGCGAGCGCGATGTGATCGCTTACAGCGAACTGGGGATCGGCAGACTGATCTACCAGCTCCCGATTCCTCTTTGCAAAATGTTCATCAAAGAGATTTTCGATGGCAAGAGCCCCGACGAGTTTGACGAGGAGACGCTTGTCACCATCAATAAGTTTTTCGAGAACTCCCTGAACGTGTCCGAGACTTCCAGACAGCTTTTTATCCACAGGAACACGCTGGTGTACCGTCTGGATAAGCTGCAGAAGAGCACGGGTCTGGACCTGCGGGTGTTTGAGGACGCCATCACCTTTAAAATCGCGCTGATGGTGGTAAAATATATGAAGTATATGGAATCATTTGAATTCTGATGTATGGAGGAAAGGACATGGTAGAAATTATGACAGACAAACAGTTTGATAAAATTATCAAGATGATTTCCATGATTTTAGATGGATGTAAGGATCTGGATGAAGCAAAAAAGAAAGTGAATGAGCTTTCTGATGGTGTAGATAAGAAAATGGAAGAAAAGTAGGAGTGAAGAAACGTGGCAGTAAAAAAGAAAAGAAAAGCCCCCGCGGTGGAAAATGAAATTATCAATCTGACGAATGTGAGCAAGGCTTACTCGACCGGCGCGCCGGCATTGAAAGATGTGAATCTCCATATCAGCAGGGGAGAGTTTGTCTTTATTGTGGGAGACAGCGGATCGGGTAAATCCACATTGATCAAGCTTCTTCTGAGGGAACTTACCATCAGCAGCGGCTACATCAATGTGATGGGTTACGATCTCTCCAAGATCAAGCACAGGAAAATCCCGAAATTCAGAAGGAATCTGGGGATCGTGTTTCAGGACTTCCGCCTTCTGAAGGACAGGAACGTCTATGAGAATGTGGCTTTTGCCCAGCGCATCATCCAGAAGTCGAATAAGGAAATTAAGAAAAACGTGCCCAGCATTTTAGCCATTGTGGGACTTGCGGGCAAATATAAGGCGAAGCCAAGGCAGCTTTCCGGCGGTGAGCAGCAGAGAGTGGCTCTTGCCCGCGCGCTCGTGAACCAGCCTACGATTCTGCTGGCGGACGAGCCTACGGGTAATCTGGATCCGAAAAATTCATGGGAGATTATGAAACTGCTGGAGCAGATCAATGAAAACGGAACGACTGTTATTGTTGTTACCCATAACCGCGAAATCGTGAACGCGATGCAGAAGCGTGTGGTAACCCTGCGCCGCGGCGTCATTATCAGTGACGAGGAAAAGGGAGGGTACATAGATGAGGATTAGTACGTTTTTTTATACGCTGAAGCAGGGGTTCCGCAATATTTTCCGCAATAAGCTCTTTTCGCTGGCGTCGATTGCTACGATTGCCGCCTGCCTTTTTCTTTTCGGAATTTTCTATGCGGTTCTGGCAAATTTCCAGCATATCGTGAAGAATGCGGAGGAGGGCGTTTCCGTCTGGGTATTTTTTGACGAAGGCATCGAGGATATAAGGATTCAGCAGATCGGCGATCTGATTTCCAAACGACCCGAGGTGGCGAAGATGGACTTTATCTCCGCACAGGAAGCGTGGGAGAGTTTCCGGGATGAATATCTTGGCGAGTACGGTGATGGCTTTACGGAGAACCCGCTGGAAAATTCCGCCAACTATCAGGTATATCTGAATGATGTTTCCATGCAGTCCGCGCTTGTGACCTATCTGGAATCCATAGACGGCGTGCGTATGGTAAACCGTTCGGAACTGGTGGCGACCACCCTGACCGGAATCAACGCGCTGATTGCCTATGTTTCCGTGGGCATCATTGCGATCCTTCTGGCGGTGTCCATTTTCCTGATCAGCAACACCGTGGCGATCGGTATCTCTGTCCGCAAAGAGGAAATTAATATTATGAAATACATCGGAGCTACTGACTTTTTCGTGCGCTCTCCCTTTGTGGTGGAAGGTATTATGATCGGACTGATCGGTGCGGCGCTGCCGCTTGGGTTTATTTATACTATATATAATGTAGTGTTATCCTATGTGACGGACCGCTTTCCGCAGCTCTCCTCCCTGCTGAGCTTTGTGCCGGTGGGAGAGGTCTTTCATGTGCTTGTGCCCGTCTCCCTCGGGCTGGGTGTGGGAATCGGTTTTCTGGGAAGTATCGTTACGGTGAGACGACATTTGCGTGTTTAGCAGAATGACCGCAGAGGAAAAATAAGCAACAGAGGTTAAAGGTTGAAGACAGAACTCCGAAAGAAAATTAAAAGAATAGCAGGTGTTACATTATGTTTTGCGCTTGTGCTCTCCTGTGCGGTTCCAGCGCCTCTGGTGCAGGCGGTTACCAGTGAGAGCATCCGCGAGAAGGAGCGGGAGATCGAGAAGGCAAAGGAACAGGTTTCCGGCTTGAAGAGCAGTCTGACTGACGTGGAGAAGCTGAAAAAGGAGCTGGAGCAGTCAAAAAATGATCTGACGGCTTTTGTGCAGCAGCTTGACGGGCAGCTTGCAGACATACAGGAGAACATCGCGCAATATAATGCAATGATTACCGAAAAAGAGGAAGAGATCGAGGAGACCGCAAGAGATCTGGATGAAGCGCAGGCGAGACAGGAGCTGCAGTACGCCGCCATGAAAAAGCGCATCCAGTTCATGTACGAGCGCAGCGATTCGTTCTATATGGAAACGCTCTTCGGCTCCGAGAGCATTGCCGGGATTGTGAACCGTGCCGATTACATCGAGGCACTGTCCCGCTATGACAGGGAAAAGCTGAATGAATATGTGGAGACGCGCAAGTATGTGGAACTCTGCAAGGAAGAACTGGAAGTGGAGAAACAGCTTCTGGATGAGGCGAGAGAGGCGGTAGAGCGGGAGGAAGCTAACGTCAACAGCCTGATCGGGGAGAAAGAGGCGCAGATTGTTTCTGTCAGCGGCGATATTGCCAATAAAGAAGCAGCGATCAAAGAATATGAAGATATGATTGCGCAGGAAAACGCGGAGATCGCCGCACTGGAGAAGGCGGTTGCGGAGGAGCGCGCGAGACTGGAAGCGGAGAATGCGCAGGCAAGAATCTATAACGGCGGCATGTTCGCGTGGCCCTGCCCCGGCTACAAGCGCATTTCCGACGAGTACGGCAACCGTATGCATCCGATCCTCGGCGTGGAAAAATTCCACAACGGGCTGGATATGGCGGCGTCCTCGGGAACGCCGATTCTGGCGGCATACGATGGTGACGTGGTGGCGGCGGATTACAGCGGCAGCATGGGCAACTATATTATGATTAACCACGGCAGCGGGCTGTATACCATTTACATGCACTGTTCCGCCCTGTACGTTTCCAAAGGACAGACCGTTTCCAAGGGGCAGAACATTGCGGCGGTGGGTTCCACCGGGCGTTCCACCGGACCCCATCTGCATTTCAGCGTGCGCCTTAACGGAAACTACGTGAGCCCGTGGAACTACTTAAAATAGTATTGACGGAACATAAATAAGTATATTGTGTATAAGGAGATGACCCAATTTGGATTTGAGAAATAATAACAACTGTTATTATAATGATTATCCCATTCAGGGGAACGGACAGCAGAGCAACCCCTATTACAACGGGGCACCGGGCGGTTATAACGGCGGTCCCGTGCCGCAGCAGCCGCCCCAGCAGGGAAACGGCAGGAACGGTGGCAACTTTTTGCTCGGCATGGTGCTCGGCGTCGCACTGACGACACTTGTCTGCGGCTTCACCTTTGTGGGTGTGAAAGTTTATGAGGCGGTGGACAGCAAAAATGTGTCAAAAAAGGGAACCGCGTCCAGCGTTGTCAGCGACGAGACGGAAAAGAAACTTGAGGCGATCGAGGAAGTGATCGACGAGTATTACTATCAGGATGCGGATATTGACGTGGATGCCATGACTGAAGGCATGTACGCCGGTATGGTGGACGCGCTCGGGGACCCCTACTCCGTCTATTATACGGAGGAAGAGTGGAACGACATGATGCAGGAGACGGCGGGTATCTATTACGGTATCGGCGCTTACCTGATGATAGATCCCAACACCGGGCTTGGTAAAATATCGGGTGTTATAGAAGGGACTCCCTCCGAGGAGGCAGGACTGCGTGCGGACGATCTGCTTTATCTTGTGGATGGGGAAAGCACGATGGGTATGGAACTGTCTGAGATCGTATCCCGCATAAAAGGCGAGGAGGGCACGAAAGTCCACCTTACCATATACCGCGAAGGCGAGAGTGATTATCTGGAGATTGACGTGGAGCGGCGGCAGATCGAGGCGCCCACGGTCAAATATGAAATGCTTGAAAACGATATCGGCTATATTCAGATTACCGAGTTTGACGAAGTGACCACCGATCAGTTCACCGAAGCGCTTGCCGTGATCAAAGGTTCCGGTGCGAAGGGGCTTGTTCTGGATCTGCGCGGCAATCCCGGCGGCAGCCTGAACGTGGTGGTGGACATTGCCAGACAGATTCTGCCCAAGGGGCTGATCGTCTATACGGAAGACAAGTACGGCGAGCGCGACGAGTATACGTGCGACGGCAGGCACGAACTGGATCTGCCGATGGCGGTGCTTGTGAACGGCAATTCTGCAAGTGCGTCGGAGATTCTCGCAGGTGCGATTCAGGATTATAATAAAGGAACGCTTGTCGGCACGACTACCTTCGGGAAGGGTATTGTCCAGAGGGTGCTGCCCCTGACTGACGGCACGGCACTGAAGCTTACGATCAGCGCGTATTATACGCCAAAGGGCAACAATATCCACGGGGTAGGCATTGAGCCGGACGTGGTCTGCGAGTTTGACAGTGACGCCTACTACGACAGGGATGTGGATAACCAGTTGGAGAAGGCGGTGGAGATTCTGGGGGAGTAGGCGGTCAATAATTGCGAAAAAGGCTGTTGTTTACAAAAGATTGATTGACTGGCAGTAATGAGTGTGGTACACTGAATCACACCGACATACAATAAGAAAAAAGATACGATTTGCTTGCTCTTTTGGAATAGAGGTACAAAAACAGGCCATGCTATCTGTAAAGAGAAAGTAGGGGAAGACATGAAGAAGGAAAAATTGCTTGAAACTGTAAAAAACTGGGAAATTGGCGGTGCGGAGTTCGCAGAATTTTTTCAGTATTATATGAAGTGCAGAGAATACCTGCGTCAACAGTGCGAGGATGGGCTTTGTACAGACAGAGACCGGAACATGATCGGGAAACTGGAGTTTTGGCTGGAGGAAGAAGGATTGTCGTATTTTCAGCGAACGCTGGATCAGACCCCTGCCGATATGGCGGATAAGGTGAAGGATTTCGCAAGACTGTACCAGTTTTTGCTGGAGAACTCTCAAAACAATGTTGAAAAGCTGATAGATCATATGTTTTATATACCGGGGCGTTTTGCAAATGATTTTGCGGCAGCGCAGACAGAGATGATTGGCAGAATAGAAGGGGCGGCAGACGGCTTTGAACGAATCAGCGCAAAAGAATACAGCTTTATCGGGAACCTTGAAAAAGGTTCCCTGTTTTTTGTACATTTGGCATCGTGAATAACGCATGTTATTAATACGGAAATAAAAAGGAGGACAAACAGATGAATGTAGCAGAATTGGTTAGGCATCCTGCACAACTGATCCATGTAGAAACGGTTCGGTTCAGTGCAGTGCAGAGAAGAAATCGCAGACGGTGAGCCGGGAATTTAATGTGGAGGCCAGCACGGAAGGGGAAAGTATAGATGAAAACACGGGGAAATCACATATTAGAATAAAAGTGTACAATGATGATTTTTGGGTGGAAGAGGAAAAGATCGGCGTATTTCAGTTTGAAGACAAATCAATGGATCCGCAAACGGCGGTTCGTTTTATGGAAGTCCAGGGATTGCGGATTTTGTGGTCGTATGTCAGGGAGGATTTGTATTCTATTACGGCAAAGATGCTTGAAGTGCCCGTTATGCTTCCTACGATTGATGTTATGCAGACGGTGGAGAAAGCGAAATAGCTATGAAAGTGAGGCTGAAACGGACAGATAAAGACTACTATGGTGTTGGCGAGTATATTTTACCAGTGGTTGAGGCGGCGGCAAAATATGATCAGTTTATTCAGATCCTGTGTGAGATACTCAATACTTTTGATACCTTTAGTGAGGATATTGTCAATAAGGTGAAAAAGACGCTGGAATTAGAAAAGTATAAAATCAACGAGGGAGACGAAACCGTAAAAGAGGACTATAAGCTGTTTGCCAATAGGCTGGAAATGTTTTACTGGCATGTGGTTGACTATGAGTTTGCTGAGGAAGTCAAAAAATTTGATCAGGACCTATATCAGGAGAAACGCCTGTATCATACAGATTACAGGCTGGGGAGGTACAGAGGAATACTATTTGAAGTATTGATTGACGCGCTTGTCAGGAATAGATATCAGGGAAGAGGAAAACGATATGAAACCGGCTGTACAATACGCATAAATGGATGCCCTATTTTGGCACAGTATGGATTCGGCAATTCCAGACATAAGTAAACTCTTGATGTTGCCGGCTGGGATGATAGAATGCAGTATGGTGAATTTTATGAATGCAAGGTTAATCCCAAGCGCTTTGAAAACCCCAATTATCATTTTTTTTATGGAAATAAAAAAGGCGCTGGATGCAGACAGCAGGGTGAAATACATACTGGCGCTGGTGAGCGCGGATTCAACGGGGAATTTGAAAGCGCAGAAAGAATGTCTGGAGGAAGAAGATACCGATTGTAATATTGATTTTGAATTGATTGGGAGAGAAGGCATTTTTGGTATTTCACAATATGTGATTTCTGAGATCGCATGAGTGTGGGGTGGTCACTAGAATAACACCCGTAATTGTTCTTTTCGCAAAACAATCCCTGCGAACCTTTTGCCATGGTTTTACATAATTGTATATATGTGTCAGAAAAACCACTATATTTGGTGCAAGTCGAACTAAAGAAGTAAAACTTTATAGGCAAAGTGACGAAAAGTACGCCATATTTTATAATTTTTGAGGGGGGGGGTGGACTTGACAAATGAAGTGCAGGGGGATAAAATAGGCAATGATAGGGTGTGATGGGTGGCTCCGCCTGTCCCATCTTATTCACGTAAACTGGTCGCGGCTAACAAAATCATGTTACCGTTGGCCGAGGCTAAAAATATATTATGAAAGAGGAGGAAAACACCAAGCATGAAAAAAGTATTAAAGAAATTTAATCGCACACTTTCTATCATGCTCGCAGCAGCTATGGTACTGACAATGGTACCGCAGACTGCGATGCCGGTTCTGGCAGCGGAAGAGGAACAGATCGAAGCTACGGCTGAAGTCGCTCCCGAGGTAGAGGAGTCTGAAGAGACTACAGAGACTACCGAGCCCGCTGAAGAGAGCGAAGGATCGGCAGATGTGGGGGAG
>CAJUJK010000004.1:48332-192707 GCA_910586705.1 uncultured Lachnospiraceae bacterium | reverse complement strand
TCATCCCTGCCGAGATAAATGTATCTGGAACAGGCAAAGTTTGACAGCCCCATCGTCTGGTTCTTAAAAAATGCCGGATTTTGAAACGCCGCCAGTTCCCGTATCCGGTTTTGGATTCTTGGTGTCAGATTTTCTGCGGAAATATAAATGCCATCCGCCAGATTAATTTGAAGTTCCCCGTTAACATCACTCATATAAAAATCTCTTATCTTATCCCACGGCTTTTCTCCGTCCTGCTCCCATATCTCATCGGTCTCTATCGTTTCATTTGTCGAAAAGCTTTTCCATTCTTTTATCCTGTCTTCTATAAGCTCCTTTGAAAGCTTAGGCTTGCTCAACAATATTTTCCACTGATCCGGGTATGCGTTCCAGTTCTCATCTACAAATGCACTGTTTCCCTCTTTGAGTGCCTGTCCCTGCAACGGCAGCGCAATCAAGTTACCGATACCGCCTTGCGGAAGATGGTCCTGCATCGGCAGCATTCTGTCATAAAAGCGAAAGGATTTCAAGTTGACCGATTCTGCGCCATTTCTTAACAGAGCATTTCCAAATTTTCTGGCTAAGGAAGCCTCCGTTTTCTTCTGGAAAAAGATCCAAAGGTGCGCTCCGCGTCCCGACCGCGACCGCTCTACCA
The DNA here is from genome assembly GCA_910586705.1 of uncultured Lachnospiraceae bacterium. Taxonomy (GTDB): domain Bacteria; phylum Bacillota; class Clostridia; order Lachnospirales; family Lachnospiraceae; genus UBA3282. Next base: position 192,073 of record CAJUJK010000004.1, on the reverse strand, counting down.
GCGGATCTATGCCATTGATAACACAGATTTCACGCAGGGCATCTACTTCTTCCTTCCAGTTATCGTCCGTATTAGCAAAATCCCGCTTTGCACCATCTTTTTCGTGATTATCAAAATCAAATACAATAAATCTGTAGGTGTCATCCTCCAGCAACGGATAGATGCCTATTACATCTGCTGCATCCTCCGAAGCACCCCTTAAATGCTCCATGATTTGATGCTTCTTCAGCTTTTCATATGCCTACCTTTTACAATCTTGACACCTAATCTTACTGCCGCTCACCCTTGGACAGCCTGTCTTGTAAAAATTATAGCATTGCGTGTAATAATTGACCTCTCCCGTAGATTTTTTGACGGTCCGTTTGGCATATACATCCGTGCGTCCCCAGAACATACCGAAAAACAGATTAGCGTCATGATCGGTAATCTCTCTGGGTATAATTCTTGCCCCTTGGTTCGGATCAAACAAATCCCTGTCTTTTATTTCGTCAGACGCATGATAAGAAAGCGAGCACCCCCCGTGCTCGCTTCAGAGAATACTTCGTATTCTCCTTAAATATTTCACACTGTCGCAATTTCTCCTTTGAGTACGAAATCCCCGCTTGATCAAGCAGGGATTTTAGATACTGATTTTCTTTTTGCAAACATTTTATTTTGTCCTGCAAAGACAAAATTTCATCTGTCATATAAACGCTTTTCCTCAATCAGCAATTTTCTCTGCCATAAGAATGCCTTCATTCCTTGCCGCTTTAAATTTACTCATCCCAATAGTCCAGCGTATCCTGTGACGTGGTAACTACCCCAAACAACTGAAACATGAAATCTTCTTTCTCATTAAATATCTCAAGTACCAAGATCATCTCATCAAATATCCGATAAACGAAGTAGTTGTGCTCTATAAAAAGCATGTAGTAATCGCAGTCCAACTCGTACTTATCGCGCAAAGGAACTCCTAATTCTGGAAAGTTCTTTAACTTTGCAATACTTTTCGAAATATGCTCTGAAAACTTGTCCGCTCTTTCTTTGCCATACCTGTCTTTTATTTCCTTCTTAATAGCCTTACGTTTTGATAAAGCAATCTCTGAATAAGCAATTTTTCTTCCTGTCATATTTTATCCAATTCTTCTTCCACTTCTTCTTCCGAATAGTACCCATTTTCCTGTACAGATTTCTCTGCCAGATTCATCTTATCCATAAATGTCCTAAAAGCTCTCTCTTTGTCAGAATGCTGATCCGAAGCTATAAGCTGCTCCACAAAGTTTTCTACTTTGATATAAGATTCCCGCGGAAGAAGATCTATTTTTCTTGTTAATTCCGCTGTGAGCATATGCAATCACCTCGCTTTTCTCTCATAAACTTATTCAATTTTTATATAGCTTCTCCAAAAATTCTTTGTATTCCTTCCTTTTTATTATAAGTGATGAATCCATTTTATACAAATCTTTTATGTAGAAATTACACTCTTGTCCTCTTATAGAATCTTCAAGACTAAACGTTCCATTTTATTACTACCGTATGTACCGTACTCTTACTAATCCCAAACTCCTTCGCCGTCTGCCTCACCGTAGCATTGTTCTCAATAATATAGTTGGCAATGTTCATTGCACGCTCTTCAATATAGTCCTTCAAGAGAAAACCCCTCAGAATACTTTTTTACATTGTATGAAGGGTTGTGGGGGGGGGTATGACCTTATATTAAACAATGTATCCCTATTTTTGCTTTACTTTATCTTTACTCAACAGCACTATCTATTTGTATTTGTTCCTTTATCAAATTTATATACTCCTCTTTCTACTGCTTATTCATACTAACTATCTTATTAGTAAAATATGGTAGTAAAATCATGATTCCCAAAAATTCATATACCTTTCTTGTCACCTCTTCATACTCACCGTATTGAAGTTTCAGAAAAACAATCACGCAGCTACATACTCCTGCCATTTGTGCTAGTAAATACATCCATTCATTATTTTTATACTTACTCCATAATTTTTTAGCACATTTATACAATACAGTTATCGTTTCATAAATAAACTTAAATATAGAACAAAACATCAATTTAAGTAAATATTTTAAAAACGATAATGTTATACTACATATATCAAGCATAAACATTGGAATAGTCATACCGCATTTATACTTAACACCTTTTTCGTTATTCTCTTTCCATAATCTATAACTTCTTAGTCCATCATATTTTTCTCCCTTTTGCTCCAAATCAAATATTCTATTCACAATAGACTCTATTTTTTTGAACATAAAATTAAATTTAGATACTAAATATTTTACAAATTTCAATGAAAAACATAAAAATATATACAGCCCTCCTGCTATAAACAAAATATTAAAATAGCACCACACAAAAAGCATTCCAACCATTATGTCTTCCCTATAAATTGGCATTATTTTTTCTGTTATACCGCCTCCTGTTTTTAAAGCACTCACCACAAGTACAATAATCCACCAACCCAGATATGTATTCATGAAACCATCAATATCAGCATTTGAGAATCCTCTTTTTTCTGGAATAAGTAGCATTTTTACTATCTGCTTAACCGCTATATACACATATGCAATTCCAGCCACTGCACAAAACCAAACAGCTACAAATGTATTTCTTTTAGCAACATAGAATACAATGAATGCAAGTGAAATTACAACAGCAAAAATTATAATAATCAGCACAATTTTTTCACCCAAATAAAACTCCTTTTTATCATCTGAATGTTTTTCATTATTAAATAATTCTTTGCCCGCACTTCTTATCTCTGTAAACCTAAATGCAAAAGCCAAAATAGTAAACATAATCGTGTGAACACATGACAAAAATATCTCCATAACTTTCTCTCTCGCCTCCTAAAATATATCTTTCACTCTATTTCCAGTGTAATACATTACTGATGTCTCATCTTCTCTCATCTAACTTCTTAGGTATTGACATCACTCCAATCTATAATCTTTTTCAGATATGGATCTGCGCCATTCTTGTTAATCTCCATATCACTGAACAACATAATGACATATCGCAACAAGACAGGATGGATTTTTGTATCCAATTCATCAATTACGAGAGTTGTGCCAATAACAAGACTTCTTGCAATACAGGGCAGTAACTCAAACAACTTCTTTGTTCCGCTGGACTCCTCAGACAAAGTTAATTCCGTACTGTATCCGTTTACAATATGCCTGGTATAAACTTCTATATGATTATCATCTTTTTCCTCAATGCGAAAATCCTCAATGTCTAAATCCATCTCACGAATCATATCCAGCACAAGTTTTTTTACCTCGTCTGTCTTCGCTATCGCTGTTCGCAACTCCTGTCTTGGATTTCCATAATTTAGAAAGTCAATAGAATCCTCAAACCACTGGATCACATCAGAAATGATCTCGTTCTTTTTATAAGTTATCCCAAGATAAGACAGAAACGGCAAATTCTCTGAGATTTCTTCACTGATTTTGATTTTTCCAAAAACACCTTTTAAATCCACCTCACTGCCATTTCTAACAAAAAGCGCTGACCGCCTCCCAGTGTCTAACTTGATTCGATCCAGACTCTCATGCACCACAAAATCCTGTCTCATATGAAGGATATAACGGTATTCTGCCACATCAGTTCTAAAGAACACTTCAAACTGTGTCGGCTCTTTTCTTGTCTCTTCCGAAAAAGCAAAGGGTTCCATCGGAATCTTTCTGGCCTTAAATTCACACTCCGATTTATCACAGGTCGCGCAAAAGGTCTTAAGATCTTTGCATCCAATGCATGCAAAGCCTCTCTAGCACATTCGATTTACCACCGCCATTCGGTCCATAGATAACGGATGCCGGCAAAAACTTTTCTCCGTCTTTTGTTTCAATGATTCTATTCTTATGCTCCATGATTGCCGCAGCCTGCATATCAAAGGTCATTTCTTCACGGATACTTTTATAATTTTTTACGGTAAATTGGCATAACATAATCTTTTACCTCCATCTTATTTCTATATTATACATACTTATTACTATTTAAAAACAATATCTGACATTTTTTCTCGTATTCTTATCCAAAACAATCATTCTGGCTTGTCTACATTTGTCGATAAGTTGGCGTTTTTATTTTCCAATAACAAGTTATAATGATACCATAAACAGAAAAGGAGATTTCACATGACAACATCAGACTACAAGCAACTACAAGAAAGTTTCAAATCTGCAAAGTTGGTTGATGAAGTTCTAAAGATACATAAAGACATTTCAGAAATCGCTTGGATATTATCCTCGATTCCTTTTAATATGGTAACTGCCCGCAAAAAAATAGCAGCTATTAACAGTGAACACCCAGAAAATCATTTATTTTTCTTTTTGATGAATCCTCCTGATGGTAATTCTACACCTATTTACAACGCTTCTTCAGAAAGTTTACGACAAGATTTGCTTTGGAAAAAGTCCTACTTGGAAATTAAATCCAAATCCAAAACCTTGGATGAAGTAATTCACCAAGTAGAATCCCAATACAACCATAATCTGTAAAAATGCGAGGTCGCTGAAATCCTGTGATTTCAACGACCTCTATCTAAATTTTATTCTCCTCAAAGTTCGTTTGATGGAACTAGCTTTAATAAGCTAAATTTCAGACATCTATGCCATCAACTACTTTCCAACGGCTTATTTTCCATTGCATTACCTACAAAACCATTCTATATTTTCCGTTCCGACAGGGGCCGGGGCAAGATTCGGCAATCCTGGAGTATTATTGTAGTGCGCTATGGCAAGATATTCTCCCATATCTCCTATCACATTGTTAGTCCTGATGATTTTTCTACGCTTTAACTCCTTGATGGATGCACTATATAATTTTATAACTTCTTTTGTGCTCAACTGCTCTATTTCCATAACATCATATCCCCCCGAAGCTAATACTACAGTAATTTTTTCAGACTTTCCATAAGCATCGGGATATCCTCCAGTAATGTATTCCAAACAATTTCCAAATCAACATTTTCATAATCATGTGCATGCAAATTTCTCATTCCCTTAATTGCGCGCCACGGAATATTTTTACCAGTTCCTTTTATTTCTTCTGATACTCTATTAGCAAGTTCTCCAATCTGAATAATACACATATTGCACGAGTATTGAAAAGAAATATCCGTTTTATATTTTTCAAAATCCATATCAAATTTTGTCATAAGAGTACCAATATCATCGCAGTATTTAATCATTTTCTTAATAAGCAGAATATCCTCATTCTTCATACAGAAGTACCCCCTCTTGCATAATCGCAGAAAGAAACTGCTTATCTTCAATCCCGGTAGTCACAACATCCACATGACAATTCAAAACATTTTCCAACTCATCAACAAATGAAAAATACTGCAGCAGGCTTTTCAACCTCCCGCGTTCAATATATAAATCAACATCACTATCGTCTTTTGCTTCACCCCTGGCATAAGAACCAAACAAACTCATTCGTCCAATCCCATATGCTTTAGCAATAGGAGTTGTTTTACTCTTAATTTCATTGATAGTATATCGCATACGCAATCACTCCCTTGACATCATTTCGTAAGCAGTTGAATTTATAATCATTTTACTTTAAATCCAAGTCCTATGCAATCAAAACCTTTCCAAAAATTTACCCTTCATATTAAGTTTTTTCTAAAACTATAATAGCTTTACGCTCCACACTGCTCTGTCCACATATATACAAAAACGCCACCTGCGGCACCTCTCCGCAAACAGCGTTTCTCCATTCCCCCTATTCGATTACCCAAATTACTCCATTTCTATACCGTCCTATTTTGTTACTACCATATGTACCGTACTCTTGCTAATCCCAAACTCCTTCGCCGTCTGCCTCACCGTGGCATTGTTTTCGATAATATAATTGGCAATGTTCATCGCACGCTCTTCGATATAATCCTTCAAGAGAAAACCCCTCAGAATACTTTTTTACATTGTATGAAGTATTTTGAGGGGGTATGACCATATATTGACCTATATCCTTATTTTCTGCCAAGCATCTCATTTCCAAGTTGTACTGTCCTTCTATCATTTATTCTTTCGTCATTCTCCTAATGAAATATGGTATTAAAGCTATAGTTCCAACAACCTCGTATACCGTTTTTGTTGCTTCTTCGTACGCATTATACTGAATAATGAAAAAAACACTCCCAAATACTGTTCTTATCGAATCATAAATTAACTTAGTAATATTCAGAGCCATCATCTGAACAAAATATTTTGCTAACAGATATGTTAAGCTAACTATATCGAATAGCAACAATGGAATAGTCATAAATATTTTACATACAACGCTCTTTTTATTATTCTCTTTCCATAACCTAAAACTTCACAATCCGCCATACTTCTCGCCACGCTGGCATAAATCAAATATATGATTCACAATAGTTTCTATTCTTTCCCATCTAAAATTAAATTTGACCATAACACTTTTTACCGCTTTGTATAAATAAACCAGTAAAATATATACGCTTCCAAACGCAAATAAAATATTAAAATAGTACCACGCAAAATGCATTCCAACCATTACTACTTCTCTATAAGTTGGCGGTATTTTATCTAATATACTACTCTCTATTCCTATAAAACTCTCCACAAGCACTATAAGCCACCATCCAATATATGTATTTATAAAATCATCAATATCAGAAGATGAAAATGCTTTTTTTTACTGGAATAAATATCATTTTTATTATCTGCCTAACTGCTATACACGCATATACAATTCCCACCACTACAAAAGAACAAATAGCAACTGTCTGATTTTTCACTACAATATGCGAAAACCAACGTAAGCCAGCAAAGATAACAGCAAAAATTATGACCAACATCATAATTTCTTCTCCCAAATAAAACTTCCTTTTTACATTTGAAAGCTTTTCATCATTATAAATTTCTATTCCAGCTTTCGTAATCGCTTTAAACGTAGAAGCCGTAGCTAATAGGGAAAACATAATTGTATGAATCCATGTCCAAAATATCTTCATAGCTTTTCTTTTGCTCCCCTCCAATATTCTTCTGTTTATATTTTCATTACCGTTATCTCCATTGTCCTACCTTCTAGACAAATCATGTGAATTGAAATTAACTGTACTCCATTTTTGTTAATCCTTCTTGATATTATTATACAGTGCGACTACGCAACGTAGCAACACTGTATAAAAGTTTACCTTCTTTTTATCTTCCGTTTAAATAATTTTACCCCTATTCCCCATAATAACTACGGCTTATATATTAAAAGTCATCCCTCCACAGATGCTTTAATAAATTTAATGGAAACTCAAAACAAAAAAATGTTGACTGTATCTCTGCTCTTTGATATCTTTTTCTTAAGGCATAATATTTTAAATTTGAAACATTGTTTCTATGTGTTTATTCCTATTTATGCAAGTAAACATTTATAAACACCCAAAAACAAAGAATCTAATTTAATCTATCATGTCTGACGGTATGACTGTGCCTAACAGTTTTATTTTGTCGGACATTTATTATGCCTTTTAGTGAGAATAATACTAGGAGGTATTTTTATGAACAAGAAGGATTTGCAATTCATTCAGGACCAAATCGGCTACAACTTTCGGAATACTGATTTGTTGCAGCAGGCATTTGTCAGGCGCTCCTATGCAAAAGAATATGGCGGAGAGGATAACGAGATACTAGAGTTTATCGGCGACAAGGTACTGGATCTCATTGTGGTAAAACTGCTGGCAGAAAAATACGGATGCTTTATCAGAGATTACGAAGATTTTGATCCAAACGGAGAATTTGACGAGTTTTCATGTGATAAAAATGAAGCCGAATTGACAGAGCTGAAGAAAAAACTGGTTCAAAAGAAAACATTAGCAGACAGAATTGCCATCTTAGATCTTGCAGATTATCTCATTATGGGAAATGGTGATGTACAAAAAAATATTAATCAGCAAATGTCCGTTAAGGAGGACCTGTTTGAGGCAATTCTCGGTGCAGTGGCATTGGATTCCAACTGGAATATGGAAGCACTTCAAGATGTTGTTGAAATTATGCTTAATCCCGACAGTTATTTTGATGAGGATCAGGAGGACAATTATGTCGGACTTATACAGGAATGGACGTTAAAGAGATATGGAATGGTTCCATGGTATCATTTTGAAAAAGTTTCACAGGCAGTATGGTATATTCCCTTTGATGGTATTTCATCCTCCTATAACGGCAGCCCCGAATTAAAACATACTTGTCTCCTAAAACTAGGTAATCTGAACACAATTTTCAGAAGTTTTGGTCCCTCAAAAAGCGCGGCCCGCAAGGCAGCGTGTGAATTAGCCTATAAAAAATTGGAACAGGATAATCTGTTATTCTCTATTCGTGACGAAATCCCGAATCCCAATAGAGATGATGCCATAAGCCAACTGGAGATACTCGCGAGAAGGGGCTATTTTTCAATACCTTTCTACGATTTCGCACAAGAATATGATAATAATGGCAACCCCGTCTGGCAATGCACCTGCCACATAAAAGAGATGGCTAAACACTTTTTTGCAGAATCATCTTCTAAAAAACAGGCAAAAAAGCAGGCTGCTTATCAGATGCTTAAGTATACCTTATTATCATAAGCCGGCACTACACAAGGAACCCCGTCAGACCACTTTTTACAATGTATCAAGTGGTCTGAATGCTTAAATCCTGTTTCCCAAACGTAATCTCCAACAACTCCGCGGCAATTTCCTTACTGCACACACGCATCAGATTATCTTCGCAGTCTTCCTTTCCGAGAAAATTCATGCTCCCATACCAGACCACCTCCCGATCTATAATACAGTAATGCTGGCAGTCATCCTCCACTAGATTCATTTCAACCCCATTGTTTTGCATCCTCTCCTGAAGCTCCATCCAGTATGCGCTGTCGCCAAATCCATATCTGTCCGGTTTCCACGTTACAATTCTTATCTGGACACCTTTTTCCTGCTGGCTCTTTAATGATTGCATCAATTCTTCGATCTTAGGCCCGCTGATTACTGGGCTTGCTACAATGATTTCCTTATTCGCAGTCAGCAAATCCTTTCTGTATACTTCCGCATAGGTATCAATATCATATATAGCGCCTGCATTCTGTTTTTCCACTGTATTTCCTGCGCAGATATCATAGCCGATCTGCTTATATGCCTTGAGACGCTTATGATACATCTTTTCAAACATGGAGATATGGCTGTCCACATAATCGTATATGATCACACTCTTCTTTCCCTCATAATCCCGGTTCAAACGTCCCGCATACTGCTCTACCACACTTTTCCATGAAACAGGCATTGCCATGATCAGTGTATCCAGTCTCGGATAATCGAATCCCTCCCCGATCAGTTTTCCAGTCGCAACCAAAATCATACTTTTATCAGCTTTCACCTGCTTCATCTGCTCCAAAACAGCATGGTGCTGTTTTTTCGTGTTTTCTCCGGAAAGCAAAAACACTTCGTCCGCGCAATTCCTTAGTCTGTCATACAGCTTTCGCGAATGGTCGATATATCGGGAAAGGATCACCGGCGTTCTGCCCTCCGCGATACATTTTATGACATCATTTATGATCAGAGCATCCCTGTCCTCATTCTCCCTGAGCATTTCATAAGCTTCATTCGGATGCATGTTATCCTGTTGAAACCTCGGTGCAACCGCTCTCGTAAATCTCGGATATACCAGATGCGCGATCCCCTGTTCTTTTGCCCGGTCTTTCGCCGTAAACTGGTATCTGACCGATCCAAGCAGCATATAATTAATCTTCTCTAATCCATCGCTGCGAAGCGGCGTTGCCGTCACGCCATACACATATTTTGCTCTCACCTCCTGCAATATTTCTGCAAAGGTATCAGACGCGGCATGATGGCACTCATCCACGATTACCATGCCATATTCTTTCAGTCTGCGGTGAAACTCTCCCTTTTTACAAACAGATCCCACCATGGCTATATCAATGATTCCTGTCGTAGAATCATGCGCCCCCTGCAGTCTGCCTATAACGCTTTTTCTCCGTTTCCTCCTCCCGGTCGGCGTCTCATATTCGGGCAGTTCCTCATCTATGGTCAGGAAATTTTCCATGGCGCTTTCCCATTGTTCTATCAATGCCGAAGATTGCAGCAGGATCAGCGTATTGACCTTTTTCTCCGCAATGATATGACAGCAGACAACGGTCTTGCCAAACGCGGTAGCCGCATGAAGTATGCCTGTCTCCTGTTTCAGCATAGCCTCCACTTCCGGAATCTGGGATTCTTTCAATTGCCCTTGAAATGACACCCGGATCGCGTTTCCCCCGCATCGTACATCTTGCATATGATATGCAATCCCTGCCTTATCACATTTTGCAGTCACATCTTCCAGCACCCCCCTTGGAATCCTGATATATCCTCCTTCATCCCTGCCGAGATAAATGTATCTGGAACAGGCAAAGTTTGACAGCCCCATCGCCTGATTCTTAAAAAATATCGGATTTGGAAATGCCGCCAGTTCCCTTATCTGGTTTTGGATTCTTGGCGCCAAATTTTCTCTCAAAATATAAACGCCATCTGCCAGGGTAATTTGAAGATCTCCATTTACATCACCCTTCCAAAAATCCTTTGTCCTATCCCACGGCTTTTCTCCGTCCTGCCCCCATATCTCATTTATCTCTACCGCTTTATTTGACGCAAAGATTTTCCATTCTTTTATCTTGTCTTCTATAAACTCCCTCGAAAGCTTGGGCTTACTTAACAATATTTTCCACTGATCCGGGTATGCGTTCCAGTTCTCATCCACAAATGCACTGTTCCCCTCTTTGAGAGCCTGTCCCTGCAATGGCAGTGCGATCAGGTTGCCGATACCGCCCTGCGAAAGATGGTCCTGCATCGGCAGCATTCTGTCATAGAAGCGAAAGGATTTCAAATTGACAGATTCTGCCCCTTTTCTTAACAGGGCATTCCCAAATTTTCTTGCCAGAGAAGCTTCTATTTTCTTCTGAAAAAAGATCCAGAGGTGAGCGCCGCGTCCCGACCGTGATCGTTCTACCAGAGAATCTATTCCATTGATGACGCATATTTCGCGCAGGGCATCTACTTCTTCCTTCCAGATATCGTCCGTATTGGCAAAGTCAATCTTTTCCGCGTTTTTTTCATGGTTGTCAAAATCAAATACAAGAAATCTACAGGTATCATCCTCCAGCAACGGATAGATGCCTATTACATCAGTTCCATCCCCAGATGCTCCCTTTAAATGTGCCATGATCTGCTGCTTCTCCAACTTTTTATATGCCTGTCTTTTGCAATCACGGCACCTGATCTTACTGCCGCTAACCCTTGGACAGCCTGTCTTGTAAAAATTATAGCATTGCGTGTAATAATTGACCTCTCCCGTAGATTTTTTGACGGTCCGTTTGGCATATACATCCGTGCGTCCCCAGAACATACCGAAAAACAGATTGGCGTCATGCTCGGTAATCTCTCTGGGTATGATACGCGCCCCTTGATTTGAATCGAATAAATCCCGGTTCTTTATTTCGTCAAACGCATTCTCCTTAAATATTTCACACTGTCGCAATTTCTCCTTTGAGTAAGAAATCCCCGCTTGATCAAGCAGGGATTTTAGATACTGATTTTCTTTTTCCAAACATATAATTTTATTTTTCAAGGACAAAATTTCATCTGTCATGTCAATGATTCTCCTCGATAAGCAAATTTCGCTGTATCTTCGTCTGCCGCATTTAAATGATACTCTCACAGCTTATCCCGCACCATCATCAAGGCATATCCCAGCAGATTTTGCCCCTTCCATTTTGTCCGTTCAAACCTGTCTGAATCGTTCATCGACAATCCAATACCCCAAATGCGGTCTTTTACGGCACACTCTGCCAAAACAGCATCCTCCGTAGCTTTAAGCAGTTTTCTCAGCTCAATATTTTGCGAAAACTTTGCTAGTAATCCCTCATAAACAATAATCTGCCGCACGCCGCTCCAATAGTGGTCGTCATATCCTGAAACACGCCGTCCAAGTTCCTTGATACAGGCAGCATCGTCTGTTTCAAGAATTTGCGCTGCTATCCCGTTGTCACAAAAGCAAACTGCCTTGCGGTACATCATAAACTGCTCCATAGATGAAAAAGAATCCCCTTCAAACGTGAAACAGGATAAATACCAATTACTCAGGTATCCGTTTTCTTCATCCGGGTTATGAAAGCAAATAACGGGCTTCATACGATCCCCACTTTCTTTACAGCAAGTTCCAATTCCAGATCATGTAGTCCGGCATACGCCCTTTTCAAATAGACAAGCGGCACTTTTTCGATAACTGCACAACTCGGAATATTGTACTGCCATTGGTAGTAAGCATAAAATTCACCAATCCAGTCGGGAAGAAATCCGCTCAATGCGCTGCCTTTTTTCAACTCATATCGGTCTGTATGCAGAAAATACTTCCATAAAGCCTGTACATCCATCGTGCAGATAAATGCCTGTGCTTCGTCTATATATTTTCTTGTATTGCTTTTCATATAGGAGTAAATGAAGTCCTCCGTATCCATATCGGGATAGGTTATCGCCACATAATCAAACAGCTTTCCCTGATTTTCAATTATCTCATCCAAATACGCTTTAGAATAGGCTTCCATATTGTTCACCTCACCTTTCAGACTAATGTGCTGAACACTTTGGTTACACGGTTTCGGTCTGAATCAATCAGTTTTCGCATATTCTCACGCGCCAACATGTCCCGTCTGTTGTACTTCTTATTAAACTCCGTAAAATCAACAGACCGCAATGCATCGGAATGTTCAGACAATTTTTTGTACGCCCGCTCTGTTTTGACACAATACTGAATGCCTAATCCGCCGAGAGCCAGTAATTCCTCCAAAATATCTATATCTACTTCATCGCGGACAAAGGCCTTGGCAATATAGAAATATGAGGCATTGGCTCTCCACCCCTTGATCACATCATACTCTTCCGTCGATATACCAAACTTGTCAATAAATTGTTTTGATAATATACGATAACGTTTAGAATCTGCCGCGTCGCGATGTTTCATCAGTTCAGCAAGCCATGTCAGAGCGCTGTATTCCTGAAAATCCAATATTTTCAGCTCATCTGTGTCCAATTCAAATTCATGCACCCATCCATTTAGTGCATTCGGCCGGTAAACCGCCCATTCTTTTGCGAGCTCCAATCTTTCCGTAAGGTAAAACCCTTTTCCGTAATCATGCCTTTCTTCACCCAATCCAAACTTTGGCATTACCGTTTCGCTCGAACTGCCGTGATATAAAATGATTTTTCCCACAACACTCTCCTCTGACTTTTGCCACCACTTTCCTGTATTCATTATACCCTCCCCCCTTTAATTTCACAATTAAATATTATAAAAGGACATTCAGAAGCCCTATCACAATTCTTCCAAATGCCCTACACATGTTTATCGCTATTTCACCCGCCACACGAACCATTCTATTTTGTTACTACCATATGTACCGTACTCTTGCTAATCCCAAACTCCTTCGCCGTCTGCCTCACCGTGGCATTGTTTTCGATAATATAATTGGCAATGTTCATCGCACGCTCTTCGATATAATCCTTCAAGAGAAAACCCCTCAGAATACTTTTTTACATTGTATGAAGTATTTTGAGGGGGTATGACTGATACTGGCTTTTTCATTCAATCAACGTCAACTTCCCGTTTCCCAAACGTAATCTCCAACAATTCCGCAGCTAACCCCTTACTGCAAACGCACATCAGATTGTCAGCACTGTCTTCCTTTCCAAGAAAATTCATGCTCCCGTTCCAGACCACTTCACGGTCTACGATACAATAATGCTGACAGTAATCCTCCACAAGATTCGTTTCAAACCCATTGTTTTGCATCCTCTCCTGACGCTCCATCCAATATGCACTGTCACCAACTGCATAACTGTCCGCTTTCCACGTAACAATTCTTATCCGAACACCCTTTTCCTGCTTAGGCTTTAATAATCGAATCAGCTCCTCTATCTTAAGCCCGCTGATTACCGGGCTTGCTATAATAATCTCCTCATCCGCTTCCAGCAAAGCTTTATGTGCAATCCCTTGTTCCTTTGCCCGGTCCTTTGCCGTATACTGAAATCCGGCCGGTCCAAGAAGCATATAGTTTTTTCTCTAATCCATCGCTGTGAAGCGGCGTTGCCGTCACGCCATACACATATTTTGCCCGCACTTCCTGTAGCGCTTCTACGAAAGTATCAGATGCGGCATGATGGCATTCATCAACAATCACCATACCAAACTCTTTCAACCGATGGTGGAACTCTCCCTTTTTACAAAGGGAACCGATCATAGCTATATCAATGATTCCTGTCGTAGAGTCATGCGCTCCCTGCAGTCTGCCTATAACACTTTTCCTCCATTTTATTCTCCCTGCCGGCGTCTCATATCCGGGTGGTTCTTCGACTATGATCAAAAAAGTTTCCATAGCGCTTTCCCACTATTCTATCAATGCCGGGGATTGCAGTAAAATCAGCGTATTCACCTTTTTCCTCGCAATCATTACTGCAGACAACCGTCTTTCCAAACGCGGTGGCAGCATGGAGCATCCCCGTCTCATGCTTTAACATGGCTTCCACTGCCAAAAGCTGGGATTCTTTCAATTGTCCCTAAAAGCATTGTTTTCAACAATATAGATGGAATGTTTGAGCTGCTTTCTTTGGTTTCATCCGATTTTCTCTTCTATCCCTGTCGTGACAACATCAACATGGCAATCCAAAGCATTTTCAAGTTCGTCAATAGCTCATTCGTGCAATTCCATATGCTTTTGCAATGGGAGTTGTTCTGTTTTTTATTTCATTTATAGAATATCGCATACGTAGCTACTTCCTTTTCTCCCATTTCATGGCTAACTTTTTAATAGGACGAAATCTCAAGAAATAATTTTATACCGCACAATCATTAAATACTCAAAATATTTCTTCCGCACATACCTCTCCTTAAGTTGTTAATCTCTACATCCCCTATACTAATGTCTTTATTGATTATTCCCGTCATTTCCCTAATTTCAACAATCCCTCCACAATTTCCAATGTTTCATTAACCGTTCTGTTATCGTCACGCAGCAAAACCCGAAAACCCGAATGGAGAAATCTGTCATATTTTTCTTTGGAGTTAACTCTTGTAAGCATCTCTCTGAAATTTGCCATTGCCGCATCCGGATCCGGTTCCTGCATCAAAAGCCGATAAAGGAACTGCTTTTCCCTGTCGGGACGCTCGAAAAACCTGTTGACAGAAACCATCTGGTCTGACAGCATTACAAGGACATGGTCGGTATCCGAGATTCTCTTAAGGGTTTGTATCGAGATATTGGTATCAACAAAAATCTTGCGTTCCTGCTTCTTTAATTCCTCCAGTATTTTCAGTTCCAACACTTCGCATTCTCTGGCAACGCCATCTATCCATGTCTCATACTCATCCGGTGTCCTGCGAATAAACTCGCGCCAATCCTGAAGGTCTCTGGTGTAACAAAGGCATGGAAATTCTTCTTTATCAAGTTTTCCATCCACCATGCTGTCATGGTAGTTTTCCTCACACGCGATACCATCATATTTTTGGGCAAGATGTTTCACCATTGTGGATTTTCCGGCATAAGCCGTTCCGATTATGTAATATATGTCATCCATCTACATAATCCTCTCACATCCCAAACTCAGTACACAGCTTATCGAAACGCGCCTGTTCCTTTTCCTTGACAGGTTTCGACAAATCGTTCATACAGTGATGAATGACATCCGCGTCTTTCAAAATTTCATCCATCGGGCTGTCCACCGCGAGCTTGTCACCGTGATGGTATATGGCGGAACAGATAAGATCCGTCTCAGCCTCATCCGTCAGCTTCAGTTCTCTGAGAATATTCCCCGCAAGTTCCGCTCCTTTGTGCTCATGGTCCTCATAAGACCCGTTCTTATACGCGTACAGATCATGGAGCATTGCCGCCATCGAAGAAAGCTCCGGGTCAAGCCCCCGCTTCTTCGCAATCATCGCAGCCGCAAGCGATACGCCGTAAAGGTGTGCAACCGCGCTGTTTCGTTTGCAGGCATCCTCCATCTTATTTAATTCATCATCCACATATTTCCGAAGATCCTTTAATCTGCCCATCTGCCCCTCCTCCAGTTTCTTTCCTGTCGCTTTCCGATATTCATTATACCTTCTCTGAGTCATTGTTTTCAATCATAATCAGCCCTATTCAACCAACGCTTTTTATAAACTGCAAGTACGTCAACCCAAAATAGCAGATATATATCCCGAGAAAACCCGTCAGAGAAATACCGAAATATGAAATCCCCTCTGTGTGTATTCCCGTATAGGAAACAAACTGCTGTCCCACATATAAGATAACCGCCGCGCTAATGACAACCGAAAGCAAAACGGGGCACAGGTAATAGAAAAATAACTGTTTCGCCACCGTCCTTTTGATTCTTCTCTTTCCCATGCCAAGTTTATTTAAAATCTGATACCGGAATCTGTATTTATTGGAATCGCTCAATTGCTGGACGGAAAGGACAGTGAACGACACGCACAGAAACACCAGACCGATATAAAACAGCGGAAAGGACAGCGTGCTCATCAAAAACTTTAGTTCAAAAACCTCCCGGCTTTTCACCTGTATTGTGGCGGGCATCAGAAAAAGTGCCTCGCTTCCGATTTTTATATAGTCGGCAAGTTCATCATAGCCCCTTATTTTCCCCGCCAGATCATACAGTTTTTCCGATAAATTTTCCGGCACATTTCCGTCCGCCATAACCGCCATAAGCGAAAAATACGGTTTCATTTCCGCCAGCTTCCGGTCCGGCACGACCAGTAAATAATCGGTCCCGTTATGCCCGTTCTGCGCAAATCCCTCCGTATGGAAACCGACAAATTCAAGCCCGGTATGCAGACTATTCTGCAACTGCGCACTCTTATCCTTTATTTCCTGATAAACACGGTTTGGCATATGAAGGCAGTATTGATTGTCATGCAAAGTCGCAGGCGCAAGCCCCAGCATTTCCCGCAGCCTGTTATAATCGGATACACCCATATACACATCGTAATCGTAATAGGCAACGGCACGTTTCCCCTCTGCCATTCCCGGATCGGTGTCTCTTTCCGAAAACAACCGTAAATTCTGATACAGCCAGTCGCCCATGTCGCTTGTTCCATTTTGATAGACGCAGTATTTCCATATATCGCGCGGCGTTATATTGTCCTCTATCAATGCTTCCTCCTTGGAAAAGTCATTGCCCGTATCGTCGCTGATGATAATCATGTCAAAAGGATATTCTACATCCAACTGTTTATTCTGATAGTCGCTCAGCATAAATGCCAGCGAGCTTCCGACTAACGCAAACATAAATAAGAGGCTCAATGTTCCGAGAACAAAACAGGTATTGCGCGTCTTTGAGGAAAACTGCCTCAATAGAAACAAATATTCCTTCTTATAGATAAATCTGCCTTTCCTGTCTATGTATTTCATCAGAAAAGCGGAAAGCCCCAAATAGAAAAGGTAAAACGTAAAAGTCAGCCCGATCATTTCAACCATCGCTGACCATTTTGTGATCTTGCCCGTAAAAATTAAGAAGTAGAGAATCAGTATGTTCCCGATAAAGAGGAAAAACAGTCTTTCCCAGACAGCGTTTTGCTTTTCATTCACTACCTCATTCTGCTTATCCATGTTGAGCAAATGGATGATTTCCATATGGGAAAACATGCTCCTGTTCCGAAGCATGGCAGCCACAAAACAGGTGGCATACAAAGCTGCCGTAAGCAAAATGCTGCCCGCGGATATTTCTGTATTTACCTTGTAATTTTTCCCGATACTTTTATAGAAAATGAAAAACAACGCCTGCCGTAACCAGCTTCCGAAAAGGAATCCCATGACCAGCGCGCACACGCCAAGAAAAAGATTTTCTTTCATGTAAAGACTTGCAATTTGTCCTTTCTTCATTCCCGATAACAAATAAACCGCAAACTCCCGGCTCCTCTTTTCCAGAATAAAGCGCGTCATATAATTGATCAGCCATGCCGCTATGATAAAAATGACCGCGGTGGACACAAACATAAAGGTGATTAACATGGTTCCTGCCGTAGATAATTCACCACGATCTCCATAATAAATCATCGCGCGGATATCCTCTAAAAAAAGCAGGGAATGGAAGGAAAAGGCAAGAGCCGCTATCATACACAGGGTCAGAAAATAGTGCAGATAGTCTTTCCACAATCTCCCCGCATTTCTCAGCGCCAGTTTATTCAGCATAAATATCCTCACCTCCGATCTGAGACTGTATATCAAGAATGCGGTTCAGATACTCTCTTTTTTCCATACTTCCCCTGTTCAGTTCCGCACATATTTTCCCGTCGCTCAAAAATAAAATTCTCTCACAATAACATGCCGAAAACACATCATGCGTTACCATCAAAATAGTTGCGCCCAGTTCCCTGTTCATAACCTGCAGAGCGCGCAGCAGCACAGCGGATGATTTAGAGTCCAAAGCCCCGGTCGGTTCATCGGCGAGAATCAGCTTCGGCTTGTTGACAAGCGCCCTTGCGCAGGCTGCCCGCTGTTTCTGCCCGCCGGAAACCTCATACGGAAACTTTCTCAGAATATCTCTGATATGTAATGCTTCGGCTATATCCTTTATTCTGCTTTCCGTTCTTTCTTCCCCATTTAAAATCATTGGCAGCATAATATTTTCTTCTACCGTCAGTGTATCCAAAAGATTATAGTCCTGAAAGACAAACCCCAGATTTTTCTGCCGGAAGTCCGATAACTCTTCTTCATTCATTCCAGAAATATCCACCCCGTCATAGAGAACTTGTCCTTCGGACATGGTATCTATGGTAGACAGAATATTTAAAAGTGTGGTTTTGCCGGAACCGGATGCTCCCATAATACCGATAAACTCACCTTGATCCACATAAAAACTGACATGATCAACGGCGTTTGCTTTCACCTTTCCGGTATCGTAAACTTTGACAAGCTGCTTCACTTCCATATAACGATGCGCTGCCATGGGCATTATCTCTCCTTTTTTGAGTATTCCTGACTTGTGCAATCGGGAAAATAAGCCAAACTATTTGCACAAAGTTTTTTAGTACGGCGTATTAATTTCTGAGCAATGCCGAGTAAGACCAGTACACGCCCGCGCACAAAACTATGACAAAGACGCAGACGCCTGCCAGCAACATATAGATCACATTGTCTCGCAGTATCTGCGCTTCGCTTATAAGCTGTAATGCCTCCGCTGTGATACTGAGATCACGCGCAGAATACATTTCGTTTACCCCCACAGCCGCCAGACATACCACGATGCCTGCCAGCAATACTTTTTTCATTTTGGAAAACTCCTCCTGCAATTCTCTTCTCACGTCCTCCGCAAAGAGCAGTTCCTTATTTCTGAGATTTCTGTAAGGATTCTGCTTCAAGATAAGGTAAAGCACAACAGACAGCAGCGTGATGCCCGACACCACAGCCAGAAGCGGCTGCAGCGTCAATTCATAAAATCCGGGCTCCGTCGAACCATAGGAAACCGCGTTACAGCCCGCAATAAGACCACATGCCGCCGCTATCCGCAAAAACTTCTTTTTATAATAGAGCAGAAACCCGTTTGCCGTTTCCCGATTTATATAATAGCCATTCTCCTCTTTTCCTTTGTCACTACACCGACTTTCTGCATCCCTGCATACCGCGTCG
This sequence comes from uncultured Lachnospiraceae bacterium, assembly GCA_910586705.1. Classification (GTDB taxonomy): domain Bacteria; phylum Bacillota; class Clostridia; order Lachnospirales; family Lachnospiraceae; genus UBA3282. Next base: position 172,397 of record CAJUJK010000004.1, on the reverse strand, counting down.
GACTCTGCATCCATCTCCCTCTCCTCTATCAGCAAATCATCCAGTGATATCTGAAACAGCTTACTGATCAGAATAATTTTTTCCGTTTCGGGATAGCCGTTGTCATTTTCCCACTTGCTGACTGCCTGTCTGCTCGTATGCAGTTTTTCAGCCAGCGCCTCTTGGGAAAATCCCTGTGCCTTCCTCAGTTTATAAAGCTTTTCTCCAAATGTCATGTTTTTCCTCCCTTCCGAAACATCACAGACTTATTTTTCCATCTTCCGTCTCCTGCTTCCGATTTATCATAGCAAACCTGCAAAAAATGTCTATCATTTTGTTGTGGCGTTTCCGCAACTTTGCGTTGCAACGGCATATTTTAGTGGGTTATCATCGTCCGAATCGGATCATAATAATAGCATTGATCAAACAATACGAAAAATTCATTTTCAAAAAGGAGGCACCCCATGAACAGAAAAATAAAAATCGCCCAATACGGCTGCGGAAAAATGAGCGTATACCTGATGCGCTATGTGTTGGAGAAAGGCGCAGAACTGGTGGCGGCATTTGACATGAATCCCGCCGTAATCGGCAAAGATATCGGAGAAATTATGGGTTCAGACCATGTCGGCATCAAAGTTTCCGACGCAAAGGAAGCCGACAGAATTTTAGGCGAACAAAAGCCCGATGTCTGCATTATTGCCACCCGCTCCACCATGATCGACGTGAAGGACGCCTTTACCGTCTGTGCCAAAAACGGCGTAAACGCCATTTCCACCTGCGAGGAATCCCTATATCCGTGGAACTCATCGTACCAGATTACCAAAGATCTGGATGCGCTGGCAAAGGCGAACAACTGCACGCTCTGCGGCAGCGGCTACCCGGATATGTACTGGGGCTCGCTGGTCACGACGCTTGCCGGTTCGATCCATCATTTAAAAAGAATCGTCGGCAGCAGCAGCTACAATGTGGAGGACTACGGAATTGCGCTTGCGGAGGGACATGGCGCAGGACTTTCGGTTGAGGAGTTTGAAAAGCAGATTGGCAAATACAATGGGTTGTCCTACAAGGAAACCGAAAAACTGATCGTTGACGGGGTGATCGAACCTTCCTATATGTGGAACCAGAACGGCTGGCTCTGCAGTCACCTCGGACTGCACATTGTCTCCCAGACGCAGGAGTGCATCCCGATCACACACGAGGAGGACTTGAAATCCAGTACCCTTGGCATGACGATCAAGGCCGGATACGCCACGGGCATGTCCGCCGTTGTAACGACTGAAACCAAGGAGGGCATCACGCTGGAAACCCGGTGCCTTGGCTATGTGTACGGTCCGAAAGATATGGACAGGAACGAGTGGACGTTAGAGGGCGAGCCGGATACGACAATCGTGGTAAACCGTCCGGCAACGGTGGAACTGACCTGCGCTACGCTGACCAACCGCATACCGATGTTGATCGACGCGCCCTCCGGCTATATCACCACCGAAAAAATGCCGGTCAATCATTATCTGGTAAAACCGATGCAGGAGTATGTCACAAGCAGGTAACGCCCCGCAAAGAAATGCCTGACAGACAAAAAACATGTAACCTTACACAAATGTAAGTTACGATTGCAAAATGTAAGCCACATCAATGGATGCCTTTTCCCATATTTGATATCCTTAATCCAGAAAGCAAAACACCTCAAAATACGACAACAAAAGGAGATATCAAACTATGAAAAAGGCATTTATTGCAGTAGCAGCTATGGTAGGAATTATCGCGGTGCGCATGATCCTGTCCGTCACTCTGAGCGAACAGGTCGCGGAAGTGTTTACCAGAGTATCCGTCGGCGCTTTGTTCTTCTTTTTTCTCATAACATTCACTAGGAACCGGCGGAACCAGAAAAAGCAGTAAACGGCAAATGCTAGAATTTTTCAGACCACGATCTGATTTCTGCCGCTGTTTTTCCCCCGATACAGCTTTTCATCCGCATCCCGGACAATGTGCTCGATTTTGTCCCCGTTTCCTTCGGTGAGACCAAAGGTCATTGTGATGTTTAATTTCACATCCCCATATACAATGGGTTTTTCGCGGATCGCCTCCAGCAGTTCCTGCATGTATGCGGCCGCCTTGTCCAGATGCACGCCGTCATACACGAGCAGCATTTCCTCTCCACCCCATCTCGCCACAAAGCCATGCCCGCGCATGTGCTCTTTCATCCGGGAGGAAAGTTCTGTGAGCGCCACATCCCCGCATTCGTGTCCGTATGTGTCGTTGACATTTTTAAAGTGATCCACATCGCCGATGGCGACACAGAACGGTATCCCGTCTTTCGCATAATTCTCGCACACCCGCTTCAGGATTTTTTCCCCGCTTCTGCGATTGTATAAGCCGGTAAGGATATCCTGCTCCACCAGTTTCTGCAGCGATTTCTGCATCTGGATCAGATAGCGGCTCATCTCCCCCAGTTCGTCTTTGCGCTCCAGCACATTCTGGTCAAACTCCTCGTGAAGATCGCCCCTTGTGATGGCAACGAGAAACAGTTCCATTTTGCGGATCGCCGTGACGAGTTCTCTGGAATAGCGGATGATCACCAGACACGCGATCAACAGCGTCAACAGTCCGACAATAATGTTCGGGCTGAGCGATCCGAGCACCAGTCTCTCCACCTCCGCGGAAGGCTTTCCGAGGAAGATCATGCCAATACATGTCCCATCAGCGCCATAAAGCGGTTCATAGTAGGAAAAATACCGCACACCCTCCACCATGGTACTGGAATAAAACTGGGCATGTCCGCCTTTGAGCACGTCGTTTACAACGGTTTCGTTTGCCTTTGTTCCTGTTACGCGTTTTCCGCCATCCATACGGATCGTAGTAATAATACGGATATCCTGATAAAAAACGGTAATGTCTACCCCTGTCTTTTCTTTGATGGCATCAATAATCGCAAAATTGTCATTCAGCGTATGATCGCCTTTCATCAGATACACGTCACCGTCTTTCTCTACTGCGTAGTAATCGCCCTCATATACCGTGTCATACAAGGTAACTACGGTGCGGCTCAAATTTACAAGACCATTCTTCGCTTCTATTTTCATGGATGCGGCAAACTGTACCGCGCTGAAAATTGTGATTACCATTGTAAGCAGTATAATCGGTAACACATTCATCTTAAACAGGACACGGAAAAACCCGCTTCCTTTTAATTCCTTCATGTTATCCTCCATTCCGAAGCAGTTCTTTCAAGCATGTTTCGGACATACTTAACTATATTAACACAAACTACGCGTTAAAACCAGCAGCAATTACATCTTTCACCGTAAATTTGCAGGCACGTAAAAAAGCGGCGCCCTTTTCGAACGCCGCCGTTTTGCGTATACCCTTTATTACGCGTGATATTTAAACCTGTCAACCAGTTCTTTGAGCAGATCCGCCTGTGACGACAGCTCCTGCGATGCCGCCGCGCTCTCCTCGGAGGTGGCAGAATTGGATTCCACAACCTGCGCGATCTGATTGACGCCCTCCGTGATCTGTGCCGTGGCATCCGCCTGCTCCTCAGACGCTAACGCAATCTCATCGATCGCATCCCCCACCGTCTTTGCGTTCTCAACCACAAGCAGCAGCGATTCTGCCGTGGAATTTGCCAGTCTGGTTCCATCCTCTACTGCCTGAATGGCATTCTGGATCAACTGCTTTGTATTTTTCGCCGCTTCGCTGCTCTGCTCGGAAAGCGTACCGACCTGCGTGGCAACCACCGCAAAGCCCTTTCCTGCCTCTCCGGCTCTCGCCGCCTCGATAGAGGCGTTCAGTGCCAGGAGGTTGGTCTGGGACGCGATCTCTTCAATACTGCTGATGATCTCAGCGATCTTATCGGAAGCCTCCCTGATTCTCTCCATGGCTTCCGTACTCTGTTTCATCTGGGCATTGCTCTCGCTCACCTGATCGTTCATGCCGGTCACAACTTTTTTGGCTTTCGCCGCATTCTCGGCATTGGTATGAATCTTTTCCGATATATCCGTCATCGTCGCCGTCAGCTCTTCAATCGCGCTCGCCTGATCCGTTGCGCCCTCCGCCAGAAGCTGGGATGCGCCTGCCAGATCCGTTGCGCCCTTTCTGACACTTTCCGCATTGGAATCAATCTCTCCCAGCGCAGCGCTGAGCGATCCGACAATATCCCGGAAGGAGTCGCTGATCCGGGCAAAGTCTCCTTTGTATGTCTCATCCACATTGATCATAAAGTTGCCATCCGCCAGCTCCGCCAGATCGCTGCTGATATCCGTAATGATCTTATTCAGATCCTGCATCGTCTCTGACAGGCAGTCCAGCAGAATCTTTGTCTCATCGTTTTCCGTCGGCTCCGGCACTTCGGAATGGATGTCTCCCTCCGCCAGAAGCTTCAGTCTGTCTACCGCCCTGCCAAGCGGTGCGGCAACTGCCCTGCCCAGTTTCACGCCGACTTTAATGCCGTACACCGTAAACGCCACTACGAGAAGAACCGTAAGCACAAGAGAAATAAAAAACATTTTTAAAAATTCATTTCTCACCGCCGCCACGCCGATACTCCAGCCATCCGTATCGGGAACCGGGGAATAGGCGACTACTTTTGTCTTTCCATTATAACTATATGTACCCGTTCCGTTTGCTCCCGTAATCATCTTTTTACAGATCGCGCTGTATTTCTTAAGCTTGGGATTCGTATCTCCGAGGGCAATGCTGTCCTCCACACCGACCAGCGAGGAATCCAGATCCGCGATCGTGATGCCGTTTTTATCCAGCATAAAAGCGGTGCCGCCCTCCCCGACCTTAATGGAACGCATGATATCATTCAAAAACTCGCCGTTCGGCACGTAGGCGATGACACCCACCGGCGTCGTTCCGGGAATACCGCCTTCCCACAGAGGCGCCGACACCACATAGGATACTTTGCCTGTCACTTCACTGTAAGCCGGCGTGGAAATATAGGTATTTCCTTTCATACTTTCCTTATAGTATACCCTGTCAGAAAGATTCTGCCCTGTGATGACGTCCACACCGTTGCTGTCAATCAGATAGCCGCCGTCAAAATCATGGTCCTTAATCCTCTGGTCTAAAATAGCTTTCTTTTCCTCAACCGTCTTCTCCGGATCAGCAAGCCGCGCAATACTGCCCGTCTCGTAGGCAATCGCCACAAATTCCTGCAGCGCAGAAGACACATAATTTGCCGCCACATCAGACGTATTATTGATCGTCTCCGACACAGCGCTGATCGAAGAAATATAGCTCAAAACCGATGTGATCACTCCCAGAACAATACAGCAGATCATAATAACCCTGCCAAAACGCTTTGAAATTTTCTCTCCTATGCCGACAAACCGACCGTCGTTTTTCGCGCGCGAAACCTTTTCCGCGCCGTCTCCCTTTTTTTCCCGCATGAAGTTTTCCCCCGTTCACATGTTGGATTAATAAGATAGATAAACAGACCAGAATAGAACAAAATCGAATAGACAACTGTATCATAGGACTAGCAGGAAACGATTTGCAATAAAGCAGTATATTCATCTAAGTTATTAAAGATAGTAGTTACAGTATTATTATACCACATCTTTTGACATTTTTTATAATAAATTTATAATTGTTTCATATTTTTTTTATGATTCTTTTCACATCCCAGATTGCTGTGCCTTCTGTTCGCATTCCCCCTCATATAATTGCCCAGATTTGTCAGACAGAGCAAGGTTCCCACCAAAAAAGCGCCGGGAATCAATATAATCCACCACGAGCGGGAGAGAAGCGCGTTTTCCGACAAGGACAGTATGCTGCCCCATGAAACTTCCTCCACCGGAAGCCCCAGTCCCACGAAGCTCAAAGTGGACTCCGCAATTATCGCATTTCTCACATTCATAACTGCCATAAACAGGACAGACGGGAAAAAATTGGGCGCCAGATGCCGGAACAACACATGAAAAAAACCGCCGCCAAGACACTTTGCCGCCAGCACATAATCCGTATGTCTCAACTGTAAAACCTCCGTCCGCACCACCTTCGCCATACTCATCCAGCCCGTCAGCCCGATCACAACGGACAGACTGTACACATTCGCCCCGCCAAAAACAGCCTGCAGAAAAACCGTGAGCAGAAGCCCCGGCACGCTTAGGAAAAGTTCGGTCAGCGCCATAAGAACGCCGTCTATCCGGGCGGGGGCGCAGCCGCTCACACTCCCCGCGAAAACTGCCAGAATCGTGGATAGAAGGGTTGCGAGAAACCCGATTGTAAGGGAAATTCTGCCGCCGTGGCATATCATGGAAAAAATATCCCTTCCCATTGTGTCGGTGCCAAAGAAAAATTCTTTCCCCGGCGCCTCATTGCAGTACGCCAGATCCATGTAACGCGGGTCCATTGCCATCAGTCCTTCACAGGCGAAGCAGAAAATGACTATAGCAGTCAATATAAGTAAGGAAAGCGCGGGAAATTTCTTTTTCATCATCCCCTCACCTCCCCGCCGCCCGGCAAGCCGTGTATTCGCATCCGCGGGTCAATCCGCCCGCTGATCATCCCGGCAAGCATGTTGCAGAAAATAACCGCCGTCCCCGTAAGCAGGCTCACCACCATCAGAAGATTGTAATCCTGATATCTGGCGCTCTCATATGCCAGAGTGCCGATGCCCGGATAGGAAAACACCGTCTCCACCACATAGGTACCGCCGAGTATATGGGGCAATGCCACCGCCATCATGCTCAGATAAGAAGGCAGCGCCCCCCGCAGACAGTGTCGGTACAATACCTGTTTTCCGCGCAGTCCTTTCATTCTGGCAAGAAGCACATAATCTGCCCGCACCTCCTCAAGCAGCCTGTTGCGTACCTGAAAAGCGTAGTACCACAGATGCCCCAGCACCACCACCGCAAGCGGCAGAACGAGATGCGCTGCCCTGTCCGCCGCGTCCCCCTCTTTTCCGACGGAATATGCCCCGGAACCCGGCAGCCAGTCGAGCCACACCGCAAACACCAGAAGCAAAAGCAATGACAGCCAGAACTCTGGGACGCAGCTTGTCACAGTGCCGATTTTGCAAATAATCCGATCAGCCGCCCGGTCCTCCCTCCACGCACAGAAAAGCCCGAGCCAGAGTGCGAGCACAAAAATCAGAAGAAATCCCAGACCGCCCAGAATAAGGGTATTGCCGATTCTCGCGGCAATCACTTCCTTCACGTCCGTCTTATACTGATAGGAAATGCCAAAATCGCCGCGACACGCCCCCTGCATCCAGCGCGCATACTGGGTAAAAAGCGGCTCATTGAGACCAAGTCTCTCCCTTGCCTGCTCCTGCTGCGCCACGCTCATTTTCTCCACCCGCTCCCCGTAATAGGCGTAAAGCGGATCGCCCGGCGCAAGTCTGGAAATGGTGAATACGAGGACAGACAGCGCAAAAACACGCAGCACAAATTTTCCCACATTATATAACATTCTGTCTATGTATAATTTCCTCAAAAATTTCCTCCACATCTCCGACCCCTGTCAGCTCCCCATCCTTCATCAGCGCCACGCGGTCAGCCGTCCTTGCCGCCACACCCGGATTGTGTGTGACAAGCACAATGGACATGCCCGTCTTTTTCCGCAGTTCCAGAAACAGGTCCAAAATCTGCGCCTGCACCGTCACATCCAGCGCCGTGGTCGCCTCATCCGCGAACAGGACCGATGGCTGCGCCGCCAACGCAATGGCGATGACGCACCTTTGCGCCATGCCCCCCGAAATCTGAAAAGGATACTGTCTGGCACGTTCCCCGGGATGGTCAAGCCCCACCAGATGCATCAGTTCCGCCGCCCTCTGCCTCCGCTCTCTCCTTGAAAGTCCGGGCTGGTGCAGACGCACCGCCTCGACGATCTGCGCGCCCACGGACATACACGGATTCAGCGCCGTCATGGGATTCTGGAAAACCATGGAAAAAAAGCTGCCCCGCAGTTTCCGCATCTGTTCTTCCGAATAATCGGTGATCTCCTCTCCGCCGGCATAAATATGTCCCGTCTTGATTCTGGCAATATCCGGAAGAAGCTTCAGTATGCTTTTGCACAACACACTTTTACCGCAGCCCGTCTCTCCCATCACCGCCAGAATTTCCCCCTCCCGCAGGGAAAAACTGACGTTTTTCACAGCCTCTATTTCTCCCTCGGGTCTGTAAAAACTGACCGAGAGATTTTCAACCTTGAGCACATCCATTCTTGTCCTCCACAATCGAACGGAAAATGTCGCTTTTCAGACATTCTCTCACGCAAAACTTAGTAATTCTCCACGAAGCCGCCTATGCCGTGAGCGGTTAGAATTACTTTTTGCGTTTCTCACTTTGTCCATTCGGAAATATTCCAGAAAATCCCCACGCCGTGATGCCCCATCACCGTCTCGGGCGAAATGCCCTGAATCGAGGCGTCCGCCACATAGTCGGCGTCAATATAGCAGATAAACGCATACGCCGGGTCATTTGCAAGCTCCTCCTGAAACCGGGCGTAATTTTCCGCGCGCACCTGCGGATCGTCAGAACTGCGCGCCAGCGTCAGATACCGGTCCACCGCCGCATTGGAATAACCGCTGTAATTTGCGCCTTTTCCTGTCCCAAAAACTTTATAAGTATGGTCGTCCGCGTCAAAAGGGCTGCCCCAGCCGATCAGATACGACATTTGACCATTCCAGTCAACTTTTGTCGGAATTTCCACTCTGCAGTCGATCCCGACCTCCCGAATCTGCTGTGCCGCCGCCTGCGCCATGTCCGCCCGCGCCTGATCTCCTGCCCCCACGCTGATCACAAAGGAGAGCGGTTCTCCGTCTCTTGTGTAAATCCCGTCTTCCCCTTTGACGCATCCCGCGGACTCGAGAATTTCTACTGCTTTTTCCGGGTTATAGTCATAGTGCTCCATATTCTCATTGTTATAAATATTTCGCTGAAGCGGACCGTAAGCGGGCATTCCCTGTCCCAGCAGCACCGCGTCTACAATTGCCTGTCTGTCTATCGCATAGCAGACAGCAGGAATGATATCCCTGTTTTCCTGCCAGTACGGATTGTTAAAATTAAAGAGAATCCCCCTGTAATCGGAGGTCTGCATATGATAGCAGGCATAGCCCTCCCGGTTCTCAAAGGTCTGCGCCGCTTTCGGCGGAAGGAGCGCCAGATCCAGTTCCCCCGCTTCCATCTGCAGCGTTTTCGCGTTGTCGTCCGTCACAATCTTAAAAATCACCCTGTCGATGTGGGGCGTCCCCTTGAAATAGGACTCGTTTTTTGTCAGCACAATCGCCTGCCCCATATCCCAGTTTTCCATCTTGTACGGTCCTGTTCCCACCGGCGCGCGGAAGAAATCCGAAGTCTGCATATCCTCCCCCGCAAGCAGGTGTTCGGGAAGTACCGCCATAGTCATATAATCGAGAAAAGCCACGTTCGGCGCGGACAGCCGGAACGAAACCGTATGGTCATCCGTCACCGTGATTTCCTCCACATCCTCATAATTGGGCGCGTTCTCGGAGGCGTTTTCCGGGTCCATGATCGTCTCGATCGTGAACTTCACATCCTCTGCCGTAAAAGGTTCTCCGTCATGCCACGTAACGCCCTCTTCCAGATAAAAGGTATACGTGCACGCCGTCTCGTCAAACTCCCAGCTTTTCGCCAGTCCGGGCACAACCTCATTTTTCCCGTTGTGCGCAGTCAGCCCGTCAAAGAGCAGCAGATTGATCTCGCCGTGTTCGTCCAGCGCCGGATTGATGCGGGTGTAGTCGCCGCTGCCATAAATCAAAGTGGTCGGTTCCGCCTGTTCATCGCCTGTCTGTCCTTCGTCTGCCGCCAGACCGCCCGCCTGCTCTCCCGCTTCCTGCCCGCTTTCCATCCCTACGCCGCCCGCGCGATCAGCTCCGCAGGCTATCAACAGCCCTGTGCCAAGCGACAAGGTAATTACAAACAGTCCCACCGTTCTTCTTATGCCCCGTTTCCGCCTTTTCACTCCATTTTTTAATTTTCTCATATCTTACCTCTGCCAGCTTTGTCAATCTTTCGCCCCGCAAGCCATGCCCTGACTCGTTCACCAAAGAGGAAAGAGTTCCCCGCACCCTTCCTTCTTCCGTGCTTCACAGAGATTCCTCCACCTCCCGGATGGACATGCCCCGCTCTCTCGCAATCCGTGCCAGATCCTCGTATTCATACTTTTCCCTCGTCGCGCCGTAGCCCTCCGAGATTTTTTTCCGCACTTCCCCGTAAGGCGTCTGCACTTTTCGGATCGAGCGCGCAAGCGTATATCTTCGGGAAATGTTTTCCCGGATGCCGATCGTGGTCGTGTGCTTAAAAACCAGCTCCACCATTTTGCCTTTCATGGACTCCGTACACATCACATGCAGCACCGTGCCCGGACGGGACTTCTTCATGCCCGCCGCCACAGTGTAGACTTCCAGCGCACCCGCCTCCAGAAGCGTCTCCGAGGCAAACCCGATGGCTTCCGCCGTCATGTCGTCCACATTGCAGACAAGTTCTGCAACCGTGTCTCCCGTGCCCTCCGTCTCCCCCAGCAGCGCGCGCACGCAGTTTGCCGCCGGGAAATCCTTTTTCCCCATGCCGTAACCGATCGCCAGCGTGCGCATAACAGGCATCGCCCCGAAACGGCTGGCAAAATATTTTAAAAGCGCCGCCCCCGTCGGTGTGCAGAGTTCTCCCCGGATCTCCCCGCCGTAAATCGGCACATCCTTTAAAATATAAGCCGTTGCCGGCGCAGGCACTGGCAGAATCCCGTGGGCGCACTTCACCTGCCCGCTGCCTACATGTACCGGGGAAACAATGACCTGATCCGGCGCCAGTCTGTCCATCAGCACACAGACCGCCGTGATGTCCGCCACCGCGTCCATGGTGCCCACCTCGTGAAAGTGAATCTCCGTGACAGGTACGCCGTGCACATGGCTCTCCGCCTCCGCGATCATTCCAAACACCGCCAGAATATCCTTCTGTATCCGCCCCGACAAAGGCAATGCCCCCACGATATGCTCGATCTCATGCAAACCGCTGTGGTGGTGCGTGTGCGCGTGGTCGTGCATCTCTTCGGACTCCTCCTCTCCATGCACACGCACGGACATATGGGTGCCGCCGATACCGCATTTCTGCGCCTTCTCACACACCATCTCCACGCCGGGAATCCCCAGCGCATTCAGCTCCCCGATCACCTTATCCCGATCCGGCAGAAGCTCCAATAGTGCCGCCGTCAGCATATCCCCCGCCGCACCCATACCGCAATCTAAATATAATGTCTTCATAATTTCATCCTCACATTTCTTTATTTCATTTCGAGCAATTTTATAACAAGATCCTTTCGCGCCTCATGCCGCCGCATTTGAAGCAAAGCGCAGGCGCGTCTGCGTTGGTTATGATATCTGTGCAGTTTCAACATCCTCGGCGCACTTTCGTATGATTGATCATGCTCGCCAGATACCCCGCCCCAAATCCATTGTCAATGTTCACCACCGAAACGCCGCTGGCGCAGGAATTTAACATGGACAGAAGCGCCGAAACACCGTGCATGGACGCGCCGTACCCTACGCTCGTGGGCACCGCGATCACAGGACAGTCCGCCAGCCCGCCGATCACACTGGCAAGCGCGCCCTCCATACCCGCGATGGCAATGATCACAGAGGCGTCCATGATCTCATCCAGATGGGACAAAAGCCTGTGCAGTCCCGCCACACCCACATCGTAGAGCCGCACCACCTCGTTGCCGTGCACCTGTGCGGTGAGCGCCGCCTCCTCCGCCACGGGAATATCCGAAGTCCCGCCTGTGGCGACCACGATTTTTCCAAACCCGGACGGCTCCGGCATTTTGCCGACAACGCCGATCCGCGCCTGCTCGTGGTAAGTCAGCTCACAGCGCTTTCCCACCTTCTTTGCCTTCTTCGGGGAAAGTCTGGTAATCAGAATGGTTTCCTGCCCGTTCTTTTTCATACTGTCAATGATGCCCGCAATCTGCGATGCCTCTTTTCCCGCGCCGAAAATCACCTCCGGCGCGCCCTGTCTGATGCCCCTGTGGTGATCCACCTTGGCGTAGCCGATATCCTCAAAAGGCTTTTTTTTGATGGCAAGCAGCGCCTCCTCCACGGAGACTTCGCCGTCCCTCACCTGCTCCAGTATTTTTCGGTAATCGCTCATGTTCTCGCCTCCATATCCAGCAAAACCGCCTTGTAATATTGTTTCAATTCCTTTACAATCTCTTCCCGTTTCTCCAGAGCGCGCCCAAGCTGCGACGCCGGAAACTGCAGTCTCGCCGCCTCACCGAACCGCCTTACCCTGAAGTCGGTAAAGCCAAGCGAAAAGAGAAAATCCTCCGCCGCCTCCGTGCTTTTCAGCTTTTCCGCCGTAATTTCCTCCCCCGCAGGTATCCGTGTCGCCAGACAAGCGTACGCCGGCTTCTCCCATGTAAACAGCCCCGCCTCTCTGGAAAGCCCTCGTATCTTTTCCTTGGTAAGCCCACATTCCCGCAGAGGGGAACGCACGGACAGTTCCTTAAGCGCACGCATCCCCGGGCGGTCGTCCTCCTCGTCGGAAGCATTCGTGCCGTCCAGCAGCAGCGTATAGCCGTCCGCCGCCGCCGCTTCCGCAATCGTTGTAAATATTATTTTTTTACAATGGTAGCAGCGGTCGGCGGGGTTTTCCCGGATGACGCGGTCAGCAAGCACATCCGCCGTGAGCGTTTTCAGTTCCATGTCCAGTTCCCCGCAGAGACGTCTCGCGTCCTCCATCTCAAACTGCGGCTGAAAGACGCTCTTCACATAGTAGGCGCGCACATCTGCCCGCGCCGCTTTCGCCGCGTAAAGCAGATACGCCGAATCCACGCCGCCGGAGAAAGCGACCGCGGCTTTCGGATTTTCTTTGAAAAATGCGGAAAGATTCATAACTGTTCTCCTTCTGTCTATGCCCTCTTCTGACTCTGCTTATGCGCACAAAGAAAGGAAGACATAGGATTCCCCTTTGAGGAACCGTATACCTTCCTGTGTATACCTTGCACCATTTGCTGTTCTTATTCCCTACAAACGACATATATATGCCGCTGACACGATTTTTTCGTCAAAAATGTATCTGGTCTTGCCGGAACTTCTGTCCCCGTGCAGGCTTCGTGCCCGCTTCTGTCTTTGTCTATTCTATCTTAGACGCTGCAAAAAAGTCAATCCTTTATCCTGTCTTTTTGCGAAACCGCCCTGTGAATCGCGTTGAGCACACGCTTTTTGTCGGCGCTCCACAGCGGCGCCACAAGGGTGCGTTTGTCTCCGTCGCCAGTCATACGATGGATGACCATATTTTCCGGGAGCAGGGCGATACAGTCCGCGACCAGCTCCACATAGCTTTCAAAAGTAAGCGTTTCAAACTTTCCTTCCAGATAATCCTTTTCCAGATCCGTGCCCCTGATCACATGCAAAAGCTGCAGTTTGATGCCGTCCGCGCCGCTTCCTGCCACATAAGATACGGTGTCTAGCATATCCTGCCTTGACTCGCCCGGCAGTCCTAGCATCACATGCACGACCACCTCCATACCGCGCGCTTTCAGCCGGCTTACCGCGTCACCATACACAGACAGCGGATACCCCCGGCGAATGTATGCCGCCGTCGCGGGGTGTATCGTCTGCAGCCCGAGTTCTACCCAGACCGGCTTGATCTGATTGCACTCGCACAAGAGATCCAGCACCTCATCCGGGAGACAGTCGGGACGGGTTGCAACGGACAACACCGCGATATCCCTGTGGTTTATCGCCTCCATATACATGGGGCGCAATTTCTCAACAGGCGCATAGGTATTTGTAAACGCCTGAAAATACGCGATGTACCTGCCATCCTTTATCTTTCCGGCAACCCGGTCTTTCCCTTTTTCAATCTGCTGCGTGATGCGCATCGTACAATCTCCGGCAAATTCTCCCGAACCTGCCCCGGAGCAGAAAATACAGCCGCGCGTGTCTATGGTTCCATCCCGGTTCGGGCAGGTAAACCCGCCGTCCAAGGCTATCTTGTACAGTTTCTGACCAAAAGTATCGTGTAAATATTGATTCAGCGTGTATATTTTCATAGAAACCGGCACCCCTCGGCATTCACCAGATATCTGCTACGCAGCCGCCCGCACAGTCCACCTACACAATCCGCCTCACCGTAATGATATTCCGATATGTCGCCGAGGTGATTTTAATGCCCGTCCGCTCCGTACTTGCGTGCACAATCTGCCCGTTTCCTATGTAAATGCCCACATGCCCGCCATAATAAATCACATCTCCCGGTCTTGCATCCGAGTAAGACACACCCTTGCCGACCGTTGACTGGGAATAGGAGCTTCGGGGAAGGTTGATGCCGAAGTTCTTGTAAACCGACATCACGAAGCCGGAACAGTCCGCCCCGTTTGTGAGGCTCGTGCCGCCCGCCACATAAGGATTCCCGATAAACTTGCAGGCATAATTCGCGATATCCTGCCCTTTCCCGCCGCCGGAGGACGTGGGCTTGGGCGTTTCCTGTTTCTTCGGCGCCTCCCCTGAATCGGAATCCCCGTCGGCAAGCATCGCTTCCTGCTCTTTCCTGCGCCGTTCTTCCTCTTCCTTGCGCTTTCTCTCTTCTTCCTCCCGGCGTTTGCGCTCTTCCTCCTCCAGCTTCCTGATCTGCGCTGTCTCCTGCTTGATCCGCGCCGTGTAAGTCGCCGCCTCCTGCTTCGCCTTGGTCAGCATCACACTGTAATTCTCATACTCTTCCTTTTTCTGGGCGAGCAGCTCCTCCATGTAAGCCTGCCCTTCCTGCAGCTCGGTTCTGGAAGTCTCAAGCTCTGACTTGTCCTCCTCCAGTGTGTCCCAGAGTTCCTGCACACGCTTTACCGTATCTTCATACTCCACAAGGAGTTTTCTGTCATAGTCGTAGAGTTCTTCCACGTACTTTGCCTTATTCACCATATCGCCCATGTTTCCCGCACCGAAAAACATATGCAGATAAGAAGAGTCGCCTTTCTCATACATGAACTGGATACGGATTTTCATGGACGCGTACTGCTCGTCCTTCTCCGCCACCGCCGCGTCGTAGTCAAGCTGCGTCCTGTAAATCTCCTCCTCTTTGTCATTGATCGCCTCTTCGCACAGATTGATATCCGTGATCAGATTCACCAGCTCCGCGTCGATCTCCTCGATCTCCTCCTCCACGCCCTCCTGCGCTTCCTGCGCTTCGTCAGCCTTCTGCTGGGCATTTTTCAGCTGGGACTGGTTTTTCTTCACATTATCCCGGAGTTCGGAAATAGTGGTAGCCGAAATCGGATCTACCACGGAAAGACACAGTATGAAGGTTAATATGACGTACAGCCGTCTCTTATATTTTTTCATCGCCCTGTCTCTATCCTGTCATTTCCACGCACATACCCGCCTGCGCGGTTCAGACTTAAGCGTAATCTCACAATCACAATTCACAATTATTGACGGTTCTGGGGAACGGAATCACATCGCGGATGTTGCCCATGCCGGTCAGATACATGACGCAGCGCTCAAACCCAAGCCCGAAACCCGCGTGTCTCGCAGACCCGTACTTGCGAAGATCCAGATAAAACCCATAATCTTCTTTGTTCAGTCCAAGCTCGTCCATTCTGCGCTCTAAAAGCTCCAGATCATCCTCTCTCTGGCTGCCGCCGATAATCTCACCGATGCCCGGCACGAGGCAGTCCATAGCCGCCACGGTCTTCCCGTCCTCGTTTAACTTCATATAAAAAGCCTTGATTTCCTTCGGATAGTCCGTCACAAACACGGGGCGCTTAAACTCCTGCTCCGTCAGAAACCGCTCGTGCTCGGTCTGCAGATCGCAGCCCCACTCTACCTTGTATTCAAAGCTGTCATTGTGCTTCTTCAGAATCTCGATTGCCTCCGTGTACGTCACATGGGCAAAGTCGGAATGCAGCACATGGTTCAGCCGCTCGATCAGCCCCTTGTCCACAAACTGGTTAAAGAAATTCATCTCCTCCGGCGCGTTCTCCAGCACATAGCTGATCACGTGCTTGAGCATCGCCTCCGCCACCATCATGTCGTCCGTCAGATCCGCAAAAGCCATCTCCGGCTCGATCATCCAGAACTCCGCCGCATGTCTGGTGGTGTTGGAATTTTCCGCCCTAAAAGTAGGTCCGAATGTGTATACATTCTTAAACGCAAAAGCGTAGGTCTCCACATTCAGCTGTCCGCTCACCGTCAGATTAGTGGGTTTGCCAAAGAAATCCGTGCTGTAGTCAACCTGTCCGTCCTGCGTCTGCGGCAGATTGTCTAAATCCATGGTGGTCACCTGAAACATCTCGCCCGCGCCCTCGCAGTCGCTGCCCGTGATGATCGGCGTGTGCACATAGACGAATCCCCTCTCCTGAAAGAACGTGTGAATCGCGTAGGCGATCAGCGACCGCACGCGGAACACCGCCTGAAAGGTATTCGTTCTGGGACGCAGATGGGAAATGGTGCGCAGATACTCAAAACTGTGCCGCTTTTTCTGCAGCGGATAATCCGCCGTGGACATGCCCTCCACCATGATTTCTTCCGCCTGCATTTCAAATTTCTGTTTCGCCTGCGGCGTCGCCACGATCTTGCCCCGCGCCACAATCGCGGAACCCACATTCAGTTTGGAAATCGCGTCAAAATTTTCCAGCTTGTCCGCGTACACAATCTGCAGCGGCTCGAAAAAGGTGCCGTCGTTTGCCACGATAAACCCGAACGTCTTGGAATCCCGGATGCTTCTCACCCAGCCGCCCACTGTTACTTCCTTATCAAAATACGCTTCGCTGTTTCGGTACAATTCTTTGATATCTGTCAAATCCATTTTCAATGCCCCTCCTGTCTTTCATCTCAATCTACGTCAGCCGCGGTTTCATGGATATTTCCATTCTCCTTCAAAAAGGCAACCACCTTTTTCCGCATCAGATCTTCCTTCAGCGATTCCATATCCACGCTCTTTTTCAGTTCCTCCTCGGAAGTATAGCCGTAAATCGTCATCAGCGCGGAAATTTCACCGGCGACCTCCTCCTCTGTCGGCACCAGTCCCTCCTTGTCTGCGATCGCCTGATACATGATATACTGCTTTGCCATCCGCAGTCCCTCTTCGTCGAAAAGCGCCCGGTACCCTGCCTCATCAAGCCCCTGATAAAGCTGCATATACTGCGCGAGTGACATACCGATGGAGGACGCCCTGACGCTCATATTATTCTCTATGCTTGTGATAAAGCGCTGTACCATCTCCTCCGGCGGATCCTGAAACGTACTGTTTTCCATAATCGTGGAAGCCATGGCGGTCTCAACCTCATTGTCATAAGTGCTCTGCACCGACTGGTCATAGAGATTATAAACGTAATCGTTCAGCTCCTGCGCTGTCTGCGCGCCGCCTACGTTATAGCCTTCCTCGCCAAGCTGTTTCACAAGCGCGTCCGTGAGTGCCGGCGCTTTGCTCTCGCTGATGCTGTTCACCGTCACCTCAAACACCACATCCTCGCCCGCCAGCTCGGGGTTCGTGTAGGGGTCGGGAAACGTCAGATTCAGACTCCGCGTGTCCCCGATATTCGCGCCGATCAGCCCTTCCTCAAAACCCTCTATAAACCGCCCGGAACCGATCGTCAGGTCGAAGTCCGCTCCTGTGCCACCTTCAAATGCCACATCATCGTGATATCCCACAAAGTCGATATTCGCCACGTCGCCTTCCTGCACCGCCCTGCCCGTCACCGGCACCTTTTCCGCTTTCGGCGCAAGATAATTATCGTAAATGTAGCTGTCCACCGCACCTTCGGGTACTTTTGGCTCATTCACCGTCGCCTCGATGCCCGTATAAGCGCCGAGCGTCACATACTTCTCCGCCTTGATATCCTTCAGATACTCTTTACTGCCGCACGCCGTCAAAAACAGCGATGAGGCAAACACCGCTGCGGCAACACAAATTTTTCTTTTCATATCTCCTCATTTCCTCTTTTCCAAAATCATAAATTTAACTTTTATTTTACCACAGCCATCCTTTATTTGTCTATATCCGTCCTCCTCTATTTCACAGGCGCAGGCAATGACTGTTTTGGTCAATTTCCAACTTCTTCTTGCGCAACACGCGGATCAATGTTAAAATATTTTTTGCATACATTGAAACGAAAACGGAGGCATTCCCATGAGCACGATTACTATTGTCTTACTGGTGATTCTGGCGGTTCTGCTGATCGCCGTGGTTGTATTATATTTCGTAGGAAAGAAAGCACAGAAAAAGCAGGCGGAGCAGCAGGCACAGATCGATGCGATGAAGCAGACCGTATCCATGCTTATCATAGATAAGAAACGGATGAAGCTAAAGGACGCGGGGCTGCCCCAGATCGTGCTGGACCAGACGCCCAAGCTGCTTCGCGGCTCCAAACTTCCCGTGGTGAAGGCGAAGGTCGGTCCGCAGATTATGACCCTTATCTGCGAAGAAAAAATTTTTGATTCCGTCCCTGTCAAGAAGGAAGTGAAGGCTGTTGTCAGCGGCATCTACATCACGGATGTAAAGGGTCTCCACGGCAGGGCGCCGGTAGTCGAGCAGAAGAAAAAGAGCAAATTCAAACAGATGGTGGAAAAGGCACAGGAAAAAGCAGGTGCCAAACCTATTAAATAACCGACGTAAATTCCTACGGAATTAACGTCACGAGCGCCGTTTAGCGGGCTCGGTACAGCGGTCTTACGATAGCAGCGTAAAACCGCTGTTTTCTTTTGAGCGGATGTCTATTTTGATGTGGCAGTCCGAGAGAAACTCATAGTTGATGTCAAGCGCGTAGTCCACGTCCACCACAATATTATCTTCCTTTTCTTCGATCGTGATCCGTTTCGTGTCAATCCCCACCAGAATCTGTCCGAAAGGCGTGTTGTAGTTTGACAGGTTCTTCTTATTTTCCTGAAAAACCATATGTACATTCACCAGACCGTGACGCGTCAGCTCCACCATCTGTCCGCCAAACTTAAGCCGGTTTTTCGTCGCGCGGTCAAACCCTTCCGTGACCTCCTCGTAAACCACATAATGCCTGTCATTCTTCTTATAATAATCGCCCACAGTGACCATCTCGATCTTATCAGAATTTTCTTCCCGCTGATCGAACTGCAGTCCCTGCAATGTCAGCAATACTTCTTTCGTCATATTTTTACCTCATTTCCCAAATGCCGTAATCCGCCGCAATGCCGGTCTCAATACATTAATATTCGTCAATTCGTATCACTTTTGCGGACAGAATGCCATAGGGCAGAATAGAGTTCGCAAAGCGCTGGAACTTATCGGCGGCGTCGCTGACAAAAAAGCGGTACAGCTCCGTCCCAAGCCCCGGTCTGTGCTCACTCTCCAGACCGCGCTCCGAAAGAAGCGCCTTCAGTTCCCTCGCCGTCTCATAGGCGGGATTCACAAGGGTGACGCCCTCCCCCATTATTTTTCCCACTGTGGAGCGCAGCATCGGGTAATGGGTGCATCCTAAAATCAGGGTGTCTATTCCGCTGTCGATCAGTTCCGTCAAATAGCGGCGGGCAATCTCGTCTGTCACCGGATCCTCCCACAGCCCTTCCTCCACCAGCGGCACAAAAAGAGGACACGCTTTTCCCACAACGCTGACATCCGCATCATGCTCTTCTATGTACCGGCTGTAGATGCCGCTGCTTATGGTGGCTTCCGTTCCCACAACACCGATTTTTTTATTCGCGGTAGTCGCAAGCGCCGCCCTAGCCCCCGGCTTCACCACGCCGATCATCGGTATATCCGACTCCTTTTCCAGATCTTCCAGCGCGTAGGCGCTCGCCGTGTTGCAGGCGACCACGATAGCCTTCACCTGCTGCGTCTCCAGAAAACGCACAATCTGCCCGGAATACCTCGTCACCGTCTCCTTCGATTTATTTCCGTAAGGCACCCGCGCCGTATCTCCGAAATATACGATCCGCTCGTTGGGGAGCTGCCGCATGATCTCACGCGCAACGGTCAGCCCGCCCACCCCCGAATCGAACACGCCTATGGGGCTGTTGTGCCATTCTTCCTGTCCGTTCATGGTTTCCGACCCTTTCTAATCCTTACTCGCAGACAGACTTTCCTCCAGCCATTCCAAAAATCTGCTGCTTATCACAATCTCATCTCCCGAGGCACGCCAGACCTCTGCCGCCTCAATCTGTTCCGGCGCTGTCGAAGCACCTGTCCCTGCACCGGGCATACCTCCGGCTCCTGTTCTCTTCTCCTGTACAGACAGGTCACTCATCTGCGCTTCCTCCGGCGTTACCGCCGCACAGGTTTCCTCCGAAAAACATAATTCCGGATAAAATATTCCCCACCAGACTGCCGCAAAGAGACATGCCGCCAGCTTTTTCATATTTTTCTTCATCATACATACTCCTATCCGCCGTTATCTCCGGCATCTGGAGTATTCCCACTTTTGTGCGTCCCGATACAGCGCCCGCTGTTTCCCCGTCCGCCACACACATCACAGGCGGCATCCGCAGCAGATAGCGCCCACAGAACCGAAGGTTCAGCGGGAAGAGCGTTTCCCTCCGGGATCCACACGGATCTGCCGGATAATGGACTGCTCCTGATTGTCAATGTGAAGTCTCGCCGCTGCCGCCGCCTTCTCCTTGTCACCGCTCATAATGCTCTCATATATCATCCTATGCTCATTGACCAGATTTTCATGCCCGCTCTCATCCTTGATGTATTCAAAACGGTAGCGGTACATCTGCTCGGACAGGTTGTTAATCAACTGGATGAGCCGCTGGTTTCCCGTCGCCTGCACAATGATATCGTGCAGCGCCACATCCGCCTCCGCGATGGTCACCACTTCCCCCGTCTTTGTCGCCTCCTCAAAGCTGTCGCACGCCTTCTTTAACGCCGCTTTTCCCTCTGCCGTGATCCTGTCACATGCCAGTTCCGCGCAGAGCGCATCCAGCGCGCGCCTCACCTCCAGCACATCCTGCAGACTTTTCTTCGTGATCTGCGCCACCTCCGCGCCCCGTCTCGGAATCATGGTCACCAGCCCTTCCAGCTCCAGTTTCCGTATCGCCTCCCGGATCGGCGTGCGGCTCACGCCCAGACGGTTTGCCAGATGGATCTCCATCAGCCTCTCCCCCGGTTTCAGTTCGCCCGTCAATATGGCACGGCGCAGCGTATTAAACACCACATCCCGCAAAGGAAGAAATTCGTCCATGTTCACAGTGAAATCATGATCCATACACTACCCCCTTGACAAACCCTGTCACAAAAACCGCGCCTGCCGGTTCCT
Source organism: uncultured Lachnospiraceae bacterium (assembly GCA_910586705.1). Taxonomy (GTDB): domain Bacteria; phylum Bacillota; class Clostridia; order Lachnospirales; family Lachnospiraceae; genus UBA3282. The sequence continues at coordinate 151,229 of CAJUJK010000004.1, read as the reverse complement.
CTTTCCTTATGGCATCCGCTATATTCTCCGCCGTCTCCCTCTCCCTGCAAATGCCAAACACCGTAGGACCGCTGCCGCTCATCAGGGCGTTTTCCGCACCCAGACCGCACATCCGCCGTTTCAGCCTGTCAATCACGGGGTATGCCTCCACGGTAACCGTCTCCAGCACATTTCCCATCCTGTCCGTGATTCCTTTCAGATCTCCCGCCCTAAGAGCCGCCGCCATCCCGTCAATATCCGGGTGAAACGTCAGTTTATCCGCCTGCAGATGCCCGTAAACAAACGCTGTGGACACATCAATATCGGGTTTTACAATCACCAGATGACAATCCGGCGGATCTGACAATGGTGTCAGAATTTCCCCGATTCCCTCCGAAAGCATGGTACCTCCCTGTATACAGTAGGGAATGTCCGCCCCCAGCGTCACCCCAAATTCTTTCAGTTCTTCCATGGAATATCCCATCTCAAAAAGTGCGTTCAGCCCCCGCAGAGCCGCCGCCGCATCAGAGCTGCCGCCTGCCATGCCCGCCGCTATGGGGATTCTTTTGTGCAAAGTAATGGAAACGCCCTCCCTGATCTGCCGCTTTTCCATCAGAAGCGCCGCCGCCCGGTAAACCAGATTGCTTCCGTCCGCAGGAAGATCCGCGCCCTCTATCTGAAAGCCGATTCCCGGCTCCTCCCTTTTCTCAAAAGTCAGATCGTCACGGATATCCACGGTCTGCATAATCATCTTCACTTCGTGATAACCGTCGGGCCTGCGACGCAGCACGTCCAGTCCCAGATTTATTTTTGCGTAAGCTTTTTCTCTAACCATATAACTGCTCCTGCTTTTCGCCAGCCGCACACTTGCCGCTCTTTTCCTGTTATCGGCACTTTTCTGCCGGAATTAATGTACTTTGTATACAAGGATTGTACTTAATTTTGTACAAAATGTCAAGTGCGGGAGCCGCGCCCACCAGATTAGCTGAAGTCAAATGAAATTTTTGGATTTTTTTAGAAATTTCTATGTTTTTGCTTCTAATAAAAATAGGAAAATGGTACGATATAGTAAATAGAAAAAGGAGATTGCCTGCTTGGCAGTCTTTTCGTAACCGATAAAAATATATAATTTTTCCAAGGAGGGATACCCATGGGCGTAAACGGAATTTCTAATGTAGGCGCTAACGCTTACGAAGCTCTTACAACGGCAAACACACAGGCGGAAACAAGACCTGCAGACGAGATCAATAAGGACAATACTTCCGATAAGGGAGAAAACGGCGTAGTCTACGAGCCCTCAAAGGACAGTGTCAATGTGCCTATTAAAAAATATGTGCAGAACACAGAGCTTGTCAATAAGATGAAGGCCGACGCTGAGGCACATACAAAGCAGCTGCAGAACATCGTACAGCAGCTGATGACCAAGCAGAGCCAGACCTCTGGCATTGCCAACGGCGATATGTGGAAATTCCTTGCCAGCGGCAAGTTTGAAGTAGATGAGGCTACCAAGCTGCAGGCGCAGGAAGACATTTCCGAGGACGGCTACTGGGGTGTGAAGCAGACTTCCGGCAGAATCCTTGATTTCGCGACCGCACTGACAGGCGGCGATCCGAGCAAGATCGAAGATATGCGCGAAGCTTTCAAGAAAGGCTACGAGCAGGCTGAGAAAACTTGGGGCGGCGAACTTCCCGAGATCTCCAAGAAGACTTACGATGCTGTGATGGAAGGCTTTGACAAGATGGCTGAGGACGCTGCTGCGCAGAACAACGCTACGCAGGACATTCTGAATCAAGCCGGCGCCGGACAGATCGCTACCAACTAAACATTCTATGAGAAGCACAAGGAATCGGGTACACACCCGGTTCCTTTTTGCGTTATCACTAAAAAACACTTCCATAAATCAGCATTTTGTCAAGTATTCCAATCCATATAAATCAGTTATACTATATACGCGATAGCAATGAGCAGTACGCAGACATTAAAATATGAGCGGTGGAGAGCCTGCTCACCGAAGCGCATATTTTGATGGATGCATAGGGCGACAGCCCGCGAACGAGAAAAGCCGGAGGCTTTTCAAGGACGTACTGCGGAAAACAACCAGCAAAATCAAAAAGGAGATCCCATATGGTCGAATACGAAAAAATCAGCAAAATCCCCTACGGTGGGGACTATAACCCGGAACAGTGGCCCGAGGACACATGGGAGGAGGACATGCGTCTTCTTAAGCTGGCGCACATTGACATTGTCACCCTCAATGTCTTTAGCTGGGCGATGTTACAGTCCGACGACGACGTTTACCATTTTGAAAAACTGGACAAGATTATGGAACTGGTGAAAAAGCACGGCATGAAAGTGTGCCTTGCCACTTCCACCGGGGCGCACCCCGCATGGATGGCGAGAAAGCATCCCGATATCCTGCGGGTGGAGGCAAACGGCATGAAGCGCAAATTCGGCAGCCGCCACAATTCCTGCCCCAACAGCCCCTCCTATCAGAAATATGCCGCAGCGCTTGCTTCTAAGCTGGCGGAGCGTTACGGAGCATATGACAATCTGGTTGCATGGCACATCTCCAACGAGTACGGCGGGGAATGCTACTGCGAAAACTGTGAGAAAAAATTCCGGGAATGGCTGAAAGAAAAATACGGGACGATCGAGGAGGTAAACCGGGTCTGGGACACCGCCTTCTGGGGACACACTTTCTATGATTTTGAGGATATTGTCGCCCCTAACCAGCTCTCCGAGCACTGGGGCAATGACCGCAGCACATTCCAAGGCATCTCCTTAGACTACCGCCGTTTTAATTCGGAGAGCATATTAAACGCCTACCGTCTGGAGTACGACGCAGTCCACGCCGTTACCCCCGATATCCCCATCACCACGAATCTGATGGGCACCTACCAGCCTCTGGATTATCAGATGTGGGCGAAATACATGGATTTTGTGTCATGGGACAATTATCCCGCCAACGATACGCCCGTCTCCGGCGTCGCCATGCGGCACGATCTGATGCGCGGCCTAAAGCAGGGGAAACCTTTCGCCCTGATGGAGCAGACGCCCTCCGTCACCAACTGGCTGCCCTACAACATGCTCAAACGTCCCGGCGTCATGCGGCTCTGGAGCTATCAGGCGGTGGCACACGGCGCAGATACCGTCATGTTCTTCCAGATGAAACGCAGCATCGGCGCCTGCGAAAAATACCACGGCGCGGTGATCGACCATGCGGGACATGAGAACACCCGCGTGTTCCGCGAGGTTGCAGAACTCGGTGCGGAACTTGATTCTCTGGGGGCACAGACCCTCGGCGCAAGGAGCGACGCAAAGACTGCCATTGTCTTTGACTGGGACAACTGGTGGGGCATCTCCTACTCTGCGGGACCGTCCGTCTATCTGGATTACTGCCGGGAGGTGGAGCGCTATTACAAGGCGCTGTCTGACCTACATATTCCCGTGGACATGATCGGCGTAGAGGACGATTTGTCAAAATACGATCTGGTCATCGCGCCTGTCCTTTATCTGGTAAAGACCGGGTATGATGAGAAACTGCGCGCCTACGTGAAAAACGGCGGCCGTTTTCTGACCACCTTTTTCAGCGGCTATGTGGACGAGCACGACCTCGTGACCGTGGGCGGCTACCCCGGAAAGCTGCGTGACATTCTCGGCATCTGGGTGGAGGAGGAGGACGCTCTTCCTGCGGACATGCACAACGCCTTCCATTACAAGGGCAGAACCTACCCCGCCTCCATGCTCTGCGACCTGCTACACACGGAAGGGGCGGAGGCGCTCGCCTTTTACGAAAAGGATTTCTACGCGGGGATGCCCGTGCTCACGAAAAACGCCTTCGGCAAAGGCTTCGGCTACTATGTCGCCGCACAGTCAAACGACGAATTTTATCGGATGTATCTCGGGGAAATCTGCCGGGAAGCCGGCATCGAACCGATTATGGACGCGCCGGAAGGCATAGAAGTGACCAGAAGAGCCAATAACAATGGCACATTTGTATTCCTGCTAAATCATGGGGAAGAGGCGCAAGTGATGGCAATGCCCTTTGCGGGGACGGACCTGCTGAGCGGAAAGGCTTATAAAGAGGGAGATGCGCTCACGATTGCCGCAAAGGATGTGGCGATCGTCAAGTTATAAAGCGTCAATCACGCCCCAGATGCCATGCTCCTCATACACATTTTTGTAATAGGCGACCTCGGTTCTGATCAGCTCGTCGATGACGCGCATACCGAGAAGTTCCACAGGCGCCTTGTCATCCGTCATAATGCGGTTCCCCGCTTCGTAGGGAATCAGATTTTCAGAAACGCTGTTCATCATGGCAAGGAGACTTTCGTCCGCGACAGTCTCCTTGTGCTTTTTCAGATTCTCTATCATCTCCGGGTTGTCGGAGGCAAAAAGCTCCCGGTTGGTGGAACCCTTCACGTCCACCGTGTAGACCTCGCCGAAAACGCTGCCGATCGTGTCGGAAAGATAGGCGTTGATGCTGTCCTCCCCGCTGCCCCGCATGTTCATGTTGACCACCATCACGCCGTCCTCTGTGAGATGCTCCTTCACAAGCGAGAAAAATTCCACGGAAGACATCTGGAAAGGGATCGTGATATCCTGATAAGCGTCCACCATAATTACATCATACTTCCCGTCAACGGCATTCAGATATGCCCTGCCGTCGTAAGTGGTCACGGGCACATCCTCCGGCAGTTCAAAATACGTCCGCGCCAGATCCGTGATCTTTTCGTCAATCTCCACGCCCTCCACAGGCATGTCCCCAAAGAAAGCCCGGCACTGGTGCGCGTAAGTGCCCGTCCCCATGCCGAGAATCAGCGTTTTGCAGTCCGCCGGATTTTCCTTTCCCGTCATCAGCGGTGCCGCCATGGCATAGTCGTAATACATGCCAGTCAGCCCCTCGTCTTTGATCAGAATGGACTGCACCCCGAAAAGCACATTTGTGGATAATATGACATTCCTGTCGTTTTCTTTCACCTGCAGATAATTGTAAATGGACTCCCCTTCGTATGCCAGATTGCTCTCCCAGAAAGCAAAACTGTTCGACGCCCCGAAAATACAGCACAGAATAAAGATGACCGCCGACGCTGCGCTTTTCTTCCACCCGCTCTTTTTGCTGACAAAATAGATGATCCCGAGCCCCAGAAGAATCGCCGCAAAAATCAGAAACGTCACCGATGTGCCCACCGCCGGAATCGAGACAAAAGTCGGCACAAACGTACCGATAATGCTGCCGATCGTGTTAAACGCGCCCAGCGTTCCCACGATACTGCCACTGTCCGAAAGGCTCTGCACCGTGTATTTCGCAAGGGACGGCGTCACCGTTCCCAGCAGGAAAAGCGGAAACACAAAGATCACCATACACGCCGCAAATGCCGCCCAGATCAGAAAATTCGTATTTACCGCAAAAATGAGCAGCGCGGAAATGCCTATAATGATATATTTCCCCACCACCGGGATCAGCGCGATCCATACTCCCGCAATCAGAATCCGCGTGTAGAGCCTGTCCGGGTTCGGGTTTTTGTCCGCGCTCTTTCCGCCGTAAATATTCCCCAGCGCCATGGCGATCATAATCGTGCCGATGATGATCGTCCACACGATCTGGGAGGAACTGAAATAGGGAGCAAGCAGCCTGCTCGCCCCCAGCTCCACCGCCATCACGGACATGCCGGCGAAAAATTCCGTCAGGTACAAAAAGATTCTATTCTTTAAAATCGGTGTTGTGTTCATGCAAATTCTCCCTTTATGTTTCTTTTACTCTTCCAGCTTAATATTCAGTTCCTCCATAGATACCTTGATTTCATCTATGTCGCCGCACAGCACATCCCCGACTGTTATTCATGCAGTAATTTATACCATCCCATGAGTGTTCATAATTGAGCTCCGGATATTCTCCAACTGTTACCGCATGAGCCACCGCCATAAAAATACAGCCATTGTAAAGCTGCTGTGGATTGATCTCTATTTTTTCGCATATTTCGCGCATATAAATGCCCCAAAAGCCCGATTTTTATATTTGGTTATAAAACACTCGCCTGCTGCCCTCAATTAGTATCCCCTTTTATAAAATCATAATCCCTGTCCATAAGCATTTGCAAATATGCGTCAAAGCCAGTAGGAATACAGCCAATTCCAGATTAAATTCCAGATTACTAAATTGTTCAATGCTGTTATTCTACCACAACCGCACACACAGTTCCATTAAATTTTACTAAACATCCTCGCACCACGCCCAGCGAAGCGAAGGCGGGCAGCCTGCCAGAACACAGCGCGGGCGACGTAATATTACCCGTCGCCCGCGCATCCGTTTGTCAATCTCTAAATGCCGCCCTTCACCACCAAAATTTTATCTCCCGCCGAAATTTCCTCCGTCGGCAGCTCGTTCACTTCCTTTAACTGCGCCACCGGCACATAATACTTCTTGCCGATATCCCACAGCGTCTCCCCCGGTCCCACAATACAGATCACCATCCCCGGCAGGTCGCTGAGCTTATTCAGGTCAAGCGGCTCCACCCGGATATCTGTCACCAGATCCCGGTTCTGCACAGAAAATACAATGACTTTAAACTGCAATGCCGCCTTGACGTCCAGCTCGTCGCTGTCAAGCATGGTCACGGTCAGCTGCTCGATACTGCTGCGCAGCTTATAGACACAGGTGGGCAGAATGTTCTCCGCCTCGATCACATACTGGAACGGCAGTTCGTTGACCGTGGAATAAATGGACTTCGCCCCACCCGCACTCAGATAGAGTGTTGTCACCAGAAGCGTTCCCGTGACAGCAATGCCGTTTTCCACAATGGTCTGCTCGTCGATTCTGATTTCCCCGTCGGAGTGGATGAGCTGATACATCGGCATCTCCGGGTTCTGGATCCGCACGTGCTCCGCAATCTTGCATTTTCCGTTTCCGGCAAGCAACAGACTCTTTACCGGCATCTGCATCGTCAGCGCTTCAATCTCCTTATCCACACCGTAAACGTCGGAGATCACCTCCAGATTTTCCTCCTCGTAGAGGTGGATATCCAGATCCAGCACCGGCTCCACGCAGAACACTCTCTCCTCGCCGTCAAAATCCTGCCGCACTTCCACATTGCACTGTCCCAGATGATACTGGATATCGGGAATCATGTTTTCCCGGCAGCCGTGACACTCTATAATGCCGCTGAATGGCACGGTGTTCTCATACCACTGGGTTTTGTCGTTATCCCCCTCGCCCTCATACAGGAAAAAGGCGCGCATCTCCCCCTGAATCGAAAGCTTCTCTTCAAGCGCCTTAAACTCCACATGGTCGAAACAGATGTGATGCCATATGGTCTGGAACACATTGGGCAGATTGCCCGTCAGTTCCATCTCCTCTTTCAGACGGAAAATATCTTTCTTGTGCAGCACCAGCTCTATCACCGGGTAGACGCACTTGCGGTACTCCACAGGTTCCTCGTGGTAAAGGTCAACCGCCGTCTCACACTCCACCTGCTCCTCCCGCTCCAGTGTAAAGGAAACCACCGCCTGCACGCTGAATTTGCGCGAGTTGATCAGCCCCACCGTCAGATCCTCAATACAGCTCTCCGTCAGGATCGTGTCGCCGTTATTTACCCCTTCCATGTTCACCTTTTCCTCAAAGGGAATCACCGCCTCCATGCTGGCGCACATCCCCTCCATGTCCGTCAGATACAGTATGGACACCACCAGCTTGCCTTTCATGCTGACCGCGTTTTCACCGGGGCGGATCTCCTCCATAATGATCTCGCCTTTACTGCTTAACAGATAGTTTGCATCCAGTTTATTATCTGAAATGTTGACGTCCTCTTCCAATACCATCTGCGTGCCGGCTCTGCCGTTTATTCGATCCATATGTATCTTTTTCTTCACCAATTCCACAAAAAATGCCCTCCCTGCGTATAGTTACTATAAATCTATGCGCAGGGAGGGGCGGATATGTTTCTTATTTTGGCAGGAAATTGCGACAACGCAAATTATGAAAGGGGAATGCGAAGCATTCTCTGAATCAAGCGTGCCGGCGCCCGGTTTTTACAGATACGATTTCGTCCGCTTCATATCGGTGACAAAATCGGGATTGTCTTTTTTCATCAAGTCATAAAGCTTATACGCGTTATCGTGATCCTCAATCAATGCCTGCAGTTCGCTCTCCGTTATACCGACCAGCTGGATAAACTGGGTCTTGCCATATAACGTGTCCTGCGTCTGCGCTTCCGTATCGGCAATCGTCAAAAGAGCTGTGATGTCTGACTCCACACCCGTATGTAAAGACTTTCCCCCGCCCGAAACATATTCAAAGGGATCAAAAAACCTTTCCTGTGTATAAGTATATCTGGCAAGATTCAGCATCATGTCAATCGCCCACATACACGCCTCGTCTGTCTCTTCCCTAAGCTTGATCGTCATTTCATAACCCCATTTACTCCACTCACCGCCGAGCGCTTTTTCATTGGCGTAAAGCTGGGTCATGCCGTATGTCACTATGTGCTTATAGCCTTTCGGAGATGGATAAATGGAAAATCCGTCAAGGTAATTGTTTCCTCCAAAGACAGCTCTCGACGCCATGTCTGTGGCATAATGCCCGGGCTTCACTCCGGGATAAAGCCTGTCAAATTCCTTGTCAATAATTTCCCATCCCGGCGCCCACTCGGGATCGTCTTCCACTCTCTTTCTAAACTCCTCTATCGTCATTTCCGTTTCCTCCTGCCTTCCCAGCATTTCCCATTGCATCAGCCATGTTCACCACGCTGCCGGCATAGTTTCTCCTAATCAGCATACGGCATTCCTTTTGCGCATTTCCTACGAGACCGCCCCGACCAGCTCCGTCACATTCTCAATCCCATACTGCTTCATATAAGCCTCGATTCCTTCCACCACTTCCACAGTCGTATAAGGGTTCACAAAATTCATCGCGCCAACCGCAACAGCGCTGGCACCGGCAAGCAGGAACTCGATCGCGTCCTCCGCGCTTCCGATACCGCCCATGCCGATAATCGGAATCTTCACAGCCTGCGCCGTCTGGTAAACCATGCGCACAGCTACCGGCTTGACAGCAGGGCCGGACATGCCGCCCGTCTTATTGGCGAGCACAAACTTTTTCCTGTGAATATCAATCTTCATGCCCGTGATCGTGTTAATCATGGAGAGCGCGTCGGCTCCCGCCGCCTCCGCCGCTTTTGCCATCTCTGTGATGTCCGTCACATTCGGGCTCAGCTTCATAATCACTGGCTGCCGCGCCTTTTTCTTAATCTGCGACGTAATGTCGTAGAGGGAATCTGCCTTCTGCCCGAAAGCGATCGCCCCCTCCTTCACATTGGGGCAGGACACATTGATTTCCAGCATGGAAACGGACGTGTCCGAAAGCCGCTCCACCACTTCCAGATAGTCTTCCACGGTCTTACCGCAGACATTTACAATGACATTCGTGTCATATTTTTTCAAAAAAGCAAGGTCACGCTCTATAAAAACATCAATTCCCGGATTCTGCAGCCCGATGGCATTTAACATACCGCCGTACACTTCCGCCACACGGGGCGTCGGATTGCCTTCCCACGGCACGTTCGCAACCCCTTTGGTCACCACCGCTCCCAGCCTGTTTAAATCCACAAAGTCGCTGTACTCCATGCCGGAACCGAAAGTGCCGGACGCCGTCATAACAGGATTTTTAAAGGTGACTCCCGCGATTTTTACCTCTGTATTCATAGTTCCACCTCCCCTGCTTCAAAAACCGGTCCCTCCGTACAGATACGCGCATTGTGCACATGGGAATGGGCGTCCACTTTCGCCGTGCGGCATACACAGCCCAGACACGCGCCCACACCACACGCCATGCGCTCCTCCAGAGAAATATATGCCTCAATCCCCTGTTCCGCCGCATACTTTTTAATTGCCCGGAGCATCGGCATCGGTCCGCACGCCATAATCACATCCGCATGAAGCGTGTAGGCTTTGATGATATCCATCACATTTCCCTTCGTCCCCACGCTGCCGTCCTCCGTCGCCACATAAACGTCGCCGTACTGCGCCAGATCCTCTTCCAGAAAGAGGTCCTTGTTCCGATAGCCGAGAAGGATCTGCTTCTTCTCACCCATCGCCTTTGCCAACTCCAGCATGGGCGGAATGCCGATCCCGCCGCCCATCAGAAAGACGCGTTTCCCCTTCGCCTTCTCAACAGGGAACCCGTTTCCGAGCACGCCGAGTATATCCAGCCTGTCGCCTGCTTTGCAGGTCGAAAACTCCGCCGTGCCTTTTCCCGCCACGCGGTATACGAGGCGCAGCCTGTTTTTTGCCTTGTCCGTCTCGCAGATACTGATTGGGCGGGGCAGGAGCATACTCTCGCCGTGTGGATAGACCGCCACAAACTGTCCCGGATGGGCGTCCTTCGCAAGCTTCGTCTCCAGCCAGAGGTCGAAAATCTGCTCGCCTATCTGTTTTTGCGATATTACCGTCGCCGTTACTTTTTTCTTTTGCGCCATATGCGGTTCCTTTCTGGTTGACTTTTTATATGATTATATCACGCCTGTCTTTCCATTGCCAGAAGCCATTCCTTCTTTTCGATGCCGCCCGCGTACCCCGTCAGGCTGCCGTCTGTGCCTACAACCCTGTGACAGGGGATGATGACGGAAATGGGGTTGTGCGCGACTGCGTTGCCGACCGCCTGCGCCGACATGGATGCAAGCCCCCTGTTCTCTGCAATTTGCGCGGCAATTTTCGCGTAAGTCGTGGTCTGTCCGAACGGGATCGTGAGCATCGCTTCCCACACCTCTTTCTGAAAAGGCGTTCCTTTCAGTGTCAGCGGCGGCATAAAGGCGGGGTTCTTCCCGTCAAAATACAGGGCAAGCCACTCTGCCGTCCGGGCAAAGACAGGCAGGTTTTTCTCCTCGTGATCCGGGTCAAGTTTTGCCGCAAAATATTTCTGTCCCTCAAACCATAAGCCTGTCAGGGCATGTCCGTCTGACGCGAGCAATATCTTACCAAGAGGGGAAACATATTCGTTTATATATTCCATCTGGCACCTCCTTGGGGCGGAACTTATGACCGACTGTCTGATACATCTGGTCCTCCACACAATCAAATAACCATAACCAGCGTTCCCACCCCGATCAGCACACAGCCGATCAGTGATCTTGCTGTAAATTCCTCATGCAGAAAAACAAACGCCAATATAAGTGTGATCACCACACTCAATTTGTCGATCGGCACCACCTTGGATGCCTCTCCGATCTGCAGGGCATGATAATAGCAGAGCCATGACGCGCCGGTCGCAAGCCCCGAAAGGATCAGGAACGTCCAGCTTTTTCTGCTGATCTCGGCAATACCGCCCTGCGTGTGTGTCAGAAACACCATGCCCCACGCCATAATAACGACCACGACCGTCCGTATCGCCGTGGCAAGATTGGAATTAACGCCCTCTATACCGATTTTTGCAAGGATTGAAGTCAATGCCGCAAACACCGCGGACAAGATTGCAAACAGAAACCACATACGCCGCCACCTCCACTTTATTTATACTTATTTTTCCCTGCAAAATCAAGTTTACAACCAAACAGAAAGCGGCAAATTTTTACATTTTAAGTTATTGCGTCTCGTTCACTGTTTTTACAGTCCATGACAAATCAGAAAACAGGATTACCGGCGCAGGGTCTGCCGGATGCTCCCCGATTCTTTTCTCCATCCAGACCATGTCATACCATCTGCCGAATTTATAGCCGCACTGATGGAATTTTCCGACCATCGTATATCCCATATGGCTGTGAAATGTGACGCTGTCATTTGTCAGATACTCATCTTCCATGTCGGAGCAGGCTATGCAGGCATTCAGGTTCAGAATGTGCTGCACACGGGAAATTTCCTCCAGCGCTGCATAAAGTTTTCTTCCGACGCCATTCCCGTGTTTATCTTCTTTCACATAGATAGAAACCTCTGCTGACCAGTCATACGCAGCCCGTTCTTTAAATGCGCCCGTATAGGCATAGCCCAGAATCTCCCCGTCCGCTTCCGCCACGATATAAGGATATTTTTTCAGCGTATTTTCTATTCGTTTCTGAAAATCAGCCGGCTTGGGCACCTCATATTCAAATGTGATTGCCGTATTTCTGACATATGGCGCGTAGATTTCCAGAAGCGCCTGCGCATCATGGATACCGGCTGTCCTAATTCTAATATCTTTATAGAACATAATTTTTTATCCCTCTCCGCCAAATATAACCCTGCATGTTTTATCTGTCACTCATTGTTGGGAAACAAGCATTTCCACCGCTTCCTCCATCGAGACGCACCTCGCATATCTTCCGTTCCAGAGAAAATCATTATAGTAATGATAGCACACATCCTTCGTCATATAATCATTGTCAAAAGTGGAGTTCGCGTAAGCCGGTACGATCATCTCGTATCCCAGATAAAAGCCACTTTGAATGGTGGCATCTATGCAAAAATTTGTCTGCAGACCCACGATCATAATTTTCGTTTCCCTTTTCTTTGCCAAATATTCTGCAAGCCCCGTCGATTCGTGCAACGCACTGTTTACCGTCTTGTCAAAAATGCGCTCCTCCTCCAGAGGCGCAAACTCCTCAAATATCGCAAACTCGTCGTCTCCCGCAGAAAATCCCGTGCCCGGACCGTCGTCATGCCTCACATACACCACCTCAACCCGGTGCTTTCTGGCTTGCCCGATCAGCGTTTTTATGTTCGCTCTCAGCCTTTCAAAAGCAAACAGCCTTCCATCCGTAATTCCTTTCTGCGTATCGACTATAAGTAAAATCATGTTATTCCCCCCTTTTTGAAGAATCCATTGATTCTTTTTTTCATTAAACTATTCATTGATTTTATTCCCATAAATTACCATATTTTATGCGGTATGTTAATTTTACTTTTTTCTGCATTAAAATACGATACAGTAAAAATATCCTTGAAGCAATTATAAATACGCAAAGTCATGCAGACTCTTTGTGATGTCTGCCTTACTTTCAGAAAAAGACCGAGGCGTCCCCGCTTTGGTATGGAGAAAACAATGGAATTTGGTACATTTCTGGCTAAACTGCGAAAGGAAAAGGGCTGCCTGCAGAAAGAAGTTGCCGCCTATCTGAACGTAACCGTGGCAACTGTTTCCAACTATGAAAAGGGTGTACATACGCCGGATCTCAACACACTGATTAAGCTCGCGGACTTTTATGACGTATCCACAGATTTTCTTTTACAGCGGACCCGGTACCGCGCCAGCATCAGCATGTTGAACAAACGTCTTTCCGCGGAGTATACCGTCAGCGACCTGATCAACACAACGTTGGAACTGGATCGTCACAACACCGCTGCTCTTTTGGATTACTATGAACTGCTGACGCTCAGAAACTCTGTCAATCGGACAACGTAAACACTTTCGATAAGACATAGCAGAAATCATACTGTTATGCTTTCACAACAAGCGGCAGGAATTTCAGCTTCCGGCAAACCGCCAAGCTCCTAACCGCTTTGTTTGTGTTGCCCGGATTTCAATGCCACGGCACTTTTACCGGGCAATCTGCCGTTTCGCTTCCTCATATTCCTCAACGGAAACCTCAAGCCCCCGGCACGCCTCCTGCAGATTTATATGAAAATTCTTCATACTCGACTCTACACTTCTGACCAAAATCCGTAGGCTCTCCTTCTTACCCTCCTCAAGTCCCAATGCTTTTCCCTGTTCTATTCCCAGTTCCTTTCCCATCTCAAAAATGTTCATCTCCACCTGTTTCATTCTGCATCTCCATATCAAACTGCCTGTCCTGCACATCCTGCGCCCACGCATCAAGCCGAATCGCACGTTTACCCGATTTGTTTAAAATTACCTGTTCCACCTTGACTTCTTTCAATTTCAAATCAGATTCATCCAAAATGATGCCGAGCACATCCTCGTATGCCTCTTTCACCTTCATAACCGACAAAAACAGCGCAAAATCGCTTAAATTAATTTGATACGTTTGTGGCATCTCACTTGTTTTCTTTTGCATTCTTTTCCTCTCTTCCTGTGATGGCAGAGAGGCTTGCCGTTATCTGTCCTCCCTGCAGTTATTTAGTTGTAAGCAAGGAGTTTCCGCAGAGAGTGCTCTGCACGGATACGGACTTCAGACAAAATCCGTTCAAGATACGTTAAGAATCTTAGATTTTTCTTTGCTTAAAGTGATTCTACCACATTCTTTTTTTCATTACAAGATAAACATCCCAGCGTTTAGAATTTGGTTGGCATTTAAAATCGTTGCGGCACACATAAATCTTCTTGATATTAATACTATATAGTATTATTCTATATAATATAAATAAGCGTGCGAGATATTATACAAGGATTTTGCGATGAAAAAATACTCGATCCACAAACAGCTTATAGGAAAAATCCTACAAATCTTACAGAAAAGGAGACTCACAAAAATGGAAATGAACATGATAAAATCGGGAATACGTGAATTGCGGGCAAACGCACAGGTCGCTTATATCGCATCCGTCAATGAAGACGGATTTCCCCAGATCAAGGGTATGCTTGTCTTGGAACACGAGAGCATGAAAACCCACTATTTTTCCACCAACACCAGCTCGAAGCGGGTATCGCAGTTTCTGAAAAATCCGAAAGCGTCCGTGTACTATGTGGACGACACCGAAAATAATTATAAGGGCGCGCTGTTTACAGGAACGATGGAGGTCTGCACCGACCACGAAACCAAAGCATTTCTCTGGCGGGACGGGTTTGAGATGTATTACCCGAAGGGCGTGGATGACGAGGATTACTGCGTGTTGAAATTTACCGCGGAGACTGTCAACTATTATTATGGTCTGAGCAATGTGACATTGTCTGTGGAGGAACTGTAGGGCGGGATTTCCCGCCCCCATTCAGCCGCGGTACACAACCTTCCCGCCGCAGATGGTATAGCTGACCACCCCCGGCATCGTCTCTCCTGTGAAAGGCGAGTTTGCCGATTTCGACGCGAAATCTTTCACCACCCATTCCTTCTTCGGATCAAAGACCACCAGATCCGCAGGACCTCCCTCTTCCAGATAGCCGGCGTCGAGATGATACAGTTTCGCGGGGGCAAAACTCATCTTTTCAATCAGTTCCATCATGGAGAGATACCCCTTGTCCACCAGTTCGCGGATTCCAAGGGACAGGGCTGTCTCCAGCCCGATAATGCCGCTTGGCGCCTCCGTAACCGGCTTTGCCTTTTCCTCAGCGCTGTGGGGCGCGTGGTCCGTGGCGATCATGTCGATCGTGCCGTCCCGCAGCCCTTCGATAACCGCAAGGCGGTCTTCCTCCTCCCGCAGGGGCGGATTCATTTTTGCCAGTGCTCCGTACTTTATCACCGCATCTTCCGTCAGCGTAAAATGATGGGGCGCAGCCTCCGCATAAATATGGCGGCTCTTCTTTTTCGCCTGCCGCACCAGTTCCACAGCCTCCTTCGTGCTGATATGCTGGATGGAAAGGTCCGCCGCCTCCTCCACGGCAATCCGCAGATCCCGCTCCACCATGGAAATCTCCGCTTCTCTGGGCGAGCCGCCTATCCCGAAATGGGCAGCCGCCTTCCCCGCATTTACGCCGTTGTTTTTGATAAGCGCCGGATTTTCCTCGTGGAGACTGACAGGTTTCCCGCACTTTGCCGCTCTTTTAAGCGCCGCCCGCAAAAGCGTTTCATCCATGAGCGGAATGCCGTCGTCGGTAAAGCCCGCCGCCCCCTGCCTGCTGAGAGCCTCCATGTCCGTCAGTTCCCTGCCCTGCAGCCCCACCGTCACATTGGCACAGGTATAGACATGAATCCCCGTCTCTTTTCCCTTATGCAGCACATATGCCAAGGTATCCGGATGATCCACCGCCGGCTTCGTGTTCGCCATCAACACCACGGAAGTGAAGCCACCCTTTGCCGCCGCTGCCGCCCCGCTGTGGATATCCTCTTTATAGGTAAACCCCGGGTCGCGGAAATGCACATGCACATCCACAAGTCCCGGCGCCACAATTTGACCCTTTAAGTCAATTACGTCCGCCAGTTCTCTGTCCGTTTCCGTTCCGCCGTTTTCCATATTCTCTGACCCAGCCAACGCTTCCTGTCCCGGAACGTCATCCGCGGCACATGTCCTCTGCGGCACAATCCGCACAATCTTCCCGCTCTCCGTATCAATCAGAATATCATAGTACCCTTCTGTCCCCGATACCGGGTCGATCATATATCCGTTTTTTAAGTACAGCATATTTTCATCCTTTCCGTAATCATTTACTCAAACACCACCGGCTTCTGCGAAAACTCTGTTTTCACCACCACATAGGGATAACTTGCCACAGGTTTGCTCTTCTCCTCCGGCGACGGTCCGATCAGATTGGTGTCGATATAGACCGCGTTCGCCGTCTCATACAGATCATTCACAGCAATGCTGTATCCGCCCGTCTGCTGTGTCCCGTACCCCACACAGATATAAAGAAATCCTTGATCTTCAAAGGTCATCTTGAAGGTATCTTCCTTCCGCTCCTCAATCTTTGCCAAAAGTTCTTCCGGGATGTTGTCCTCCGCGATCACCGTGTATTCCAGATCTTTCATTTTTTCCATCGGATCCTGTTTCTGCCCGCAGGCGTACACCCCGAAGCAAAGCAGACAGACCAGCCCTATGCTGACGATTCTCCTCTGATATTCGCTCAATTCAGCCATCATTTCCTCCGCAGTTCCTCTTATTATCTAATTTATTATGCGAAGGCATTGTCTATTCCTATAGAATAATGCTATACTATTTAAAACTATGATTCAAATAGAAAGGCTTTTCCCATGATACGTCTGATATTAGTTGCCATCTTCGTTGTGCTGTTCCTGATTTTCAGCATTCCGCTTTTGATCTTTGAATACTTTCTCGGAAAGTTTAACCAGAGTGCAAAGGATAAAAGTTCTCTTGCCATTGTCAACTGGGCTTTTCGCTGCGTTCTTTTTCTGTCCGGCGTGTCCGTCACTGCAATCGGTGAAGAAAATGTGCCCAAGGACGTCCCCGTATTGTATATCGGGAACCACCGAAGCTATTTCGACATCGTTATGACCTATGTGCGCGTGCCCAGACCTACCGGATATATCGCGAAAATCGGTATGCTCAAAGTGCCGCTTCTCTCAAACTGGATGAAAAACCTGCACTGTCTTTTCCTTGACAGAAAAGATATCAAGCAGGGCATGAAAACCATTCTCTCGGCAGTAGAAAAAGTGAAATCCGGCATCTCCATCTGCATTTTCCCCGAGGGGAGCCGCAGCACCGAGCCGGACACCTTTCTGCCCTTCCACGGCGGCAGTTTTAAGATCGCCGAAAAATCCGGCTGCCCCATCGTACCCGTAAGCATCAACAACGCCGAGCAGGTATGGGAGGCACATCTGCCGAGGATCAAAAAGACCCACGTCGTCATCGAGTACGGCAAACCCATCTACATAAAGGACCTCGACAAAGACCAGAAACGCCGGGTAGATGATACGGTTCTAGCTATCATTAAGGAAATGTATTTCAAAAACAAGGAACTCGTGTAGTTATATTCCACGTTGTTATTCTTCCCCCACCACCAGTTCATCATCCATAATGGCAGCAAACAAAAGCAGCAGTTCCGCGTTCTGGTCCACCTGATTCATAATCCCAAGGCTCATGTCCACATCGCGGTAGTTGCGCCCGCCCACGCCGTCCAGATAAGATATGGACTGCAGATTGCGTCCAAGCATATAGTGGACATGATTTTCCAACACCGTCGCGTACTCATGGTTCGTGATGATGTGATCCACCACGGCAAGTCTCATCATATCCCGCAAAAGACCGGCATTGCCGCCCAGCTTTTCATCCGTATTCACCAGAAGCTTGGAATCCTTGGACGCATAGGAAATCGTTTCCCCTTTGTGCATCAGATTCTGCGTCACGGATTCGCACAGATTCATATCCACCTTCTGTTTCGTTGAAAGATACGTCACACATCCCCAGAAAACATAATCGTCATCCAGATCCAGCTCCGCATTCTGAGTCAGGTAAGACTTGACCACGCTATGGTACTGATAACCGCCCGTGGCGCGGTAAAGCTCCGCCGCCGCAAAAAAATACTGCTTCTCCGATACGTCCGCCAGATAATTCTCCGCATACCGGTAAGCCCTGTCCGAAGCCTGCAGGCAGAGGGTCGCAAACTCCCTGTCATAACTCTGGTACAGATAACTGAATTTAGCCATGGTCGCCGCATAGTGAATGGTCGCTTCCATGGTAATGCCGTCTATATAAAGAATATAACCCACATTTTTATTATCCACGGAACTGACGGAAGCATAGACCGCCCCGCTCTTCGCGTCCTGCATCTTGAGCAGCCAGTCGATCTCGTACTTTACCTCGTCGAGCACATCGGGAATCCCGTTTCCGCTCTCTGGTATGCCCATATCGTCGTCCAGATCATCCGGGTAAAGTTCATAGGCGAGCAGCATCGTGTTAACCGCCTGACAGCCTCTCACCACATCCCGGCTCCCGATCTCATCCACATGCCAGCCGCCCGACACATCGCGCTTGATCATCGCCTCATCCTTCATCTGCGCCTCTCTGGAATGGCAGGCATTGTGCGCTGCCTCCCCGGCAAGTTCAGCGGAAAGCGTCAGACCGCATCTGTTAAAATAATACTGCTTAAACACCTTTGTCAATAAAGCTTTGTAAGGATCTTCGACTATCTCAAAAACATAGGAACGTCCGATCGACGGCGCTTGTATGTAGTATGTCCCCACCGTATTGTAATCTGTAAAATCCGCATAGCTTATATAAGCGCTTACGGAAGGATCGTACCCCTTGCTCTCCACCTTTCCCGAATAAACTTCCCTGCCGCTTTCGGCATCCAGAAGTGAAAAAGTCTCGGGCGGCGTCTCACCGTTTATCATTGCCAGCTTTTGGCTTCTGGCGGCATAACCTACCTGATCCACTATGATATTCGGCAGACTCTCCGGCACTTCGTAATCGAACTCCGGCGAGAGACCGAGACTGGTAAACTCGTCCGTCTCCTCTTTGCCCGTCAGCGAATCCACTTGAAAATCCTGCAGGTTGCCACAGCCGGTTGCCGACATAAGCAGAAGGGTGAGGACGAGAACCATGCCTGTTATTTTTTTTACAATCGCTCTCTTTTGCATCATTATCTTCCCAATTATCTGTTTTCCTGTGGGCTGCCATTCCGCTCTCCCGGACAATGCCCACCAGATTCCACATCGCCGTCCAACGTCATCATGTACAGTTTAACACATTTTCCTCCGCTATAACAGATGGCATTTACTGGCGTTTAGAAAGAAGTGTCGCTTTCCTTCGCGGAATACACAATCTCCCCGTCAATCAGCGTATACAAAGTTCTGGTAAATACTTCCGTGGGATTCCCGGTAAAAATCGCGATATCGGCGTCCTTCCCCGGCGCAAGACTGCCCACCCTCTCGTCCACGCCGCAGATTTTCGCCGCGTTGATCGTGATAGAGCGCAAACCTTCCTCCGGGGACATGCCCGCCTTTACCGCAAGCCCCGCGCAGACCGGCAGAAACTGGATCTTGGAAACCGGATGATCCGTGGTCACGGCAGTTAAAATACCGTGCTCCGACAAAAGTCCCGCCGTCTTAAACGCCATATTCTGCACTTCGATCTTATTGCGGCTCGCCATATCAGGACCGACAATCGCGGGAAACCCTGCTGTCTTCAGTTCCTCCATAATCAGATGTCCCTCGCTGCAATGGTCCAGCGTCATCCGCAGATGAAACTCTCTGGCAATGCGCACCGCCGTCAAAATATCATCGGCACGGTGCGCATGTGCCTTTAAGGGAATTTCTCCCCGGAGAACCGGGAGCCAGCACTCGTAGCGGAAATCCTTCTCTTCCCCGCTGTTCTTTTCCTGCTTTTCCCGATAGGCTTGCGCCTTTGTGAGTTCCTCCCGCAAAAGTGCCGCGATCGCCATACGGGTGGAGGGGGATACCCCCTGCCCCGAATAATTGACCTTCGGATTTTCCCCGAACGCCACCTTCATTGCGGCAGGCGCCTTTACGATCATATCGTCTATACATCTGCCGTGGGTTTTCACGAAAGCGAACTGCCCGCCCACCACGTTGGCGCTGCCCGGACCGATCATCGCGGAAGTGATGCCCGCCTGCATGGCGTCCCTGAATGCCGCATCCATGGGGTTAATGGCGTCTATGGCGCGCAGATAAGGTGTGACGGGGTTTACATTTTCATTGCAGTCATCCCCCTCCATTCCTTTCTTTTCCTCGGTGATGCCCATATGACAGTGCGCCTCGATGATGCCCGGCATCACCAGACTGCCCTCCACATCAAGGACTTGTCCCTCCATCCGGGGACAGTCTTTCATATCCCCCAGAGCCGCAATCTTTCCGTCCCGGATTTCGATATACCCATCCGCGAAATCGCGCCCCTCCATGGTCTTTATATTTCCGTGTACAATCAGCATTTTAATCCTCCGGCGTCAGCGCAGTTTACTCATGGGATTCACCGGCTCCCCGTCCTTGGTCAGCTTGAAATACACATTCGTCCCTTCCAGACTGTAATATTTCGTAGGCGCCGCCACTGTACCGATGCCGTCTCCCACATGCACGAAGCTGCCCTCCGATACGGTGATGTTCTCGAGCTGTCCGTAAGTCAACTCATAGCCGTTACCCAGCTCCATCACCACCGTATTGCCGGTGTCATGGTCATAGCTGACAGAGGTCACGCGTCCGTCCGCCGCCGCCGAAATATTCTCTCCCTGTGCCGCCGCAATGACGATTGCCGGATTGTATTTATACTGATCCAGTGTCGGGAAATAGATGGTCTGGTCCATGCTGTAGTTGATGAGCACGTCGCCCACGATAGGCCACACCAGCCCATCCTCCTCGCTGAAATCAAGCTCCGGCTGCACGGTGGTGGAAATTGCCTCCGCCTGCACCTCGTCGCTCAAAACATCGTCCACCGTCTCATCGAACATGCCGGCTTCTTCTTTTTCCTCACTCTTATCCTTACCGCCGTTTTTCTTTTCTACCGCGCTCTTTTCCACGGGATCGTCTTTCGCCGGCTCGTCCTTCTTTGTCTGGTCGGACTTCTCATCCTTCTTTTCGTCCTCTTCCAGATTCTTTTCCTCTATTTTTTCTTCGATGGTTTTCGTCTCAGTGGTGTTCTTTCCAGTCTTTTTGTCCGCGTTCAATCCGTCCCCCGTGTTTTCCACATGCAGGGAATTTGCCTCTTGAAAACTGGGGTCATAGTCCAGATCATCCGTCCCGACGCCCGCGAAAAGCGTGTCAAGCTCCTCGCCGGACACCATATTTTCCGCCAGCTCCGTGCTGCCCTGTTCCAGCGCCTCGAAGTCCACCACATAATCTTCCTTCTCTGCGCGGTTGCTGTTTCTTACATAAACACCGGTCACCGTCAGCGCCGCCAGAACGAACACCGAGGACGCCAGCATGATGATTCTCTCTTTTCTGATACTGCTTCTGTTTCTTCTCGCCATGAAACTCGCCTCCTGTTTTTCTTCCGATGCCGCGCAGACCGCCTTTTGAAACACAAACAGCCCCCGCACCGGGTTTCTCTGATAGTTTTACCCAAATTTTCCGCCTTATTCAAAATTTGCTAATTCTGTCTCAAAAAAGAAGGCTGAGAGAATCTCCCGATAGTTTTCCCCGCTTTCCGCCATACATGCAGCCGCATACTGGCTCATGCCATAACCGTGTCCCACCCCCGTCACACGAAAAACTGCCTGCTCCTCCCTGTCCATCTCAAACGACGCGGAAGGCAGACCGAAAAGATGACGAAAATTCTCCCCGTCTATCTTTTCTTTCTCCCCGTTTACGTCAATATATGACACACTAGTCATATATCCTGTCCCGTCAAAAGAAAAATTTCCCTCCTCCCACAAAGTATCGTCCGCAAATTCCCCTTCCAGAACGCCCCGCAGTTTTTCCACATAGCGCTCCTTATCAACCTTTACAACGCTTCGGTAATCCGGCGCCTCCCTGTCCCGTTCGCAGGAAACCGCCGAAAGGTACGGGCAGTCCTCATCCCCGGCGTCTCTGGTGGAGCCGTTGCTCACCCTGAAATAGGATGCCCGGATCGGTTCTTCACGGTAAGTCAGAATCTCCCCTGCCGTCCCCTTCACAGCCAGTCTGCTCTCTTTCAGAAGTTCCGCCGGCACCGCCGCGTCCTTATAAAACTTTGCCAGCCCGTCCCCATCCACAGCGACTTTTTTCCCTCCCTGCTCCGCATAAAGAGCCGCCAGCTCCGTCCGCAGAAGCACCGCCTGCGCTTTTCGCGCCTCGATTCCGCAATCCCCCGGCATCACAAGGCAGAGCCTGTACGTCAGGTATTCCTCCAGCGGCAGCTCCCAGACACCCCACTCCACAGACGTCTCCACCAGATATTCGTTTTCCTTTTTATTCCCTTTCAGCCGGTCCGCCTCCTCCCCCACATGCCCCCAGAGACAGGCGCAGACATAAGGCAATAAAAAAACAAACAAAAGGAAGCTTCCTGCATCCCTTTTGTTTGTTTTTTTTGAAACGATTCCATTTTTGTTCATGTGACACCCCGCATAAATCCTATGCGGATGTCCTGCTGTTTATACTAACCTTTTTCGTTATACACCGCCATATCCAGTTGCTGCAGCGTGGATACCGTACCGTTCTCATACAGAAAAATCCCTGTCTTGCGGATCATGGCGTTGGTTTCATTGGTCTCTCTGGCATTCAGGGAAAACTGCGTTCCCACCCGGGAAAGACCGATGGCGCCCACTCCCAGATCTGAGAGGTGATACATCTTATCCTCGCCGTTTTCGTCCTTCGTCCAGATCAGAAGTTTCTCCCAGATGGGATCCGCCTCGTCAATCCAGCCGTTGCCGTCCTGATCATACTTGGAAAGATCTTTAAAGCCGTCGCCGCTCTTTGTGCCGAAAAGTTCGCTTCCGTCATTGATCTTCCCGTCACCGTTCAGATCAAGCGCCAAAAAGCCGCTGCCCGCCTGCAGGCTTGAAATCTCTTCCTCCTCACCGTCGCAGTCCAGATCAAAGAAAAATTTCTGATCGGAAACCTGCGCAATATTGGTATTCAGGTTGATGACCAGCGGATCCTTAAACGCTTTAATGGACGTAACCATCGTTTCCTCATAATACGCCTCAAACCTGCGGCTCATGCCAAGCTCAAGATTGAAGGACAGCTCCCTCCCGTCCGCCGTTTTCACCGTACCCTGTGTGGAAAAAGTGGTATGTTCCTCCTCCATGTAATAACGCTGCATCTGAACCCCCTGCACGGAGAACATAGTCGTGCCGCCCGCAGCGGCTATGGGATTGTTCTGCGCGCCTCTTTGCCCGCGGAAACGGGACAGGAGCTCTATCAGAAACTCCACGCACTGTTGTTTGATTGTTCGCACAGCTTCCTTCTCATCATTCCGCGTGGAAATATGCCACCCGCCGGTCATGTTGTTCATATGTGTGGAGAGGTCTTCCAGATTCGCCTTATCCTTGTTTTTTCCCCCTCCGGCAGTCTCAGTGCCAGACTGATTCTCAAAAAGAGAATTTAATCCTTCTTTTCCGCCCATAAACGTGCCGCCGACAGAAGTGGCGCTCACACGCGTTATGGAACGGCTGGTTCTGGAGGACTGCATCCCTATGGTACCGGAATCAATGATCAATGTTCCCTCCTTTTTGTATAAGACCGTATCTTACGCCTGCCTGTGCACCAGACAGCGCCCTCCTTGACGCCCGGACATAAAAAGACGGTACTTCTATGGAAATTCCTTTTCCCTAAAAATACCGTCCATGGTCTCAACACGATTCAAATTCCAGAAAAACAGACCCTTGGCCATGAGCCGCTTCCCTGTAATTTATATATCGGAACATTTCACATTTACTTTATACCTTACACGGAGAATGCCGCCTTTTGCCTTTCTCACCCCGCAATATACGCCGTATACATGCTGCTGATCTGGCTCTCATCCAGCACCTGCTCCCATATGTGCACCTCATCGTAGCTGGCGCGGAACAGTTCATCGTGACAACTGATCCCGAGATAGGCATACACGCCCTCTGTATCCATATTTAAAATCGACACTTCCCCCGAGCCGATCAGCTCACTGTTCAGATACAGATATCCCATCGCCCTTCCTTCCGCCGCGCCGGAAGAAGCAGATGCGTCCGCACAAATAGTTATGTAAACCCACTCGTTCAGATTAACCCACTTTTTCTGTTCCATGGAGGGCCGCACCTCGCAGGAATTGTTCAGAACCGCGTCGATGGTATTAAAGATCGGCACGACCTGCTCTCCCTCCTCCGTGGTTTTCCTGTTGATGGAGAGATAGCTCTGGCTGCCTCCCACATCCATCAGATGGGAACCGATCATCAGAAACGGTGACCAGTCAAACAGCTCGTCCGCCCGGAACCAGAAAGAAATCGTATAGGACTCGTTCAAAGGCTCCACGCCCTGAAGCGCCACGCCGTAGCTGCCGTCCAGATAGAGCGCATCCCCCTCGACGCCCTCCGTAAACAGAGGGAACACATCCTCCGACGGCTCCGGGTATGTGCCGTTGTTAAAGCGACCCTCGTCTCCCGCTCTCGTCACCACAACCGCATCATTCAGCTTCCCGTTAAAGGAATAACTGTAATCTGCTTTTGGAACATTGCTTAAAAGCACGTCATTTATGATCTCCTTGGAGGAAGAATCCACCTCCGGCTTTTCCGGCTCCAGTCCCGGCAGCGCAACGTTCGCCAGCGCGTCTGCGGAAGATTCATCCGGCGGCACACTCACCTGCGTCTCATTATTCTGTTGTGTCCTGCTTTGCAGCGCTTCATAAATAAATGCCGCCACAACAAGCAGGACGATCGAGATCGAGACAAGAGGGCGCACAATGCCCCCCGTCTCCTTTTTCGCCCCTCTATACATAATCCCTCAACACGGTCTGGCTCAATCAGTTTACCCTATTGTAATTGATGAGACATCCCTTTAAAATAATCTGCCTCTCCTCGTCTGTCAGTTCCCCCAGAGTCAGGGTAAACGGCTGAAGCGTTCCCTCCTCCGCACATACCCGGTATGCCTCAATGGTCGCCGCCTTCTCCTCCACCGCCTTGCGGATGCCCGGGAAAAACAGGTAGTCCAAGTTCTTAAAAGGCAGCTCTCCCGCCTCGATCAGAAACGGCAGCATTCCCCAGTTGATCAAGTTGGAACGGTATCTCTTGGTCGCGTACTCGTTGGCGATATTCGCCCAGCCGCCCAGCACCTTCTGGCAGCTCGCCGCCTGTTCTCTGGCGGAACCGTCGCCCGGCTTTACCGCGAAGATCGTGGAGCCGAACCCGGTATTTTCGCGGGACGCATCCGCGAAGGTTTTCTTCACCGTATCCATCACCGGCTTCACGTCGGGATGCGCCTGACAGGGGTGCTCTCCCTGCATTCTCGCCTTCTCCGCCCTCTGGATGTCCTTGGCACGCCCCACGTATTCGGGATCCTTTCTGGACAGCGTAAACTCCGCCAGTCCCAGCGGATTGGAGCGGTAGGAAGAAGTCTCCCCGGAAGGAATCAGCTCATCCGTCGTGGTTACGGGATCGTGGATCTCCGACACCACCCGCAGCACCAGATTTTCAGGCAGCGCACCCATGGCGGGCCAGTCCTTGATGTTCGGTCCAAACTGAATCTCCACGCTCTCGTCCGCCGCACCCTTGGAATCAAAAACGCGGTTCTTGTAAATATTTGCGTCAAAATGATATTTGTATTTTCCGATTTCCCCGTCAAACTCGGTTGCCGGCGTGAGCATACCTCTGTTTGCCGCCGTAGCCGCGATGGATCTGGCGTCCATAAGCGCCACGGAAGAAATCTGTCCGTTCTGCAGTTTGGAGCCTTCCCTGTTGGGGAAGTTCCTCGTGGAATGACGGATACTGAACGCATTGTTTGCCGGCGTGTCGCCCGCGCCAAAGCAGGGACCGCAGAACGCGGTTTTTAATACCGCACCCGTCTCCAGAATCGCCGCCGCACAGCCGTTTTTGATCAGTTCCATGTACACAGGCATGGAAGCCGGATACACGCTCAGCGTAAATCCGTCCGAACCGGTGTAGGAACCGCGCAGGATATCAGCCGCCGCGCAGATATTCTCAAATCCGCCGCCCGCGCAGCCCGCAATAATACCCTGATCCACCATAAACTTACCGTCCACAACCTTGTCCTGTAAAGAATAAGGCACCGCGCCGTCCAGACTGACTTTCGCCCGCTCCTCCACGTCGTGAAGCACATCTTTCAAGTTCGCGTTCACCTCGTCGATGGTGTAGGTGTTGCTCGGGTGGAAAGGCATGGCGATCATCGGGCGGATTTTCGATAAATCCACCGTAATCATGCCGTCATAATATGCAACCTCACCCGGATTTAATTCCTTATATTCCTCCGTTCTGCCGTGAATCTCATAAAATTCCTTTATCTGCGCATCTGTCCGCCAGATGGAGGACAGGCAGGTGGTTTCCGTGGTCATCACATCGATGCCGATACGGAAATCAGCGCTTAGGGAGGCAACGCCCGGTCCCACAAACTCCATCACCTTATTTTTCACATAACCGTTTCCGAACACCGCGCCGATGATCGCAAGCGCCACGTCCTGCGGACCGACGCCCTTCACTGGCTCGCCCGTCAGATACACGCCGATCACACCGGGCATATTGATATCATAAGTCTGGGACAGAAGCTGTTTCACAAGCTCCGGTCCACCCTCGCCCATCGCCATCGTGCCGAGCGCACCGTATCTCGTATGGGAGTCGGAACCTAAAATCATCCTGCCGCCGCCCGCGAGCATCTCCCTTGCATACTGGTGGATGACTGCCTGATGGGGCGGTACATAGACGCCGCCGTACCTCTTGGCGCATGTAAGGCCGAACATGTGGTCATCCTCGTTGATCGTGCCGCCCACCGCGCACAGGGAATTGTGGCAGTTGGTGAGCACGTAGGGAATCGGGAACCGGGTCAGCCCCGAGGCGCGCGCCGTCTGGATAATCCCCACGAAAGTGATGTCGTGGGAAGTCAGTTTATCAAATTTGATCTTCAGTTTCTCCATATTGCCGGACGTGTTATGGGATTCCAGAATGCCGTAGGCGATGGTGTTCTTCGCCGCCCCGCTCTTTGATACATCCCGTCCGGTCTTATTCTTGATCTGCGCCGCAGCATCCGCGCTGTCGGGTACAATCTCCGTCCCGTTTAACAGATATGCGCCGCCCTGTGTCAGTTCAATCATACGCTCCTCCATGTCTGTGTGATTCTTTCCGCATTTCTTTGTTTCCAACTACCAAATTATTATAAAGGATATGCGCCGCAGGTGCAACACACTTCCCAATAACCGTTTTTACTTGCGCCGTGCCGGATTATTTTCCCTTCTGTTTTCAGCTTTGACAAAATCCTTTCCACCTGCCTGTCCGTTATTCCAATCGTGGAAGCGAGTGTTTTAGCCGTCAATCTGGAATCCTGCCTAAGCAGTACCAATATTTTCTCCTCATTTGTACTGCCATTGATACCGACATTTACCCCGACATTTGTTCCGACATTTACTCCGACATCATACGATTTATTTTGACTTTCTATCACAGCAAGCAATGCGTCTCTTATGATCCTCAACATGAACGTGACAAAAATTGTGGACTCACCCGCCGTATTTGATTCATTCAAAGCTTTATAATAGCCTTCCTGTTTCGCATAAATCAGAGTTTCAACCGGCATCCATGAAAAAAATGCCTTCCATTTCTGCAAGATCAGCGACTGCCACAGTCTGCCGATGCGCCCGTTGCCATCCGCGAACGGGTGTATAAATTCAAATTCATAATGGAAGATGCAAGACTTTACCAGCGGGTGCAGTTTTGAAATCCTCAGCCAGTCAAAAAGCTGCCCGATCAAATCCGGTACATAATTTGCCGGCGAACCGGCATGAATCAGCTGCTCTCCCGCATAGACACCCACATTTCCGCTTCTAAACCGTCCCGCTTCCTTCACAAGCCCATCCATCATAATCCTGTGTGCCAACAGCAGGTTCTTAACGCTGTAAGGGTCAAGCGCCGACACGCGCTCATAAGCCTCATAAGCATTCTTCACTTCCCTGATGTCCTGCGGCGGTCCGAGCACAGTCTTTCCCTCAATCACATCTGTTACCTGACTAAAGGTTAACGTATTCTGTTCAATGGCAAGCGACGAATGAATGGATTTAATCCTGTTCTCACGGCGAAGTCTCGGATTAGGCTGTAATGTATCAAAGGCCGCAACGGCGCCGACCTGTTCACCGATTTCAATAACCAGATTGGTAATCTCCTCAGTCATTACAAAAGGCGGTGTGTATATGTCGCTCATATCCGCATCTGTCTCCTCTGAAAATAATCAATATTTGCGAAACTCACTCCTCCACATACTTCCTATAATACCCGTAATCCTCTTTCTTACAGTTCACCCGCATCCGCACGCCTTCCTCCGCGTACTCTGTCCCGAAGACCACCGCGTTCTCGTTGAGATAGGAAACCGCCCTGCCGTCCGTATACGGGATCAGAAATGTGCACTCCTTATACCCGCCGGCAAGCTTTTCCTCGATCAGACCGACCAGCGCTTCCATCCCGATCCGCTTTTTTGCCGACAGGTAAATCGCATCCCCGGACCCCGCCGCAAAGACTCCCGAAGCAGATTCGCCGCGTGCTTTTGACACCACGGGCAGACGCGCCGCCAGTTCTTCCGGCTCCACACCCGAAAGCCCCGGCAGCGCATCCGGGGAGACCAGATCCGACTTATTGTAAATATAAAGCATGGGAACCCCGTCCGCCTGCAGTTTTTTTAACGTCTGGTTTGTGACGGCTATCTGCTCCTTATAATGTTCGTCGCTGTAATCCACCACTTGTATAAGGAGATCCGCCTCCTTCGCCTCCTCCAGCGTGGACTGAAAAGCCTCCACCAGATTATGGGGCAGTTTGTGGATAAAGCCCACCGTGTCCGACAGCAGAAACGCGTGGTGATCCGGCGGCGCAATCTTGCGCACGGTGGTATCCAGCGTGGCAAAGAGCATGTCCTTCTCCAAGACATGTTTCTCTGCGTCTTCCCCCTCTTCCGCGCCGTAAAGGTCAAGCATGGCGTTTAACAGCGTGGATTTTCCCGCGTTGGTATACCCCACCAGAGCCACCCGCGGAAGCCCCGACTTCACGCGGCGTTTTCTCTGTGTCTCCCGTTCGTTCCCCACTTCCTTCAGTTCCCGCCTAAGCTCCGACAGCCTCTTTTCCAGCACACGCCTGTCCAGTTCCAGCTTCGTCTCACCGGCGCCCCTGCTGCTCATGGAACCGCTGGCGCCGCCCTGACGGGATAATGCCGCGTGGAGTCCCACAAGTCTCGGCAGCATATACTGCAGTCTCGCCACCTCCACCTGCAGTTTCGCCTCTCTCGACCGCGCCCTTCTCGCAAAGATATCCAGAATCAGCGCGCTTCTGTCCAGAATCGGTTTTTCCAGCCGCTCCTGCAGATTCCGCATCTGCATGGGGGAGAGGGAATTGTCAAAAATAATGACATCCGCGCCCAGATCCTGCGCCATCTGCTTTACCTCATCCACCTTGCCTGTGCCGATATAGAAAGCCTTGTGCACCGCGTCAAGGGTCTGGGACGTCACGCCCGCCACTTCCATATCGCACGCCTGCGCCAGCGCGCCGAGTTCCTCCAGAGATGTCAGATAGTCTTCCCCATCATTTAAATTCGCGCCCACTAACAGCACCCGTTCCATGAATATCCCTCCATGTCTTAACGCAACATTGTACTTTCTCAAGTGCGAGAATGTTAAAATTCCTCTAATTCTTTCAGAAATTCCCGGAACGCCTCTTTCGCCCGCTCGATCGTCCCCGGGTCATACGTGTTAAGCGCCTGCTCGTACTTGTGAAGCTCCTGCGATATGAAATATCTTTTGTCTCCCAGACTCTCTTCATACATGCGCTCGCCCAGCGTGAGCAGGTACTTATTCTCCTCCCTGTCCCTCGGATGAATTTTTAAATAAGAAAGCGTCTCAAACCGCGCCGCAACTTCCTCCGGCGTCATATCCGCATTTTTGCCGCCAAAAACCTGCTTCTCCTTCTTTCCGGTGGACACTACTTTCACCTCCACCTCCAGAATGGAATTGATATCGTAGGTGTAAGTGACATCCACCGGCTCCTCCCCCGCAGGCGCGGACGGCACCTCTATATTCAGCTCGCCAAGAGAAAGGTTGTTTTTGGCAAAACGGCTCTCTCCCTGCAGCACATTGATCCGAATTTTCGTCTGGTCATCCCGCACCGTATAAAGTCTTTCCGTCCGGCTTGCCGGAATAATCGTATTTCTCTCAATAATGGGACAGAACACACCGTTCTCAAAGTAGCCCTTCTCCCACTCCCTGACCACTTCCGTGCCAAGCGTAAACGGGCAGACGTCAGTGAGAATCACCTCTTTGATCGCCTCTTTCCGCTCCTTCATGGCGCCCTGAATCGCCGCGCCGAGAGCCACCGCCTCGTCGGGATTGATGTTGGTGTCGGGTATCACCCGGAACAGCTTGCTCACAAACCGGCGGATCACCGGACTCTTGGTCGCCCCGCCCACCAGCACTACCTTGTCGATATCGGAAAGCCGGATATGCGCGTCGGAGAGACTGCGCCGCACGGGCTGTCTGATCTTCTCAAGCAGTTCCTCGCAGGCATTTTCGTAGGCGGAAAGTTCCACCGTAAAGGAAAATACCTCCTCACCAATCTTGCACTCCATAACGGAAGTCTTCCCCTCCGAGAAGCCGATCTTACATTTATCCGCCTGTTTGTGTATATGGCGCAGCGTCTTTGCGTCCAGCGACAGCATGTCGAACTGCGGGTATTTCTCAAAAAACATCTCCTCCAGCACATTCGTAAAATCCTCACCGCCGAGGAAATTGTCCCCCGCCACGGCACGGACTTCCAGAATACTGTCGATCCGTTCCAGCACGGACACGTCAAAGGTGCCGCCTCCCAAATCAAATACAAGGAACCGCATATGTCCCTGACTCTGATATAAGCCGTATGCGATTGCCGCCGCCGTGGGCTCGCTGATGATCCGCTCTACCTTAAGCCCCGCCAGTTCCCCGGCTCTTCTGGTGGCGCGCCGCCTCTCGTCGTTGAAATAGGCGGGCACACTGATCACCGCCTCCGTGACAGGCTCTCCCAGAAATGCCTCCGCATCCTCCTTCAGCGCACGAAGCACAAAGGACGAAAGTTCCTCCGCCGTAAATGTTTTATGCAGAAGGTTAAACTTCCTGCCGCTCCCCATATCTCTCTTAAATACAGACGCCGCGCTGCCCGGGTAGAGCAGTCCCCTCTCCACCGCCAGATCGCCCACATAAATCTGTTCTTCCTCATCCATGCTCACCACGGAGGGCGTCAACCGCTTTCCGAGGCGGTTTGGTATGATCTGCGGTCCATCCTCTGTAAAATAAGCCGCCAGACTGTTTGTCGTTCCCAAGTCAATTCCAATAATCATGTTTATTCAAATCCCTTCGCACTTTACCAGTTTCCTTTTTTTGTTTTCGCCAGATTCCGCTTTGCATGGCAGTCTCAGTTCGCAGGACCCTTTTTTCTGCCAAACAGCCGCGCCACAAGTCCCTGTTTTTGTCCCGGTTCCTGCGCCTGCCCGCTTGATTTCCCGGGAAAACCACAGTCACCATTCCGAATCTTATCCAGAAGAAATTTCGCCATCGTCATGGTTACATCTCTTTTCAGCGTCTCCTCAAACAACGCCGCCGCCCTCTCAGATTCCCCTTCACAGTAATAATAGCAGCCGAGCCAGAAAGTCGCCTCATAACATTTTTTGTGTCGGCAGAGCGCACACGGTCTTAGCTGTTCCATCTTTTCAAAAAACTGCTTCGCCTTCTCCTTTTCCCCCAGCATCAGATCGCACCATGCAAGCCACCCGCCATGCAGAGGCGCCTCCTGCGGGTCAGCCCTGTAATCATCCGGTTCTACATGATGTTCGGCAAGACAGGCAAGCGCCTTTTTGGCATAGCGTGCCGCTTTGTCCCGCTCCCCAATCATATAATAGCAGTTCCCTGTCCGCCATTCCATCTGGAATTTTTTCTGCCAGTTATCCTCGTACAGTGCCGCCGCATCCTGATATTTTTTTGCCCCCTCCGCAAACGCGCACACTTCCGTCAGATGATCCGCCCACTCCCTGTACATTTCCGCCAGTTCCGCTTTGTCCGCGGCACGTTTCATCCATGCTCTTTTCATCTCGTCAAAAAGCGCCAGTCCCTCCTGCACCTTTCCAATGGCGAGCAGGGCGTAGGAAACATTGGCATAATATTCCATCGTGTCGCCGGTCTGTTTCCGTCTTTCCTCCTCCACGCGCAGCGCTTCCTCCGGGCGCCCCATCATGCGGTAACAGTCATACAGCGTATCCCACAGCGTATCATCCGCCGGAAATACCGCCAGTCCCTCCCTGCAGCAGGCGATGGCCTTCTCATAATCCCCCATCCCCCGGCAGCACTTCGCCATGCCGCAGTACCCCTTGACAGACGCGTCCTTCCCGCCCATCATCTCCACGGCACGCCGGTAAGCCTCATAGCCTTTTTCAAACTGCCTGCTATTCTTATAGGCGACACCGATATTTTCCCAGAGGATATGGCATTCCTCCCCGGGGACCGTTCCGGCTGCAAGAGCCGCCTCATAATCCGCCACGGCAGCCTCTGTCTCCATTGCATCCACGTACAGATTTCCCCGGTCCCACAGACGGTATCCCCGGTTCTGGGTAACCTCCATCTGCTTGTTAATATAGCGCAGCGCCGCCTCATAATCCGCACGCTTATACTCCTCGTTGTACAGACTTCTGTAACACTGGAAAAGTCTCAAATTCACGTCGCGGTAAGTCTCGTCCTGCTCCGCCGCCTTTGCATAGTAAAGGACAGCCTGCCGCCACTCCTCCGCCACCTGATAACAGACGCCTATGCCGAAATAATATTCCGTGTGATGATAGACCTCCTCCAGCCTCTTATACTGCGCAAGCGCCTTGTCAAACTGCTCTGAATCCCGATAAAGATTCCCCAGCACAAGCGCATAGTAAGGCTCCTCCGGGTCTAGCATCATTGCCCCCTGCACAAGCTCGATCGCCGTACCCAGTTTTTCTTCCCGCTCAAATAAAAGCCCCTTTTCAAAGAGCAGCTCCGCCCGGTCAAGGGCATCCCTGTCCCCCTCCTCTTTCTCCGTCTTTTCTTTCGTCTCCTCAAGCAGCGCATTCAGTATTTCCAGAGGCCGTTTCCGGCTCTCTGCGTCCTCCGAGAGCATTCGCAGTATCTTCGCCTCCTGAAAACGCAGCTTTTTGGAAAACTCCACGCCATTTTCTCTTGCCCTCTCAATCACGCCGATGGCATCCTTGTACTGATTATAATCATAAAAAATCATCGCCGCGTAGAGGTACGGCTTATCAAAGCCCGCATACAGATCTATGGCGCGGTAGTAATCATCCACCACCTGCTGCGCCTTTCGCATGTGGTAGCACGCCTCCTGTCTGACGAGATAAGCGGGGTAAAACCCGTCGTCTGTCGCCAGAATATCGTCACAGACCTCTGTCGCCTTCTCGTATTCCTTCAGGGCAAGATACCTGTCCGCTAAATAGTATTTACAGTCGATACGGGTTCTTTCGTCCACCTCCAGCCCAATCGCCGTTTTCGTCTCCCGCTCGCCTTCATCCGGCTTTTCAGTACAGTAGTAGCAGACGCCGAGAAGCCGGTGGCTCTGTGCCGCCTTGGAAGCCTTCTCCTTCCCGTCATCTTCGTTTTCCTCCACACATTTCAGATGCGCCTGATATACGGGAATCGCTTCCACATAACGCTCCAGTCTGTAAAGCGCCCACGCCTTCAGCTCAAGACCATCCTCTTCCGCTTCCAGCTCGCTGTCCTGTGCAATCAGGTCAAGAATATCCTCATACCGCTCGAGGTCGAACAGCCGCCATCCCAGAAACGCCCGCAGCTCTTTCCCGGAAAGTTCCCCGTAAGCCTCCCCTTTGTCGAGTGCCTCCCGCAGTTCTGGAACAAGCGCGTTGTCAATCTCCTTCTGCAGACCCAGCAGCTCCTCATCCCGCCGGTTCACCTTGATCAGCTCATTCACATACTTGCCCGCCTGATCCCATTCCTTCTGGTCCACAAGGTGATGCATGGCAAAATATTTCGCCATATAGTAATCCGGCTCCTTGTCAAGCACCGCCTCCCACTGTGCAAATCCTCTCTCTTCCTCCCCCGTATCATAAAAGATTTTCCCGGTCCAGACCCGGACATAGCCGTCCTCGGGATAGCGCCCGATCAGCTCCTGCGCCAGTTCCCTGCCCTTTTCGGGTTCATTCAGCCGGATAGAGAGGCGTAACCGCTCCACATCCTCATACGGGTGGTAAACGCCGTGCCTTTTCATATCCGAAAGTCTCTGGGACACGCCCTCTGTCTCGTCGTTCTCCAGCCGGTTTTTGATATCAAAATACTCCTTGATATAATCGTCCGTCTCCTCGTCGTTCTCCGGCTCACAGCCATCCAGCGCCTCAAACAGGCTGTAGTCAAGAAAATCGCCCGTATTGACATGGTACTTAATATGCTTTAAAAAATTGACATGAAATTCCTCTTTCAGCCCATCGAAATCTTCTATCACATGAAATGTCTGATCAAGCAGCACCCATACCGTCTGCGGTAAAAAAGAATGCCCGGACAGAAAACCAAGAAGCTGTCCCCTCGCATCCAGAAACGTGTCCAGACCCGCGCAGACCGGGTCGTCAAAAAGCGCCTTCCAGTTCTCCGGCTCCCTGCGCGAAAGAATATCCCGGTAGACTTCCCGCACGCGCTTCATCCACAGCCCGACTTCTCCCTGCGGCTCTTCCTCCTCTTCCTCGTCCTGCTGCCCGGCAAAGCGGAGCGCCTCCTCGTATGCCTCGCGCAGACGCTTAAACCCCTCTGGATCGTCCTCCGGGTTCGTGCCCTTTAAAAGTGTGAGGTAACTCTGCCTGATCTGCTCTTCTTCCTTCGTCTCCGAAAGCCCCAATATCTGAAATGCCAGTTTTTTATCCATAACAATTCCCTCCCAATTTCTACCCTATTGTATCATAGCATATATTTTTCTCAAAATCGAGCGGTACGCATGAGTATCCTCCCAAAAAGGCAGACAAAAAGCGCCGCCCGGACGGACGGCGCTCATTTCCATGATAGATTATGCTTTATTGATGGTTTTCGTATCAGTTACAACAGGCTCCTTCGGGATCACGACCTTATCCAGCTTCCAGATATCATCCACATACTCCTGAATGGTTCTGTCGGAAGTAAACTTGCCGGAGCACGCCACGTTCAGGATCGCGCTTCTCGCCCAGCCCTTCTCATCCCGGTAAGCAGCCTCCACCTTTTTCTGCGCCTCCGCGTAAGCCTTGAAGTCCTTCAGGATAAAGTAGGTGTCCGCCTTTGCGGTGCTCTGCGTATTCAGCAGAGAATTGTAAAGGGAGCGGAACAGGTCCGGATCGTTAGGCGAATAGGTGCCGTTGATCAGCTGCATCAGCACCTTTCTCACGTCGGGATCGTTGTTAAAGATATCCGTGGGATGATAGCCGCCGTAATTCTCGTAGCGGATCACTTCATCGGAGGACAGACCAAAGATAAACGCATTCTCCTCTCCCACTTCTTCCACAATCTCCACGTTCGCACCGTCCATAGTGCCGATGGTCAGCGCGCCGTTTAACATAAACTTCATGTTTCCTGTGCCGGATGCCTCCTTGCTGGCAGTGGAAATCTGCTCAGACACATCCGCCGCCGCGAAGATAAGCTCCGCGTTGGACACACGGTAGTTCTCGATAAACACCACTTTGATCTTTCCGTTGATGGCAGGATCGTTGTTCACCACATCCGCCACGGAATTGATGAGCTTGATGGTAAGCTTTGCGTTCTTGTAGCCTGCTGCCGCCTTCGCGCCGAAAATGAACGTTCTGGGATAGAAATCCATATCCGGGTGCTCTTTCAGCTCATTGTAGAGATACATCACATGAAGGATGTTCAAAAGCTGACGCTTATACTCGTGCAGACGTTTTACCTGTACGTCAAAGATAGAGCGGGGATCTACCTCGATGCCGTTGTGCTCCATGATGTACTCAGCCAGACGCACTTTGTTCTGATACTTGATATTCATAAACTCCTGCTGCGCTTTCTCATCGTCAGCATAGATTTTCAGTTTGTTGATCTTCGGCAGATCCGTGATCCAGTCATTGCCCACATGATCGGTCACCCAGTCCGCCAGAAGCGGGTTCGCGTGCAGCAGGAATCTTCTCTGGGTGATGCCGTTTGTCTTGTTGTTGAACTTCTCGGGCATCATCTCGTAGAAATCCTTCAGCTCCTGATTCTTTAAGATTTCCGTATGTAATCTTGCCACGCCGTTCACAGAGTAACCTGCCGCGATCGCCAGATGCGCCATCTTCACCTGTCCGTCATAGATGATCGCCATCTTTCTGACTTTCTCATGGTTGCCGGGATACATCTGCTCGATTCTCGCGATGAAACGGCGGTTGATCTCCTCCACGATCTGATACACTCTCGGAAGGAGTCTGGAGAACAGTTCGATGGGCCATTTCTCCAAAGCCTCTGACATAATCGTGTGGTTCGTGTACGCGCATGTCTTGGTCGTCACCTCCCACGCCTCGTCCCATGTCAGATAATGCTCGTCCATCAGAATACGCATCAGCTCCGCAACGGCAACGGTGGGATGGGTATCGTTCAACTGGAAAGTCACCTTCTCATGGAACTTCCTGATGTCGTCATGGTTTCTCATATACTTCGCCACCGCCGTCTGCACCGACGCAGAGATGAAGAAATACTGCTGTTTTAAGCGGAGTTCCTTGCCCGCATAGTGATTGTCGTTAGGATAGAGCACCTCCACGATATTTCTCGCGAGGTTTTCCTGCTCCACCGCTTTCTGGTAGTCGCCTTTATCAAAGGAATCGAGCTGGAAGCAGTTCACCGGCTCCGCGTCCCAGATACGGAGGGTATTGACGACACCGCTGCCGTAACCCACAACCGGCAGATCATAGGGAACCGCCGTCACCGCCTGATAGCCTTCCTGTTTGAAGTTGCTCCTGCCGTTCTCATCCACATACACGTTCACGTAGCCGCCGAAACGCACTTCCTTCGCGTACTCGGGTCTGCGCAGTTCAAAAGGATTGCCGTCCTTGAGCCAGTTATCCGGCACTTCCACCTGATATCCGTCCCGGATCTCCTGCTTAAACATACCGTAACGGTAGCGGATACCGCAGCCGTAAGCTTCGTAGCCGAGCGTTGCCAGAGAGTCGAGGAAACATGCCGCAAGACGGCCCAGACCGCCGTTGCCCAGCGCCGCGTCTGGCTCCTGATCCTCCACCACGTTGATATCAATGCCAAGCTCCGCAAGCGCCTGCGCGAATGCTTTATATGCCTGCAGATTGATCATATTGTTGCCCAGCGCCCTGCCCATCAGAAATTCCATGGACAGATAGTAAACCATTTTCGGATCCTGTCTCTCGAACTCCTTCTGGGACTTTAACCACTGATCCACGATGGCGTCCTTAACCGCGTAGGATACCGCCTGAAAGATCTGTTGGTCAGATGCCTCCTCCAGCGTCTTTCTGTAAAGGGTTTTTACATTGTAAAGGACGCTTCTCTTAAAAAGCTCTGTATCAAAAGTTTTTGTAGGTGCTTTCTTTATCATCTCTCTCCTCCTCGTTAACCCTGCTGTCAGATTAGGTTTGTTTACATTCATTTCCATTATAGCCTGCTTTTTTATTTTTGACCATATAAAGATTGAAATTTAACATTTTGCATCCCGGAATTTATTTTTTTATATTTATAACAGTCAATACGTGTACAGTACACGGATTTTTCCGCTCTCCATGTCCTTGCAGTAACACACGCTCCTGCCGCGCTCATAGGCGTCCCGCCAGCCAATGCTGTACTCCTCGCTGTATGTCAGATCCGTCACGGTAAAGAAAAGTCTCCCGTCCAGATACTCTATATCCTCTATCTGCTGTACAAGATGCCCGTCCACATGCGTCCGTATGCCAAGCTTTCTGCTTTCCTTTTCCGAGAGCAGCACATAACAGACGCCGGAATTGTCCGGGTAAAACAGAATCGCGTCCGCACCGTCTGCCGCCACATAGCTGTGCGGTCTGTCGAAATAGGTCTGGTCGGCGTCCCCCACCACTATATTGTCAACGGCTTTCCCCTGCAGAACAACCTGCTGCATACCATCCTTCCAGAAGGCAGTCCTCTGATCGGGCAGCCGGCAGAACAAAACCCTGTTCACACCGTCATCATACAGATAAAATCTTTTCGCGGGAGAATGTTCCACAAGCCGGGTAAGACCGCTGCCATCCTTTTTTATCCGATAAATCATCCCGCCGGAATACACACCTGCCGTGCCGTTGGTTGTGCCCACGGAAAAGTAAAGTTCATCTCCCAATATCTGAAAACAGGGAATAAAAAGCGGGGATTCCGTCGCGTTTAGCAAAAATTCCTCCGATACGCAGTCTTCCGCATACTCCTGCATGGTGACCGTCGCCAAATCCTTTATATTCCCCTGATAGTCAACAGAATACAACGTCACATCATAGGGCTGCTCGTACTCGTTTTCCTCATGCTTTACCAGCTTAGATAAAAATACCGCTTCCTCCGTAGCGCCCAGATATTCCGCCCCATGATACAGACCTTTTCCCGATATCAGCTCATGTTCCTCTCCATTCCGTCCGTCGATCCATGTGATCCCATATCCGTCATCTCCTGCGTACCCGCCTGTCCCGCAGATGATTTTATCACCCTTCACCGCATACACCCTGCGGGCGCTGTATTCCTTCACGTTGCTTCCATCTAAATCACAGGAATAGACGACCGCACGGGTAATCTGATGTCCGTTTTCGCGCGTCTGCTTGTATTTCTGGGAATAGATTCTTCCATTGACAATAAAAAGCCCGTCACAACCGTAATCCACTCCAACCTGCGTCACGCTTCCGTCCTGCCCCATGCACATCAGTTCCTTCGCCGTGTCCGCAACCGGTTCAAAATACGCCCACAATCCGCCCTCGTCCCTATCTTCGCCGGAATACTGGCGGTAGTAAATGTTCCCTTCCCACACAGCGTACCTGCTGTTCTCCATAGCCGGTATGCCGGGCAAATCCGCTGACACCGGGCTGCAGCCGTAGGGAAGCGCATCCCCATCCCCGTTGAAGGCGAGAGCTTCTTTTGCCACGCAGCCGATCACACAGACCGCCACGACCACCGCCGCGGTCCGGCGAAGGGCTGCCACGCTATTTCCCCGTTTTTCCTTATTTCTGTGCTGCCTGTTACACATAGCGTTTATATTTTCTGGATGCCGATCGTCACAGTCTCCCCGTTCACGTTCCACTCTTTGGAAACCGCCAGATTTTCTCCCGTGCCGATGCTCTCCGCCAGCACCTTCCCGGCAATCACAGCCTCGTTCCTCGCGGCGATCTGCGCCACCTTTTCATTGCCGTCAAAGGTCACACGGATGTGATCCATCACCTCAAAATCCGCGTCCTTTCTCATGGTCTGGATCTTGCTGATGATCTCGTAGACAAAACCCTCCTCGATCAGCTCATCCGTCAGGTTCGTGTCAAGCACTACGCTCACTATATTGTCTGCCTCCGCCACAAAGCCGTCCTTCTGCGCCATGTCAATGAGCAGATCCTCCTCGGCAAGAGAAATTTCCACACCGTCCACGTCAAATTTCAACGCCCCCTGTGATTTCAAAGTCTCCATCGCCGCGCTGCCGTCCACCGCGGACAGGTACGCCTTGATACCGCCGAGCTGCTTGCCGTACTTCGGACCGACGGTCTTAAGCTGTGGCTTGAAGCTGTAAGTCGTGAACGCCGACACATCATCGGAGAATACGATCTGCTTTACATTTAACTCGTCCTTCACGATATCCTGATAGAAGTCGTCGAGAACGTTCTCCGCCTTCACGTACATGGTGCCGATGGGCTGGCGGTTTTTGATATTCGCCGTGTTGCGCGCCGCCCGGCCCATGACGACGATCTTCAACACCTCTTCCATGGCGTCTTCCAGCTTTTTGTCGATCATTCCCTCGTCCGCCGTCGGGAAGTCGCAAAGGTGAATGCTCTCCGGCGCTTCTTTGTCAATGCTGCACACCAGATTGCGGTAAATTTCCTCCGTCATAAACGGAATCATGGGCGCCGCGCACTTGCAGATATCCACAAGCGCCGTGTAGAGCGTCATGTAAGCATTGATCTTGTCCTGCTCCATGCCTTTCGCCCAGAATCTCTCGCGGCTTCTTCTCACATACCAGTTGCTCATCTCATCCACAAAGTTGTCGAGAACCCTCGCCGCCTCGGGGATTCTGTAATGGTTCAGATGGTCATCCACTTCCTTAACTGCCGTGTTTAATTTGGAGAGCAGCCATTTATCCATCACGGGAAGTTTGTCGTATTCCAGACTGTACTTCGTCGCGTCAAAGCTGTCGATATTCGCGTACAACACGAAGAACGCGTAGGTATTCCAGAGCGTGCCGAGGAACTTGCGCTGCCCCTCCTGCACCGCCTTGCCGTGGAAACGGTTGGGCAGCCACGGCGCCGAATTGATATAGAAATACCAGCGGATCGCGTCCGCACCGTAAGTCTCAAGCGCCTCGAAAGGATCCACCGCGTTGCCCTTACTCTTACTCATCTTCTGCCCGTTCTCGTCCTGCACATGCCCGAGCACGATCACGTTCTCAAAGGGCGCACAGTTAAACAGGAGCGTGGACTCCGCCATCAGCGAGTAGAACCACCCGCGCGTCTGGTCCACCGCCTCGGAGATAAACTGCGCCGGGAACTGGCTGTCAAACAGCTCCTTATTCTCAAACGGATAATGGTGCTGTGCAAAGGGCATCGCACCGGAATCAAACCAGCAGTCGATCACTTCGGGCACACGCTTCATAGTCCCGCCGCATTCCGGGCAGGTGCATGTGATCTCATCGATATACGGTCTGTGCAGCTCCACGGTCTTCGCCGCCGCATTGCCACTCATTTTTTCAAGCTCCTCGCGGGAACCGATGGCGTCCATGTGCCCGCATCCCTCGCACTCCCACACATTTAAGGGCGTGCCCCAGTAGCGGTTACGGGAAATGCCCCAGTCCTGAATATTTTCCAGCCAGTTGCCGAAACGCCCCTCACCGATGGACTCGGGAATCCAGTTCACCGTCTTGTTGTTGCGCACCAGATCGTCGCGCACCGCCGTCATCTTGATGAACCATGACTCGCGCGCATAGTAAATCAGCGGCGTATCGCAGCGCCAGCAGAACGGATAGTCATGCTCAAACTTGGGCGCGTCAAACAATTTTCCTTCTTTATCCAAGTCTTTGATCACTTCCGGGTCAGCCTTTTTCACAAAAATGCCCGCGTAAGGCGTCTCCTCGGTCATGTTGCCCTTGCCGTCCACGAACTGCACGAAGGGCAGGTCATATTTGCGTCCTACCTGCGCGTCATCCTCACCGAAGGCGGGCGCGATATGCACGATGCCCGTACCGTCCGTCATGGTAACGTAATTGTCGCAGGTCACATAATGGGCTTTCTTTTTCTGTTTTGCCGCTTCCTCGCCAGCGCAGGCAAACAACGGTTCGTACTCTTTGTATTCCAAGTCCGTACCCACATAGGTTTCCAGCACTTCATATGCCGGCGTATCGTCTGTCGCCAGCTTGCCGAGCACCGTGTCTAAAAGCGCCTGCGCCATATAATAGGTATAGCCGTCCGCCGCCTTCACCTTCACATAGGTCTCCACGGGGTTCACGCAGAGCGCCACATTGGAGGGCAGCGTCCACGGCGTGGTCGTCCATGCAAGGAAGTAAGCGTCCTCGCCCACCACCTTAAACCGGGCGATAGCGGAGCGCTCCTTCACCGCCTTGTAGCCCTGCGCCACCTCGTGGGATGACAGGGGCGTGCCGCAGCGCGGGCAGTAGGGCACAATCTTAAAGCCCTTGTACAAAAGTTTCTTGTCCCAGATCTGCTTTAATGCCCACCACTCGGACTCGATGAAATCATCGTGATACGTCACGTAGGGGTCGTCCATATCCGCCCAGAAACCGACCGTGCCAGAGAAATCCTCCCACATGCCCTTGTATTTCCAGACAGACTCCTTACATTTGCTGATAAACGGGTCAAGCCCGTACTCCTCGATCTGCTCCTTGCCGTCCAGGTCCAAGAGCTTTTCCACTTCCAGTTCCACCGGCAGACCGTGGGTATCCCACCCCGCCTTACGGGGCACCATATACCCCTTCATGGTGCGGTATCTGGGAATCATGTCCTTGATGACACGCGTCAATACGTGTCCGATATGGGGCTTGCCGTTCGCCGTCGGCGGCCCGTCATAAAATGTGTAGGTGGGACCATCCTTGCGTGAGTCCATGCTCTTCCTAAAGATATCATTCTCCTTCCAGAAGAGACAAACTTCTTTTTCTCTGTCCACAAAATTCAGGTTTGCGTCAACTTTCTGATACATAGTGTCCATCCTTTCTATTTTTAATTAAAGAAACCCCCGTCCTGTAAAAGGACGAGGGTAAAGTTCTCGTGATACCACCTGTTACGACGTACCTGCTGACCCGCACATATCAAACGACGCTTTCCTTTCGCCGTCCCACATGACACGACCCATCTATACGGTTCCCGGTAACGGCGGGACGCCGTCAGAGCCTACTGTCCCGCCACCCGCTTTCCGATTCCCTCAGAAGGTTTCCGACAAACGCGGCGAAAGTTCGGTCTGAAACTCAGAAGTGATCTTCTCCGACCTCCTACTCGTACCGGTCTTTCACCCTCACCGGCTCGCTGCGACTTTTAAAAATCAGATACTGTCTTCCTCAATGTCTCTGCCTATGATAACTGCTTATCATTTTGGCATTGAAAGGCGGGATTGTCAAGAACAATCTTCAAAAACAGATCGGTTCCACCTCCTCGTTTAACGGTTTCATCTCATACTCCGGCAGGCTGTCCAGAAGTTCTTCCAGACAAAGGGTTGTGCTGCCGACCACATCATGGGCGAGCAGGACGACCTTCTGCCGTCCGAGGGTGGTCGATACGCCGTTTTCGATCAACTGTTC
This sequence comes from uncultured Lachnospiraceae bacterium, assembly GCA_910586705.1. Classification (GTDB taxonomy): domain Bacteria; phylum Bacillota; class Clostridia; order Lachnospirales; family Lachnospiraceae; genus UBA3282. The sequence continues at coordinate 108,214 of CAJUJK010000004.1, read as the reverse complement.
TGGGTCCGGGTTTTTGACCGCGTCCTCCAGACTGGCGTTCCAGTCATAATATATGTAGCCTCTGCCCGTCATCTCCCGGATGATGGCTTTGCTTGTTTTCTTATTGAAGGCATTGACGCTGCCGCCCGGAAAACGGAACAGATTTGTCTCCACACCCGTCACTTCGTACACGGTCTGTCTCGCCTTTTCAAAATCCGCCACATAACTGTCCACGCTGGCATACAAAACGCCGTAATCATGGTTGTCACAGTGAATGCCGATGGTATGTCCCTCCGCCACGATCTGACGCGCCACCTCCGGGTGCTGCCTCACGTTCTCTCCCACCAGAAAAAATGTCGCCTTGATATTTCTCTCCCGCAAAATTTCAAGCACCTTCCGGGTGTTCTCCTCGGAGGGCCCGTCGTCGAAAGTCAGATACATGGTCTTTGGATGAAAGTAGTAGGCAATCCCCTGCACAATGCCGCCCGCGATCTGCTGCTGATATTCCGCATGATTTAATTTCCTGCGCTCCGCCGCATTGGAGAGGAATCCTGTCTCAATCAGACAGGCGGGCATAGATGTGTTCTTCGTCACATAGAAATCCGCGTCGCTCCGCAGTTCCCGATCTGCTGCTTCCGTACTTTTTAAAGTCTGCTGTCTGATTAACTGTGCCAGTCTCTTGCTGTCTGCCCGGTCGTCATCCTCCGTGTACCACACTTCCATCCCGTTCACCCCGGCGCCTTCTTCCGTGGCGTTCTGATGGATGCTGATATAGATATCCGCGCCGGACCGGTTTGCCATTGCCACGCGCACTTCCTTCGCGACGTAGGCATCCGTCTCTCTGGACATGATCACCTGATATCCCTTTTCTTTGAGCTGATCCCTCACAAGCAGCGCGATGGAAAGATTCAAGTCCTTTTCCCGGACGCCTCCTCTGGCGCAGCCCTCGTCCGTGCCGCCGTGCCCCGGATCCAGATAGACCGTGGGAATGTGCACCGACGCCGGCTGTGCGCCCTCATCCCCTCCGAAAACTGACACCTGCGCCGGCACCAACGCGAGCGGCATCGCGATCTGCTCTACCCATACCGCCTCTGCCCCTTTCCCGTCAGAGGGCAAATCCGCCGCGGTTCCCTTTTCCGCCTGCCACAGCTTTTCCGTCAGAAAGCGGACGCCGCCCGCCGCCGCAAGCTTCACTGACAACACGGTCGTCAGACTGACGATACACAGTGCGGCTGCCAATGTATACATCCGCCTTGCCAGACGCCTTTTTCTCTGCTCCCTCGTCTCATAACCACAGACATATTCCCATGTGAACGATGACTCTCCGTACATAACTGATGCTCCTCTCTCGTATGCTTTACATAGTAAGCGTACAAAAAAGGAGCATCATAATTTCATCTAAGTTGCATCATAATCCCATAATATTTGCATCATATTTGCATCATTTCCATCTCACACCGTCAGCGGGATACTTTCAGGAACAGTTCGTTGATCCCCTCGTAGAATCCCAGCGTCACCACCGTCTGCCCGTTCCCCATGCCCGCAAACACATATTTGCGAAAATACGGCGTCGTTTCCAGAAGCGGGTTGTCCGACTCATAGGACGAAGGTTCGCCAAGCCCCATATATTCTGCCCAATCCGCCACCAGCGCGTCCGCGTCGATCTCTTCCCACAGAAGCGGCGTCCGCACATAAAACTCATATATTTTTCCGTCGTCCGCATCGATATAAGCATCCATCAGACGGTTCGCCTTATCCGCGTTTTTCTGGGAATTGGACAGGCTCATCTTCCAGACCGCCACATTGTTGCGCGGCTCTAACACATCGATCGCCGAGTAGAGGGTAACGTCGTAGGAGGACGCGTCCACCTCCCTCACCTGTTCTGGCAGGATACCTTTTTCCTTAAGCAGCTTAAGCCCTTCATTGCATGTGGCATAAATCTGCTCGTCCGTGATCTCCCTGCCGGACGGTCCCCTGCGGTTTACCACAAAGGCGTAGGATCCTTCCAGTTCCTGATAGTCCACCTCCGCATCCGCCTCATGCGTCATGGCGCTCATCTCACTCTCCGGGAACGTCTGACTGCTCAGACAGCAGGACAGAATATAAAGTTTCTCGTTGCTGTTCATCTGGTAGCGGTAACCCTCCCCGGCGTTTTCCACACTTTCCGTATGGGGCACATCCAGAATCCCCTGATCCTTATATTCCGCCAGCGCTTCTGGTCCCCATATGGAAATAAACATGGCTGCTGCCGCCAGCATCGGAACCGCCAGATAATATATCTTACTTTTCATATGTACTGTTCTCCACAAAAGCATGTGTGCATCCTAATCCATGCCTCCCGAATGTGCAAGGATAAAGCTGAAACAGGAACCCTCTCCCTCTTTGCTCTCAATCTGTAACCTGCTGTGATGTATCTTTAAAATCTCCGCGCACAGCGCAAGCCCGAGTCCCGCCCCGTTCTTGCTTCTCGCCCGGGACTTGTCCACCATATAAAACGCCTTGACAATCTTACTCTGCTCCGCCTCTGGTATGCCGATCCCGTAGTCCCGCACCGCGATCCGATAGCCGCCGTCAACCGTCTGCCCTGACACCTCGACCACGCCCGCCTCCGATACGGCACTGGTCTCCGACGCCTTGCAGGCATTGTCGATCAGATTGACAAGCACGGTCTTGATCAGATTCGCTTCCATCCGCACCACGGCATCCTCGTGCGTAAAGCGGATATCCATATCCTTTTTCTCCGCAAACATTTCCCGCAGGTACGCGAACAATTCTCCCACCTGCGTCTCCTGCATCTGCGCCTCGTCCTGTTTCGCCACAATGATATCCAGAAGGCGGAACGACATTGCCTCTAAACGTTTTCCCTCCGTATAGATATAGTTTGCCGACATAATGCTCTTTTCCTCATCCAGCTTGTGTGAGCGCAGCATGTCCGCATAGCCGATAATTGCCGTCAGCGGCGTTTTCAGCTCGTGGGCAAAAGCGCCCATGAACTCTTCCCTCGCCTCGATCTCCTCCTCCAGCTTGCAGATATTTTCCTCCAGCGCGTTTGCCATCCGGTTAAAATCCCCGGTGAGCTGCCCCAGCTCATCCCGGCTGATCTGTCTGGCGCGGTATGTGTAATCCCCCGCCGCCATTTCTCTGGTCGCCTTCGTCAGCAGGCGAATCGGCTTCGTCAGCAGGGACGCGATAAACAGCATAATGACTGTACCGGTCAACAGTATGACCACCGTCACCTTCCGATACAGCGAAAACCCCATGGCGCGCTCCGTAAACACCCCCGTCACATCCTTCATGGTCTCCAGATACAGAATCCGGTTCAGCGCATTGATGGATACACAGGTGTGCACATAGAAGCTGTCCTGCGCGCGAATCACACGGTAGGACTTGGTATGCTCGTCCGTCTGTGGGAGCAGCCCCTCATCCGCGGTAAATCCGCCGCTTGTATATAGTACGTTTTTCTCCTCATCCGCGATCCGAAGGAGGCGCCCGCCGCCCTGTCCGCCCATTTCCAGTTTGGACGCGATCTCCTCCACCACGCTGTCCGGCAGGACGCTGTATTTGAGCGGCACATTCAAAGCCGCCGTCTCGAAAGCAAAACTTAAGATACTGCTCTCGTCGAGCGACTGTCCCACCTCTCTGTCCAGAGAAGTCTCGAACACATAGTTTACGAAGTAAAAACCGCTGAATCCCAGTGCCAGCGCCAGCACAATCATGGTAGACAGCACCAGTTTGATTGAAAATTTCATTCCTGCACCTCTAAGCGATAGCCCACCTTGTACACCGCCACCAGATTATGCTCCCAACCCAGCTTTTTTCTAAGGCGCTGTACATGCAGGTCGAGCGTCCTGCTGTCCGCAAAGTATTCCCCTTCCCACACCTTTTCATATAACGTCTCCCGGAACAGGGCGACATTTTTGTTTTTCATAAAAAGGAGCAGCAGCCCGAACTCCTTGTTCGTCAGTTCCACGGGACGTCCCGCCTTCGTCACCCGGCGTGCGTCCACGTCCACCGTCACGTCACCAGCCGTAAGATGCGCTTCCGCCTTGTTGTAGCGCCTGAGCACCGCCTCCACCCTCGCCACCAGTTCCACCACGTCAAAAGGTTTTACAAGGTAATCGTCGGCGCCCAGCTTCAATCCCTTCACCCGGTGCTTCACCTCATGCTTGGCAGTAATAAAAATCACCGGGATGCCCAGAGGGCGTATGTACTCCATCACGTCATAACCATCCGCCCCCGGCAGCATGATATCCAAAAGAACCAGTTCAAATTCTTCCTTCTCGATCAAGTCAATCGCCTCCAGACCATCCTGCACCGCCGTACAGTGATACCCTGCGGAAGTAAGATTTAAGTCGATCAAATCACAGATCGGTTTTTCGTCATCTACAATCAGTATCTTAATCATTTGTGGACTGCCACCCCCAATAATCCCGCGCCTTTTCTACCAGTATTTCCATCGTGTCCTCATCGCTGCACCGGTATACGTCCCTGATTTCCGTATCCGGCAAAAATCCGCCGGTTCTCTGGTAATAGATCCTGTAATCGCTCTCAATGAGAAGCTCCCCGCCCTCGCCTTCATAGCTGTATCTGGCAAGGATCACGATGTCCTTTAACCCGTCCCCGTCGATGTCCCGGCAGGTCACACCCTTTAGTGCATAGAGATTGTCGTACTCTCCCATCGGCTGCAAAACCGATACGATATCTCCCTGCTCATTCACCAGATAGATCATAAAAATATCATAATCCGCAATGCGGTATGTCCCCGGCGTCACCTGCAGTTTACCGAGCTTGCCAAACGTCCGCAGATAACACTGTTCCGGAATAACCCGGAAACGGTTCCTCTGCAGTTCCTGCAAAGTGGTCGCTGTGTACAGAAATTCCGTAGAATCCCCGTCCCGGACAAAAGCCGCAATGGAATCCGCGCTCTTATTCATGCCGAAGCGATTGATCTTTTCCGAAATCCGATAATCCCGGTAAAAACCGTTTCCCGTCTGATTCTGGAAAAGCACATCCCCGACCTTGTACGTTTCCCCCGCATAGACGCCGCTCTCGTTGAGACAGGAGGTAATGAGAACGATATCCGTTCTGCCGTCCCGGTTCAGATCCTGAAAGGAGACCGCCGCAATGGACTGCACAGGCTGTCTCATCCGCCCTCGGACGCAGTAGTTTGTCTCCAGCTGCTCCGTCCGATAGAGAATCTGTCCGTCCCCGTCCACGATAAACAGCGCCAGACGGTTATACTGCGCATCAAAGGCAGGCACCATCAGAATGCTGTCCTCCTCATCCGGCTCCAGCGGGAAAATCTGGTCTTCCACCACGAGAAAACCGCCGTCCGCGATCCCGTCCCGGTTCCCGATCGACATAAACCGATCGTAGTACGCCTCATATTCCGCCAGCACGGAACTCTCATCTGTCTCCGGCGAAGCCGCCTGTGCCGCTGCCGAGAAAAACAGCCACCCGGCAAGTACCGTCAGCGCAAACACAGCCGCGCTCCTTTGTACACACTTGTTCATCTGTTACACGCTCCTACATTGCTGAAGCCCCTGCATGGCGTCCGTCTCGCTGTTGTCCGCATATGGGCAGATCAGCAGATAGCTATTTACATATCCACGCAAGGATATATTGTATTTTAACCGTTTTCATCAATATTTGCCAATATTATATAGCTTTTCAGCTCCGCAGCAGCCCCAGAACCGCCGCGCTCTCACGGATGCTTTTCTCCCGCTCCGAAGGCTCCATACCCAGCCTGACCAGTCCCATGATACATGCGCCCACCACAGGCTCATAACATGCCTGCACCACCTTCGCGCCCTGCAGCCGTTCCCGGATCCCTTTTATCACGCGGCAGGTAAGAGGGTTGTCCGCTCCCTTGAATACACTTCCCGCCAGTACGATCTCCTCTTCCTCCGGCTTCATCTCCATTTTCCGAAGCCCCGCCTCAATATACGCGACGATCTCTCCTGAAAATTCATCCAGAAGTTCGCACGCCACCTCGTCCCCCGTCTTTGCCACCATCAGAATCTGCGGCATCAGAAAACGCAGTTCCGTTCGGAACCCGCTCTCCGTCATATAACGCTTCAGCAGCGCATCCACGTCAGAAACCGCCGCCTGTCCCAGAAACAAGGGTTTCAGTTTCGTGGGCGGGCACAGCCCAAGCTCCGCGTCAAAAACTTTCCGCAGGGCGCGCTTCGACAAGGCGCTTCCTCCCTGCGCCTTCTCCCCCATATAATCTCCATAGACGAACTGCCTGCCGTTTTTGTCAATCAGCGCGCCGTTCATGCCTGTTCCCGCGCAGATCACCACGCCGTGGGAGCGCAGCGCACCGCTGTAGAACGCAATAACCGCGTCGTTGCAGGCAAAAATCTCGCCAAGAGAAAGCCTTTCTCTCAGCGCATCCCTTATCATAATGTCGTCGCCAGCCCAGTCTATACCGCCGACGCCCGCCACCGTATGCGCAATTTCCTCTTTGCTGATCCCCGCATTCCGGATCGCCTCTTCCGCCGCCGCCGTCATCTGCCCCAGCGCGTTTTCCACTCCCTCATTGGGAAAATATGCCCCCTTCGTCGTGGCGTTTCCCACAATAAAACCGTCCTCACGCATCACAGCGGCTGCCGTTTTCGTGCCGCCTTGATCAATCCCCAGAATATATTTTCCGTTTCTCCCCATTTTATCCATGGTAATCCCCCTTCTGGAGCATCCCCCAAAACGCTCCGCTTCCTTTTTTTCACACCTTGTTATGTGTATCGTTTTACATTTCAATTTTATCCTAACCCAATACCCACTTGCCTGTCAACACACAAACTTCACATTTTCTCCTGTTTCTATGTATTGCATGTATTATAGTATACACCGCATTGCCGAATGCGCGTCCCGCGTTTTCTCCATCTTGGAATATAAAGTTTTTTCATTATATTTATCATATTACTGTTGACATAGTGACACATTGTGTTACAATGTAAATGTAAATTATGAAACACCTAAGAGAGGGAGAGGGCGCATGGCTACCATTTCAGACATCGCAAAGCAGGCGAACGTTTCCCGGACACTGGTTTCCCGAGTCCTGAACAACAAACCCGGGGTCAGCCCCGAGAACCGTAAAAAAATTCTGGAAATCATAGAGGAAAACCACTACGTCCCGAACGGGCTTGCCAAATCCCTTGTCCTGCAGAAGACATGCACCATCGGCGTGGTCATGGACGATCTGTGCAACGACTTTTTCTTTCAGTTGATCCGCGGACTGCAGGACGGCGCGGAGGCGCATGATTACAATATCTTATTTTGCAGCGGGCGAAAGGACATGGCTGCGAAACTGAAATATGTGGACTATCTGACGAGCGGCTGCACGGACGGCATCATCGCCTACGGAAGCTGTTTTGACGACGAGGAACTTTTCCGTTACGTCGCGGCGAAATCGGCGAACAGCGTGCTGATCGAGAGCAACCTGAGCGACTGCCGCGCCGACAAAATCCTGCTTGATAATTTTCACGGCGCCTATACCGCCACGGAGCACCTGATTAAGCAGGGACGGAAAAACATCATTCATGTGACCTGTGATATGAATTACGACGTGGGACTGGAACGGCTGAACGGCTTTGTTTCCGCCATGCACGATTATCGGATGCCGCTTGGCCCCGATTCCATCCTTTACGCCGACCATTTTGAGGACATCGCCTATCAGCAGATGAAAAGGCGGCTTGCGCATGGCGAACGCCCGGACGCCTGCTTTGCAGGAGCCGACAAGCCGGCTTTCGGTGTCTGGCGGGCAGTCAGGGAAGCCGGGCTTTCGGTGCCCGGAGATCTTTCGCTGATCGGTTTTGACGACGATGTCCCCGATTCCAAGGACATACTTTTTCCCGCCCTCTCCACCATGCGCCAGCCGCTTTACGAGATGGGGCGTGCCGGCGTGGAGCTGCTGATCGACCGGATAGGCAGGGCGGAGAACGAACCCGTCACCCGGACATTTGAAGCGGAACTGGTTTTGCGGGAAACATGCAGATAAAAAAGGGGGAGCAACCATGACAGAAAGAGGATTAAAAATCGCAACCATCGGCGGCGGTTCCAGCTATACCCCGGAGCTGATTGAAGGCTTTATCAAACGGTACGGCAGCCTTCCCGTAAAGGATATCTGGCTTGTGGACGTGGACGCCGGGCTGGAAAAGCTGAACATCGTCACCGCGCTCGCCAGACGGATGGTGGAAAAGAGCGGCATTGACTTACAGATTCACGCGACGACAGCCAGGGAGGAAGCGTTAAAGGACGCGGATTTTGTCACCACACAGTTCCGCGTGGGGCTTCTTGACGCAAGAATCCGGGATGAAAGAATCCCTCTTCGTTACGGAAAAATCGGGCAGGAGACCACCGGCGCGGGCGGCTTTGCCAAAGCGCTGCGCTCCGTTCCTGTCATTCTGGATATCTGCCGCGATATGGAAAGACTCTGCCCCGACGCCTTTCTGATTAATTTTGCCAATCCGTCGGGCATCCTGACAGAGGCGGCATTAAACCACAGCGCAGTCAGAGCCATCGGTCTTTGCAACTGCCCCATCAATATGATAAGCGATATGGCGGAAAAATTTGACTGCGCCCCGGACGACGTGTTCTGCGATTTCGTGGGCATCAACCATCTCGTCTGGGCGAAACGGGTGCTGGTGCGCGGGGAGGATGTGACTGCGGAAGCGATTGAAAAGCTCTGCTCCGATTCCGCAAAAGAAGTGATGGCAAACATCCCGGAAATCCACTATGATCCCACCTTCTTAAAATCTCTGGGAATGGTGCCCGTAAGTTATCTGAAATACTACTATATGCAGCCGGAAATGTTCGCCGAGTGCGACCGCGCCGCGAAGGAGGAAGGCTGCCGCGCAGAGGTCATCAAACAGGTGGAGAAAGACCTTTTTGCCCTCTATCAGGACCCCGCTCTGGATATCAAACCGCCACAGCTTGCGAAGCGCGGCGGCGCCCGTTACTCAGATGCGGCATGTAGCCTGATCGACTCCATCTACAACAATAAAAAGGACATCCAGACTGTGAATGTCCTAAACTGCGGCGCCAATGCGGACCTTCCCGACAATGCGTCCATCGAGCGCAACTGTGTGATCGACAAAGACGGGGCACACCCCATACACATTGGGCGCACCCCTTTAAAAATCCGTGGTCTGTTACAGAACGTAAAAGCTTACGAGCAGCTTACCATCGAAGCCGCCGTAACCGGCAATTATGACTGCGCCCTGCAGGCGCTTACCATTCATCCGCTTGTCAGCTCCGCCACCGTGGCAAAGCAGATATTAGACGATATCCTTGCGGAAAACAGCGAATACCTGCCGCAGTTCAGTCACTGACCCATTTGGTCAAGAAGCGCGATTTTCACATCATAAAGCCTGCTCGAAAGATCAACATGTACCCTGTGCGGATTTACCAGACGCCTTGTCTCTTCCCACAGGGTATTCTGTTCTTCCTGACAGTAGGCGCGGATATCCATCACCTTCGGGGACGTGTAGCAGCATTCGCCGTTTTTGAAAACCGGCGTCATCAGTTCCCGCAGGCGATAACTGCCCGCCGGAAGTTTCGTCTTTTTCCACGGCTCCACCGGGTCAAACAGCAAAAGCGGCTCGTTCTCGTCATACGTCTCATCCGCCAGACAGATCAGATCCGCCTTTATTTTCCCGCTCTCCCCGTCATATACGCGGTAGATCGTCTTATTGCCGGGATTCGTCACCTTTTCCGTATTTTCGGACAGCTTGATCTTCGGAATGAACTTCCCGTCGTCTCCCATAATAGCCGCCAGTTTATAAACGCCCCCGAAAGAAGGGCAGTCCTTCGACGTGATCAGATGTGTACCCACACCCCACGAAGTGATTTTCGCGCCCTGATCCTTTAGACTCTGGATCAGAAATTCATCCAGATCGTTCGAGGCGGAGATCACCGCGTCGGAAAATCCCGCTTCGTCCAGCATCTTTCTCGCCTCTTTGGAGAGATACGCCAGATCGCCGCTGTCCAGACGGATGCCGTAGAAAGTCAGCGGTACGCCCGCTTCCCGCATCTCCCTGAATACGCGGATCGCGTTCGGCACACCCGATTTCAATGTGTCGTATGTATCCACCAGAAGAATGCAGGCGGACGGGTACATATCCGCATAAGTCCGAAACGCCGTGTATTCATCCGGGAAACTCATGATCCAGCTGTGGGCGTGCGTACCCTTGACCGGCACATCAAAGAGCTGTCCGCAGAGCACGTTGGAAGTGCCCACACAGCCGCCGATCACAGCCGCCCTCGCGCCGTATGTACCCGCGTCGGGGCCCTGCGCGCGCCGGAGCCCGAACTCCATCACCCCGTCCCCCCGCGCCGCGTAGCAGACTCTCGCCGCCTTGGTGGCAATCAGGCTCTGGTGGTTGATGATATTTAAAATCGCCGTCTCCACAAGCTGCGCCTGCATAATCGGCGCGATCACTTTTACAAGCGGTTCTCTGGGGAAAACAACCGTTCCCTCCGGGATCGCGTAAACATCTCCCGTAAAGCGGAAGTCCGCCAGATAATCGAGAAAATCCTGCCCGAAAATGCCAAGCCCCGCCAGATAGTCGATATCTTCTTTTGCAAAGTGAAGCTCCCTTATGTACTGGATGAGCTGCTCCACCCCTGCCATGACGGCGAAACCGCCGTCGCACGGATTATTCCTGTAAAAAGCGTCAAAAATAACCGTCTCATTCCGATCCTTATTCTTAAAATACCCCTGCATCATCGTCAGTTCATACAGATCGGTGAGCAGCGTCAGGTTTTGTCTGTCCATGGTTCTCCCCCTCCTTTTGTAATATTTTACGGGTTAACCGGACATTTTGCAATGGATTTTTAACACATCAGGCAATAAGTATCCCGGACTTTATATAAAGGGATAACAAATGGAGAGCCGCGCGCGTCCCGGCTCTCCACACACCCATCCGTTTTTACTGTTCCATCTGCCTGCCGAGAAATCCCGCCGCCGACTGGATCAGCTTCTGCTCCACCTCACCCATCTTGGACTTGTGATCCATCTCCACCAATATCACAGAGCCAATCACGTCACCCTCGCAGATAATGGGGCTGATCGCCTCGTGGCTGAAATCATCCCCCTCCAGACTGACCTGAATGAAATTTCTGTCCCCCTTGGTTGCCACCACACTTTCCCTGTGATCAATCTTTTCTTCCAGCTCCCTGCTGATGGACTTGCCGAGCAGATTTTTCATACCGCCCGACACGGCAATGAACTGATCCCTGTCCGTAATAAGTGCAATGTGCCCGGAAACCTGCGCCATGCTCTCTGCATACTGCTTGGCAAAAGTACCCATCTCGCCGATGGGCGAATATTTTTTTAAAATGATCTCGCCTTCCCTGTCCGTATATATCTCCAGCGGGTCCGCCTCTCTGATCCGCAGCGTCCTGCGGATTTCCTTGGGGATTACAATGCGTCCCAGATCATCTATTCTTCTGACAATTCCTGTTGCTTTCATATCTTATAACCTCCGTCTGTAAGTCATAGCCTTATTTTTATTTTTTCTCTGTTTTTTTACTATTATTTGTAAGGCAGGAAATTATATACATGAAAACTCCGATTTCATCTTTTCAAACATGGCAAATACTAACTCCGGTTTTCCTGTTCTTTTCTCTCCTTAGTTATGCCCCGCACAACTATATATTTGCATTTGCTGTTATTCCTATATTATACTGATTGTATTGGCAGAAAAGGAGGTCCTGATGACGAACGAAATCATAAAATCTCTATATGAAAGAAAATCTGTCCGCGTATTTACCGATGAGGAAATATCGTGTGAAGATAAAAACAGTATCCTGCAGGCGGCATTGCAGGCGCCTTCGGCGGGCTGTCAGTTACTGTATACCATAATCGACATCACGGATGCGGATAAAAAGGAAAAACTTGCCGTTTTATGTGACAACCAGCTCTTTATGACAAAGGCAAAAATGATGCTTGTCTTTTGTGCGGACTGCCGGAAATGGCTTTCTTTTTATGAGGAAGCGGGACTGAAACCGCGAGCCCCCGGCGCCGGCGATTTGCTGCTGGCTGTGGAAGATGCGCTGATCGCAGCGCAAAACGCGGTGATGGCAGCGGAAAGTCTGGGAATCGGCTCCTGTTACATCGGTGATGTCATGGAAAATGCCGAGAAAGTGAAACCGCTTTTACAGCTTCCCGAATATGTATACCCCGCATGTCTGCTCGTTTTCGGACATCCGACCGAGCAGCAGAAGCTTCGGAAAAAGCCAGAGCGGTTCCGGGTGTCCGATATCATCTGCGAGAACAGCTATCAGGATAAGAACGGTGTGCAGATACGGGAAATGTTTGCAGGACGAACAAACGGGAAAAATTACGATGAATGGATGGAGGCTTTCTGGAAAAGAAAATACGAGTCGGATTTTTCCAGAGAAATGAACCGTTCCATGGAAGTGTATCTGCGGGACTTCCTAAAATAGAAAACGAACGACTTCGGGCAATTCAAAAAAATGGAGGTAAATTACATATGGCACAGACATTATCGGTTCTTGAAATGGTAGTACCCGTTATAGTCATGCTCTTTATCGGCTATTTCTGCCGGGTATCCGGCATCCTGACCAAAGAGGGGTTAAACGGCGTCAAGAGCGTCATCTCAAACATCACCCTGCCGGTCGTATTGTTTCAGGCTTTTTACGCAACATCCTACTCCCTCGACAGCCTGTTTATGTTCAGCGTTGTTTTTATCAGCTGCCTGCTGGCTCTGGGATGCGGCTTCCTGCTAAACCGCTTTGTACCCAATTCCAAGCTTATGCCCTATCTGCTGTCCGGCTTTGAGGTCGGTATGCTGGGGTACGCCCTGTACGGACTGCTCGCCGGTCCCGACCAGCTTTCCTATATGGCGACCGTGGATTTAGGACAGGTGCTGTTTGTATTCACGATATACCTCACGCTTTTGAAAAATGCCACGGGGCAGAAACCGTCCCTCAAAGAAATGCTAAAAGAAATGTGTAAAAATCCCGCTTTCCGGGGCGTTACCCTCGGGCTTATCGTAGGCGTTACGGGACTCGGCAATCTGATCACCGCCTCCCCCGTCAGTCCGATATTCTCTGCTGTTATTGAGATGATCACCCTGCCCACATCCGCTATGATCCTAATTATCGTTGGCTATGAACTGTCCCTGCGAAAAGATCTGATCGTCCCGGTTGTAAAGACACTGGTTTTCCGTACCGTGGTGATGGGCGTACTTTTATGCGCCGCCGCCTTTATCGTCTTTCAGGTCATGCCTTTTGACAAACAGCTTTTCATGGCACTGGTTCTGCTGTTCGCCCTGCCGGCGCCGTTTGTCATCCCGCTCTATGCGGATGTGGAATCGGAGGGCATCTATATTTCCAACACGCTCTCCATGGGGACGCTGATTACGATTCTGATCTTTGTGGGGTTGTCGGTGTACGCGGTGGCATGATATTTTGATGACAATTACATAAAATGTGAAACGCCTGTCATCCCATTGGGAAATGACAGGCGCTTTTGTTTTATTTTTTCACACCCTTCGCCCCGGACAAGTTCGCATTCTGTAAAATATTGCTGTCAAAGGAAGTGAGCATACTCTGCTCTTCCCGCTCCCTCTTAAGCGCCAGTTTTATCATATCGTCCAGAAGCTCCTTGTAAGGCTTTCCAAGCGCCTCCCACAGATAAAAGGCAAGAGAACCCGGAATGGGATTGATCTCGTTGACATACACCTGATCCGTATCCCTGTCAATCATAAAATCTATCCGGGACACGCCGTTACATCCAAGTGTCTGGAACGTTCTCACCGCCAGTTCACGGATCTCCTCCCGCTTCTCGGGCGTCAGGTTCGCCGGCAGCTCTCTCTTCGCGGTTCTCATGCCCTCGGAACCGCCTTTGCCGCCCGCCACATATTTATCTTCATAGCTCAAAATCTCATCACTGGAAATCGGCTCCTCGCACTCTGAAGGCTCTGCCTTCTCATAGTCTCCCAGAACCGCGCAGTTGATCTCCCGCAGATTCATAATCGCCCGCTCAACAAGCACTTTCGGTCCGAAAGTAAAAGCGTACTCCAATGCCTCCCGCAGTTCTTCCCGGTCTTTCGCCACTTTGATTCCCACACTGGAACCCAGATTGACAGGCTTCACGATAACAGGATACGGAATCTTTCGCTCCACCTTGTCGTAAGCCGCCTGCTCGCCGCCCTCATATTCCTTCCCGTACAATGTCACACAGTCCAGAACAGGAATATCGTTATCCTTAAGCACCGTCTTCATCACATATTTATCCATGGTGACCGCCGACGCCATCACATCACAGCCCGCAAACGGGATATTGTAATGCCGTAAAAATCCCTGCAGGGAGCCGTCCTCCACATTGGCGCCATGCACCACAGGCAACGCAACATCGATCTGCGCCACCTCGGAACTTCCAAATTTCTTTTCCGGGTACCGGATCAGCTTTACGCCGTTCTTCTCCCCCATCAGAAAGACGCGGATGCTCTTTTTCAAAAGTTCCGGGATATTCCGATAGTTGGCAATATCTGCGATCAGCTCCCCCGTATAAAGCTCATTATCCTTCGTGATATAGATGGGCACCAGATCATATTTCTCTTTATCAAAGGCATTGTACGCCTGCAAGCCGGAAATAACGGAAACTTCGTGCTCCACGCTCTTGCCGCCAAAAAAAACGCCTACCCGAATTTTCATAGTTGTTTATTGCCTCCTTCTATGTTCCCTATTCATTCCAAACCGCGCATTTCGCAAAATCGCGTCTTCGACGGTTCTGTGCTTACGCATAATTATCCGGCAGGTCATTCTCAATCAGGATAACCTTCTGCTTTTCACCGGGGATCGCATTTACCATCCGAAACGCCTCCTGCAGATCATCCACCGGAATCATTCTGTTCTCCGGGAATCCGGCTTCTAAAAGCCCATCTTGAATCGGCTTTGTCTGCTCCTTTCCGACAAGCACGGCATAGTCACACTTATCGGCGGCGTAAACACCCACTTCTTTATTTTCATCATACTGCTTCTCACCCAGTTCCACCATACCCGGGGTCAGTAGTATGCGAAGTTCCTTAAACATTGCCAGCGTGTCGAGCGCCGCCTCAAACCCATTTTTGTTGGAATTATAGGCGTCATCCAGCAATATTCTGTCGCCCTGCTTCACAAGCTGCAGCCTGTGGGGGACGCTCTCCAGCTGTTTCACCGGGTAGAGCAGCTTTTCCATGGGAATCCCCAGCGTGTGTGCCACGGCAATGGCTCCCGCTATGTTCTGCACATTGTGGCTGCCCACCAGCTTTGTGTGAAATTCGTACTCCTTCCCGGATTCGTCCTTCATTTTAAAGGAAGATCCCCTCGGTGAAACCGAAATATCATAGGCACAAAAATCCACGTCCTTTGCCGTAATTCCATAGCTGACTATGTTCTTATCCGTCCCGGCATTTCTGATATAGGTATTGTCATAATTCAGAAATACTTTGCCGGATGGCGGCACGGAATCCGCCAGTTCAAACTTAGTCGCTACAACGTTTTCTATGGTGTGAAAGCTTTGCAGGTGCTGCGGTCCGATGGAGGTAATGATACCGTAGTCCGGGTGCACCAGATCACAGATCTCTTTGATATCTCCCACTTCCCGCGCCCCCATCTCACAGATAAAAATCTCATGGAATGGCTTCATATTTTCCCGGATCGTCCGCACCACGCCAAGCGTCGTATTATAATTTCCCGGGGTATGCAGCACATTATACTGCGTGGAAAGCAGCGCGCTCAGATAATACTTCACGCTGGTTTTTCCATAACTGCCCGTAACGCCGATAATTTTCAGATCCGGCATCTCCCGCAGAATGCGCGCAGCATCGTTAATATAATACTGGTCAATCCTCTTCTCTATCGGGTGGTTGACCGCATTCGCCAATAAAATAAGAAATGGCTGTAAAATAAACATGACCAGCAGAATCAAGCCTGCATTTCTAAGCAGCGGGTGTTCCGGCTGCGGCAATAGCCCCTGAGAAGTTAAAAGCACCCCTGCGCCTGTCCTCATCCACAGCCCGGGAGCCACAGCCAACGCTGCGGCAAGGAGATATAAAATGCCTGTCGTGACAAGCATCCGCTTCACGCGGGGCGTGTAAACCAACGGTTTCTTCGCTTTATGCGGCTTGTTGACCAGTATAGTCATCCCATTCATAACACATGCCGCAATCAGACAGCCCCTGTTCCCAATCACCGCAAGCGGCAGAGAAATAAGCGCGTACAGACATTTGCCAAGCAGCCTGCCCACATTGGTATGCACCCGCATCCATTCCCCATACTCCCTCGGCTTGTAGGAATTCTGCTGAAACATATGCATCAGATATAAAATATACCAGACCACCCCCACCAGATAGGTGGCGAGCCATATGCCAAAAAATATCATATCCATTCCTGCCTATGATTCCTCTCTAAAAAATCCTTTGGCAAAATCGCTGTTATTTCTGAAGCATTATAATCGGCTATATTCCGCGTCACTATATATTCTGCTCCATATGCTTTTGCACATTCCGTCTGAAGACAATCTTCAAAATCTGCAAAATCAGCATTTTGAAGTCCCACCAGCAATTTATTTTTATCTATTCCCTCTACGTCAAAAATGGTGCATAAATTAATCAGCATTTCCCGCCGTTCTTCCGCATCATAGTCTTTTCTTAAAATAAAAAACATATTAGTAATAGAATGGGCAGCAATACAACCTTTTGTATCCCCTTCCGTGCATGTTCGCACCACTTCCTTTGCCACTTCATAAAAAGGCTCCCTTGTCAAAAGATAATCTAATAATATGTTCGTATCAATCAGAATTCTATTTACCATATTTTTCTTCCCTATAAGACGCAAGTTCTGCATCATAATCAGTAACAGTGCCCTTTTTTCGTAACTGTTCCAATCTCATAAATGCCTCTTTCTTTCCTGCCTGTGTATCATTATATAATCCGTTCACTCCCTGCATAATCTGCAAAATAAAACCTATTTTCTCTTCCGGCAATTTTTCCAACTCTTTCATTGCCGTTTGCCGTAACAATGTCATAACTGCACCCCCATCTTCATTTGCACAGCGCTCAGCCAAAAAACGCCTGCAGCGCCCCGTTCGCCTTCGCGGGCTGCTCCGCGTAGGAGAAATGTCCCGCTCCCTCGCACACCACCAGTCCCGCATCCGCAATCAGTTCTTCCATCCGCCTCGCGTCCTCTATGGGCGTGGCTGTGTCCAGATCACCCCAGATCAGGAGCGTCGGGCACTTCACCAGATGAATGAGCGGCTCCAGATCCTCGTTGACCACCTTTACAAGCGTAGTCCTCATCAAGGGTGTCGCATTGTTATAGTCGGAGGAACCGCGTCTGCGGCGCATCTCCTCCACCGCATCCGGGTAGAGAAAGTGCATCACCTTCGTGCTCATAAAAGCCCTGCCGATCTTGTAACATCTGAGGCTCACTTTCTGCCGCAGACTTTTTTTCGGCAGAATCCCGGCGCTGTCAATCAATACCGCGCGCTCCACGATAAAGGGCAGGTTTTCTCTCGCATTCATCTTAAAAAACACCCTGCCGCCAAAAGAATGTACTACCACACTCAGTCTCTCTATCGAAAAAGAGGCGATAAACCTCAGTACAAAATCCACGTAATCGTCCACGCACCAAGGTTTCGGCGGCTCGGGCGTCTTCCCGAAGCCCGGCATATCGAGGGCAATCACCCGCCTTCCCTGTTTCAGCGTATCAATCACGCTCCGATACAGAGTGATATTGGCTCCCCAGCCGTGCAGCAAAAGTACGATTTCGCCCTCGCCCTCGTCTATATAGTTCACAGATATTCCATCTATCTTTTTGACCATAAAATCTCCCGCGCATCAGCATCCATTTTCAGTCTATGCGCTATGTTATACCTATGTTCGCTCCCCGGCAAATATGTTTTCACGCCGAACGCATACATTTGTATTGTACTGTATTCCCACCGTTCTATCAACCGAAAAATAGGCGGAACCGTGGCATTTTATCCTATCTTCATAAACTATTCCCACTATTCCGCCATATAATCCGCATAATCCGTTTCACTGGCAAATAACATGTATGCCCCATTCACATATCCCATGTAACCGCTCTCTACCGCATATCCCTTCATAAATATATCCTCCTTTCAGTCTTTATTCGCCGATCGGATCAGCGAACTTATGTTCTGAAAAGAGGATACCATTTGTACAGTCCTATATTTGGGACTTAAAATACCAACTCGTAATTAAAATTAATGCTACACCGACGCCGAAACTTTCACCCCCGTATCTTCCGGCTGCTTCACTTCCCCCGCGCTCGAATAAAACACAGGCTCCAGATCCGCCTTCGGTTTCGGGGACTCGTCCGTCTCCACATCCGTCCCGTCCGCATCCGGCGCGGCGGTCTGGGTGTTCCCTTTCAGCAGAACCTTGCCGTCCTCACTGATCTCCACGGTGTCTACAATTTTATCGCCCTTATTCTCCTTTCTTTCCTCCTCCAGTTTTTTCTGCTGTTCCTCGCGTTCATCCCTGCGGTTCTGGATCATCTCCTCGCGCTGTTCTTCCGCGATCTTCCGGGTTTCCTCCACATCCTTCTTCATCCCTTCGTCGGCTACTTCCTTGTACTCGTAGGCGTCTTCGTGGAAATCGCCCATGTAACCCATCGCCCGCTCCATCATTGCGGTATCGCCTTTGCGTCTCGCCTCCTTAAAAACCCGAAACGGGGTGTTGAGCATCTCCATGTTAGTCCGTGCCCCGATCAATCCTTCCATCGTCTTTGTGTGCATAGTCGTCCTCCTTTTCCGAAATATCCGGCAACGCAAATGTGATCTGCATCTGCTATCAGTCAAATATCTGCCTATCCCATGTTTCGACAAGTCAAACTACATCTCTTAGCATCCTGTTTCAAACAACCCGTTCCATGTCATATGCGGTCTCGGCAAGCGGCAGAAGCACGGAAATATCATACACCCCGTTGCGTATCTCCGTCTCCATAACGCCGTTGTACCCCCGCACCACATCTCCCACATTCAGCAGACCGATTCCATTTTCCTGTGGATTTCCCTTCCCGGTATTTTTGCCCGTTTGCTTTTCGTTTTCATTCATACTGTTCTTTACTTCCAGCAGAAAGCAGCTTTTGACGGCGCCCGCCTGCACCCGGATAAAAGGCTGTAATCCCGGTTCGCATCTTTCCCGCTGCAATCTCTCACATGCCTCCAGCGCGTTGTCCAGTATATTTCCGAAAAGAATACACAGATCAAACTCGTTGATATGGCACCGCTTCGGTATCCGCACGTCACATTCCCATGCAATGCTTTTATCCTCCGCCATTTTCCGTTTATGACACAAAAGCGCATCCACCACCCGGTTTCCCGTAGCCTCCTCATTCGCCCCAAACTGCGCGCTGTTCTCCATCTTTCCCAGATAATCCCCCAGCCTTTCCCACGCCTGATCCTCCCACAGACCACGAAGCGCAAGCACATGGTTTTTCAGATCATGCCTCAGCCGCTCCGCCTGTGTGTACTGCTCCTCCAGCGTCCGATAGACCGCCGCCTGTACCCGATACTGTTCCGCCTTTTTCTGCTCCACATAAATCCGATCCATGCCGAACGCATATACCCCCGCCGCAAACAGAGATAAGCCCGACAGGACACTCCATCCGACATAACTGAAAATCTGGTCATAGTACAGCCCCATATTCCCATCGCTTCTATAAAGTATACCGTAACCTGCTCCCCAGTTTGCCGCATAAGTGACAATTGCCACCACAAGCAGCGGAAGGGTCAGCACCGCACACCATTTCCCTGACTTTCCGTAAAAAACGCCCGCAAGCCGCTTTCTCACCCCGCACACCGCCATAATTGCTATGCAAAAGCCGCCCCACCCGATCAGTCCGAGTTCTCTCTCCCCTTCAGACCCCAAAACAGGAACGTCCACGTGCCCTACCGTGTGTTTCCAGACCAACAGCAGACAGGAAATAAGGGATTCCGAAAAGAAATACGTCAGCCATATCAGAGTAAGCACAGTCACCACCATGGACGCCGCTCTTATTCCTCGTTCCATTTTATTGTTAAACCGCATCATTGTCTCACACCATCCCGCGCATATATTTAAGGATTGCCTCGCAAAACGCCTCATACCGCCTCTTGGCAATGGCAATCCGTTCTCCGTTGTCGAGCACAAGTTCCTGCCTGTTGTACACGTCCACGTACTTTAAATTGACAAGATAGCTTTTGTGACAGCGGACAAACCCCTTCCCCTGCAGTTCCCTTTCCAGAAGCCCGATCTGCTCGTAATAGCTGAAAATACCTCCCCTTCCGTGTGCATCAATCATGCGCCCCCTGATTTCAAAATAATAAATATCATCCAGAAACAGCTTTTTCTTCTGCCGTTCCCGGCTTACAATGATAAATACCTGCGACCGCTCCTCCGTCTTGCGGACGGCTTTTCGCAGCACACTTTTCAGCTTTTTATCCTCAACCGGCTTTAGCAGATACTGAAATGCCTCCACATCATAAGCGTCGAACACATAGTCCCGGCTTGCGGAAATAAAGACCAACAGCTTGTCAAAGGCTTTTTCCCTTACGAGCCGTGCCGTTTTCATTCCGTCCAGACCATCCATGATGATATCCAGAAAAATAATGTCAAAGGTTTCCGACGACTGCAGCAATTCCCGTCCGCTGTAAAACTGCCGTATCGTGCAGGGCACTTCCATCTCGTCCAGAATCCCTCTGATCTTTGTCGCCATCCTGCTGCACTCCATGACCTCGTCGTCGCATACCGCGATCCATAACATGCTGTACCTCCCGTCAAATGCTCGCTTCGCTCGCGCTTGATTTCCTGC
Organism: uncultured Lachnospiraceae bacterium; assembly: GCA_910586705.1. Taxonomy (GTDB): domain Bacteria; phylum Bacillota; class Clostridia; order Lachnospirales; family Lachnospiraceae; genus UBA3282. The sequence goes on along the minus strand of CAJUJK010000004.1, from coordinate 87,403 downwards.
TGATATGATATATCGTCACAAAACGCAGCCGCGTTTCTTTTTCTGTCACGAACGGTTCTTCCCATGTAACAACCGTCCGGCTGTATGGTTAAAAGCCTCACCGCAATAAAAAGAGCGGCAACTCTATCCGTGTATCAATAGATTTACCGCTTTCTTTTCCTCTCATAACATTTTAGCATCCCTGTCACAGACATATTGAGATTTTGCTTCAATCACCACCGCACAGCCCTCGCATCCTCCGATACAGCTCCCGGATCTCCCCGCCGCCAGCCAGCCCCTCCGAAAAGGCAGTCGCGCTCCCGGCAGCCATACCCATATAAAAGGCGTGCCCGTAGTCCTGCTTTTCCAGCCATCCTGCCATGAATCCTGCCACCATGGAATCTCCCGCGCCGACGCCGTTTATGAGGCTGCCCGCAGGCACCGAGGACTCAAATACGCTGCCGTCCTCCGCGAGAAGCACCGCGCCCTGTCCCGCCATGGACACAAGCACATTGCGCGCGCCCATCTCCTGCATCTTCCTCGCGTAGGGAATGACTGACGCCCTGTCCGCAAGGGTCACTCCAAATAATTCGCCAAGCTCATGCTGGTTTGGTTTGACTAAAAAAGGATGCCGGGGCAGCGCTTTCACAAGCCCCCCTCCCGAAACATCCACCACGGTCAGAACGCCCGCAGACATTCTCTCCATCATGCGCAGATAAGTGTCCTGCGGCAATGACGCGGGAATGCTCCCGGACAGAAACAGCACATCGCCCGCCGCAAGATCCGAAAGCCGTTCCGAAAGCTGCTCAAATTTCTCCCCTGAAATGTCAGGTCCCTGCCCGTTGATCTCGGTGCCCTCCACCGACTGCAGTTTCACATTGATTCTGGTAAGCCCTTCTTCCAGCAAAATCAGACCGTTCCCTATGCCGCGCGCAGTAAGCTGCCTTGCCGCCTCCTGCCCGGTAAATCCCGCCACGAAACCGAGCGCCGTGCTTTCCAGTCCCAGATTTTTTAACACCGTAGAGACATTGATGCCCTTACCGCCCACAGTCAGGGTTTCTGATTCCGTCCGATTGGTATATCCCAGTCTGAAATTGTCTACCGATACGGTATAATCCAGAGACGGGTTCAACGTTACGGTATATATATGATTCATCTGCCCCATCTTTACCACCCCTGTGCATCCTGCATCCGCAAAATATGACAGCTATCTTCTCCTGTCAATCCCGCTTCTCTGATAATATGCCGCTTTATCCTTGTACATCTGCGTCTCCGCCGCGGCGAGCACGACGCTGACCCCGGCTTCGCTGTCCTTCTCCCAGTCAGCGCCCACCGCCATATTGACAGAAGCCTCCGCCATAATGGTTCTCAGCCGCGCAACCCTCTCCCGGAAATCTGCCTCTCCGATACCCGCGCAGATCGCCAGCAGTTCGTCCCCGCCGATGCGAAACAGCTCATAGGCGTCCCCGAACGCCTCCTTCATACAGCCGCTGGCGGCGAGAATCAGATGGTCTCCCGCCTCATGTCCCTCCGCGTCATTCACCCGCTTTAGTCCTGTGATATCTCCGTAAACGATTCCCACGCTCTCCCCGGGACGCATACCTTCTGTATATTTTACCATGGCATAACGGTTTCCGATCTGGGTGAGCTGGTCCAGATAAGACATTCTCTCCAGATTTTTGACAAGGTTGCGCATTTTAAGCAGGGATTCCATAAAATGCCCCATGATCTGCAGCATATTGGAAATGTAGTGCATAGACTCTGCGGGCGGATTATCCACTCCGTAAAACCCGATTACCCTTCCGTCATCATACAGCGGCACTACCGTAATCGAAGAGATGTCCTGCTGTTTCAACATTTCGTATTGGAGCGGGTTCTTTGTCCTGACGTCCTCGGTGTCTTCAATTACCACGCACTTGTCCTCTGCAAAGAGACGGTACCATCCCTCGCAGACTTCCGGCGGCACATTCTGCAGATTATCCTTCTGCGGGCTCACACCGCTCGCCACCCACTCGTAAGTGTTGTCGTCGCCGCCCTGTTCGTTTTTCTCAAAAATATATACCCGTTCGCCGCCAAGCGCCTTGCCCAGATACTCAATTGCAATCTTTAAGGAAGTTTCCGGGTCGGACGCCAGCATGGCAGTCCGCAGCGCCTCGTTGATCAGCGCCTCTCTGGTCTGGTAATCACGGATGATCTCATTCTGCTTCGTATCTGCGCTGATATCAATGGCGATCTCGATACGCAGCCTTCTCCCATCCAGCTCTATCAAGGTGTCCTTCACCAATGTATGCCTGTTGTAGACGGGATTGTAATAGCGCCACTCTTTAAACTGCCCCGGGACAAGTTCCCTGTTATTACAGATCTCGCACGGCGCGGAGGCATTCTGCAGCACCTCGTAGCACTTTTTCCCTCTGGTCTGTTCCAGAGAGGTAAGTCCACAGATCGAAAGCGCCTTCTTATTCATATAAATAAATTCATAGGTGTCCACGTCCGCCACGTAGACCAGTTCATTCATGTTTTCAAAAAATTCCCAAATGGGTTCCATCTAATATAATTCTCCTTTAACAGACTGTTGTCTCATCTCCATTTATAAACCAGCTCAAAACTGTAAAGACTGCGCTAATTATATCACAGAGTAAAACACAATTCCATGAAAAGAAATATTATATTCGATAAATCCCGGCGGAACAGGGCGCCGCCGCAAAGCCTCCCTCTGCGCCTTCGATCTTACCTCCTATGGTGTAGAGCGCTTCGCCCGGTTTTACGCCGCTTAAGGGCTGCTTTCTGTCGGAAGGGTTAATGACCACCAACAGCTTTTCGTCCCCGCACTTTCTGACAAACATAAGCGGGTAATTATCGCTCTGTATAAACTCGATTTCCCCGTCGTTTCGCAGCGCCGCATGGGACTGCCTAAACGCAATCAGCCGCTTTACCTCGCTGTAGAGGGAATCCTCATCCCCGATCTGCGCCGCCACCGTCGGGCGGTCCGGCGCGGTGTCCTGCGCCACATAAAGCATTTCCGGCTTCGCCGACGAAAAGCCGGCATTTAAGGAATCGTCCCATTGCATCGGCGAACGGGAACCTGTCCGCTCATAGCCGCCCTCCACGGAAGCCAGCCCCTCCACATAACGCATACCGATCTCGTCGCCGTAGTAGATAAAAGGCGCGCCCGGCATGGTCAGAAGAAAGGCGAACGCCAGCTTCATTTCCTCTTTGTCAAGCCGTCTTGCCAGTCTGTCCATATCGTGATTGCCCGAAGGAATACAGATCAGCCCGCCGCAGGATTTTGCGTAACTCTCCTGATATTTCTCCCAGAACGCACTGATATCCCCTTTTCCCCTTCTGGAAAACCAGGGCTCCTCGCAGCGGAACAGATCGTTGTAGTGGGAAGGACCGAAGTGCAGCAGGAAATCCATGTGGAAACCGCCCGCCAGAGACTTGTCCGGCTCGCCCCACTCGGAAACCATCACCGCCGCAGGAAATTCCTGCTCCAGAAATGCACGGATATCCTGCCACAGTCTGATCGTGCCTTTTCCGTCCTCGTCGTTCTTCACAAGTGAGCCAGCCATGTCCACACGGAACCCGTCGCAGCCCGCCGAAAGCCAGAAGCGCATCACGTCTTTCATTGCCTCCCTCGTCGCCAGCGGTCCCGGCGCGTCCATCGCCTGCTGCCATTTTTTCTCGGGATTGGGCTTATAATATCCGTAATTGAGTGCCGGCTGATGGGAAAAGAAATTCACCCCGCACGCGCCCACGCGCTCTGAGATTCCCTTAAGGGCATTCATCCCGTCGGGCGCTTCCCATGTGTTGTCCGTCCATACATAGCGGTCTGTAAACTCGTTTGGCGCCGCCTTCATAGACTCGCGAAACCATTTGTGATTGACCGAGGTGTGTCCCGGCACCAGATCCAGAAGCACATACATCTCCCGTTTATGCGCCTCCTTAAAGAGCCGCACCAGATCCTCGTTTGTCCCGTAGCGGGGCGCAACGGTGAAGTAGTCCTCCACGTCGTACCCCGCGTCATAGAAAGGTGACAGAAAGCAGGGGTTCAGCCAGAGCGCGTTGCATCCAAGCTCCTTGATATAATCCAGTTTTTCGATAATGCCCTGCATATCCCCGATGCCGTCAGCGTTGGTATCGTTGAAGGACTGCGGATAAATTTCATAAAAGATTGCTGTGTTAAGCCAGTTCGGTCTACCTGCCATAGTAGGTTCCTCCTCAGTTTTTTGCTATTATCATATCACACAGCGGTCTTAAGCGGGCACCTTTTTTTCTATTGGATATAAATTTCCGAGTCCGTATCTTCCACGCCGTTGATCTGCAGTCTGACATGGACTTTTCCATTCTCAAATTCATTTAAGGGATATGCCAGTGGTTCCGAAAGATTCGTCACGTCAACGGATTTCACCACGTCTTCCTGCACCAGCCACAGGATAAGCGTTGCTCCCTCCGGCACCGTGCCGCAGGAAATATCCGCGTAGAGCGTCTGGGTGTCCGCATCCGTGACCGTCATTCTCTTTTCTTTCACAAACCCGTCGCTGGCGCTTTTAACATGCAGCTTCCAGACGCCGTTCCGATACGTTCCGTAATCCAGAATCACACCCATGTTCCACACCCGGTCGCCGGAAGCAACGTCTGTGTTGATACCGCTACCCGAAGCCGCGCTGACGATAAATCCTGTCAGGCATACGAGCATAAGCGCCATACTCACAATACTGCACAATATAAATGTCAAGTGATGTGTTCCCTGTTTTGCCATCATTTGATCCTCCTCCTTTTCAATCTTTGTTCCACATGCTTCACAATAGTTTGCGGTTACCGAAATTCGATGTCCGCAAGCCGGACATACCGTTTTCACTTCCGACCGCCGCAAAAAGTAGATCAGCAGTCCGATGAAAGGCGAGACCGCAAACACTACAACCGCCCACACTACCGGGTCGTCTCCCCTCCTTTTGCAGTCCTGATACACCCACGCCGCAAAAAAAGTGGAAGTACACAGTGCAAAAAAAATGGAGCAGAGAATCATTGCCGGATACAACATGGAAAGACCGTTAAAACCATCACTTTTTATAAAATACAAACCAAACCGCAAAAAAATCAGCATTATAATAGCCAAAATACCAATATAAAGCACAAATTTATTCTTTTTTACATAGTTCATGCCAGTACACCTCTCTTCTCAACGCGGATCGTAATTTCCTCTTTTATGTCTGCTCTTTTTAAGCCTACTACGGTAAGCAGAACTCCCAACAGACCAATATAGAAGCACGCGCCGGCGGCGAAATAAGATAAATAAATATTTTCGATCACAATCAGCGCCAGAACTGCCAGCAGAGAAAACAGGATCAGATTGAACACCATCGGCAGATACCAGAGTGATAATTTATGCACGACAGGCCGTTTCTGAAGCACAGCTTCCTGCTGATACAGAGCTGCTTTGAGTTTCCGATTCAGTTCCGGGGACGGCACATCCGTCATTTTCAAAGAAGCCCGGATCAGTTTTTCTATTTCCACATCAGAACGATTATCTCCCATAACCTGCTTCCTCCAATCTTTGTTTCATTAAGCTTCTTCCCTTAAACAACCGGCTTTTCACAGTGCCGGGCGGCTTCTTAATGATAGCCGCTATCTGCTCCACGGAGCACTCGGAAAGGTAAAATAAATACAGCGGCACTTGGAATTTTTCCGGGAGCGTCTGTATGATCCGGCGCACCTGCACGACCAGTTCTTTCTGAAGATAACCTTCTTCCACGTCTCCTTCAGACTGTATAACCGACTCCATCTCCCCGTCCATATTACTGCAAGGCGCGATCCTATTTCGGCGGGCACTTTTTCTTCTGTCGCTTTTCCAGATATGATAGGCGAAAGAAAAGAACAGCGCCCTCGGGTTTTTCTCCCAGTCCAGGGTCCACTCCGTCTCCAGCGCTTTGAGAAAAGTCTGCTGGTACAAGTCTTCGGCGTCTGATTTGTCCATACAGAGCTTCAGGCAGAATCTATATACGTCCTTGCCGAAACCATCTATACATTTTTCTATTTCCTCTGCGTTCACCGCCTCACCTCCCCTGCCTGTTCACCTTATATTCGTCATCTAATTGCGTGAGGTTCATTTTTTAAACAAAATTCATTAAGAAAAATTTTTTTAATAACCTGCAAATGGGACAGATTTCTCTGCCCCATTTTCCCCTCACATACAATACCAGTATTCTGTTCCCAAACCACCCTTTCCCAACATCAGCCCGCCCCGGCAAGCAGCAGTTCCTCCATCTTCGTAAGCGCCTCCCCCGTCAGCATAAGCAATGTCTCCTCATCCTTCTCGATCACCCCGCACTTTCTGTAATGGAGATAAAAGGTGGGATCGCCCTTCGGGTCAAACCGCAGCCGTCCGCCGTAATCGCTTATGAGCAGCGGAATATTTTCCACCCGGATCGGTGCGTCAGGGCGAAGCATAAAACTGATCCGCTCATTCTTCCCCTTCACCTCCGGCATATAAAGTCTGTGGGCGTGGGAACGGATCAGCGCGATCCGCAGAAGATTCCCCACCGATTTTGGAATTTGACCAAATCGGTCAAGCAGTTCTTCCCGCATATCGTCGCACTCCCGCTCGTTCTCAATGCCCGCAATCCGCTTATAGATATCCAGCTTCTGCACTTCGTTCACAATGTATTCCGGCGGAATGTAAGCGTCCACATCCAGATCCACAAGGGTGTTGAAATCCTCGATCACGGAAATGCCCTTCTTCGTCTTGACCGCCTCGTTTAGCATTTTGCAGTAGAGGTCGTACCCCACCGCCTGCATATGACCGTGCTGGCTTTTTCCGAGCAGGCTGCCCGCGCCGCGGATTTCCAGATCGCGCATGGCAATCTTAAAGCCGCTGCCAAGCTCCGTAAACTCCCGGATCGCCTCAAGCCTCTTTTCCGCCACTTCTTTAAGCACCTTATCCCGCTTGTACATAAGGAAAGCGTAAGCAGTCCGATTGGAACGCCCCACGCGTCCACGCAGCTGATAGAGCTGGGACAGTCCCATCTGATCGGAATCGTGGATAATCATGGTATTTACGTTGGAAATGTCCAGCCCTGTCTCAATGATGGTGGTGGACACCAGCACGTCGATCTCCCCGTTTACGAAATCAAACATGATCCGCTCCAGTTCCGACTCTTTCATCTGCCCGTGGGCGAATGCCACATTCGCCTCCGGCACGAGATCGCTGATCGCCGCCGCCACATCCGCGATATTGTTGACTCTGTTGTAGACGTAATAAACCTGTCCCTCTCTGGCAAGTTCCCGGACGATCGCCTCCCTGACCATCTCCTCGTTGTACTCGCAGACAAAGGTCTGGATCGGCAGTCTGTCCTCGGGCGCCTCCTCCAGCACGCTCATGTCCCGGATACCCACCAGACTCATGTGGAGCGTTCTCGGGATCGGCGTCGCCGTCAGCGTCAGCACATCCACATTTTCCTTCATTTTCTTGATTTTTTCTTTATGCGCCACACCGAAACGCTGTTCCTCGTCGATGATCAGAAGCCCCAGATCTTTGTATTCCACATCCGCTGACAATACGCGGTGGGTGCCGATCACGATATCCACCATGCCCTTCTTCAAATCCGTGATCGTCTTTTTCTGCTCCGCAGCCGTGCGGAACCGGGAAAGCAGGTCAATCCGCACGGGAAAATCTTTCATTCTCTGCACAAAGGTATGGTAATGCTGCTGTGCCAGAATGGTGGTGGGCACGAGATAAACCACCTGTTTGTTCTCCTGCACCGCCTTAAACGCCGCGCGGATGGCGATCTCCGTCTTTCCGTAACCCACGTCGCCGCAGATCAGGCGGTCCATGATTTTCTCGCTCTCCATGTCCTCCTTGGTGGCGGCGATGGCAAGCACCTGATCCTCCGTCTCCTCAAAGGGAAACATCTCCTCAAACTCCCGCTGCCAGACCGTGTCTGCACCGTAATGGTAGCCCTTTCCATTCTGTCTGGCGGCGTAAAGCTCCACCAGATCCCCGGCGATCTCCTCCACCGCCGTGCGCACCTTGGATTTGGTTCTGGTCCACTCCTGCGTCCCCAGCTTATTCAGCTTTGGTTTCGTACCGCCGTCCGCCGAAGCGTATTTCTGGATCACGTCAAGCCCTGTCGCCAGCACATAGAGGACGCCGCCGTCCCGGTAGGAAATCTTCATGTAGTCCTTCACCACATGCTCCACTTCCACCTTCTCAATGCCCTGATAAATCCCCAGACCGTGGCTCTCGTGCACCACATAATCGCCTACTTTGAGGTCATTAAAGTCGTTGATCTTCTGTCCTTCATAAACCTTTTTCTTTCTCTTCTTCTTTTTCTGCGCGCCAAAAATATCGCTCTCCGCAATGACCATAAACTGCAGAAGCGGATATTCAAATCCTTTGCGGACCCTTCCGTAAGCCGTCATCACTTCCCCCGGCTGCACCTCGCGCATGGGGTCTTCCGTGTAAAAAGCGTTCAGCTCCTGATCCCGCAGATCCTCCGCCAGCCTCTTGGCGCGGGTTCTCGACCCGGAAAGCAGCAGAATGCGGTAGCCCTTTTTCTTATAATTTTTTAAATCCTTCACCAGCGACTCAAAGCTGTTATTGTAGGAGGGAAGGCTTCGCGCCTGCACCGCAAATTTGTGCCCCGCCTTTATAAGCGGATTTTTCCCCTCCATGGAAGAAAGGCTCACCACACGGCGGTTTTCCAGTCCTGCTGCCACCGTCAGCGCCGGAAACAGGATGTCCATCTGCCCCGGCAGAATATACCCTTTCTCGGCGCGGTGCGCCATGCTCTCCCGAAATTCCAGTTCCACCGCGTCCACGTGCTCCTTAATGCGCAGCGGCTCATCCAGAAAAACGCACGACTCCGCCCCCGCAAAACAGTCCGCAAAGGACGACAATTCCGGGTAAAAGTAACGCACATAACTGTCCAGATTGATCGCGTTATAAGAAATGCCAAGCTCCGTAAGCGTCTCCGTCAGCTCCCGGTTCTGTACCTCGATCCGGTGCGCCTCCTCGGTCTTCATCTGCTTTCTGAGCGTTTCCGCCTGCTTTTTCGCCTCTTTCTGAATCTTTTTCAGACCCGCGGAAAGCTCCTCCTTCGACAGAATCAGTTCCGTTGCCGGATAGATGGATACCGCCTCCAGCTTCTCAATGGAACGCTGGCTCAGAACGTCAAAGCTGCGGATCGACTCCACCTCATCCCCCCACAGCTCGATCCTGTAAGGATTTTCCTCCGTCAGGTCAAAAATATCCACAATGCCGCCCCGGATGCTGAACTGTCCCGGCTCCTCCACCTGATCGCATCTCTCATAGCCAAGCCCCGACAAGGTGGCTGCCAGCTCATGTTCCTCTACGGACGACTGCCTGTCTATGGAAATGACATGCTTACTCCATTCCTCCAAGGACACCTGCGGCGCCATCAGCGCGTCAAAGGTGGTAACGACAGTAAGCGGCACACCTTCCGCCATTCTTCGGAAAACCTTGATCCGCTCTTTGGTGAGCTGATTGCCGTGAATGTCCGCCTGAAAGAAAATCAGATCCTTTGCCGGATATAACATGACATTTCTATCATAAAACTGATAGTCCTCGTACAATTCTTTTGCCCGCAAATCGTTAAAAGTAATAATCAGCTTCCGACGAAATCCCTCGCCCAGACCGTAAATCATATGCAGTTTCTGGGAATCCGCACAGCCGCTCAGTGCCGCGGAAGTCTTTCCTCTCGCAAGCAGCTCCCGTATCTCTTCATATTCCCCCAGCTCCGAAAGCGGGGCAAGTAATGCTCTCATGCAAACCTCTCAGCCTCCTTGTCTGCCGACCATATTTTCCTCTTCCCGGGGCGGGCGTTTTCGCGCATTATATTTGTTCATAGCCGCATCGGGTCCCTCCGTGATCACCTTCTCTATTGCCAGCGTCGCGGTTCTCGCACCCTCATTCATCACTTCCCGCTCCTCCATGGAAAAGTGCCCCAGCACATAATCCGCCAGATCCATCCGGGGCGGTTTTTCCCCCACACCCATCCGCACCCGGATAAACTCGTCGTGCCCCAGATGCATGATAATATTTTTCAGACCGTTGTGTCCCCCGTCGCTGCCCCGCTTGCGGATGCGGATCTGCCCCATGTCAAGGCTCACGTCGTCCGAAATCACAATCAGCCCACTCTTCTCGTCCACCTTATAAAAGTCTATGACGCTTCGGACGCTCTCACCACTCAAATTCATGTAAGTGAGCGGCTTGACGAGAACCGCTTTCTGTCCCGCGACGATTCCCTTGCCGATCAGCGCCTTATGCTTTTTTTCGCCCATCACAATATCGTTCTTCTCCGCGATCGCGTCGATCACATCGAAGCCGATGTTGTGTCTCGTATTCACATATTTTTTCTCCGGATTTCCCAATCCTACAATAATATACATATCAGCCTCGATTCTATAATTTCAGACATCAAAAAAAGCAGCCGAACCTGCCAATGTGAATGGTTGCTTTTTGCTTGGGTTATATGGTCAGAGTCAGTATATCATAACAAAAGTGCAAAGTCTATTGAAATTTAGAGGACTCCTGCACAAGAAAAGGACGCCTTCGCGTCCTTTTCCTATCGCACCATACGTTTACTCACTATTCGGTTCTAAAAGCGCCTTCTCATAGCTTTCCAGAATAATTCTCTGGATTCTGTCCCGGGTCTCAGAATTGATCGGATGCGCAATATCGCGGTACTCGCCGTCCGACGCCTTCTTACTCGGCATAGCTATGAACAGACCTTTTTCGCCTTCAATTACTTTAATGTCATGAACTACGAATTCATCGTCAATCGTGATCGAGACGATTGCCTTCATCTTGCTGTCTTGAGTCATTTTACGCACGCGGACATCAGTAATTCTCATGAAGCTCAGCCTCCTTATCATATGATACCGGTTCGGAATCTACCGGTTTTCACAAGCTTTCTACACAAGTCATACTCATCAAGCCACGTAGCTTGTAATAAATTTAAACTAAATTATGCCCCTGTTACAGACAACTTACACCTTCTTAGCAATCACCCCTCATCCCTGTCAACACATATCCTGCCTATCATAACACAAATCAGCCGTTTGGTCAAAGTGAATATCTGTCATTATGTTCCACCACAATCTCTATCCCTTCCTCTCCCTTATGGTAGGAATTTGCTCGGATCGTTCCCCTGCTCTCTACAATGCAGTTTTCAATATGTGTGTTATCACCGATATACACATCATTCAAAATGATGGAATTCTTGATATAACAGTTACTTCCGATATAAGTTTCCTTAAAGATCACGGAATCCTCAACCGTGCCGTTGACAATACAGCCGCTGGATATCAGGCTGTTTTTAATCTTGGCGCCCACATTATATTTCGCAGGCGGCAGATCGTCCACTTTGGAATAAACATCCGGGTATTGCTTGAAAAAGTAGTCTCTGATTTCCGGTTTCAGGAAATCCATGTTGGTTCTGAAATAATCTTCCACGGTAGCAATATTGCTCCAGTAGTCTTTCAGCTTATAGCCAAAAATTCTCTTCTGGTTTTTGTAGCGGATCAGGATGTCTTTTACGAAATCGTATCGGTCCTCTTCCCGGCACTTCTCGATCATCTCGATCAGCATCCTTCTTCTGACTACATAGATACCGCAGGAAATGGTGTTGGACTTCGCCACCACCGGCTTTTCCTCAAACTCCTCAATACGGCTGTCCTCGTTCATCTTCAGCGTCCCGTAACGCTCCACGTTGGCGTTCGGAGACAGATCCTTGCAGACTACCGTGATATCCGCTTTCTTTTCGATATGATACTCAAGAAGCTTATTGTAATCCATCTTATATACACAGTCGCCTGAAACAATCACTACATAAGGCTCATGGCTGTTCTTTAAGAAAGACAGATTCTGCGCGATCGCATCCGCCGTACCTCTGTACCATGCGTTGCTCTCCGCCGTCACCGCAGGCGTCTCCACAAACAGTCCACCCTGCTTACGTCCGAAATCCCACCACTTGGACGAACTTAAGTGCTCGTTCAGGCTGCCCGCGTTATACTGCGTCAGCACAGCCACTTTATTGATGTGGGAATTGGACATATTGCTGAGTGCAAAGTCTATACTTCTGTAGCTGCCCGCTATAGGCATCGCACAGACCGCACGTTTCTGGGTCAGCTGTCTGATCCTGTGATTATTACCACCTGCTAAGATAATTCCGATTGCTCTCACGATTTATCACCTGCCTTAATCAAAGTTTTACCACTGGGAAGATATGCATCCGGGTAGTCGTCATGCGTGGTCACACCGAATACCACCGAATTTTTCCCTACGCTTACCCCTTTCGGGATCACACTCTTCTCGCCCACCGTCACCAGCTCGTGATCGTAAATATTCGGGTCTGTCTCGTTGGGAACAGGATCCCCGACGCCCAGTTTTACATTATCCTGAATCTCTACGTTCTCCGCGACAACTGCTTTGTAAAGCTCGCAGTTTTCACCGATCTGGGTCTGGTTCATAACGATGGAATCCCGGATCACCGTGCCCGCACCGACGGTAACACCGCAGCCGATCACGGAATTGTAAACCTGTCCACAGATTTCGCAGCCCTCACCGATAATACTCTTCTCTACCACACTGTCCGCGGACAGGTACTGAGGCGGCAGGATCTCGCTCTTCGTGTAGATCTTCCAGTATTCCTCGTAGAGGTTAAACTCGGGCACAATGTCAATCAGCTCCATATTCGCTTCCCAGAAAGAGTGGAGCGTTCCCACATCCTTCCAGTACCCGTTAAACTCATAGGCATAGAGGGGCGCGCCTTTCTTATGGCAGTAAGGAATCAGATGTTTACCAAAGTCCAGTCCCGGCTGTTCCGAATTGGCGAGAAGCGCCTCCTTTAACGTCTTCCAGTTAAAGATATAAATGCCCATGGACGCCAGATTGCTGCGCGGGTTCGCGGGTTTCTCCTCGAAATCCGTAATCCTCCGGTTTTCATCGGTAATCATAATACCGAACCGCTTCGCCTCTTCCATCGGAACCGGCATAACCGCAATGGTCACTTCCGCACCGTTCTGCTTATGGAAATCGAGCATCACTTCGTAGTCCATCTTATAGATATGATCCCCCGAAAGGATCAGCACATAATCAGGATTAAACGTTTCCATGTAGTCGATATTCTGATATATCGCATTCGCCGTGCCGGTATACCACTCGCTGTTTGCGCTCTTCTCATAAGGAGGCAGAACCGTAACGCCGCCGATATTCCTGTCGAGATCCCAGGGTATGCCGATACCGATATGTGTATTCAGCCTGAGTGGCTGATACTGTGTCAGCACGCCAACCGTGTCAACTCCTGAATTAATGCAGTTACTGAGCGGGAAGTCTATGATCCTGTACTTACTTCCGAAGGACACCGCAGGCTTGGCCACCTTCGATGTGAGCACTCCCAATCTGCTTCCCTGACCGCCAGCTAAAAGCATGGCAATCATTTCTTTCTTTACCATCTTTATCACCTCTTATTTCTTATTATATTTTCATATCCGTTTATCTTCTACACAAAAACGTGTCTATATGTAAAGTATACCACAAGCCGATTTAAAACTGAATAGAATTTACAAGAATTCTCCGTTTTTAGTCCTTTCGATATATTAATAATATACAATATTTTTATTCTATTTTCAATGTCTTTGTTAATTTTTACATATTAACCTGTTTTTTTGCATTTCCTAACTTTATATTGGTTTTTTTCCACGAAATGAGTATAATACTAGTAAAAACTGTAAAAGGGAGATACCCCATGTACCAGATTGATTTTCACAAGCCGGTCCGTATTTATTTTATTGGTATCGGCGGTATCAGTATGAGCGGTCTCGCAGAGATCCTTCTCTCGGAGGACTTTACGGTATCGGGTTCCGACCGCGCCCCTTCCGGGCTGACCCGTATGCTGGAAGACCGCGGTGTTAAGGTCTTTTACGGGCAGAAAGAAGAAAATCTCACCAAAGACATCGATTTGGTCGTCTACACCGCCGCCATCAAAAGTGATAATCCGGAGCTGCTTGCCGCAAAGAAATTAAACATTCCCACGCTGACCCGGGCGGAACTTTTAGGGCAGATGATGAAGAATTACGAGACGCCTGTCGCCGTGAGCGGCACCCACGGAAAAACGACGACGACTTCCATGATTTCACAGATTCTGCTGAGTGCAAAGGCAGATCCCACCCTGTCCATCGGCGGCATCTATCAGCCTATTGGCGGCAATATCAGAGTGGGCGCGTCCGGGCTTTTTGTCACGGAGGCGTGCGAGTACACAAACAGCTTTTTAAGCTTCCATCCGAAAATCGGAATCATCCTTAATATAGAAGAAGACCATCTCGATTTCTTTAAGGATCTTGCGGATATCCGAAATTCCTTCCACCGCTTTGCCGGACTTCTTCCGGCGGACGGCGCCCTCATTATCAACGGCGACATCGAACGGTGCGAAGAGCTTACAGAAGGGCTGTCCTGCCGGGTTATTACCTACGGACTCTCCTCCGGTCTGGACTACACCGCATCACAGATCTCTTACGACGAAGCCGGCTTTCCTTCTTTTATCCTCTCCTGCCGTGACGGCGGGGAGCGGAAGTTTTCCTTGCGGGTACACGGGGACCACAATATTCTGAACGCCCTTGCCGCCATCGCTCTCTCCGATCTTCTCGGAATTTCGGATGAAGTGATCCGCACGGGACTGACTGCCTTCACAGGGACAGACAGACGTTTCGAGTACAAGGGGCAGGTGAACGGCGTCAACATCATCGACGACTACGCCCATCACCCCACAGAGATCCGCGCCACCTTAAACGCTGCCGCGCAGTACCCCCACAGGCGGCTCTGGTGCGTGTTCCAGCCCCACACTTACACACGGACCAAAGCCTTTATGGAGGAATTTGCATCCGCTCTCTCCCTTGCCGACGAGATAGTCCTTGCCGACATCTACGCTGCCAGAGAGAAGGATACGCTGGGCATCAGCTCCGAAACCCTGCAGGAAAAAATCCGGTCGCTCGGACACTCCTGCCACTACTTCCCAACCTTTGAGGAGATAGAAAATTATCTCTTGAAAAATTGCACAAAGGATGATTTGTTGATAACTATGGGTGCGGGTGATGTTGTAAAAGTCGGTGAAAACCTGTTACAGAAATAATTATTCACAATATCCACAGAAAAGAACTTGAGACAATCCGTTTTTTCTGTGGATATTTTTGTGGAAGGCGGAACGCGGTTTCATAACGTTTTCCCATGTTGTCCACAATATCCACAAACAGAGAAGCCGTCTATTATTTATAAACGCTTATCCGTTTGTTACAGATTGCCCATTTCTTTTCCCCGGAACAAATGCTATACTCATATCTACACGCGACAAGCGGCGTATTATGCCTGCCTGCGCGGCATCAGTTTTCTAAAATATAGGGGTGTAAAATGGGGTTTTTGACAATCTACCAGAACAACTATACAGATTCTACGGTTATTTCAAACCGTTTCATTGATGAGTACATGGCGGACGCAAACGACGCGCAGCTAAAGATCTACCTTTATCTGCTCCGCACGGTAAGCGCCAGACTCGACACAAGCATAGGCGATATCGCCGATAAATTCAACTACACGGAAAAGGACGTGAAGCGCGCCCTCACATACTGGGAAAGAAAGCGCCTTCTCTTTCTCGACTATGACAGCCGCAAAAACATAACTGGCATTCACCTGCTGGATTCCAATGCTCCGGCACCTGCCGATCCTGCTATGGCTGCTTATCCGAGCCTGACGACTATGCCCTTGCATATGGCTGCCGCGACGGTCACTTATCCCTCCGTGAATACAGCTTCCCCCGAGCAGCCGCAGATCCGGCAGTTACCTGTGGAAAAGCCGACTTACACGGCGGATCAGCTCCGCGACTTCAAGGCGGACGAGAATACCGCAAGGCTCCTTTTTGTGGCGGAACAGTATCTGAAAAAGCCTCTGAGTGCAAACGACATGCAGACGATCTTTTTTATTATGGACAAGCTCGGGTTCTCCGAGGATCTGACTGATTATCTGATCCAGTACTGCGTTGACCGCGGCAAGAGAGACCTGCGCTACATAGAAAAAGTGGCAATCAGCTGGGCGCAGCAGGGCATTACGACCCAGAAACAGGCGGCTGCGCTCGCCGGAAAATACGATAAGGCGGTCTATGAGATTATGCGCGCGCTCGGAAAAAACAATCTTCCCACCGAGACGGAAGTGGCGTACATCGACCGCTGGCGCAAATTCTACGGCTTTGAAAGCGACGTGATCCTTACAGCATGTGAGCGGACTGTCCTCGCTACGGACAGCCACCGCTTTGAGTACGCGGACAGTATTCTGACAAGCTGGTACAAGGCGGGGGTACACCACAAGGGCGATATCAAATCTCTGGACGAGAACCATCGCCGGAACAAACCGGGCCGTCCCGCGCCGTCCACAAATAAATTTAATCAGTTTACGCAGCACGACTATGATTTTGATGCCATCCAGCAGGCATTGGAAAAAGAAATTCTGAGCAACTAGTAAGGAGGCGCCCGTGCCATTAACAAATACGCAGTACGACCGGATTTTCCGGCAATATGAAGAGAAACAGCGGCAAAGCCGTCTGGAAGCAGAGCGCAGGCGCGACTATGTATACGAACGTCTCCCCATATACCGCGAGCTGGAGGACGAGACAGCCTCTCTCTCCGTTGCCCAAGGGAAAAAACTTCTCGCCGGGGATGACGCCGCCCTTTCTGAGCTGCGCAAAAAACTCGCCGCTATCAAAAAACAGAAAGCACAGCTTTTATCGGACGCCGGTCTTCCCGCAGATTATCTGGAACCGGTCTTTGTCTGCCCCGACTGCCGGGATACCGGCTATATTGACCGCGAAAAATGCCACTGTCTCAGACAGTCGGAAATATCCCTTCTCTACGAGCAGTCGGGCATTCAGGACATGCTGAAACACAACAACTTCAGTCTGCTTTCGTATGAATATTATGCGGGGGAGGCTCTGGCTCTTTTCCGGCACGCTGTCAATACCTGTCAGAGTTTTATCGAAAATTTCAATTCAGACTACCGCAATCTCTTTTTTTATGGTACAGTGGGAACAGGTAAGTCATTTCTCTCCGGCTGTGTGGCGAAAGAATTGATGGATCAAGGGCATTCCGTGATTTATTTCGGTGCGGCAGGTCTGTTTGATTTATTGTCGAAGGTTTCTTTTGATGCCAAAAGCAGGGATGAGCGGCAAAACACCTACTCTGATCTCTATCAGTGTGATCTGCTTATCATTGACGATTTAGGTACGGAACTGACAAACCAGTTCACCGCGTCCCAGCTCTTTTCGCTCCTGAATGAAAGACAGCTCGGCAAAAAATCTACCTTGATATCTACCAATTTCTCTCTGGCAGAATTACGGGATCGTTATTCCGACCGCATTTTTTCCCGTATTACAAGCAATTTTGAGGTTTGCAGACTTGCCGGGGAGGATATACGTATGCACAAACTCAGAAAATAGAAAAGAAAATGGCTGCGAAAATACTGACCCATTGCGAAAGGATATTTTTATGAACAGACGCGAGGAGAAACGAAATCTGGAGACCATACCTGTCGGCTCTCTGGGGATGATTCCCCTGAAAGGCTGCCGGAATCTTGGTGAAAAGGTTGACTACTATCTGGTGAAATGGCGCACGGAGCGCGAGAGCGAGCACAAGGACTCCCTTGCATTCTCCGGCTATCAGCGCGATACCTATATACTGAGCGCCGACGTTCCGAGATTCGGTTCCGGTGAAGGGAAGGGCGTTATCAAGGAATCTGTGCGCGGCACGGATCTCTACATTCTGGTGGATGTGGCAAACTACAGCCTCACCTATTCGCTCTGCGGACATGAAAACCACATGTCCCCCGACGATCATTATCAGGATTTAAAACGTATCATAGCGGCGGTGGGCGGCAAGGCAAGACGCATCACCGTAATTATGCCTTTTCTCTATGAGAGCAGGCAGCATAAACGTTCCGCAAGGGAGTCTCTGGACTGCGCCCTCGCGCTTCAGGAGATGGTAAACATGGGCGTGGACAATATCATCACTTTTGACGCCCACGATCCCCGCGTGCAGAACGCCATCCCCCTGCACGGCTTCGAGACAGTGCAGCCCGCCTACCAGTTTATCAAGGGGCTTCTGACCCACGTTAAGGATCTGCAGATCGACAGCGACCATATGATGGTGATCAGCCCGGATGAGGGCGGCATGAACAGGGCGATCTATATCGCCAACGTGCTCGGACTGGATATGGGTATGTTCTACAAACGCCGGGACTACACCCGTGTTGTGAATGGCAGGAACCCGATTATCGCCCATGAATTTCTCGGCAGCAACATAGAAGGCAAGGATATGATTATCATCGACGACATGATTTCTTCCGGCGAGAGCGTGCTGGAGGTGGCTGCCGCGCTAAAAGAGCGCAAAGCCGGAAAGATTTTCGTATTCTCCACCTTCGGGCTTTTTACCGCCGGACTGGAACGGTTCGACAAGGCTTACGAGGAAGGCACCATCTGCCGTGTGCTGACCACGAATCTGATCTACCAGACGCCGGAACTGCTCAGCAGAGAGTGGTACATCGACTGCGATATGAGCAAATATATCGCCTACATCATTGATACGTTGAACCATGACGCTTCCATCAGCGATCTGCTCAACCCTGTGGAGCGTATCCAGTCGATCGTGACAAGATATCATGCGGGCGAACTGATATAGTATCATGGCACGAATCATGCCCGGAAACTGATATGCACTTGACAATCTCATGATTTTGCTTATAATAGAGTTTTGGGGAATGCGCGGAAACGCAGTTCCCCCCAAAATATACACGTCAGTTCGAGACCTTCCTGACGTAAAACAAAACTAAAGGAGACAACTACATGAAAACACAAAGCACACAGGCGGTTTCCGTGAAAACTGCCCACACTCACGCGCTCTTCATGGCGCAGGCAAGTATGACCGCCGCTCTCTACATCGTATTGACCTTTATCGCGAATGCCTTCGGGCTCGCCAACTACGCTGTTCAGGTACGCTTCTCGGAAGCGCTCACCATTTTACCCTATTTTACACCCGCCGCCATACCGGGATTGTTTATCGGATGTCTTTTGAGCAACATCCTGACAGGCTGCGCTCTGCCCGATATACTGTTCGGCAGTCTGGCAACGCTTCTCGGTGCGCTCGGCACCTATGCGCTGCGCAGATGGAAATGGTGCGCGCCGGTCTGTCCGGTTGTCGCAAACACGATGATCGTGCCTCTTATTCTGGTCTTCGGCTACGGTCTGATGATCGAAGGCATGTCTTTAATACAGTGCCTTGGCTTCTACTGTCTGACCGTCGGTGCAGGAGAAGTAATTTCCTGCGGAATACTGGGGATGATTCTGCTGACCGCGCTGGAAAAATACAGCAGCCGCATTTTTGCTAAGTAGCGTCACCCTTCCTCGTCCTCGCGCATGACGATATCAAAAACCGCTTCCTCCACAACCTTTACACACTCGTCAACATGCTTCATAATCTCATCACCCCAGAAGCGGATCACCGTCCACCCTTCAAACAGCAGTCTCTTGTTTATCTCATCATCCCGCACTCTGTTGCGGGATATTTTACTGATCCAAAATTCGCTGTTATTGCTTTTCTCCAGTCTCGGCTTTAATACCTCCCAATCCTTTCCGTGGAAAAATTCCCCGTCACAGAAAATTGCTATCTTGTACTTGGTCAATACAATATCCGGGCTGCCCGGAAGCCTTTTATCATTCTTTCGATACCGATAGCCCTTTTTCCACAAAGCCTTTCTCAAGATGACTTCGATCTTTGTATCCTTTCCGTGGATATTTTTCATGTTCTTATGCCGCTGCTCTCTCGTCAAAACATCCGCCATAAAATCACCCCGACCATCCGCTTGCAATCAACTCCGCCAGTTTTTCCATCTCTTTTTTATCCTGCCGCGTACTTATTTTCATCAGCGCTTTGACGTCTATCAGAATGCCTTGAATGTTCTGGTACTCCTTCTTCAGATCATTCCAGCTGCCGGCAGCCGTACCTATTTTCATCATTGCCGGATGATCCGCAGCATTATTTTTCGCAGAATCGAAAGGCATCAGAAACGCATTGTATACTTTCATGTCGTCCCCATGTCTCTTCTTAAACGCTGGCTCATAAGCCACATATTCCCCATATATAATCTGCTTGGCGACAGATTCGGAATCGGGCAGGTCGCACGGATCTTCAGTCACTCCATACTTATAATATTTTGCGTCAAGAATATACACATCCTTTCCCAGCACCATAATCGTGTCTGGTCGCAGCGACGTATTCCTGTGTCTGGTTCCCTTTATATCCCACACCGTTCCCGGGCGATATATCTTTTTATCTGCAATACCGAATACTTTGTCAATCATTTTTTCCCAGACATACTCAAAACGGTACGTGCCGTAACGGTAGTTCTTATCTGAATCTTTGTCCCCTTTAAAATCAATAATCGCCAGCATATGTCTGAAGAGCATTCTGTTTTTATCATTAAAAGTATGGGAAATCTTCTCCTTAAGGACAGCCCGGAATATCTTTTCTTTTTTGACGATCCGCGGCTTTTTCGGCATTGACGCAGTAAAGAGCCATCCTATCCGATCAAAACTTTCATACACACAATACTCATGTATCCATGTGATCAGTTCATTTTCCCTGACACTGTTCCTTTTGGTGACAAAGTCGAGATAAAATACATCCGTATCCTGCGCATACGGCTTCTGGCTTTTGATTGTCCTGCTCCAGCTGATCTTACCTGTTTTTGCCGTCTTATAGGAAACTTCCCGTTCTCTGTAATACCCTCTCGCCAGAAAATCCTTTATGAGAAACAGATACGACTGCAGGGGAAACTCCACCTCGTCAAACCTGCGCCCCAGCCCTGCCAGTTCCGAATCTTTTCGCTCTGTGTTTGCCGCAAGTACAGAAAACAACAGCATAATATCTTTTCGCAGTCCCTTATTGTCCGCCGAAATATGATATCCCATCGGAAAGCTGATACAGATATCGCCGTCATCACATTTCAGCCCGACAAAGGTTTCCCTTTCGCGATTGGAATTTACCCTGCACTTACTGCTTATATCAACTTCCCGCAAAAAGTCACCCCCGCCTTTTAATCCGCGCTATCCTGCGCATGGTCCGGCTGCATTCTTAAAAGCATTTCCCCATATACATTGTCTCTCAGCACCGCTTCCAGCTTATCGCCCGCAGCGCTTTCATATGCTGTGACAACGTCTTCCAGCGCTCTGTATTTTTCAAGAAATACTGCTGTCCTGTCCATCTTGAAAGCGTCATCCCACAGATATTTGAGCACCTTCTCAGAGAATCTGTCCGCCGCCAGCCCTCTCTTCTTCACAAAGTACACGCCAAGCCGCTTGTCCTCGGAACTTGCCAGATCCATGTTCGTTTCGAGCGCCATTTCGTTAATCACCGTGGCGAACGCGCCCCAGTTAATCTTCGTGCCCGCAATCATGTCTTTTGCGTGTTCCGACTGATCAAACCGATTTTTGATCGGCCGCATCGTCCATCTCCTCTGGAACGCGGTATCTAACGTAAACACATTCTGGTCCGCCGTGTTCATGGTCGCCAGAATATACAGGTTGGAGGGAATCCTCACCTCATGCTCCTTGTCCTGATAAACTTCTTTCGCAACGTCACAATTATAAATACCATATTCGCTTTCGCCGACTTCCCCGGCGGGAAACTCATCCGCTTCCTTCCGGTCAAGTAACTGGAATACCTCGCCAAAAATGGCGGGCGCGTTGCCACGGTTTAACTCTTCAATGACAAGGTAATAGTAATGTGCAGGGTCTTCCTCCGCTTTCTTTAATATTTCCGTGAACGGTCCCGGCGTAAATTCATATTTCAGCTTCTCCTCGTTCTCTTTATCTTTTTCTACTTTCGGCAGTATCTGACCGACAAAATCCGAATACATATAATCGGGGTGAAACACGACCCGTTCCATAAAGTCTGGATCAGAACAATATTTTGTTTTGATCTCATGGCTCTTCCCCGCCCCCGGAACGCCGTAGAAAAGAATATTTTCGGCACCCGTCAGTCGTGCCGCATACGGCTTCGGTTCATCCTCTGGCGTATCCCTGTCAGCATCCGGAGTTTCGTACACCACTTCCCGTACTATATCGCGATACGGTCTGTTGTCATATATCTGAAAATACGTGTCCATGTATTTTGAAGTGAAATTTCCCTCTTCATCTTTACAGCTCATAAAAGTTGTGTTGAAATATACATCCTGCTCTTTTCTGACACAGCAAGGCGCGAAATAGCCCTGTCTGCCTCTCCCTACCGGATAGTTTCTCATACTCAGACTGGCAGTAATGTCATCCAGACTGACGCACAGCTCAACAGAGGCAAGCCAGTCATATCCTTCCGGTGCAAGCCCTATCCCGTCGCCGAACACCAAAACAAGCCAGAAGATTTTTTTATTTTTCCTTTTCGCCTTGTCAAAAGCCATCCTCAGTCTGTCTATATAGGCGGAATTGGTCTGATTGATATCCCGGATCACACAGTCATTTCCCGAGCTGTGGTACGTGGCGTTATTGCTGGAAAAGAAATACCACAGCAAAGCGCCATCCGGGTTTTCTTTTTCCCTTACTTCATATAACCCCCTAATATTTTGATCCTGCCGGACGTCATAAAACTTTTTTAACACCGTCTCGACTTTAATTCCCAGATTAGCCATCGGTCAACCTTCTCTCATGTATTTTTTGATCACCTGTGCAATTGCTCTTCCCAAAAGTGGAGGAACGGAGTTCCCTATCTGCATATATGTTTTCGTATAAGCCCCCCTGAAAAAATAATCATCCGGGTACGACTGCACCCTCGCCGCCTCCCGCGGCGTAAGTCCCCTTGCCTGCGTGGGATGAATATACATATTACAGTCAAATTTCATATGCGCCGTTATGGTTTTGCACACTTTGTCGCTTTCCAGTTTAAAATACTTGTCCTTAAAGATGCCGTTTCTCCTCACATACGGCATGATATCCGCAATTTTGGGATCGTCCGAACGGTCACCCTGATTCATACGTCCAAAAATTTCTATGTCCCTGTCGTTGTTGTATCGCGCCTTATGGTTTGACACGACCGTCACCGCTCTGTCCTGATTGATATAAGAGATATACGCGTTCGTATCCGTGATATCATTTTTTTCGATTTTATAACCGCTTTCCGGCGAGCCGGTCTCCGTCGCATTCTTAACTCTGGAAGCTTTTAACGGTCTCAGCGCAAACAGCGCATCCCCAAGTGTATACTCCGTAATACTTTTACCAAGCTCAGATATTTCCCTGAAAATCTGTTCATTGTCAACGCCGATACAGTTACCGATGTAGATCAGCCGCTCTCTGTTCTGGGGCACCCCGAAGTCCTTCGCGTTCAGCACGTGATACTTCGCCTCATAGCCAATCTTGCGGAAATCTTCCCTGACCTGTTCCGCTACGGGCAGCATCCCCTTCACATTTTCCATGACAAAAAATCGGGGGTTCGCCTCTTTCACAGCTTCGACATAGCTGCGGTACAGATAATTTCTGGGGTCGTCTATCAGACGCTGCCTGTTAGCCATACTGAACCCCTGACAGGGCGGTCCCCCGACCACAATATCAACGGTTTGTCCGCCCAGCAGTCCGTTCAGATTTTTCACCACATCCTTAACGTCGCCCAGCACAATATGATCTCTGGGCGTCTCCGGGTGGTTGTGCGCGTATGTGTCCACACAGCAGTCCTGAATGTCATTGGCAAGACTTGTGATAAAGCCCTCCTGCGAAAATCCCAGTGACAGACCACCCGCTCCGCAAAACAGGTCGATCATCTTCAAGGAACTGTCGTCCACGCTCTTTCTGGCATTTTCTATGTAAGTGTTACAATACTTGCACACCGGGCATTTTTCACAGCGCTGCTGTGTCTCATTGCAGATAACAGACAGTCTCTCAAAGGCTCCCATCAGCGCACTGTCGGTTTTTATATCCGTCTGATATAATTCTGCCCGCGCTTCGAGAAACGCTTCGTCCACCTCTTTCGTGACACGCGCCAGACACACATCAACGGACGTCTGTTTCCCATCTTCGGTACCGGCTTGCGCAAACGCAATAAATTCGCCTTTGTCGTCTCTGTATTCCATGTCAGTCTATCCACTCTCCAAGCTCTTTTAATGTGTCCTTTACGGACTCCGCGACGGCTCGCGATACATTCACCGTAACCGCGTTGCCAAACTGCTTGTATGCCTGACAGTCGGAGACCGGTATCACAAACGAATCCTCAAATCCCTGCAGTCTTGCGCACTCTCTGGGCGTAAGTCTTCTGATTCTCCCATTCTGTGTCACATAATTGTCCTGACATGCCCTGTGCATTTTCGCCATGGTCGCGCACAACGGTCGGGCAATCTTTAGATCGATCTCCGATTTTGCCTGATATCCGCCTGTCCCGTTAGAGAGTATTGTAGGCAATATCCTGTCCGATAAATAGTACTTACTGTCCACATCGTGTTCAAGAAGATCCTGCAAAGTTTTCTGAAGTTTTTGCGCTTCGGGAAATAAATAATCCGCAGCCTGATTGTCAAAGCACACGATGTAAGTTCTGTTTCTCGTCTGAGGCACCCCGAAATCCGCTGAGTTCAGTATATCCTTGAACACTTTATATCCAAGCACGTCCTGCAGCACGCGGTGTATTTCCCTATAGGTTTCCCCATTCCTGTGTGTCGTCAGGGACCGCACATTTTCCAGAATAACCGCCTTCGGCTTTTTGCCTTTCTCTATTTTGTCGCTGATGATCTCCGCAATCCTGAAAAATAATGTGCCGCGCGTGTCCTCAAAACCCCTTTGCTGACCCATCATGCTGAACGGCTGACACGGAAACCCTCCGATCAGCACATCGCAATCTGGTATGTCCTCCAGAGAGATCTCATTGATATCGCCCGGTACAATATGATCGCCAAAATTAGCTCTGTACGTCTGTACCGCAAACCTATCAAAATCATTTGCCCATATAATATCGTAGCCTGTATCCATAAAACCTTTGTCAAGTCCGCCAAGTCCGCTGAAGAGCGATACAACCTTCATCTGCCGTACTCCTTCTTATCCTTCAAAATATGTCTTCACCGCAAACAGATCCGCAAACACCGCCACACTTAAATCCCGCATCTCCTCCGTCGCCGGTAGCAGATCCGGCACCATGATGGGACGCATACCCGCGCTGTGCGCCGAGCGGATGCCGTTATAGGAGTCCTCGATGGCGTATGTATTTTCAGGCACAACGCCCATGCGCCCGCAGGTCATCAGATAAATGTCCGGGGCGGGCTTGCTGTTTTTTAAGAGGTCACCGCCCACCACCACCTGAAAATAGTCATAAAGCCCCGCCGCCTGCAGTTCCTGCGTGACGACGGCAAGTCTGGTGGATGAGGCAAGCCCGAGGGGGACCTTATTTTCCGATAAGTATTTCAGCAGTTCTGCTGCCCCGGGTTTCACGGGGATTCCCTCCGTGTCCGCAATCTCGTGGAACAGGACAGAACTTTCCCCGCTAAATTTTTCATAGGGAAAGTCTTTCCCGTAATGCTCGTAGACGATTTCCTGGGTGCGCGCGCTGTTCGTGCCGATACAACGAATAAACACTTCCCGTATGCCGGGGATGCCATGCCTTTCACCGACCTGTTCCCAACAGTCTAAAATCAGCCTTTCCGTATCAAAAATAGTGCCGTCCATATCAAAGACCACCGAGATATCTGCCTGCCGCATACGCGCCTCCTTTATCCCTACTCTTTTCTGATATAGGAGATGAACTGGTTGCCGTTTTCCTCCAGCCACTCCTTAGAATCGTTCATGCCCCGTTTTTCCAATGTCCCCGCCACCGGGTCCATAACCACAATATTCAGGTCGTTAAAGCCTGTGATCAGCACCGCGTTGCCGTCCTCCAGCGTGGCGAGCACCGGGATATCCTTATTCACGTAGTACAGTACCGCGTCCAGACTGCAGCCCGACAAATCCAGTATCGTATAATTCTGCAGATCGCCTGCCAGAATATCCATCACGGTGTCTCCCTGATTCAGCCGCGCCTGCGTGTTTCTGGAAATCCCCTCATATCGCAAAATCGTATTGAGACAGACCGCCAGCGAACCTTCCGACTCCGTCATCTCGTCCTCTGTAATCGCCATGATCTGGTTGCGCGTGCTTCTCGTCTCCCTGCGCCATACATAGTCCCCGTCGTCATCCACAACCACGCCCGCCACGCGGTATGCCAGTTCTACCGCCCTGCCGGGATTGACGTAGAGGTTTTCGATGCCGTTCTTCCCATACACATAGAAAAAGTCTTCCGAAGGACCGTCTCCCAGTTCGCCCACCGAACGGTTCCCCTCAAACAGAATTTCCTTCGGCGTCAGGTGCTTTAAGCCCTTTGCATCTATTTCGTTCTTCACCGTAATCTGACAGATGGTTTCATAAGTTTCGGTGACCACAAAACCCAGCACGTTGTTGCCGCTTCTGACTTCCTCCGTATTCATAATCTGATCGTCGAAGGTGGGCACATAGCTTTCGCTCTCCTCGTCATACACCACTCTGGAAAGCGTAATCTGGTTCTCGGTAATCTCAGTTTTCACCACATACACGTTGTCTTTTCGATAGGTCTTTAAAACGCTGCCGTCGTCGCTCTGAATCTTCAGACAGTACATGGGAAACGTCGTAATCCCCGTCCTGTTCTCCCTGATATCCCGCTTTCTCGCGAGCCCGTAAATCAAGTCTTCCTCCATAAATCCCACGACGGAAATATACTCGCCCGTTCCCGCTCCGATCTTCGTCTGCTTCTGCGTATTCAGATTCATCAGAATCAAGTCGCTCGCCGCATAAATGTCGCTGCCCTCCTGCCAGACTAACATTTTATTGGATTCCGACACATGATAACCGCCCTCCTTTAAGCCTGTCACCACCGTCTGGATCGAGAGGGTGCGGACGTCCACCGCGTACACACTGCCATCCAGCATAAAATAGTAAATGCCTGTCCTGCTTAGGTAAGAAAGCTTTTCAATATCTTTCTTTAAAAGCTCATAAGACTTGTCATAGGGGACATACGCCATCTCCTCCACGGTATTCGTCATGCTGTTATAAGCATAGAGCACCACGCCCACGCAGCCCTCGTGCCGTCCTCTGTTCATATAGCCGTAGATCAGAAAGAGGATATTCCCCGTCTCGTCCACTGTCAGCACCCGGATATCATGTCTGTCGTAAGCACTCCTTGCGTCCAGCAGTTCCTCTGTATTGCCGTAAAAGCTGAACAGTCTTGCCAGCTTATTGTCCGTCACATTGTAGCTGTAAAGCTTATCCGCCACGGTAAAGGCAAACACGTTGCCGCCGTCGCTCTCCTTCAAGTCCACCTTTTCCCCGGTAATCCCCAGCACGATTTTGTCGTTGACATAGACGTCCGACTCCTCGTCAAAAATCTGTTCCATAGTTCTCTCAAAATCAAGAAGATACATGCGGTCTGGCGTGTAACGGATTCTGTAAAATTCGTTTACCCGGTAATAATCCGTCTTTTTCCCTTCTTTTGTCTGCACCAGATATTCCAAATTAAAAGAGCCTGTGTTCTCTGTCAGTTCCCTGATGATAATGCACGGGTCCGCCACTCTCTTTACCGGCAGGTCTCCCCATGTCACCTGATGAAAACTGGAATGAATCGTCACTTTGTGGAACGTGGTATTGTCCCCTTCCGAGCTGGATTCCAGATATTTCGTCAGTTCCGCCGCCGCTTCCCTGTCAAAGGTGCGCTCGTGGAAGTCCGTGATATACTCCAGTTTTTCACGGACATGGAGCGACTCGCTCAAAATAATTCTGGAATAATATCTGACCGGCGTGCCATTTGCGGGCGTTACGAGAAAAACCAGCATATATTCGGTGTCATTCTCGATCAGATCCTTCAGCGTAATCGAGAAGGAAATCTCATCCTCCTCCATCTCATAGTCCTCCACCGGCGTGCTCTCCACGAGCCGTTCCCCGTCAAGGCTTCTCACCTCAAAGGCAATCGCGTCGATTCCCCGCCCGTAAGTGTCCAGCTTTACATCTATTTTTCTGTCCGCACCGACCGGCTGCAGGTTGTCCCGCAGGTAGGCGCACTCCATACTCTGGGCATAGCCATGCAGACTCCCTACCCTGTACGCGCCCACATACATGGACAGCACAGGGTAAGTCGCCTCACCCATTTCAGTCGTCATATCCGTATTTCCCTGATTCATTACCCTGCTTAGGATCATCAGCGCGAGCGCAAAGATACACCCAAGCAGAACGCCTTTTATGATCGCTCTCTTCATGTAATTTCAATTCCCCGGTCAAAACTTCAAAATCCCGTTTTGATTCATATGGCGCTTTTTATAGATCTCGCCGCACAAAAGCACCTGCACAAACTCCCTGATCCGGTCCCAGTCCTGTTCCGGCCGCTGCGGCGTCTCCGTCTCCCCGGCATGTTTCAATTTATCCACAACGATCTGTGTCAGACGGTAAATCTGCCACTTGTCGGGATATTCATCGTAAATCATACTGCCTTCATAGTCTAACCGATCCAGAATCTCTGCAATCACTTTCTGATATTTCTTCGCCTCCGCCGGATACATCTCCTGCAGATATTCCAGATCTCTTGTCACCGTATCCTGCTCCTGATAAAAGAGCGGCATGGGATAAGCCATGTAAAACGGTAAAATTCTCGATTGTCTCATATACTCACCATGATAATCAGTCGCTTTATTTTATCATATGGCGGGACAATCGGAACGTGAAAATTTATATCCGCTGTAAACTCCTATTTTCTTAAAAGCCTGAAATTCCCTACAAGCTGCTGGAGCATCGCCGCCTGACTGGATAATTCCTGACTGGTAGCCGCACTCTCCTCCGCCGTCGCGGAATTGTTCTGCACCACGCCGGATATCTGCGCAACACCTGCGGCAACCTGCCCGATTGCATCGGTCTGCCCCTCCACGGCTTTCGTCACCTGCTCCATCTGCTCTACCGCCTCGCCTGCCATCTTTGCCGCAACAGTCACCGAGTCAGTCACCTTCCCCACGACAAGACTTCCGCTCTCAACCGCGTTGACAGACCGCTCGATCAGCTCCTTGGTCGCCTTCGCCGCCTGATCCGACTTGGTCGCCAGATTTCTCACTTCTTCCGCCACCACGGCGAAACCTTTTCCGCTTGCTCCGGCGCGTGCCGCCTCCACCGCCGCGTTAAGCGCCAGAATATTTGTCTGGAAAGCAATATTTTCAATGGTATCTATAATGCGGCTGATTTCATCGGACGATTGCGTAATCTGCCCCATCGCCTGATTCAAGCTGTCAATATACCCGTCGCTCTCCTGCAGCTTTTCTCCCGCCTCGCCCACGACGTCCTTTGCCTGCTCCGTCATCCGCGCAATTCCCTTTGCCTCCGTGCTCATATTTGAAATGGTTGCGGAGAGTTCTCCAACTGCGCTTGTCTGCTCCACCGCGCCCTGTGACAGAGCCGCGGCTGTAGCCGCCACCTGATCCGATCCCGTCGAAACCTGCCCGGATGCAGAGACAATGCCCGCCATGGTGACATTCAGCTTTTCACTGATGACCCGCAGGGATTCCCACAAAACGGCAAAATCACCGGGATAGGACTGCCCGGAAACTTCTCTGGTCAGATTTCCATCCGCTATCGCGCCGAGAATATCCTGCATTTCATGTACAATTCCGCCAAAATCTTTGACAAGCTGCGCCGTCGAATCCGCCAGTATCCGCGTCTCATCCTTACTCTTCACCTGCGGGACAGGGCTGCCCAGATCCCCCTGTGAAAGCGCCTGAATCCGCTTCGTGCACCTGACAACGGGCGTGACGATGGAATGGCTGACTCTCATGGAAATGATGATAATCACGATACATGCCACGGCGCAGACCACGATCTGTATCAAATTGCCGTACTCTGCCGGACGCATGAACTCATCCTCATCTAACGTTACCGCAATGGACCATCCGTCCGTCCCCGCAATGGGAGCATAGCTCTGGATATTGTTGGACTGGTCCTCCGCGTAATAGAACCGTTCTACACCAACTTCACCGAGCGTCATCTTCTTTTCGATTGCGGCTACCATCTGAAGTCCTTCATCGCCGGGAGTTTCCGCCGCTTCCCGCATGACGTTTTCCCGGTTCAGCACCGCCTCCTGATCAACATAGGCAATCGTGGTGCCCTCCTTGTCCAGAATGTATGCCTCGCCTTCCTCCCCGATCTGCAGCCCTTCAATGATGGACTGTAAAATATTGATATCGCACTGAAAGTAGAGCACGCCTTTCACTGTATCGCCTTTCTGGATCGGGGCGGCAACCATGAGATACATATCTCTGCCGTCTATGTAGGGGGTCGACATATAACTGCTCCCCTGCACAGCCGCCTGAAAAAAGGGTTCTCCCGAAACGTCCACGCCGTGGACCGCGTCGTAACCGTCCGCATCGGTCATGCCGCCAAAGCGCATATAATACGCGTCCGTCCGTTCCTGAATAAACGCCTGCTTTTCCTCCGGCGTCGTATTTTCATCCACAAGGATCGGATTCGATGCCATCTCCGCTATTGTCAGCGTATAAGTTGAGATCATGTTTTCCGCCGCCATAGCGGCAAGCTCTGCCGTTTCCAGCGCATTTTTTTCAAGTGCCGACGTAGTGGAATACCGGGTTACCATCGTACTCACAATCCCTGCAATCATTGAGACACATACTGTTGCCGACACCACTATAGCAATAATTTTCGTCTGAATTTTTCGCATTTTTCCGTCCCCGGGCGCCTCAGATTCCGAGCCCCTTCTCCCTTCCCATTCATCTGTCTTGTATAAACAGGGGAACGGATCAATCCGTTCCCCCATAGTACCTTGTCATTTGTGCACTGTCTCTATCCTCGCCACAGCTCTCTTCAAGGACATCTCCGCCCTTCGCATATCTGTTCCCGGTGCATGTTCCCTGATTCGCTCCTCGGCGCGGGACTTGGCTTCCTCCGCGCGCTCCACGTCAATCTCATCAGGCCACTCAATGATTTCAGCAAGCACTGTGACCTGATCCGGCAGCACCTCGGCAAACCCCGCATGCAGAGCCGCTTCGGACACTTCCTGATCCTTCGTGATCGTAAGGATTCCGGGCGCAACAATCATCGTCATCGGGATATGCTCCCTATAAATGCCGACCTCGCCCTCGACTGTGTTAAACTCCACCATGGACACCTCATCCTCAAAGAACACTCTGTCCGGTGTGATAATCTTTAATGTAAAATTTCTGCTATCCTCAGCCATATATTTACCTCCTGCGGCTATCCGGTATCCTCATAGCTGCACCCTTACTTCTTCACGCGTGCCACTACGTCATCGATGCTTCCCGCATTCAGGAAATAGCTTTCCGGAATATCGTCATGTTTGCCGTCAAGAATCTCCTTAAAGCCACGGATGGTCTCGGAAATCGGCACATACACACCGCTCATTCCCGTAAACTGCTCTGCCACATGGAAGGGCTGGGAAAGGAATCTCTGTATTCTTCTCGCACGTGCCACCACCAGCTTATCTTCCTCGGAAAGTTCGTCCATACCGAGGATGGCGATGATATCCTGCAGTTCCTTGTACTTCTGCAGAATCTCCTGCACGCCTCTCGCCACCAGATAGTGCTCTTCCCCGACAATTCTGGGGTCGAGGATTCTGGAGGAGGACTCAAGCGGATCAACCGCCGGATAGATACCTAACTCCACGATAGAACGGGACAGCGTCGTCGTCGCGTCCAGATGCGCGAATGTCGTCGCCGGAGCCGGGTCAGTCAAGTCGTCCGCAGGCACGTAAACCGCCTGCACGGAAGTGATGGAACCGCTCTTTGTGGAAGTGATACGCTCCTGCAAAGCGCCCATCTCCGTCTGCAGCGTAGGCTGATAACCAACGGCGGAAGGCATACGTCCCAACAGCGCAGACACCTCGGAACCTGCCTGTGTGAAACGGAAGATATTGTCAATGAAAAGCAGCACGTCCTTGCCGCCCTTGTCACGGAAATACTCCGCCATCGTAAGTCCTGTCAGACCCACTCTCATTCTTGCTCCCGGCGGCTCGTTCATCTGTCCGAACACCATTGTTGTCTTGTCGATAACGCCGGATTCCTCCATCTCGTGGTAGAGGTCGTTACCCTCTCTGGTACGCTCGCCCACGCCGGTAAACACGGAGTAGCCGCTGTGCTCAGTCGCAATATTGCGGATCAGCTCCTGAATCAGCACCGTCTTTCCAACGCCGGCGCCGCCGAACAGGCCGATCTTACCCCCCTTCTGGTAAGGGCAGAGCAGGTCTACGACCTTGATACCCGTCTCCAGAAGCTCTGTCGCCGTGGACTGTTCCTCGAATGCCGGAGCCTGTCTGTGGATCGGCTCATGTCCCACATCCGTGGGAGCGGGTTTATTGTCAATCGGTTCTCCCAGAACGTTAAAGATACGTCCCAGCGTGTTTTCTCCGACAGGAACCGTGATGGGAGCGCCTGTTGCAACCGCATCCATGCCTCTCACCAGTCCGTCCGTGGGACCCATGGAGATACATCTGACGGTATCGTCACCCAGATGTTGCGCTACTTCCACAGTCAGTTCCCCGCCCGTCTTAAGCGGGATTCTGATTGCGTCATTAATCTCCGGCAGGCTGCCTGTCGAAAATTTGATGTCAAGTACGGCGCCGATGATCTGAGTGATCTTTCCAAGATTTTCACTTGTCTTTACTTCTGCCATCTCTTTTTCCTTTCACTCATCGTATTTCAGTAATGTGCAACTAAGATATTGCATTTGCACCTGCAATAATTTCTGTTAATTCCTGCGTAATAGATCCCTGACGCGCCCTGTTGTACTGGAGCGACAAGTGATCTATCATTTCCTCAGCATTGCTCGTTGCGGAATCCATCGCCTGCATTCTCGCACCGTTTTCGCTCGCAACCGCTTCTACCAGACCGCCGTAAATCAGGCTGGTGACATATTTCGGAATAATCATGTCCAGCGCCTCATCGTCCGCCGGCTCGAAGTTCATCAGCGCTTTGCTGCCCGTGCCCTGCGTCTCCTCCGACGCATCCTGCACCGGCTCCACGGGAAGAAGCTTAAGAAGCGTCGGCACATGAACCACCGTATTCTTAAATCCCGTATAGGCGAGATAAATCTCTCCGATCTCCCCCGCCGCAAAGGAGGCAAGCAGCCTCTTGCACAGCGCCATCGCGTCCACATAGGACGGCTCCTCGATAATGTCGGAATCCTCCTCCACAATCTCATAGCCACCCCGGTTCAGGGCATCCCTGCCCTTCTTGCCGATTGCATAGATCCGCAGATCTTCCTTCTTAAAATCGCCCTTCGTGATCAGCTTCACAACGTTGGAATTATAGCCGCCCGCAAGACCCCTGTTGGAGGTAATCACGATCACAGCCTTCTTCTGCGATTCCCCCGCCGTCAGGTAGGGATGGTTTAAGCCGCCGGTCTTTGCCAGCATGGAAGTCACCGTCTCGTACATGCAGTTAAAATATGCCTTCGACTGTTCTGCGCGCTGTTTCGCCCTCTGCAGTTTAACGGTAGAAACGAGTTTCATAGCTTTGGTAATCTGCTGTGTACTCTGAATACTGCCTTTACGCCTTTTAATGTCTCTCATTGAGGCCATAGCGTCACACCCTTTCTACGCTTTACTTAAACTGCGCCTTGAATTCTTCAATGGCTTTCTTGAGCTTCGCGTCTGTCTCGTCGTTAATCTCTTTATTCTTCGCAATCGCGTTCGGCACCTCGGGATATTTCGTGTCAAGGAACTCAAAGAACTCCGTCTCAAATCTGGTGATATCCTCAACCGCCACATCGAGCAGGTACTTGTTCGTCACCACATAGATGATGATAACCTGATACTGTACCGGCATCGGCTTGTACTGCGGCTGTTTCAGGACTTCCTTGATTCTTTCACCCTGCGCCAGCTTCTCCTTGGTATCGGCGTCAAGCTCGGAACCGAACTGGGAGAATGCCGCCAGCTCTCTGTACTGCGCAAGCTCTGTACGGATGGGCGCCGCAATCTTTTTCATCGCCTTAATCTGTGCCGCGCCGCCTACACGGGACACGGAAAGACCCGCGTTTACCGCCGGACGGAAACCGGAATTGAACATCTCCGTCTCCAGATAAATCTGTCCGTCTGTGATGGAGATTACGTTCGTCGGAATGTAAGCCGACACGTCGCCCGCCTGCGTCTCGATGATCGGAA
Organism: uncultured Lachnospiraceae bacterium; assembly: GCA_910586705.1. GTDB lineage: Bacteria > Bacillota > Clostridia > Lachnospirales > Lachnospiraceae > UBA3282. The sequence continues at coordinate 53,182 of CAJUJK010000004.1, read as the reverse complement.
GCGCCGTCAGCGAACCGCCGCCGTACTCCTCACTCATTCTCGCCGCGCGCTCAAGCAGTCTGGAATGCAGATAGAACACATCGCCGGGATACGCCTCACGCCCGGGCGGTCTCTTTAAGAGCAGGGAGAGTGTACGGTATGCAGCCGCCTGTTTGCTCAGGTCGTCGTAAACCACCAGTACGTCCTCGCCGTTCTCCATCCATTCCTCACCGATCGCACAGCCGGAATAGGGTGCGATATACTGCAGGGGCGCCGTCTCACTTGCCGTCGCCGCCACCACGGTGGTGTACGCCATCGCGCCGTACTCTGTCAAAGTTTTCACAATGGAAGCGACAGTGGAAGCCTTCTGACCGATAGCGACGTAGATACATTTCACGCCCTGTCCCTTCTGGTTAATGATCGTATCAATGGCAATCGCCGTCTTACCTGTCTGCCTGTCGCCGATAATCAGCTCACGCTGTCCTCTTCCGATGGGCACCATGGAGTCGATCGCCTTGATACCTGTCTGTAACGGTGTGTCCACAGATTTTCTCGTGATAACACCGGATGCAACTCTTTCAATCTTACGATACTTGTCAGTCTGGATCGGACCTTTGCCGTCAATAGGCTGTCCCAGAGCATTTACGACACGTCCGAGCATGCAGTCGCCCGCAGGCACCTCTACCACGCGCCCCGTGGTCTTTACGGTATCGCCCTCGTTGATATTGTGCTGGTTACCAAACAGAACCGCACCAACGTTGTCTTCCTCAAGGTTCAGGATCATACCGTAAACTTCGCCGGGGAACTCCAGAAGCTCACCCTGCATTGCATTCTCAAGTCCGTGCACACGAGCGATGCCGTCCGCCACCTGAATAACCGTACCCACCTCGGATACTTCCAGCTCGGAGGCATATCTCTTAATCTGATCCTTAATGACTGAACTGATCTCTTCTGGTCTTAAATTCATGGATCATACGCACCTTTCTCTTTTTTTCTATAACCTCACTCAGATCTGTACTTTTAACAGATCCTTCTGCAGCTCACTCAGTTTTGTTCTGATGCTGCTGTCAACAACTCTGTCGCCGATCCGGATCACCATGCCCCCGATCAGGGATGCGTCCACATCATAACTGATCTCCATGGACTGGTACCGTGTGGTGTCAAGCAGTTTTTTCTCGACTTCCTTACACTGACTGTCCTTAAGCGGAACGGCTGTCGTCACTGTGGCGATGCCTATTCCCTTATACTCCTTAACCTTAGCGACAAAATATTTCAGGATCTCGTCGATCTCCCTGTAACGGTCTTTCGAGATAATGATAGTGAGAAACCCGAACAGCTCCTCGGATACCCTTCCGGCAAACACGGTTTTCGCAACCTCGATCTTCTCTTCCTTGATGATCTTCGGATGGTTCATCAGTCTGCCAAAATCCTCATTCTCCGCAAGGATTTTCTGTAGCTGGACGGTTTCTTCCAACAGGACGTCTATCTTACCTTCTTCCACCGCAAGTTCAAACAACGCATCACCGTATGTCTTTGAAATCAGCTTAGCCATGTGCTCTCACCTATTTCCTTAAGCGTCTCTTCCACCAGACTGTCCTGCACAGTGGTGTCAATCGCCGCGTTCACAACCTTTGCAGCCATCATGGATGCAAGCACAACCATCTCGCGCTTCACCTCATCAGCCGCTTTCTTCTTCTCAAGCTCCGCCTCCACGCCGGCTCTCTCGAGAATCCTTGCAGCTTCCTCCTTCGCGTCCGCGATGATCTTATTTTCGTTCGCAAGCGCTTTCTTGCGCGCCTCCGCGAGAATTTCTTCCGCTTCTTTATCTACTTCTTTCAGCTTCGTCTCGTACTCTTCCTTCAGCGCTCTGGCATTTTCCATGTCGGATGCCGCCGTATCGAGTTCGCTTTTGATGCGCTCCTGCCTCTTTTCCATCATATCCCGCACGGGATTAAACAGAAAATGGGAAGCGATCAGAAAGAGCGCGAACACAGCTATAATCATCAACACGGAATCCGCGATCAACTGCAGGTCGAGGTCAAACAGCCTCGGCGCCATCTCCGCGGACGCCAGCGCCAAATTCGCAACTGTCGTACTCAAGCGTTAGTACCCCCTTTCGTTGTTTATTACAAGTCTGCACAACTGTTAAATGTGCATCACAGGTCTGCGCACTTGCTGCGCTGACCGTAAAAACACCTATATTATGCCGAGCATCAGGCCCATCGCGCAGCGATCTGGAATGGCTTGATGCCTGCCGTAACAAAATTACGGAAGAAGGGGTTTCACGAAGAGCAGCAGCATAGCGATCAGCAGACCGTACAGACCTGTGGTCTCGGCAACCGCCTGCCCCAGCAGCATCGTGGAAGTAACGTCAGACTTTGCGCCCGGATTTCTGCCAACTGCAGCAGCCGCATGACCAGCCGCAATACCCTGACCGACACCGGGTCCGATACCTGCGATAACCGCAAGACCCGCGCCGATTGCTGAACATCCCAAAATAAAATTGTTGTTAAATTCTCCCATTTTTGATTTCCTCCTTGTGATTGTATAAAAAATATTTTTCTTACTCCGTCGTGCAGGCATCCGTGATGTACGTCATGGTCAGCATACAGAACACATATGTCTGGATCGCCCCCGAGAACAGATCAAAGTACACATGGAGCGCTGCCGGCCAGATAATCGCGATCTTCGACAAGAGCGCATACACCAGAGCCATCATAACTGTGCCCGACAAAACGTTTGCAAACAGACGCAGCGACAAAGAGATCGGTACCGCCACATCACCGATCACATTGATCGGCGCCCAGATCGGCCACGGGTCGCATAAACCCGCCAGCACACCTTTCACCTTCTGGTACCTGAACTTGTTGAAGTGGATCAGTACAAACGTCATAACGCCCATGGGCAGCGTCACGCCATAGTCCGCTGTCGGCGGTCTGAGTCCGAACAGTCCCGAAATATTACTCAGCAGGATAAAGATAAATATCGTGCTGATGTAGTTACGGAATTGCGGGCTGAATTTTCCCATAACGCCGCCAACCATCTTATCAAGCATTTCCACCACCAGCTCGACAATGTTCTGGAATGTCCCTGGCACATCCGAAGCGCGCTTAACGACACGGTTCGCCGCAATGCAGAAACCTATGATTACCAGCATGACGATCAGCACACACACATGGGTGGTGGTGATCCACACGGTCTGCCCAAAAAGCTCATAGGAAAAAACGCCGTGAATCATAAAGTCAATATCCGCACCGCCGGACAACATAATTCCCTGTCCCATCTTCTCACCTCCTTCTACACGTAATTAAGTATAAAGTATATAAAACATGTAACGGCGGTCTGCGCCGTTACAAAGCAGTACCGTCCGAGATTTCCTGCTCCTTCTTTCCCGCCCGCAGCCTGTGGATCAGCGGGTTCAGATAGGCGGACACCTTCATGCCCATATAGCCGCAGAACGCAAAAATCGGGTTCGCGAAATCCACAAACATAAGCGCTCCTATGACAAGCACGAGAACCGCGTAGCGTATGATATTCTGCGCGCCCAGACTCTTCACGGCTTCCTTCTCCGGCAGGTCAAGCCCCCTGTCCAAGGACCACCACATATGAAACGCGCCTGCCGCGGCGAGAAATACCCCGATCCACAGCCCTATACTGTAGGCAGGGTTTCTGGAAAAAAACAAGAGCACAATTTCAAAAACAGCGCCGTAGGCAAAAATGCCCAGCCAGAGTTCCAAAAGCGTCTGATCAATCTTTCTTTTCATTCTCTTCCATCTCTTCTTTTTTCTGTGTACTGCGCCTGCGCGTCCTTGCCGGCGTCTCGTAAATCTTTCTCGCGAACCGGAACACATTGGTAAATCCTGCCAGTGCACCCACGAAAAAAAGCGCCACCATCCAGACATTGGTCCCAAGTTTCCTGTCCAGAAACATCCCTGCAAAGGAACAGAGAAAGATGGGAACAAGCATGTTGACGCCAAACTGTGTGATCATCATTAACGCCTGATAAACAGTTTTCTGATACTTCAAAATACCGCCTTCCCAATCCACAGAATTTCCCCTAAAGCCTAACAAGAAAATTATACTCATTTTTGGTACTTTTGTCCAGACCAAGTTCAATAATGGGCAAATTTTGGGGGAAACGTTGACATTTGTCCTCCGGCGGTGTACGGTTAAATAACAAATCGGGCGGCTCGCCCGGTTCAGAGAATGTATCCGAGGGGGACAAGACATGGCAGATCCGATCCTTTACCGCAAGAGACTGATTCCGGAGGAATGCGTCCTGTTAAAAGACGACAGGCTTCTTTACCGCGACGAAGAAATCATCGTGACTGCGTGGAATACATTGAAACCCCGAAAAGACCTGCATCACGGCCTCTCCTGCTACTACCTGCAGGAGGGCATAAAAGTGAGCCGTTTCTATGACGAAAACGGCTCTCTTCTGTATTGGTACTGCGATATTGTGGATTACGACCACGACGCCGGCACCGATACATATATCATTACCGACCTGCTGGCGGACGTCATCATCTATCCCGACGGTTTCGTGAAAGTCGTGGATATCGACGAACTTGCCACCGCGAAGGACGCCGGACTGTTAACCGACGCCATGCTGAAACAGGCGCTGCTGACCCTCAGCCGGCTGCTGCAGATCATTTACGACGGCGGGTTTGAGAAACTGCAGGAGCCGCTGGAGCAGTATATATAATCCGCCGTGCCGATTCGCAAAATCGCTGCTTCGCAGCTGCCTTTTGCTCATCCCGGGCTTTCGCCCCGCTACTCCGCCGTGCCGATTCGCAAAATCGCCGCTCCGCGGCTCCCTTTTGCTCATCCCGGGCTTTCGCCCCGCTACTCCGCCGTGCCGATTCGCAAAA
>CAJUJK010000004.1:0-48232 GCA_910586705.1 uncultured Lachnospiraceae bacterium | reverse complement strand
TCGCCGCTCCGCGGCTCCCTTTTGCTCATCCCGGGCTTTCGCCCTATGAATGTAGGGGAAAATGCCCGTCTGAAAGTAAACTTTCCTCCGTGCACTTTCCCCTACATTCGCACGGCTCAATGCTTAATAGAAGATATGCCCCCCGATTCTGTATCTGGGTTCGATTCCGTCCACGGGGGTGCGGAAGTAAACGCAGTTGCCCACGTTGGTGGTGCCGCCCATAACCTCGTCTGCCGCCTGATAGCAGCTTCCGGTGGCTCTGCCCTCCGCCAGCGCCAGTGCAAGGCGTCCGCTCGCCACAGGGGAAAACTGCCCCGACTGGTAGATTACCCCTGTCACCGTATCCGGATAAACCGAACTCAGCACTCTGTTCATCACAACCGAACCAACGGCAACCTGCCCGCTGTAGGGCTCGGCGCCCGCCTCACAGTAAATCAGATTCGCCAGAAGGTATCTGTCCCCCTCCGCAAAACTCACCTCGGAAATATCACGCCAGCTCGACTGTGCCGCCAGCTCCGCCATGCGCAGTTCCTCCGCCAGCTTGGCGCGGAGAGCAGACAATTCCTCCTCCTGCTCCTTGAGCCGCTGCTCGTAAGCAAGCGCCTCCGCCTCCGCCTCCGAAATCTGGTTCGCCGTGGCGTTCAGATTATTTGCCGTCTGGCTGACAAGCCCGGAAACGCGACCCTGCTCCGCCACGACCTGCACTTTATACTCGCCCAGCTCTTCTCTGTTTTCTTCCTGCTCTTTCTTTGCAAGCTCCAGCTCCGCCTGCTTCTGTTCCATTGCCGCCTGCGCGGCTTTGTACTCGTCCAGCACTTTTTTCTGGTAGGCGGAAAGCTGCTCGACATACTCATTTTTATTCAGAAAATCAGACAGGCTTCCCGAGGAAAAAAACAACTCCATGTAAAGATTGCTGCTGCGCTCATAGGTAAACTGGATCTGTCTTTTCATGGTGGCGTACTGTTCTTCCTTTAAGGCGATCGCCACCGCCAGTTCCTCCTCCACCTGCGCGATCTGCTTTTCCAGATCGTCGATCTCCTCCTCCTTTTCGGCAATCTGTTCTTCCAGCTCGTTCAGGTTGTTGCTCACCTGTGTAAGCTCCGTATTCAGCGTGGAAAGCGCACCCTGCAGGGAGCTGTGCTGCTCGTTCAGCCCCTCCAGTTTTTCTTCCGTCTCATCCAGTTTTCCTTCCGTCTCTTCCCTCTGCTCTTCCGCTTTGCGGATCTGCTGTCTGGTCTCCTCAGTCGCCTGCACGGAGAGCGGCATTACGCCGCAAAGCAGAACAAGAACCAGACATGCCGCCGCTCTTCGTTTCCTTTCCATATTTTCCTCCCAGCTTATATAAAATGTGCCAGATATGCCGCCTTCCGGGCATCCCTAACAGTTCTCAATCAAGTCCACTCTCCTCTGGTGCCTCTCCCCGTGGGAAAAAGGCGTATCCAGAAAAATATCCACGATATCGAGCGCTACCATTTCCCCGATAATCGCCGCACCCATTGCCAGCACATTGGCATCGTTGTGCTCCCTCGTCAGCCTCGCCGATACCGGGTCGCCGCAGAGCGCACAGCGGACTCCCTTCACTTTATTCGCCGTCATGGAGATGCCGATACCCGTGGTGCAGATCACAATGCCTCTGTCGCACTCTCCCGAGGCAACAGCCTTTGCCACCGCCGCACCGAAAACCGGGTAATCACAGGAACTCTTGTCCGGGCAGCCGAAATCCTTGTATTCCAGCCCTCTCTCTTTCAAATGTGCCATCACCTTCTGTCTCAGATCATATCCGCCGTGGTCACTTCCTATTGCTATCATAATTACCTTCCTTTCCGAAGCGTGCCAGCCCACGCTTCCTGTATAGTATATTATTTACAAACGCCGGCATACCGGCATTTTCTGCACGGACTGCAAGGCGTCCTTTCATACGTCTATCACCCGGTGCCCCGCCGCTTTTAACAGCCGGTTCATAACTGCCTGCGAAATGCCTTCCCCGTCGAAGCTCTCCGAATAGATCAGTTCCACACCTTCGTCGTCAAACTCCCGCAGAATGCGGTACAGCCCTTTCGCCGCCGCGGCGGCGTCCGCTCTCTTTCCGACGCTGCGGGATACATCCGCCCCGTAGGCGGCAATCGTTTCATCCGTTGCTATCACGCCGGTTTTTTTATGCCCGCGCCGCCCTTCCAGAAGCCGCCCGTTGATATAATCCGTCACCGCCGCCGCCGCGCCCTTGACAATAACCAGTTCGCCCTCCGGCGCGTAATGCCGGTACTTCATGCCCGGCGCCTTTGGGGCTTGTCCGCTGTCGGCGCGAAACAGCGTCCCGTCCTCCTCCACACGCCCCAGCTTCTGCCGGAGCATTTCCCCCGTGATAAAGCCGGGTCTCAGTATTGTGGGCGGTTCCACCGTCAGATCCACAATCGTGGATTCCAGTCCCAGCGTGGCGTCGCCGCCGTCCAGAATCATCTCTATCCTGCCCTCCATATCCTGCGCCACATAGGACGCGCGCGTAGGACTCGGTCTGCCGGAACGGTTGGCGCTGGGCGCCGCCACATAACCGCCCGCCGCCCGGATAAACGACAATGCCACCGCATCGGACGGCATACGAACTGCCACCGTGTCAAGCCCGCCCGTCGTCTCCTTCGGCACCAGATCCGATTTTTCCATAATCATGGTGAGCGGCCCCGGCCAGAAGGCATCCGCCAGTTTCTTTGCCGTCTCCGGCACGCTCTTTACAATGGCAGGCAAAGTTTCCATATCCGCGATATGCACAATCAGCGGATTGTCGGAGGGTCTGCCCTTCGCCTCGTAAATTTTCCGGGAAGAGGCGGGATTCAGCGCATCTCCTCCCAGCCCGTAGACCGTCTCTGTGGGAAATGCCACCAATCCGCCGGACTGAATGATTTCACCTGCCTCCCGGAGCAAAGCCTCGTCTTTATGTGATTCATCTATCCGGACTACTTTTGTATCCACACTCGTATCCTTCTCACTCTATTTCTGTCGTGTACTGCATCCAAGCCGAAAGCACCCGCACCGCATCCGTTTCCGCACCGCATTACTCCGCCTTGTTTAGGTAATTCATAATCGCCAGATGGATCGCCCACGCCGTCTTTTCCTGATAGACTTCCGAGGAAAGCTTCTGCGCTTCCTCGTAGTTGGAAAGAAAACCGCATTCCACGATCACAATGGGCGATGACGTCTTTTTCAAGAGGTAGTAGCTGCTGTTCGCCTTCGCCTGTCTGGCATTGTCCGGGTCGATCTGTTCGGCGAGTACCTGCTGCATACGCTCCGCAATCTCTTTACTGTCCTGACTTCCTTCATAATAAAAGACCTGCGCACCGTGCACATACTCCTCATGGTAACTGTTCTGGTGTATGCTCACCGTCAGCGCCGGTTTCTTCTCCTCGATCAGCGCCACACGGTTTTTCATGTCCTGCACCTTTTTGTTGGAGACATTCTCGTCATAAAGCCCGGCGTCGTCCTCCCTTGTGAGCACCACGTCCACATCCGCCGCCGCAAGGAACATTGCCAGTTTTTTCGCAATCTTTAAATTGATGTCCTTTTCCAGACTGCCGTCCACGCCCACCTTGCCCGGATCGGCACCGCCGTGTCCGGCATCGATGACCACACACGGTTTTTCCTTCCCTGCTTTGTCCGTCAGGACACGGTCCGCGGACACGAGGCGCGCCCCGCCCCGCAAAGCAAATCCAAATGCCGCAGCCAGCAGCAGCAACAGTCCGGTTCTGACAATCTTGTCATATTTCCCCGCCTTTTCTTTCTCCATTTTTCACCCATGCCCGCATCCGCTTCCCTGCCGCCAGACAAGGTGCGGACCGGCTCCGCCGATACGCGTCTTAGTGCATATATATGAAGAAAGCGTGCAAAAGATAACTTCCCCGCCACAGGCTTACGGCTGATTCATGTATTCTCCTATCACATCCCAGATGTCCGCCGTCTCAAAACCGAGCCGCCATGCCGCCACACCTGCGATCTCGTACTTTTCCATAATATTTAGCTTCACTTTGATGGACTCCGCGTCCTCCAGCCACACCTGACAGAGTCTGTCCCCGTCCTGAAATTCCCCGTAATTCTGACAGGTTTCCTCATCCCAGCGGGTCGCAATTTCGTGATCCGCCACATAGGTCTGCGCCATCTCCATGCCCACCGCCTGACTGCTTATGCCGTCGGCGCCGGTTTCCCAGATTCTCGTATAGAAAGGAACGGCATTTATCACCTTTTCCTTCGGCACCTCCGCCACCGTGTTTTCGATGCCCTTTTCCACAAAGCCGATGGAGGCAACGCTCCCCGCCTCATCGCTGCCGTTATAGTGCTCGTCATATCCCATGATAATGACATAGTCCGCCACCGCACCCTGCTCCGCACGGTCGTAATGGTCCGTGTGATCCATGGGCACATAATTGTCCACCGACAGCACAATGCCGTACTTTCTGCACGGAATGGACAGCTCTCTGATAAACTGGATAAAGGGTTCCCCCGCATCCAGACTCACATTCTCAAAATCAATGTTTAACCCGTCCAGATTATATTCCCGGACCGCTGACAGAAGCTGTAAAATCAGATGCCGCCTGTTGGACGTCTTTCCGAGCACCGTGTAAAGATCCACATCCACACTGTCCACATTGCCTACTAACGCCCAGACTTCCAGACCCATCCCGTGCGCCCTTTCCACATAATCGGTCGTCGCGAAACTGCTGAAGTCACCCTCGTTTCCCGTCAGTGTAAACCATGTGGGCGAAATCACGTTAAGCCCCTTTGTCCGCGCCACCGTCTCCTCCAGTGTGTCGTTGCCCCCCGTTCCGCCGATCACATGCCAGCCCAGATTGATTTTATGGTCCCGCGTGTTCGCCTTATACTCCGGCTCCACATAATCTGTCACGGGGATCGGCTCCTCCTCCGCCTTTTCCCCCAGTCTCTTATTCTCCACGTAGCCGATAAAGGAATCCTGCGTCTTTACCTTCGTCCACGATTCCATTTCTTCCAATACAATTACCTTGTCCCCCGCCGATACATCCGTCAGGATATCGCTCTTGATGCCGCCCTGATAACGCACCTGCGTATCCTTCGAGACAGACGCGACCTGCCGCTTTTCCCATTCCGTATCAATCTGCATGTGGTTCGGCTCCGTAAAAAGCTCATAGGAAAAATTCGCGTATTTTTTTACAAAATCCGCCGCGATATAGAGTTTCTCCCCCTCATACCGGGAAATGGTGTAGTCGTAGCTCTCACCGCTCTCCACAAAATCCGCGTCATAGCCGGTGACAGTACCCGTGCCGATCACGTTCGCATAGACCATGTCCGGCGTAGTGTAAAGAAGGCTGTTCTCCGACTTGTCCTCGTAAAATCTGTCGTTAAAATATTTGTGTACGGTTGCCAGATCAAAATAGCATATATCATCAAAAATTTTCGCGTGCTCTTCTATCTGTTCATCCTGCAAAATAATGGGGACATCATTTTCCCCCGCGATGCCAAAATATTCTGTCAGATCCGCCCTCTCTTTGGAATAAGAGTATTTTTCGAGCAGCTTCGCCCCAAATCCCGCCGCACCGATCAATATAATAAGGACGACCGCGACTATCACCGGAATTACTTTTTTCATTTGTCCAGCTCCTTTTTGACCGTTTGTAGTAAACGCCGTAACGATTCCGCCTCCGGCTTTCCTGTTACTAAACGCCGACTGGGCAGGGAAGTTTTCCCTTTCCTGCCCGCCGTGCTCACTACGATTATAACAAACTATTCCCTTGCAGTCATCAGTTTTTTTCAGGCAATGACAGCGTCACATAACGGGAAACCTCCCGAATCCAACGTAATGACAGGTCCTCTTATGCCGTCCCCCAAAAGGATTAACAAAAAAACTATAAAATAACTCAACCGTGATATACTAACGGCATATGATAAAAGAGGGCGGAAATAGTTCTGAAGATGACTCTGACATGCAAATGAATTTGTAAAATATCTGTATAACCTACTCATTCCTTGTGAATTATATTTTGTGTACCATAGGAAACTCTAAAGAATTAACCCGGCGCTTAGATGGGAATAAGATATGGTCTCTGACAAGGCACATAGCCCATAAGACTGCCTCCGCCAAAAGATAACGGCAAAGACACAGATGTTATTTATTTAATTTTCGCATGCCTCCTTTCCCTGCGGATTATCAGAGACATCTTGTAGTTAGATTATAGCCATAATCTGACAGGAATTGCAAGCATTTTCTAAAATTATTAAAATTTTTTAAACACTTATCGCGCACTATTGACTAAAACCGACCTCTGGGATTAAGATACACTTAACTTAACCAAGCTCTATTATTCTAAATATAGAAGGAAGCGAACAACGACATGAAAATAGAAAAAGTGAATGAGCAGCAAATCCGCTGCACCCTCACAAGAGAAGATCTGCTGAACAGAGAATTAAAGATCAGCGAACTGGCATACGGCACGGAGAAAGCAAAGAGTCTCTTTCGCGACCTGATGCAGCAGGCGGCTTACGAATGCGGCTTTGAGGCGGAGGATATCCCCCTTATGATCGAGGCGATTCCCTTAAACGCCGAATGTATCGTGCTGATCGTCACAAAAGTGGAAGACCCAGAAGAGCTGGATACCCGCTTCGCCAAGTTTGCACCCTCCGTCCATGACGATGACTATGAAATGGAAGAGACCGAGGATAATGAGGCTCTGATGGAAGCTTTTGCCGACAGCGCCGATGAGGTCCTTAATCTCCTGCGCCGGATGAACGGCACAGAGGAATCCGCCCCGTCCCCGAAAGGTGCGCACCGTGAAAACGCACAGCCCGCCCTTCCCGGACAGGAAAAACCGGCGAGCCGTCTTTTCTCCTTCCGCTCCCTGCGCGAAGTGACCAGACTGGCACGCGTGATCGGCACCTGCCGGAGCTCCAACACCTTATATAAGGATGAAGCCGGCGGCAACTATCTTCTGTTAGTCGCTCCCGAAAAAATGGAAGCCGCGGATTTTAACCGTATCTGCAGCCTGATCTCCGAGTACGGCAGACCCGAGAAAACCGCGAACTCTGCAAAGGCATATCTGGAGGAGCACTTTGAACCGCTGATTAAAGAAAGTGCGGTGGAGACACTGGCGCGGATTTAATCCCGTATTTTAATGATAACGTAGACAAAACCCCACCCTGCCGTCCGGTCTTTCGGAAACAGGGTGGGGTTTTTCATCCCGCTCTATATAGGTATACCGTTTACACAGCCGCGATTTTCGCCATCAGGTCATCCGCGTTGATGCCGTGCACCATAGCCGCCTCCTCCAGCGTCTCTCCCTGCGCGGAAGGACAGCCGAGACAGTGCATACCGATCTCCAAAAGCACGGGTGCAATGTCAGGATTGATTCTGAGCGCTTCCCCTATTGTAGTGTTCTTTGTAATATCTGCCATTTTATTTTCCTCCATATTTTCATTCTGCGACAGCGTCAGATAAAATATACATCCATTTTCTGTACCAGATATGATTATAAAAGAAAGCGCCGTCGTCGTCAAGCAGTCTTTTTTTCGGTTTTCCGTCTATTTCTGGTGGACGCTATTTCCGCCCCACTTCCGTCAAATCCCAAATTCCCGAAACAAGTTCTCTCTGTATGCGGCATCCTCCGCAAAGCGCTTCAGGTCTTCCATGCGGTTCTGCTCGATCAGGATTTTCGTCAGACGGGAAGCCCGCGCAAGGCCGATTGATTCCCCTTCGGAAAGCCCGGCTTTATGTCCCTCCTGGAGTCCTGCTTTGCGTCCCTCTTCAAGCCCGATTTCGCGCCCCTTCCTTTCAGCCTTCGCCTTGCCTCTTTCCAGCGCTATTTTGCTAAGGGATGACATATCTATATCGTTCACAAAATTCTCAAATAATTCAGCCATATTCCGCTCCTTCACCTGTTCCGTAAATTTGGTGACCTCATTTTCAGACAGATCCAGACGTCTCAGCATAGACGCCGTTACTCTGGCTATAATATCCAGTAGTTCGTCTGTAGAGTTCTCTGACAAGTCTTTTAAGTAGTTCTCGGGCAAATCGAGTTCCTTGAACTGCGAAGAATTTTGCAGACGGTTAATCAGCATTAACAGGGAAAGCTCGTCATTTTTTCCAACTAATTCTTCTATGCTGTAAGCATTTAGTTGCACCAGCTTATAGAAAAACTGCGGGGTAAATGGCTCAAAAGCCTCCTCGAAAAATATCCTGTCCTTGATATTACACGGCGCAGTCCATGTCCCGCTCCCTTCATAGTATACAATCGGAAGAATCGGCGGGTAGCGGAAATCTTTCGTCCTGCTGATTCCCTTCCTTTTCCGCTCCATTTCACGCTCATAATCCTCCCATATACAGACCATGTAACGTAGCAGCTGCATACTCACATTATAATCCACTTTCGTTTTGTGTTCAATAAGGGAGATAAAATAAAAGGTACTATTTTCTGCTATCTTTATACGCTTTACCGTATCTGAATTCCGCTCTTCCGTAAACATGGGGATATACCGTTCGGTGACGTCCTCAATATCTTCCGCCCGGATATTTTTCAATAGCGGGATATCCATGTAATTTCTCAAAAACTGGGAGCAGAGTTCATCATTCCCAAAAATAAGTTTGCTCCCGCTGTCGCGGAGCCTGCTGTTGGAAAGCTGTTTTCTGTGTGATGTGTTTTTCTTTTGTTCCATATTAGAATCTCCTTTCGATACAGCATTGGAGAGGCTAGTTCCTGTTCCAACAACTGCATACAGACCAGCCGCTTACAGATTATGCGGCCATAATTTTGACGTGTTCTTACAAAATTGGATATGTACATATCATAATATAATAGATTTCCGTTCTGATCCGAACTCCCTCAATCAGAAATCCATTTCGGAAAGGCACAGATACAACTCCTCAAAAATTCCCGCCTTCACCCGCTCAGCAAGGGCATACCGCACCGGCTCCTTCCGGGAGCGTCTCAATATCCGCGACCGTGTATCCTTTTCCGCCCTTGATCATCGTAAATCCTTCCTCCTTCTTTTATATTGTATTGGGTTGATTTAAAAGCATAGAAATTCTGGAATACAGACTGGAAAATCAGCGTGAACCGCCGATTTCGTATGACTCCGGGACAGAAAATAAGACTGTTCCGAATATTTATTGTCAATAGAATGTATATGCTTTCATTCATTATAAGAGACAGGAGTTCGGCATGTCAAGAACGGAAAACCGTTTAATCCACATTATTGCAATTTTCACAAAATTTTCATTCTTTTTTTGGCATTTGTATGAGAAAAAGAACAAAGGTCGTCTTGACTGTCGTTCGACACATGGCATATAATATTCTTACCGATTCAGAGTGATGCGCCGCAGTTGTGCATGATTCCGAATGTAATCATTTCACGGTTACTTTATTAAAAATTTTAAAATAGGAGGTTGGTACAAAAATGAGACCAGAATGGAAAGATTTTGTAGGCGGCAAATGGGACAAAGAAGTGAATGTCCGCGACTTTATCCAGAGAAACTATCACCCTTATGACGGTGACGAGGCATTTCTGGCAGAGCCTACACAGAACACAAAGGATCTTTGGGCACAGGTGCTTGACCTGCAGAAACAGGAGCGTGAGGCAGGCGGTGTACTTGACATGGATACCAAGGTTGTATCCACCATCACATCCCACGGTCCCGGCTATCTGGACAAGAGCAAAGAGACCATCGTTGGTTTCCAGACAGATAAGCCTTTCAAGCGTTCCTTACAGCCTTACGGCGGTATCAGAATGGCAGAGAAGGCCTGCACAGACAACGGCTACGAAGTAGATCCCGAGATCAGCGAGTTCTTCTCCACCCACAGAAAGACACACAACGCAGGCTGCTTTGACGCTTACAATGCTGAGATGAGAGCTTGCCGTTCTTCCCACATCATCACAGGTCTTCCGGATGCATATGGCCGCGGTCGTATCATCGGCGACTACAGACGTGTGGCTCTTTACGGTATCGACAGACTGATCGAAGACAAGCAGGCGCAGAAGGATTCCACCGGCCGCGTTATGACCGACGATGTGATCCGTCTCCGCGAAGAGATTTCCGAGCAGATGGTTGCACTGAAGCTGATGAAGGAAATGGCTGCTTCTTACGGCTGTGACATTTCCAAGCCCGCTTCTAACGTACAGGAAGCGATTCAGGCTACTTACTTTGGTTACCTTTGCTCCGTAAAAGAGCAGAACGGTGCTGCAATGTCCCTTGGACGTACATCTACTTTCCTTGATGTATATGCTGAGAGAGACCTTGCCAACGGCACATTCACAGAGCAGCAGATTCAGGAGTTCGTTGACCACTTCATCATGAAGCTGCGTCTGATCAAGTTTGCACGTACACCTGAGTACAACCAGATTTTCGCAGGCGATCCGGTATGGGTAACCGAGTCCCTCGGCGGTGTTGGCGTTGACGGTCGTCACATGGTAACGAAGATGAGCTTCCGTTATCTGCACACCCTGACCAACCTTGGTCCTTCACCCGAGCCGAACCTGACGGTTCTCTGGTCCACCAGACTTCCCGAGGCTTGGAAGAAATACTGTGCGAAGATGTCCATCCAGACTTCTTCCATCCAGTACGAGAACGACGATCTGATGAGAGTGACACACGGCGACGACTACGGTATCGCATGTTGCGTATCCTCCATGGTTATCGGTAAGGAAATGCAGTTCTTCGGCGCGCGTGCTAACGTTGCTAAGTGCCTGCTGTACGCATTAAACGGCGGTGTCGACGAAGTTACCAAGAAACAGGTTGGTCCTAAGTACCGTCCTGTTACCGGCGACGTTCTCGATTATGACGACGTTATGGATAAGTTCATTGACATGCTCGAGTGGCAGGCAGACGTGTATGTAAATACACTGAACATCATCCACTACATGCATGACAAATACTGCTATGAGAGAGCAGAGATGGCTCTCCATGACAGAGATGTTAAGCGTTATTTCGCAACAGGTGTTGCAGGTCTCTCCATCGTGGCTGACTCCCTTTCCGCTATCAAGTACGCGAAGGTTGAGCCGATCAGAGACGAGGACGGCATCATCGTTGACTTCAAGACAACCGGCGAGTTCCCGAAATATGGCAACGACGACGACCGCGTAGATGAGATCGCTCAGGAGATCGTTCACAAGTTCATGACCGCGATCAGAAGACATCACACCTACAGAAACGGTGTTCCTACAACCTCTATCCTTACCATTACTTCCAACGTAACCTACGGTAAGGCTACTGGTAACACACCTGACGGACGTAAGAAAGGCCAGCCTTTCGCACCCGGCGCTAACCCGATGCACGGCCGTGATACCCACGGTGCAGTTGCTTCCTTATCTTCTGTATCCAAGCTTCCGTTCAACGATGCACAGGATGGTATCTCCAATACCTTCACCATCATCCCGGGCGCACTTGGCAAAGAGGATCAGGTATTCGCTGGCGATATCGAGGTAGACCTCAGCAAATAATCGTGGTAAATTCCTCTGGAATTAACCACACGAGCACTGCTTCGCAGGCTCGGTATACTATGAAATAAAAGGAGTTGTTGATTATGGATGATAAGCAAATGATAGATGATTTTATCAAGATGATGGATTCCGGAATGGCGAACGGCGTCGGGCATGTGAATGTGGACGTTGATGCCAGTGCCGACAACTCTAAAAATGTGCAGACCATGGGGTGCACGGATTGCTCCCGCACCCCGCTGGCGTGCAGCGTTCCTACCCTCCACGATGGATTGGACGGGTTGGAAGACTATAAATAAAAATATAGGAGGACAATACAATGGCAGCAGCAAATGCTCAGGTAGATAACTTAGTAAACTTATTGGATGGCTATGCAACAAAGGGCGGTCATCACCTCAACGTAAACGTGCTCAACAGAGATACCTTACTGGATGCGCAGAAGCATCCCGAGAACTATCCTCAGTTGACCATCCGCGTATCCGGCTATGCAGTTAACTTCATCAAGCTGACACCGGAACAGCAGGCAGACGTAATCTCCCGTACTTTCCACGAGAGCATCTAATCAATTTTGTAGTGAAATTTATAAGGAAATATCAACAAGAGCTGCTTGATTTCCAAGCAGCTCTGCTGTATAATCTACTCAGAAGCGGTCGGAATGGCATCGCCGACTGCCCTCAGTGATTAATTATGTTGAAAGAATAGCATTCGCACCTCGGGCAAGGTTTGGGATGCTATTTCTTTTTATGATTGTCTATGTAAGACAGTGCCGAAAAGATCACAAGCAATAATGTAAGTACTTCCATCACGCTCATATGGCATCACCCTTTCTAAGTACTAGAGGGCATCGTCGGAAAGTCGCATCCTATCTTCATTTCGATTATACATTCACATAATATTATACGACAAGCAAACGTTCAACTGTAATTTACACGCTTTACATGAGATAATCGCTTTGCTATAATATAAGCATAATTGTAGACAATATAATAAATAAAAGAATAAGCAGAAAGAAGGTTTTACAGATGCAGGGACGAATCCATTCTTTAGAAAGTTTTGGCACAGTAGACGGACCGGGAACCCGGTTTGTGGTGTTTGTGCAGGGCTGCCCGATGCGGTGCGCCTACTGTCACAACCCCGACACATGGGAAATGAACGGCGGCACACTGATGGAGCCGGAATACATTTTTGAACAGTATAAGAGAAACGAAGCGTTTTATCACGGCGGCGGCATCACCGTCACCGGGGGCGAACCGTTGATGCAGGTGGATTTTCTGATCGACCTGTTTACCATTGTGAAGAAAAATAACGTGCACACCTGTATCGACTCCTCCGGCATTGCCTACAAGAAAACCGCCAATCCCGAGTGGCTTGCGAAGTTAGACCGGCTGATGGAGTTGACTGATCTGGTCATGCTTGATATCAAACACATTGACCCGGAAAAGCACAAGGAGCTTACTTCCCAGCCCAACGAAGGTATTCTCGCATTCGCGGAGTATCTGAACGAAAAACATGTGGACATGTGGATCCGCCACGTCATTGTTCCGGGCATTACGGACGACGACAAGTATCTGTATGATCTCGGCTACTTTATCGGCGCGTTCACGAATCTGAAGGCGCTGGACGCCCTTCCCTATCACACTATGGGCGAAAATAAGTACGAGAAGCTCGGCATGGAATACAAGCTCAAAGGCGTTCCCGCCATGGACAAAGATAAGCTGATCGAGAAGAAGAAGGTCATTCTGGACGGCATCCGCAAGCGGCGTGAGGAGCTGAAGATACACGCAGAGACTTAATCGAACAGGGAAGGGGCAGAGTCTCAATCGATTCTGCCCCTTTTGATTTTCACACATATCCAAATTTGCGAAGCAAATCTCGCAATTGAGCTTTGCTCAATTTATCCACTTCTTCAGCGCTTCCTCCAGTCTCTCAATGTCCACAGGCTTGGAAATATGATCGTTCATGCCCGCCTCTTCGGACTTTCGGATGTCATCCGCAAAGGCGTCCGCCGTCATTGCCACGATGGGAATTTTCTCCAGATCCGCACGCCCCGACGCACGGATTGCCCCAGACGCTTCATAACCGTTCATAACCGGCATCTGGATATCCATAAAGATCAGATCGAAATACCCCGGTTCTTTTTCCATAACGGCATCCACCGCCAGCTGTCCGTTCATCGCCATCTCCACTTGAATGCCGACTACGCTCAGAAGCTCCTTCGCCACTTCAATGTTAATCTCATTATCCTCCACCAGAAGGACGCGTCTGCCCGAAAAATCTTCCTGCTTGAATATATCAAGGGCGGAGACTTCCTCCTCATCTTTACCCTGATCGTGTCCAAGCACTTCCTTAAGCACCCGCATCAGACGTGACTTAAACAGCGGTTTCCCAATAAAGGCATCCACCCCGGCGTCCAATGCCTCCGACTCGATATCCGCCCAATCGTATGCGGACTGGATGATAATCGATACCTCATCGCCCGCTGTCCTGCGGATATCCTTCGCCGTCTCCAGACCGTCCATGCCAGGCATCTTCCAATCCAGAATAACAACGGCAAACTGCAATCCGTTCCCCTCATTAAACCGCTTCACGGCATCTTCGCCGCTCAGCACATATTCCACATTCATACCAAGGCTCTTCAGCATCTCACAGGAGCTTTCGCACGCCGTTTCTTCATCATCTACCACCAGCACCGAAAGATCATTGTATATCGCCAGATCCGCCTCCGTCATATCATCCAGCTTCAAGTAAACGATTACCGTAAATTTAGAGCCTTTTCCAAGTTCACTCTCCACTTTGATATCGCCAAGCATCATACGGGCAATATTGACAGCAATCGACATGCCGAGTCCCGTACCTTCGATTTTTCCCGTTCTGGAATCCGCCGCACGGGAAAACGGCTCAAAAATTTTCTGGATATAATCCGGCTCCATACCAATACCAGTATCTTCAAAGGTAAATTCATAGCAGCCATAACCCTTGATATGGGAGGACTTTTCCTCGATATGTATGCTGATTTTTCCGCCGGAAGGTGTAAATTTCACCGCATTACCCATAATGTTCATAAAGATCTGCTGCAAATGCTGTTCGTCCCCGACCACATTCTCGTGCTCCAGTTTGGCAATGCCCGCATTCAGTGCAAGACCCTTGGCTTCCATCTGCGAACGGAACACTGTCAAAAGGCTCTCTATCGTGTCGGAGAGGTTGAACGAGCTCTCCGTCAGGCTCACCTTGCCGCTCTCGATCCGGCTCATATCGAGCACCTCGTTAATCAGTCCGAGCAAATGCTTGCCGGATACCGTAATCTTCTCAAGTGCATCCAGCACACGCTCTTTCTCGTCGATATGCATGGTCGCCACGGAAGTCATGCCCAGAATCGCATTCATGGGTGTGCGGATATCGTGGCTCATGCGGGAAAGGAAATCACTCTTGGCATGGTTCGCCGCCTCCGCGCGTTCCACCGCCTGCGCGAGCATTTCCCGCTGTTCCTCCTCGCGGCGTATCATATCGTCGATGCTGCGGATTGCCATGGTAATGGTGGATACCTGCCCGCCCTCCGTATCCGCGGTGGTAACCGCGATGGAACACCACTCGTAACTGTCGTCATCCGGCTTCTTCCGCTTAAATTGCAATTCGATATGATCCCTGTCGGAAAGCCGTTTCCGCAGATTGGAGGGGTCCAGAAAATCCTTTACGAGATCGGAGTGTTCCTCCGCTACTATGCCACTGTTCAGATTTTTTGCTGTCCTGGAATCATATTCCTCCCTTTTTGGTCCATCCTCCGAATAGGGGTAAACCGTATCACAGGTATTTTCCTTCAGATTGATATAATAGATCGCACGGCAGGCGCGCACGGTACTGTCCATGGCATTCCGATAAATCCGGGTCTGCTCCGCCATGCGGTCGTGCTCGTCCTGCAATTCCTGATTGTGCATCTGATTTCTGTACTCACGGATCATCTGGAAGATAAATACCGCAAAGCCGAGCGCAATAAGCACAACGCAGATATAGTAAAAAGTATCTGAGCCGGAAAGAATCTGGTCTTTCGGAATGGTCAGAATGCCGGTCCATCCGTTATCCATGTGATGGAAATAGACATTGCGGACAATCCCGTCCATGGGTGTCAGATTTTCCAGCACGCGGTCATTGCCGTTGCGTTCCGCGCCTTCCAGATAGCTGTTCACAAGTTCCTGAAAATCCTCCTGCTGATAATTCCAACAGGACTGGTAATATAACAGACTGCCGTTATTATCCACCAGATAGTATGAGGAATCCCGCGGCAACACAAGCTTTTCGTTCATCGCTTCAAAGAAAGATGGCATCAGGTCAATGGCCAGATAGCTGCCCGTTGCAGGAACCACCTTGCACAGGGTAATCACCGGCAGGCCCGTCACATAATCCGTGTAGACGGGCGAAATGTAAACTTCCCCGTTCGCGGCTACCGCCTCCTGATAGTATCCCGCTTCAAGGAAATTATATTTCGTGATTTCTTCCAGTTCCGGATTGTTGGAAACAATCTCCGTGGCATGAAAAGTTTTGCCGTAAATCTGGAGTGTATTCTCGCCATATGCGTCTGTAAGCCCCCGCATAAAAGGATACAGACCTTCCCGGAGCTCATCAATGGAAATATCCTCTTTCTCACGTTCTTCTATGTAATTTACGCTGACTTTCAGTATCGCTTCGCACGCAAGGATTCCACCCTCCTCCGACGAGGTGCAGTTCTCGATCAGCGCCAGCCCCATCTGATTGGTATTGTCCCACAGAGTCTGGCGCAGGATAATCGTACAGAACAGCACAACGAGAATGAATGCGCTCAGCACCAGAATATTATTCCGCATCTTTCTAAATAACGACATCTTTTTGCTTCCGTTCATTGCCACACACTTACCTTATTATTTTATTTTGCAGGGGCACCGTCATACTACCCGCATTATATTATGTATACATCCCTATTTTACCTAGGGCACACGTGAAAATCAAGACATAACCTGCATAAAAGCTATATTTTTCTACTTGTATATTGGTTCCTTTTATATTAAAATAAGAACGTGGCAACTTTTATTGCTGTCAATCACTTTTATAACATAAGGAGGATATAGTCATGGCATTCGTAATCAGTGACGCTTGTGTAGCTTGTGGAGCTTGTGAGGCTCAGTGCCCGGTTGGTGCGATCAGCATGGGCGACGGTAAGTTCGAGATTGACGCTTCTAAGTGCATCGACTGCGGTTCCTGTGCAGGCGCTTGCCCGACAGGCGCTATTTCTCAGGGCTGATGCAATTTCACGCAAATGATTGAAGGAGCCGTCTCACGGGGATGTGTATTCATTTCTGGGAGAGCGGCTCTTTCTTTTTATTCCTGCCAAACTTTTCCCCCGGGCGGCGCCTCTGGCTGATCATTTCATCAATTTTCCGGAAATGCTCCTCCTCAAGTTTCTTGCGCTCCTCGTCCCGTTCTTCCTGCTGCCGGAACTGATAATCCAGTTCCTTCAAAATACTTTCCTTGATCTCCGTGCACATTTCCCGGTTGGCATTTTTGACTGCATCAGTCACCATGTGTTGCAAAAGATACTGCAGCCGCTTCGCCTTTTTCTCTTTCTCTTCATCTAACGGCTCCTCGTACTCTTTCAGCTCCTCCCCTTCCTCCGGCACTTCCAGTACCGTCTCCTTTCCCTTGGACATTGTCACCATATACTTTTTCGCTTTCTTCATAATCATATCCTCCACCTTTGCCTCTATCGTCTCCTCTTTTCCACTCACATTTTCCGTTACTTTTTTGACTGTTTCCTCTATTCTGCCGTCTGGCAATTCCCGGTCTTCATTCCCGGCCCCACCGTCTGTATCCCTTGTATGCGCCTTCTGTCCCATTTCATCACCCGCATATTTGTCCGCCGGATGCGCCGTGCCGTACAGCTCCTGCCCACCGCCCTGCAGCACCACGCGTATCGCCCTAAGCTGCAGCCCCTGCTCCTTGAGCTGCTTGATGCGGCGCAGCGTTTCGATGTCCTTCTCTTTATAACAGCGGTGCCCCATCTCGTTGCGCCCGATCGGCAGCTTCAGCTCGTCCTCCCAGTAACGGAGCACATGCGGCTCCACCTCCACCTTTTTCGACGCTTCCGAGATATAATAAACGGTATCATTCATGTACGCTCCTCCCTTTCTTTTGCGCTTCTATACGCAGAAAGAGACGCCCCGGCTGCGGGTCGTCTCTTTTGTAGGTTTATTCACTATTTGGCTAGGTTTGCAAACTTGGTATAATCAGGCAGCCAGACCAGTTCCACGGTGCCGATGGGACCGTTTCTCTGCTTCGCTATGATGATCTCCGCGATGCCCTTCCGCTCTGTATCTTTATTGTAATAATCGTCGCGGTATATGAACATGACCACGTCGGCATCCTGCTCGATCGCGCCGGACTCACGCAGGTCGGAAAGCATGGGTCTGTGGTCGGGACGCTGTTCCACCGCGCGGGAAAGCTGCGACAGCGCCACCACGGGCACATGCAGCTCTCTGGCGAGCGCTTTCAGCGAACGCGAGATATCGGAGATTTCCTGCTGTCTGGAATCCGTGGACCGTCCGCTCCCCGACATCAGCTGCAGATAGTCGATAATGACCATCTCCAGATTGTGTTCCAGTTTATATTTGCGGCACTTGGAGCGCAGCTCTGAAATGCTGATGCCCGGCGTATCGTCTATGATCAGGTTGGATTTGCCGATCTGCGCCGCGCTCTCGATCAACTGCTCCCACTCCGCGTCCGACAAGTTACCCGTCCGCAGATGCTGGGAATCCACATGGGATTCCATGGAAAACAGACGGTTCACAAGCTGCTCCTTGGACATTTCCAGACTGAATATCGCAACGGTCTTATTCTGCTTGAACGCCACATACTCCGCCACGTTCAGGACAAACGCCGTCTTTCCCATGGAAGGCCTCGCCGCCACCAGAATCAAGTCCGAAGGCTGCAGTCCGGCAGTCCTGTAGTCCAGATCAAGAAACCCTGTCGCCACCCCCGTCACATTCCCTTTATTGTGGGAAGCGCGCTCGATATTCTCCATGGCGTTCATCACGATCTGCCTGATGGGAACAAACTCCGCGCCGCCTCTCCTCTGCACGAGATCAAACACCCGCTTCTCGGTGTCTTCCAGAATCGTATCCAGACTTTCTTTTCCGACATAACAGTCGTTGGCAATCTCTTCATTCAGACGGATCAGCCGTCTCAGTACCGCCTTTTCACCCACAATACCCGCGTAGTATTTTACATTCGCGGCGATGGGTACCGCCATAACCAGATCCCTGATGAACTCGGGGCTGCACACTTCCGGCGGTACATCCTTCTCCCGCAGCCTGTCCTGCAATGTTATCGGGTCCACAGGCTTTCCCTCGTCGTTCAGCTCCACCATCGTATCAAATAAGACGCCGTACTGCTTATTATAAAAATCTTCCCCTTGCACAATCTCGGACGCCGTTACAATAGCCTCCCTGTCCATAATCATGGAACCGATGACGGACTGCTCCGCTTCCATGCTGTGGGGCAATACTCTCTTTAACAGTGCTTCCTCTGGCAAAATCCTACCTCCCGCGTATCTCTAGGCTTCCGTCACCTTCACCTTGAGTTTCCCCGTCACCTTCGGGTGCAGTTTCACGCCAACCTCATAAACGCCAAGCGCCTTGATCGGCTCGGAAAGCTGGATCTTCTTTTTGTCCAGTTCCAGACCGCACTGTTCTTTTGCCGCCTGCGCAATCTCTTTTGAGGAAACCGAACCAAACGCCTTGCCGCCCTCGCCGGATTTCATTTTCATAACGACTTCCTTTGTCTCAATCACCCCTGCAAGTTCCTTCGCCGCCTCAAGCTGTTCTTTCGCTACCTTATCCGCGTTTGCTTTCTGCAGCTTTAAGTCGTTTTTATTTTTGGCGTTCGCCTCCACGCCAAGCTTCTTCGGCAGCACGAAATTTCTCGCATAGCCGTCGCTGACCTCGACAATATCGCCCTTTTTTCCGAGTGTTTTCACATCTTCCAATAATATAATCTGCATGATCTTTCGTTTCCTTTCCTGTATTTCATGGACAGTCGGGACATCCCTTTTCCCCGTCCGTCCGTTTCACTTTACATCGCACTTTTGTCCGCGTTTTAACGTGCTCAGTCTGCGTTAAGCTCCCCCTCCGCGATCATGGCATCCAGCGTCCTCTTGATGCTCTCGATCCCTTCTTCGATGGTGCCGTTTTCAAGCTGCGCGCCCGCTATGTTCAGATGACCGCCGCCACCCATTCTCTCCATAATGACCTGCACGTTTACCTCGTCGATGGAGCGCGCGCTGATATAGATAATTCCATTGTATCTGGTAAGGATAAAGCTGGCGCGGATGCCCTTGATATTGAGCAGTTCGTTTGCCGCCTGCGCACCCACCACGGTGGGGCTTGCCACATCTTCTCCCGTGCAGACGGATATGGCGTAAAACCGTCTGTATATCTCCGCCTGACTTACCGCGTCCGCCTTCGCCTTGTACTCCGCCGCGTCGTCCCGGAACAGTTTTCTGACACGGGTCACGTCCGCGCCGTTTCTGCGAAGGAACGCCGCCGCCTCAAAGGTCCTGACGCCGGTTTTGGTCATAAAATTATTTGTATCTATCATAATGCCCGAATACATGCAGTCCGCTTCCTCAGACCGGAGCCGCAGGTCGTCGCTGATGTATTGCAGGATTTCCGATACCATCTCACACGCCGAGGACGCGTACGCCTCTATATAGGAAAGCGTCGCGTTCTCGATAATCTCCGTGCCCTGTCTGTGATGATCCAGCACCACGATGGACTTACACCGCTTCAGAAGCTCGGGGCACTCCGTAATGCTCGGTTTATTCACATCCACCACCACAAGCACCGCATTGTTGCCCACCGTCTCCAGTGCAAGCTGGCTGTTGATAATCATGTCCTCCGCATAGTCGTCATTGTCCCGGAACATCTCCACCATGGGCTGCATGGAAGAGGTCACGTCATTCAGGACAATGTGCGCCTTTTTATCAAGCGCCTCCGCAATGCGGTAAATGCCGACCGACGCGCCAAAGCTGTCCACGTCCCCTATGCGGTGCCCCATGACATAGACTTCGTCCTTGACGGAAATAATTTCCCGCAGGGCGTGCGCCTTTACCCTCGCCTTGACACGGGTGCTCTTTTCCATCTGCTGGCTCTTTCCGCCGTAATAAATGACGTTTTCCGGCACTTTCACCACCGCCTGATCGCCGCCGCGTCCCAGCGCAATGTCTATGGCATTTCTGGCAAACTCATAATTCTGCGCATAGGACAGACCGTTCAACCCCATGCCGATACTGATGGTGACCGCCATTTCATTACCGATATTGACCGTCTTTACATCCTCAAGGATATCAAACCGGCTCTCCTGCAAGTGTGTAGCCGCCTCCTTGCGCATGATGACCAGATACTTGTCCTTCTCCAGCTTCTTACAGATGCCGTCCAGCGCGGCGATGTATTTGTTCACCTTTCTGTCAATCAAGGCAATCAACAGGGAGCGCCGCACTTCCTCCACGCTCTCAAGCGCCTCCTCGTAATTGTCCAGATAAATAAGCCCCACCGCAAGGGACTGGTCGTCCACTTCCTTCAAGGCGATCTGCAGCGCCGTCTCGTCAAACAGGTACATCGCGATCAGATAGCCCTCATAGCCCTTCGCTTCGATGATATCGCTGTTTTCCGCCATCTCCTTCAGGGATATCTTTTTCAGTTTCGCCACATAATTGCCGTTCTCATACTCCACCCGGCACTCTATCTCATCCTCTTCGCCCCGCCCCGGAAGGTCGTCCCTTGTGATCGTCGGAAACAGGGTGGAAATCGACTTCCTGTAGCCTTTCTCCTGATGGGTAAGCCTCTCAAAGGCGATATTTGTCCAGATAATTTTACCCGCGTCGTCCAGAAGGGCGTGCGGCAGCTCCAGATCCCGCAAAAGCCTCCGCTGGATCTGTCCATACTGGGTCGCAAAACTGATCAGCTCGTTCATAATGACTGGCTTGTTGTACAGCATCATGGACAGGACGATCGCAAAATAAAAAATTAAAAATGCGGTCACCACAAGTCCGGCACGGTAATCCAGCATATAGACCAAGACATCCACAACCGCAAGCAAAAATCCCAGATATAAGGAGGACTGCAGATACGACTTCATCCTTCCTTTTAACTTTACTGTATTTTTCATTCTATTCCTCTTGAAACCGTTTCTGGTTCTTCTCGCCACCTATGAAAAATGCCGCTTTTTGGCATTCTTCCACGTGAGACATTGTACTTCTTAGCGATGCAGCCTTTGCTGCTGCGCTTTAGAAGTTCTTCTCGCATTAGTATAGCATTTTTTGCCAAATACCGCCACATCTATATATAGAGTTTTTTCGCGGTTATATGACATTATGTGGACAAAGAGGAAACCGGATACCCCTCGGGCACCCGGTTTCTCTATGTCTCATATCATACTTAGTCCTGAACGTAGGGCATCAAAGCCAGATGTCTCGCACGCTTGATCGCTACCGTAAGCGCTCTCTGATGCTTCGCGCAGTTCCCGGTAATTCTTCTGGGAAGAATCTTACCTCTCTCGGAAATGTATCTGCGCAGCTTGTTGCTGTCCTTGTAGTCAATTACGTTATCCTTGCCGCAGAATACGCAGACTTTCTTTCTTCTGCGCATTCCCCCCTTTTTCTTGGGGAAATCCGGCCTGTCTGATTTATTAAATGCCATAGTAAACCTCCAATCCCGCGCACTGGGCGCCTTACCTTAATTGAACGGCAGTTCCTCGTCGATTCCGTCGGGAATATTCATAAAGCCATCCCCCGCTGCCACCGGTGCAGACTGTGTTCTGCCTGCGGGCGCATAATCGCCGCCTGCCTGTCCCGAAGCGTTCTTGCTCTCCGCGAACTCCTGATCCTCCACCACCACATCTGTGGTGTACACCTTGACGCCATCCTTGTTTGTATAACTTCCTGTCTGGATGCGTCCTGTGACCGCGATCTTCGTGCCCTTGTGGAGATACTTCTCAGCGAACTCGCCCGATCTCCCAAAAGCTACACAGTTAATAAAATCTGCCGTCTGTTCATCGTTATTGCGATTAAATCTGCGGTCTACCGCCAGTGTATATCTGGCAACCGCCGTCGCGTTCTCACCCTGTGAATATCTCACCTCGGGGTCTCTTGTCAAACGTCCCATCAATATAACTTTATTCATATAGAATACCTCTTTCTATTTCTCGTCTTGTCTGACGCACAGGTATCTGATGACGTTATCCATGATGCGGATGCGGCTCTCGATTTCGCCGGGAGCCGTGCTCTCAGCCTCGAACCGGATAAAGTAATAAAAAGCCTCTTTCATCTTCTGTACTTCGTACGCGAGCCTCTTCTTACCCCAGTCGTCAACTTCTGTGATCTTTCCGCCGAACCTCTCTACCAGAGCTTTCACCTTCTCCAGCGTAGCGGCACGTTCGTCATCTTCAATCTTAGCAGTGACAACAACGGCTAACTCATACTTGTTCATGCTTCTCTACCTCCTTTTGGTCTCTGGCCCCTCTTATCATAAGGAGCAAGGATGTGTGGCTTTACGCCAAATTAGTATATCACGGGTACTTATAATAACACAGTCGCCGGAAATGTGCAAGAAGTTTTCTGGAAGAATCCCAGATTCCGCCATGTTTTCTGCCTGTCATTCAAAAGCAACTGTCATTATGCGATTTTCCGTTTATTTCTTCCAGACGTTATACAGAACAATAACACCCCAAATTCCCGCATTAGCAACAAATTAGTGACAAATTTCCCCGCCCCGGAACCGTTCCCATCCCCCTGTCCACGCGGGTTGTACGATTTAATAAAAATTTAATTAGTTACAAATTAGCGACAAATCGGGGGTGCTGTGCGGAATAATAGGTTTTGACAAACGATATCACATATGTTATTTTTGGTGCGTGTGCCAGCAAATCCGCATGGATACTGCGTTTCACAGAATTAAGAAAATCTTAAGAATTTTGCGCGTCAAGTTGTGGGGGAGGCAGATGAGACCGAAAAATCGGACGATTCTGACACCACGGAAGGCGAGCCGAAAGAGGAAGAAGTGACGGAGGAATCTGAGGACAACTCTGAGGGCAACTCCGAAGAGACGACGGATCCCGAGGATCCGGAGCTTCCCGACGAGGAGCAGGATAATCAGGAGACGCCTGAGGTACCCGAGGTGCCTGAGGAAACCCCCGACGAGGAGCCCGTCGAGGAAAATCAGGTAAACGACGCCCAGATCAATGAAAAGGGCGACACTTACGCAACGATCACCATCGCAGGTTACAAAGAGCTGAAGGAAATGGTGACATTTACAGTAACCGGCACAGAAGCCAAGATCTCTTCTGAGGGTACGATTACCGCTACAGAGGGTGATAACGGTGCAAAGCCTGCGATCACTCTTGGGATCACGGCAAAGGACGGCTATCAGATCACCAGTGTGAAGAACGGCGAGACTGATGTTGCTGTATCTGACAAGACCACATGCACAGTCAGCGGTCTTACAGCCGATGCAACCATTACCGTTACCGCGGTTGCTGTCTACAGCCTGACATTGGCAAACGATGGCGACACCACATATGGTATCAAAGTAAAAACCGGCACGAACGAGGACAACTCGGACAAGACGGAAACTGTCGCAAATGATGGCAGCGCCAAGTTCGAGAGAGGCAAGCTGGAGTTTACTGTTGGTGGCTATACTGCAGCGGCGGATGGCAGCGACAGACTCAAGGTTTACTACGTGACGGACGGTTCTGACGACGACGATACCACGGAGATTACCGGGACAACTTCCGGAGAGGGCGCTGCAGCGAAAACAACCTACAGCGTTGACGAAGGTATCATCAATTCCCTCGACGGTTCCATCAAGATCATTCTCAAAAAAGAGACAAAGGGAACCGTGGGTTTTGCAGATAATGACAAGGTAAAGGTTCAGTACTGGGGCAAGAAAAACGCTACGGCGGCTGAGACAGACCTTGAAAACGCATGGGTAGTAGAAGAAGGTACTGATAAAAACGACATAAAATATGACAAGATTACGACAGCCTTTGTCGGTGACACCTTTAAATTTAAGGTAATGGGAGTGGATCCCTATGTCGTTTCCAAGGTAACAGTCGGCGGCGAGGAGATTACCCTGCAGACAAATGGCGAATATTCCGTGACTGTTACAGAGGAAATGCTTGACGCGGATGCAACGGCGAAGATCGCTTTCGAGACTGTCTATGACTCCGCGAAGAGCCGCACGCTGACCTACACCCTTACAGGTGACGAGGATTCCGCAACGGCGAAGATCACATCCGTGACGCCTGCGGCTACGGAAGAAACGCCCAGTCCTGCAGCTGTGCCGACAGATGCGGACATGGCAACAGCTCTCGGTATTGAAGTAGCAGACTTGACGCTCGAATCCGGGAAGGCGTTGACTGTACTTGCGGCGCCTACGGCGATTGAAGTTACCATAAATCCGGCAACAGCTTATGAACTGGTACTGGCTTCGGGAGAAACAGCAGAAGCAGATGGATCTCTTAAAAAGACCTATACCGGCACAAGCCTTACATCGGCGATCGCAATCGCTGCGACGACGCAGGAGAAAGCGCTGGCTGGTACGGACTCTAAGTTCTTCAAGGCTGCAATCAAGGAAACCAGCACAAACCTCAGCGGTCTTGCACTGGTGACAAACGATAAAGTTACGCCTGTGACAGGCAAAACTGATACTTTTGAGGTTAAGCCCGGCGCGCGTAACGTGGCTTTCACGGTAACCGCAAAGGAAGGATTTAAACCTGCGGATATCGCAGGGGCGAAAGTGACCGCAGGCGCGCCTGCCGCAAACGGCGACGTGGTTTACACGGTAGCCCTGCCTGTCGCAACAATCACGGGTGCGGACGCAGGAAACCCGGTTCCTGCAATTGAAGTAGAAGAAGCAGCAATCAATCTGAGCGCGTCTGTAAAGGCGGCAGAAGGTTCCAACGCGGCGGAGTATACTGCCGAGATGGAAACCAGGGTGAAGGACGCCGAAGCTGATGATCCGTATACGCCTTATGAAAGCGGCGATATCGCTTTCGGTTCCGCCTTCCGGGCAACCATCACGCCTAAGCCAGGCTGCCGTCTCGATGAGGTATCCTATGTGATGGGTACTGCGGACGCTGTTACAGTTCCCGTTACTCTGGACGACGATGACGATCCGCAGGCAGTAGTTGAGATTCCCAAGATGACCGGCGTCGTAGAGATCACGGTAAAGAGCGGGAAGGATTATAAGATTACCGATCTGAAGGAAGTCGGGAACGATACGCCACTTACACCGGACAGCGACGGCATCTATGACGTAAAGTATGGCGGAAAATATCTGGTCGGCGTTACGCAGGGCGGTGCTCCTGTTGCCGCTAAGAACATCAGCGTAACGGTGAAGGATGAAACCGGCGCGGCAGTTGCCATGACAAATCCTATCGTTAACACAAATTACCGTCAGATCAATCTTGGAACAAAGAAACTCGCAGGTCAGGAAATTACCGCGGAGGTCTTTGTGAAAGGTGTGGAAGGTGCAGTCGGCACTTATATCATGGATGTGGAGAAGAAAACCACAGCCATCACCTTAAACGGCGGTGCAGCGATCGCGCAGAGCGTTGACAGCGTGAATACTTACGATTTCACAACGGACGGCGATCCCGAAAATCTGACTGTAGCTGTGACAGGCGACATCCGTAGTTTTATCAGCACTAGTTTCGTGAATGGCAAGCTGAAGATTACGGCTGCTCCCGCGAAGAGAGCGGACGTGGCGACATCAAAGACAGAGGGAGAGACCACGACATGGACGCCCAAGACGGCGAAAGTGACGCTGAAAGCGACGGATGTGGAGGATCTTGAGGCTTCCGTGGACATCACGCTGAATCCTCTCTTCAACGAGGATGCGGCACCCGAAGTATCTCTGGTAGATGCGGCGGATAATGCGCTCAACGTGAAGGTGAGCATGGGCGAGGTTGCAAAGCCTTATGCAGGTTCCGTATGGTATAAGGTGACTGCAACTGCAAAAGATCCCGAGACGCCGGCAGCAGGTGAAGCAGCTAAACAGAGACCGGCAGAACTGGCTGCAAGCGTAACTGAGATCGTGAAAGTGACCGGCAGCAGCGACCGCGTTGCGCTGAAGGTAGCTGACACAAATCTCGGCGAACTTGGCGAAGGCAAAGACTGGGGCTATAACGTGACAGCACAGCTGTTCTATATGGCGGACAAAGCTAAACCGGAAAAAACAGCTACGGCAGCAGATGCAAAGGCAGTAAGTAAAGAAGGCAAGCTCGAGGACGTAGCGACCAAAGTTCCGCTCTTTGAGGATGCACTGAAGCTGAAGAAAGCGAAAGGCGCACCGGCTAAGCTTTACACCGGTCAGACAGGCGACATCGTGATCGCAGAGCCTCAGTGGACGAAGAAATTTAATTCCTATAAGATTGTTGAAGACCGGATTTATGACAGCTTCAACTATGGTAGTGATTACGACGCAGAGAAATTAACCCTCGGTGTAAACGCTGACGGTAATATTATCGTAAAAGGCGGCGTGCCTGAGACAGCGGCTCTCGGCAAACACACCATCACGGTGGTAGCTACCGCGGATCAGACGACAGGGCATACGATGTACGCATCCCGCGCGACCATTACCGTGAACGTTGTGAAGGGTATCAACGAGCTGTTAGTTACCCAGCCCAGCAAGAGCATTTTCAAGGATAAAAATAAGGCGGGCACCTTGAAGCTCGGCGTGGATTACAACCATGACTATGCCGGACAGACCGACGCTGGCAGCCGCGTTGGCAGCTGGAACGGCAAGAAGTGGATCTGCGCACCGGCATCCAAGAAGGTGACATGGAGCATCGTGGACGCAAGTTCTACGGAAGATGACATTGTCGCAGCTCCCGCTTACCTGAAAGTTGACACGACCGGAAAGGGCAAGACCGCTCCAGACGGCGTCGGCGTGAAGAACGGCACCGTAACAGTCGGCAAAAACTTTGTAATTGACGGGAGACATAAAAATAACAACCAGTTCAAAGTGCTCGTTGAGGCGGCAGATTTTGACGGCAACACCACGAAAGCGCTCAGTGAGACTATCACCATTACGGCGGACGCGCGCGACATCTCCACACTCGTCGTTGTGCATGATGGTGTTGTAACAGCAGTAAATGACATTAAGAATAAGAAGCCTGTGGAAGTGCTTGCAAGCGATGTGAACGACGGTTATGTGTACGCCCTGCCCGCAGATGCAGGTGTGGCGAAGGGCACGGCATGGAACAGCCGTATCGCGAAGATGGCGGTACCCGCATCGGACATCACCATAACGCCTACAAGCAAGAAGGTGATGAACGTAATCGATGGCAACAAACTGCAGGTTCTTGCGGCAGGCAAGAA
This sequence comes from uncultured Lachnospiraceae bacterium, assembly GCA_910586705.1. Lineage (GTDB taxonomy): Bacteria > Bacillota > Clostridia > Lachnospirales > Lachnospiraceae > UBA3282. Next base: position 20,391 of record CAJUJK010000004.1, on the reverse strand, counting down.
GGCGGGTGTCAAGGTCGTTACCAACGACGGCGGCAAGAAGACCCACACCATGACCCTGACGCTTGGATTCAAGGAGACGGCAGGCAATGATCTGGCGCTCGGCATCGGCTACTACAAGGGAGACAACAGCTTTTATACTGAGTCAACGTCCCTGTTTGCACCTACCGGGGCAAACGTGGCGAAGGCAAACAAGGCGAACGTGAAAGAGACTCCTGTGGAAGTGAAACTGGATAATAAATTCACCGGTACGCCCAGACTGGATATTGGCCTCTATGTGGGTGATAAGGCGGGCGGCACTTCCACCAGATATGAGAGAACCGGCGACATCGAGTTCACAAACTATAAGCTGGCTGTAAAGGGCGGCAAGGTGATCTCCAACGGCAACGGCTATGCAACTGTTGTCATGACAGCAGGGGAGACCGTACTGACGCTGACCGATCTGACCAAGGAGGCAAAGACAGCCAAGAAAACTCCTTATGTTTACAAGATCGTGAACGAGGCGTATGACAAGACGAAAGTGACAGGCAAGGCACCCAAGGTAACCGTGAAGGGTTCCCTGTATGCATTTGGCACAGCCAAGGAACAGAACGAGGCACTGAAACTTACGGTTCTCGACGCCGACAATAAGAATGTTCCTTTCAATGAGAGCAAGACCGTTAAGGTAGAACTTGACTGGTCTGCACGTACAGACAAAAACTGGTATATGCTGAATGACTTTGCAGACTCTCTGAATCTGAGTGCAGCCGGCGCAAATACGGCGAAACTCGGGAAGACAGGAACCATCAGCCTGTTTGGTGGCTGCGATAACGATGACTGGATCAATCCTTACACCGGAAGTTACAAGCTCAAAGTGACGGTGGGCAGCGGAGAAGGCGCAAACTTTAAGGCAGAGACGCTTCCTGCGACCGTAAATGTGAAAGTCGCAAAGGCGAAGAAATTCACCTTCAAGCCGACCACTTCCTACACCATCAACAAGGCGGACGGCGGTGCGGTACTTACCGGCAAGAGCAACGCAAACGCAAAAGCGGGCGAACTCACCTATATGTACTTTGACGATCTGCAGAATGTGAACATTAAGGGTAAATCCAATAAGTTCACGCATTACTTTGCAATTAAGTCTGATCCGTTAACAGGAACACAGAGACTTACCCTGAATACGGAAGATCCGCTTGTAAGGGCAATGATCTACGAGCCGCAGAAGAACACGGACGGTACAGATAAGACAGACGCCGACGGAAATGTGCTCCTCAGCACAACGCTTAAGGAAGACCCGGTTATCACCATCCCGAAGGAGGATCTGACTGGTTACATCCATTACAGTGCATCTCCGAGCGTAGAGTACTATGAGAATGGTTATGCGTCAGGTACTGTGAAGATTACCGTGAAGATCGCACCCGAGATCAAAGCCGGCAAGACGGCGAAGGCTTCCCAGAAGTATGCGACCAACAAGGCGGAAGTCGCTCTGACGGCAAATTCCAAGACGGAGATGAACGTCATTGTGAACGGCGCATATGTAAGCGTGGCTTACGCTCTGGAAGACGAAACCAAGGCAAAGAGTAACGCTGAGGAACTGGACGTAGAACTTGCCGGAAACGCAAAGGGACAGATTGTAGTGAAGGCTGTCAAGGCACTGGAAGAAGGAAAGTCCTACTCCACGAACCTGCTGATCGTTCCTAACAGCAGTTTCTACAAGACCGCAATTGATCTGGCAACAGCAGCGACAGCGGCAAAAGAAGGCGAAGAGGCTGCAAAAGCTACCAAACAGGATCTGATCAAGAAGTACGGCATCGCAGTCAAGGTATCTGTTCTGGCAAGCAGCAAACCGAACCCGACTCCCGATCCGACAGATGACGGAAGCGGGGAAGAACCGGGCGTAACGGATGAAATTGCGACTGTTGCTGTGACTGCAACGGCAGACACTGTTGCAAAGGGTGCTACATTGACCTTTACCGCAACTGCAACAGACAGTAACGGTGCGGCTGTGGACGGCGCAACATGGATGTGGGCAGTAACAGGTGCAGATGACGAGACAGTAACTGCAGGTACTACCATAGCACCGGTAGCAAATACCAATACAGCTACCTTGACTGTCGCATCTGGAGAGACTCTTGAGAACTTGAAAGTTACCGCAACGGCGACTAAGGGAACTTCCACCAAGTCTGCCAGCAAGACAGTGAGTGTTACAGATGGCGCAACACCCGAAAAGACTGTAACAAGCGTAACTGTTGCTGCAAGTGCGGAAACTTATACGGTAGGCGGATCAGATGCTGTGGAAGTAACGTTTACTGCGACTGTTGAGGGAACAGGTTTGACGGATAGTGATAAGACTGTGACTTGGGAGTTGGTTGGTAGCTATGCAAGTGGAACCTCAATTGGTACAGATGGGAAACTTACTATTGCAACTAATGAGACGGCCGAAAAAATAACAGTTAAGGCAACTTCTACAGTTAACACGTCTGTATCCGAAACCAAAGAAATTACAAAACAGAGCTAATAAGATTTGATAAAAAGACCGGTCATTCCTTATGGAGTGACTGGTCTTTTTTTGTAGGTTTTAGAAAACTGTGAGCGTGTATCGGTTTCACAGAACTTTCCAATACCCGTTTTTATTAGAGCCTATTCTCTCAATATATCCATTCTTTCTCAAAAACGATACATTTTTCTGTATAGCCGTTCTGCTGATACCGATGACTGCCATGAGCTGGGGCTGGGTGATATTGGGATTGTTTCGCATTGCCTTTAAAATGCCCCGTCTGGTGGAATTAAGCTGCGGATTTTTATCCCCCACTTTATCCCTCACTTTATCCCCCACTTTATCCCCCACTTTATCCCCCACTTCCAAGTCGGCTTTTTTTAAGGGAATGGTGACAATAATGCTGTTTTCTGTAAATTCGATAGCCTCTCTTCCATAAATCTGCGTTATTTTGGGAACACCCCGCCCGGAACGCTCACTGATATGAAGCTGTAAAAAAATATCAGAAAGCTTCCTGTTTACAGGGACCGATTCGCCCAGATAAAAGCCGTTGATCGTCTGTCCTGGAGCCAACGTTCCTCTTGACAGTATTTCAATACGGTTGCTGTACACCGTAATCATCGGCGCGTTGCCGCCAAGCCAGTAGTTATGGACAAAAGCATTTACTATTGCCTCACGAAAAGCGTCCTGATCAAATAAAGGCACTTCTTTTCGCTCCACCAGACGGTTTGTCTCATCCGCCTGCATGATATTTAAAACATCCCCATATTCCAGCACTTTATCCAGAGAAAGAAGCAGACAGTTATTTCCAAATTCCCTGACGGAATAAAGAGGGGACGCCTTGTCCGTGCCGCGGAATATGGAAACCCGAATAGGTATCTGGCTGTCATCCGATAACAGTTGCGCCAGCATATTGTACTTGCCGGATGGATTCAGCAGTCCGAGATTCTTTTTGAAGGTGTCTTTGCTTAATATAATGCCTTTATCCGCATAATATAAAAACAGTTTCCCAAATGTTAAATCCTGATCATACGCTTCTGCCCTCTCCAACGTCGGTAGCCCGTTTCTCAGTATATCAAAAAGCTGCGACTCCCTTTCGGGATATTTATTTAAATTGACTTTGCTGGAGCCGATTCTCAAATATCTTACATTATTAAAAGCTGTCGGTACCTGTTTTGCCGCCGGGATCACCAGCACCACAACTCTTTTTCCCTCGACAGACAGCTCGTGAAAACGAAAACCGACGTCAGGCATAATCTGCCTCGCCAGATAGTGTTCCAGTGGCTCCCCTTTTACATCCCTGTGGAAGCTGAAAGTGGTTCCTGTCAGCTCATGGGTTTCATTATTGATACCCCATATCAGATATGCAGCATTTCTGCCAAGCATGGCGGCGGCATTTGACATGGCAGAAATATATTCGCCAATGCCCGCTTCCCCAAACCAGTTTTCCTTAAATTCAAACCATTCTTCCTCTGAGGAATACGCTTGCAGTTCAGTTACGATTTTTTCTATTTCCTGCATTATCAAGGCTCCTTGTTTTTGTGTACATTATATCATAGGTGGGGGATAAAGTGGGGGATAAAGTGAGGGATAAAAATCGGGTGATAAAAGCACTGGATTCTCGCTACCACCGAAATAACTGCCTGTTGCTTTATGGCATCTGCAATTAGACGTTTTCCCGCCAATTCCACCTTGACGCTTCTTCAAACAATAACACCCCAAATTCCCGCATTAGCAACAAATTAGTGACAAATTTCCCCGCCCCGGAACCGTTCCCATCCCCCTGTCCACGCGGGTTGTACGATTTAATAAAAATTTAATTAGTTACAAATTAGCGACAAATCGGGGGTGTTGCGCGGAATAATAAATTATGACAAACGATATCACATACGTTATTTTCGGTATGCGTGCCCGCAAACCCGCATGGATACTGCGTTTTGTGGAATTAAGAAAATCTTAAGAATTTCGCGTGTCAAGATGTGGGGGAGACAGGCGATGCGACCGAAACCACCCCCGCCGACGAGCAGGAAAACGAGGACGAGGGAGAGACAGAAATTCCTTCCGGCGATAACGAAACACCTGTTACCGATCCGGCTGAGGAGCCTGTAGAAGATCCGGATGAGGAGCAGGATCCTGTAGAGGAAGAAATTGTGGACCCCACAATCGATCCCGAGGAAACCGAAGAGGAGCCTTCCGATGTTGAATCCGTGACAGACAGCGAGATCAACGCGGTTGTGGACACCGATTCCGTGATTACGGTTGAGTATGCAAACGACCCGACGACCGATACGGCAACGAATACGGCTGAGGTTATTTTCCTGGGCGGCTGTGTGAGCAGCGAAAATAAACTGGCTGCAGGAAGAGACCTGCGGTTCAAAGTTGAGCCCGCTGCCGGACGCGTGCTGGTAAAAGTTGAGCACAAGATCGGTGACGCGGCTAGCGCTACGGCTATCACAGCGGGAGACGGCGGCGTTTACAGCGTTGGAAAAGCCAGCTTTGTATCTGGCGAAAACGCTCTGAGCGGCAAGATCATCGTTACCACCAAGGCTGCAAACTACAAGGTAAGCTTTGGCGGTGACGGCAGCGTAGCCGGCTCTTACAAGATTTATCCCGTAGAGGCAAAGAGCGAATCCGATGCGACGGAAGTTCTGGGAGCAGAAATTACTGGTTCCGCTAAAACAGACGTGGCGTATGGAAAAACCGCTAAGTTCGCTCTGGTACTTACCGCTGAAGACGACGTTGTTGCGAACAAGCTCGACAGCATTACCTTGAACGGCGAGGACATCACGGTGACACCAGCTGAACTGAATGTGAAGGACGAAGAGGCGAGTGCGGCTAAAACCAAATGCCTTACCTTCACGGTAGATCCTTCCAAGGCTGGAAATCTCGGCGATACCACCGAGGCTGATACCGAGGCGGTAGTAAGAGTAAAGGTAGTGGCAAAGGCGAAACTGACAGTGGCATTCGATGATGCAAACGCGAACAGCAGTGTTGCGGCATCTGCCACCAATACCGGGGATACATTTATCAATTATAGCGGAATGAATTTCGGCACAGATTCCACCTTTGTTGAGGACGATGCGACAAGTCTGGCTAAGTCCCTTGCGTTTAAGGTGACCCCTGTTGCGAATTACAAAATAACAGATGTTACCGCAAAGGCGACAAGCGCAAGCAATCAGGACGGTACGGCAGTAACTGTCACCAAGCCTGCGGCGGCGGCTGACGGTTCCATCGAGTGCACCATCGCTCTTTCCGGCGTTGGCAGTTTCTCTGAGGACACCGATCTGACGATCTCCATCGCGACGGCTCTGGATGATGCGAAGGATGCTGTTCATACCATTAACTTTAGGAACACGGCAGGAAGCGCACCCGAGCATGTGACTATTATGCACGGCGAATCCAGCGCGGATGACGAGCTGGAAGACAGCAGTCTGACGGTTGCAGCTGACAATTATACCATCAAGGTTGCTCCTGACACAGGTTATGATCTGGCGAAAGGCACCAAGACAGAGGGCGACGGCAAAAATGACGATAAGTTTGTCGTAACCTTGAAAGAAAAGAGAGTCTACACAGTAAACGATGCACCTGTAGAGAAAGAAATCTCCACAGAGGTAGAGGCTTATGATAGTGCGGCAAAAGCTATAACCTTGAAGCTGAAAGATGCGGTAGGCGATAAGCTGTACAAGGATAATGCCACCGACGGAGATGCGGAGGCTCCTTATGTTGTGAAATCCGTAGACGTGGTGATCGACACGACCGTTCGGAAAAACGACGGTGAAAAGATCGTTCACTTCACAGACCGTCTCGGCGCGGGCTATAAGATCACGGCGGACGGCGTGATCCATGATGAGGAAACTCCCGCAGAAGAAGACATAGAAGACACATGGGTAGTTCCCGCGACGGTGGATGTTCTGACCTTTACGGTTACCTCCGCGAGAGTACCTGCGGTAACTGTGGACAGCGCTTCTTATGACGGTTCTGCAGCAGAGAACGTTTACACCTTTGCTGTTCCCGCTATGGCTCTGAGCAGCGATGCAACCACGGAAATCGTGATTGACGAAAAAACTGCTCTTGAGAACAAGAGCGTAAAAGTTAAGGTTGTCGCAGACGACGTGACAGTAAAGTCTGTATACAATAAGGCTACGACGACAGAAAACCTTTCAGGTGCAGCAGATGGTTATTACACCCTCAGCGTAACTCCTAAAGAGGGTTCCGATCTCGGCTTGATCTTTGAGCCGAAGCCCGGCGTAACCATCGACAAGGTTTCCTATACGATGGGTGAAACCACAGGCGAAGCGACGCCCGACAGAGAGGGTAATTATACGCTGGATCTCACTGTAACTGATGATGTGACCGTTGACGTGGAGTCCAAGAGCGATTACCGCGTGAAGCTTTCCAATGCATCCGGTGAGTTGGCATCGGACGGCGACGCTTATGTGGCGGATTACACGGATACCAACATTGACATCGAGCTGACAAAGGCAGGCGTGACCTACAGCGGAAATCTCTATGATGTTGTTGTGAAGGACGGCACAAAGACGGCTGCTACCGAAGCGACAGTAGCCGGCGCCAAGGCTACGATCGCAGCCATCGATAAGACAGAATACGGCAAAGATCTGACCATTGAAGTTTATACCAATAAGAGCACGAAGTATACGACCACATTAAAGACCAACGCTGTTTCCGATGAGGTAACAGTAACCCGTGTGGTAAACGGCAAAGCCACCAAGGTTGCGGAGGACGCTACCATTGAGATTATGCCCGATGCGGAAATGGCATTTGCGGTAACCCCGGCAAAGGGTGCAAGCCTGACTGATCTGGATGTGGAAGTCCTCGCGAAGGACGGTACTGCACTCGCAGCGGAAAACACGCCTGTTGAGGCATTTGACTTTACAGATGGAGCACTCACCGTTCAGACCAAGCCCGGTGCGGCAAAAGATACGGAAGTGCTGGTTAGCATCTACAACAAAAACGCAAAAACGGCGGACAACAAGGAAGATAAGACTTCCTTAAAGGGTGGTAAGTTCGTTCTGAAACTTACGGATCCCCTTGTAAAATCTGCTGAAATCACGAAAGTGAACGCAGTCGCAGGCTCCGGCACCAACAGAGCTGTGAGACTGAACGTAAGCGTTGATTTCAAGAATAAGAAGAGCCTTCCGGCTGCTCCTCTTCAGGGCGATCTTTACTACAAAGTAGAGCTTGATGCACCTACAGGAGCGCCTGCCAGCGTGACGGTGATTTCCGGTGCGGATCTGGTTCAGTATGTAAAAGTAGAAGACTTTGCAAATCCTAATACCACACTCACAATCCCCGTTGTAGTGAGCAATACGGAGGATGTAAATGGTGTTGAGGCGGATATTGCCGAAATCATTTCTACAAAAGTAAAGGTAACACTGGTACAGTCCTTGAAAGAGACACCTGCGGCTGACGCAGACTATGTGGCTGGTCCCGAGGCTGCCATGAAGGACAACACGCTCAGCACCAAGGCTCCTATTTATGAGACAAAGCTGTCCGTGAAGACTCTAAACGGTGCAACCGTGACGACTGGTCAGACAGACGTCAAGGTAGCGACTCCCGTATTTGGCAAGACGACCGCTTACGACAACATCAGCGTGCAGTTTGTGGATACAAAGACAGGCGTGCGTTACGGCAGCAGTTTTGAAGGCTTTACCACAAACGTAGATCCGACGGACAACAGCATTCTCGTAAGCGCATCCAGTGATATTCTTGTGAACAGTAGCTCATATGCCGGTTCCTCAGGAAAGTCTTACAAAGATCTGCTCAAGACTCTGGGTGTGAAGGTGACGGCTGTAGCTCCCGACGAAAGCTACGCTGCTTCCGCTGTTGTGAAACTGAAAGTAAAACAGGGTATTTTTGATATTGATGTAGACGAGAGCAAGGCTAAACTTCCCGAGACACTCTATAAGGAAAACAGCAAAAAGACGGCTTCCGTGACCATCAAACCGCTGTTAAACTATGGCTACAAAGATTACAAGCCGGCAAAATCAACCCTTACATGGAAGATTACCGACAGTCGCGGTGAGACAGCAGGTCTCTCCCCTTACATGAAGAGTGCGATCAGCGGTGCAAAGCCTCTGGTTTCTGTAAAGAACGGCAAGGTAACGGTTGCCGCAGGTTATCAGATTCAGCCCAGAGAGGATGACAACAAGTTCTATGTAACCATTCAGGCTGCAGACTTTGCCGATAATACAGAAAAGTATATTGTGGGCAGCTTTGAAATCACCGATCAGAAAAACGAGATCGGCAAGGTTGTTATTCTGGACAACGACGGCAATGTAAAAGATCCTGCAACGCTCACGGCTGAGGATTTTGATTACTGGGATCATTCTCTTAACGATGGAAGCGATGATACAAGCAAGTATCTGTATGCAGTTGCACTGAAAAAGGGCGTGAAGGATGCGGATCAGTACACGGATCCCGAAGATTTCCTTCCGGTAACCTTCAAGTCCAGCAGCGCGAAGGCGCTGGCTGTAGATACGGCAAGCGGACTGCTCACTTTCTACAAGCCCGCTGACAAGATCAAGATTACAGCTACCACAGTAGATGGCGGCAAAGCTGCGAAGATGGAGACGCTTGTCAATGTGAAGCCTTACAAGCAGGTTGGTTTGTATATTGTAGGCGTTGATGACAGCAAGAGCGGTCTTGACGAGACAGATATTCACTACTCTGGCGGTAACAATGAGTCCTATACTCTGTACCCTCATTATGCGGTTGGGGACGGCTGGAACGGAATTTCAGATTATAAGAACCTCAAGATTACCGTAAAGGGCGGCAAATTCATCGCCAACAAGAACTGGGCGAAGGTCAGAGACAACAGGATGGGTTATGCGGTTGTCGTTACGGACAAGAGCGGCAAAGCTACCATTACCGTGACCGATACCGCCAACAAGGACAAGGCGAATAACCATAAGGATTACACCATCACCAACGACAGTTTCAGCGCTGTGAAAGCGCCTTCCATCAAGCTCTATGACCCGAAGAAGGTGGCTGCTGACACAGAGGAAATTACATGGCAGGTGACGGATAAAGACAATGACAACTATGCGGGCAGCTATGTGAAGCTGACACCCGACTTTACAGTTACCGCGTCCAATCCGGCAGAGTATCTTCTTGGTGAGAAAGGCAAAATCCTGAAGATCAACGAGAACGGTCGCTTTACACTTGTTCCCGGATATCTCTACGGCGGCGCATACAAGATGGTCGCTACCGTAGGTACCATGGCAGGCGGTGAGTTTGTGGCGTCCACAAAGGATGTGAAGCTGAACTTCAGCATTCCTGTGACGAAGCTTAAGACAAATCTGAGTGTGACAGGCGCTTACAAGCTGGATGCAAAGAGCGCGACCACCGCAGAGATTATTGTGAAATCGGATTATGCGTATACCGTATCCGAGGCTATGAATGTAGTCAAGAAAGAACAGGGCAAGAACGATCATACCAATCACTTTACTGACTACTTTGAAGTGCTTCCGATCGAGTATAGGGGTGATATTTTAGGTTATACCGTGGGTCTGAAGCCCGGTCTTACCGCGGAGCAGATTGCGTACATTACCTCCAAGGATGCCAAGGATGACTGTGTCGGCTATATTACCGTATCCAACGGCTATGGCACTATGAAGAAGCTGACCCAGAAATTTAACACCAAGGATGTACAGATCAAGATCTCCTTTAAGGAGAATAAATACAGTCTGTCCGGGGCGGCTGTTTTCTCAAATGGCACAACCAATCAGCCTGTCAATGCAACCGTGCAGCTTATGAATGGCAAGCTTCACGACTATGCAGCAATGGTGGCGATTGACGCGACGGACGACGGTGCATTTGCTAAGAGCGTTAACTTCGTAAATGATACTGAAAACCCGGCTAACCCGGATAACGGCGACATCATCATCACAAGCGGCACAACAGAAGTTGCGGCAGGCAAGTATACGGTGAAGCTGATTGTTATACCGCAGGATTCCAGTTATGTGACATGGGATGATGTAAACAAAAAGTGGATTCCCGCAAATGATAAGTTAGTAGATGGCAAGCCTTTGACAGATGCGGAACTGATCGCTAAGGCAGGTATCCCTGTTACCGCGAAGATCGACGTAAAAGCGGTTGATACAGCGAAGGCGGCTGGTGTTAAGAACTTGAAAGTTACGCTTACAGCAAAAGATTATGTGCAGAAAGACAACGCAGGCGCATATGTAGGCAAGTATGTCGTAGATGTACCTTATACCATGATCGCAACCGGATCCGACATCGCAAGTGTGGCTGTAAAGCTGACCGATGCGGCTGGCGCTGATCTGAATGAGGTTGGTGCATCCAAGGATAAACTGGTTACAACCGAGAAGTTAACGGTGACGGACGAAAAGGGTAACGATGTAAATGTCATTCGTCTGAGTGTGAGCAAGAAAGCGCTGAACCTCCTGAACGACGAGGTTACCGCAAACCGCGCAGCAAAGGTTGTTACCAACTATGGCAAGACACTGAAAGTGCCGGTAGTAGTGAAGTACACCAACGGTATTACCACTGAGGATACCTTAACCTTTAATGTTGTTATGCCGAAGACCAGACCTATGGACTTCGCAGCAGTTAAAACGATGCTGGATGAGAACAAGGCTGCGATCGAAAAGATCCAGACCAGACTTCTCGGCAATGCAGAGAATGTTCTCACGGATCTGCTTGCTCTTGTAAGCGGGAAAGTAGAGAGTCTCATTCCTGCGGACACAGATGTAGCGGTAAGCTATACGTTGACGAAGAAGTATCTGAACGACGGTGAGGAACTTGCATCGGGCACTGAGGGAGACGCTCCCGACTATGGCGCGATCATGGGTGCAGGGAACGCTAAAGTTACCCTTACCCTGACAGACGTTTCCAAGGCGGCTGACAATACCGCAGATGTGAGCTGGAAGTACACGCTTGGTATGAATGCGGCGGAGAATGATATCAGCGCGGCAATAAGTGCTATTGAAAGTCTGAGTCTGAGTCTGAGTTATACCAACGAGACCACCGCGGCGACTCTCTTGGCAGATATCAAGGCGGATGACACTGTGAAGCCTTATCTGGATGCGAGAAAGGGTCACCTTTCCCTCAAGGTAAGCTCCTTCAGAAAAGTATACGCAACTACGAGAGCTGACGGAAGTATCGATGCCGTTATCACAGTGAAAGATCTGGTAACCGGTTACTCTGATACGGCTGAGCTTACTGGCACCATTAGACAGCTTGGTAAACTGACAGAGGCAAAGAAGAAGGTTGGAGAGTTGTTTGATGATGCATCCGAAGTACTGGCTTATGTTGACAATTGTAGCGGACAGGAAGCTATCATAAAAGAGGCGATCCTGAAGGCAGCTAAGGATGCGGCGGGCAACAAGGATATTGCAATCACATTCAAGGCGGATACTGCGACAGTGAAGGGCTGGGATTACAAGGCTCCTACTGCAGCGGTGACAGATGACGAGGGTAAGGAAACCGCAGCGGCTGCAGACGGAAGTCTGAAATTCACGCTGGTTCTGACCAAGCCGCAGGCGGACGGAAGCAGAAGCGTGGAGATCACCAGCGCAACCGCAACCATCGACAAGGCGAAGGTGGAGAAATATGTTTCTCTGGCGGACGTAAAGACAAAGATTTCTGCTGAAGTGACAGGAGACAAACTGAAAGCACTGGTTGCCACAGCAGATACTGCAAATGATGCGGAGGCAATCAAGACAGTGATTAACACCAAGCTGGATAGTGAAATCGCAAAGTATCTGGGTTATAGCTGGGCATGGGCACAGAAGGCAGACAAGACAGATGACTTTACCTACACAGAGGCAACCCAGCTTGGGAAGGGCAAACTCTCCTTCCAGATCGTGCTGACACTTGATGGCGCACAGGAGGCAGGACTGACCACAGGCGTGACGGAGACCATCTCTGTGACCGATGCGGAAGTAGTAGATCCGGATGACGCTTATCAGACAGCCGAGGAATTAAAGGCGAAAATCGAGGCAATCGGAACAACAGCAGCGCCGATTACGGCAGCAACTCTTCCGGCAAGCTTAGATGCAGCCAAGACAGCCCTTGAGGCGGAAATCGCTAAAGTAAACAAAGTGACACCTGCAATAACTGTAGCGGTAGAAAACGTGGCTGAGGGCGTTACTGCCACAACCTATACGACAACACCAGATGCTGACCCTAACAAGGGTGAGTACAAGAACGTAAAGATCACCATCGGAACAGGCGAAGCTGCGATTGTGTTTTTACATGATTTCAACTTCGCGGTGACACCGGCTGAAGGTGCCTGAGTTCATCGGTGAAAGGCATTGAATTTTAAGTAACAGAGACCCCTGCGGGATGATTCCCGCGGGGGTTTTTTACTTTCCTCCCCTCCCCTGTCCGTTTCTGTTGCTTTTGCGCAAAAAAGAGAATAGACTGGAAGTGCAACTGGTCAACCATCACACAAACGCAATCCAAAAAGGGGGATTTTACCATGTCAATTTTAGAAGAAAAACTGCCGGTTCTGATCCGCGAAACGCTGCAGGACCATGGCACAGAGAAATGCCACAACAATTCGCCTGATATTATCGTGCGGAAAACCGAATTCCGCAAGGATGAGCTGGCTGATATATTTGCCCGGACTTACGATCGGGATATCAGCGTGGAGAGCGACGATAGCGGAAAAATGTATCTGTATGTGCGCTTTAAAAACATATCCGGCAAATCGCTCACCGGCTTTTACATCCATCTCTATCGCAATCATCTGGGGTTGAGCAACCGCCCCGGCGACTGGGCGGCATCCGAGATGCACACCGAAGACGGAAAGCCCGTCCGTATCGAGCGTCTGGAGGCCGGTGAAATCGGCGCGACGCCGGCATTTGTCTATGACAAAAAGACGGAGGGCTTCCATCCCAACTGTTTTGTGGCTGTTGCGACGCGGGAAGAAAAGCCGGATTATTCCTCTATCAACTGCCATGACAAGTATATACGGTGGGTGAACAAAATAAATGTGGCAGCCAGAAATGTCTGTGTGATTTCGGGTCAGTCTCCCATATCCACAAATACAGTTGTTGTGGATAATCCGGACCGGCAACGGGAACGTCGTATGTGGCTTATCGTTGAAATGGAAGGGGAGACGCCCTCGGGAGTCAGTTACGGAATCCGCCAGCCGGAATTTGAAATTGATGAAACGCGTACTTACCTAAAAGGCGACTCCAGAACGGACGTCATTGCCTGTCGGTTTTTCATGCCCCCGAACGCGCAGCGCCGTTTTGAAATATGGTTTGAAGCCAGCCGGGCGGACCGCGCCCATATCGTATGCAGATGCACCTATCTTATGGAAAACGGATCCGGCTTTGACGCGGCTCTGGCTCCATATCTCGTTGACATGCGCACCGGGTCTGCCGCCCCGGGCGGGACGGAGAACCTCTCCCTGCCGCTCACACGCGGGTATTTGCTCGGATGCTGCTATTTTAAAGGAAACGAAGTCGTTTAAACGGTAAAGAAGGGGGGTTTTACATGAACAAAAACGGATTTCTTGCGCTTTACTGCAACGGGGACTGTTACGCTGAGATTCCGTGGACGCCGCCGACGGGAAACCAGTTTTCCATCATGGTGCGCTTTCTGCCGGAAAGTCTGCCGGAGGACGGAACGCTTTTTTCACTGGACGGGCTGTCCGTAGGCTTTATCCGGGCAAAAGATTCCGCCGGACATGTGCGGCTGGGAGGGCGGTCTTTTTACCACGATTCCGAGCGCTGCGCCGTGCTGAAACAGTGTAAAAACACACTGGTTGCGGTTGTGGACGGGCGCGGGGTGAAAATATACTGCAACGGTATTCTGGCGGTAGAGAATACCCTGCCCTACGATCCGGGCAGAGCACCCGGTATGCGCATCGGCGAAAATCTTCCGGCGGTCTGCATCTTTGACGTTACGATATTTCACCGCCTTCCCACCCCGTCGGAGATACAGCAATACTGCGTAAAAAAACCTGCAAATTTTGCAAACCGCATTCTTTTTTCAACAGACACCGCGCCGGCGGGCGTCACGCTGCATCAGTGCAGGATAGAAAACTGTGTCTACACGCTGGACTGCAGGGAGGGCGGTTTTTATATGCCGGATGCCGGACTGCCCGAAAAATATACGGTGTTGCTCTCCGTCTATCTTACGGACCAGAACCGCAGGGACGGCATTCTCTTTCAGCTTTCCGATTTTCAGATAAAAATCATATACGAGCGGGGCTGCATGAGCCCGAGGCTTATCATACATCACGAAGGGGAACCCGGGTTCAATATTCCCTGCAGTCTCCTGCGGTATCAGTGGATCAATATGGCTTTTGCCTTTGACGGCTCCCGGTGTCTGGTCTGTTTTGACGGCAAACCCGCGGCGGAAATCTCCTGCCATTCCACAAAAAAGCAGGCGGAAGATATCGTTTTCGGACCTTTCGATGGTTACATGGACTCCTGCACAGTTGTCAGGTACGCCGCATCGGAAAACCAGATTGCCGGTTTTCTGGAAAATCCGCCTGGTATCTTCAGCGGTTCCCTTCTTTACCTCTGTGATTTCAGCGGCAGGGATCTTCTGGAAAGCCGCCGCAATACCCCGCTGGTCTCCCGGGGCGCGAAGATCGTTCTCGCCAGAGGCACCGGCGCGCTGACCGGCGTAAAAAAGGAAATCGGCGCACCCGTAAGCGATCGTCCTTACAGCGAGTTTGTAAACTGGGAGATCGGCGTGCTGCTGCAGCTTCTGGTGACGTGGATTCACGAGCAGTTCGGCATTTATCCGAACAGGGGAAACATTGACATGAAAAAAGAGCCGTGGGAAGTCGAAATCGGTCTGCGTCGCTTTATTCACAAAGAAATCCTGTCCATGCCGGAGGCGCAGGATCTTCTGGCGGACTATAATGAACTTGCGCCCAAGAAACTGCTGAAGCTGATTGACGCGATGGAAAAGAACGGCACCCTGAAAAAACTGATCGACTATCTGTATCAGGAAGAGGATCTGGATGCGCTTTACGAGTTTATCCGGGAACTGCTGAAAGCAGCGATGATTGCCGCGATCCTGCTGGCGCTCAAAACCATGCTGGAAAATCTGAAACCGCTTCCGAAACCGCCAAAGATGCCCGACACGCCGGATCAGGATGAGGATGATGAGGATGACGACGATGACAAAAAGAAGAAAAAGACCGACATCCGCGTGAAACAGGTGTCCTTGAAGGGAGATATGCGCATCGTGACGGACGGCGGCAATCTGTGCATGGACTCCGAAATGGCGGAGGCAAAAGCGGAAGAGAAAACACGGGCGGTATTCTTTCTGAAAAACGGGACAGGAAATCATACGCTGAAGGTAACGCTGGCTTTTAAGGGCGATAAAGACGAGTTTACCGTTTCCGCACAAAACAGGGAGGGGCAGGTGATTGCCGGCATCAGCCAGTCGGTTTCTTACAGCGGGGCCAGTTCCGTAGAGATATCGTGTGCGGTACACCCTGAAAAGTTTAAAGGAAAATACGGCAAGTGCACGGAAACCCTGCTGTGGAAGTGCCGGTCCAAGGACGGTAAACAGTCGCAGTTTCTGGGAACGACTGACTTTGAACTGTATTTTCTGGAAGGGAAACCCTGCGGACCGTGGAAAGATGCGGTGCCCATCGAATGCCTCGAACTCTGCGCAGACTGTGCGGCGCACGCGGGTGCTCACAGCGGCGGATTTTTCACGGATTATATGAACTATATCAGAGACAGGACGGCGGAACAGGACGGCTCCAAAGAATCGTTCTCCCGGATTCGTCCAGAGAAAGACAGAAAAGCTGTTTTTAGTGCAAAAAAGTTTTGCGCTGCATGGATTTATGGGAAGCTTCGGATCTCACGCAATGACTGGATATACTCTGCGCCGGTTTTCGCCTATCTGAACGGAAACGAATCCGTCGGCACGATGGGTCTGTGCTCCGGCATCACATGGACAGAAAAAGATAAATCAACAGACGGCGCGCGCCTCCTGTTCAAAAAGGACGGCAGCCCGGAGGAATACTTCTGCCCGGAGGCGTATGTCTACAGCGTGGTTACGAACACACGCGGCAATCCGGAAACGACGCTCATTTACGATGCCCGTTGCGGCGCCAACGGTATTCCTTTTTCTGCGGATCCCGACTCTCTGGTAACGGGCGAATATGATCCCCGGTATTATCGTGAGGGAAATTTTTTGTGCGGCACCTACTGCCGGCAGTATTTCACCTTGAACAGAAATGACTGGACGCTTGACGACGACCCGCAGGACAACTGCCGGACAGCCGGAGAAACCGCCGCCGACAGCGCAGAAAATCCGGGTGACGGGCTGACGGTCGGACTGGTGGGACCGGGACCAAACGGCTATATGCACACACACAGAACAAACATTGACCCGGAAGTAAGAACGCATATCCCCAGACCGGCTGATGAAGATGTTGATTTTGGCGATGCCTGCCACAGCATCAGCGCCTGTCAGCTTGACCTTATCATAGCGGATATCTGTAACGCGATTGTGCGCCATCAGCAGGGACAGGCGACGTTTGGCAGACTGATTGAAGCGCTTTACCCGGAAGTCCCGCATGAAGGGAATGATTTCGCAACCCGCCGGCTCCACTTCACCGAACGTCTCGCCGGCACACTGGAAAGGCGCCTCGGAAACGGAAACCGGGATGAGATTACAGATAATCTGGTTTTGCACTTCAGCTATCTGGCTGGCAACTCACCGGCAAACCTCCACATGGGAAGGAGCGACTGGAACCGTTTCATTCAGGATCATTTCGACCCGTCGGCATGGTTTTACTTTGTGGATGAAGAGCAGAACTGTGTGATAAGCAACGTTGCTTTCGACGAGGCGCGTCCGCTGGAACGTCTGATGCAGACGCTCAGGAATCGTTACGGCAACTTCCCCGATCTTCCGCACAATCAGCCCGGCTATTATCTGGCGGACACAAAGGACGGCATCCGAATCGCCAGGCTGCTCGAGATGGGCTATCAGGCGGAGATTGTGCGACGGTGCGTAATGGATTACGGCGAGAATCCCGAAAGGGATATTATTTATTACCCGCTGATCGCCTGCTCCCGCAACCGCTTCCCCCGCGAAGGGGCGCCCCATGTGAGAGAAAGATATGTAAATCTGCCGCAATATCTTCCGCCCATACCGATTTTTTATATATTCTCGGACGGACAGGGCGGCAGAGAGTGGCGGCGGCTGGGGTGAGTGGGAGAAAGGAGAGGAGAAAAACCCCCGCGGGGTGATTCCCGCGGGGAGCCTATGTTGTATGCAAATAGGTTTCTACTGTAATGAGTTGAATACTTGAGTGATGATCTGCTGTTCCTGCTTTGCTAAAATCTGCGCAAATACCACAATCTGGTCTTCTTCGGTTTCACACTCGGATAGTATTTTTAAAAGTAAACCGCTTACCTCTGTCCGCTGCTCTATCGAAGACCGTATAATAAAATTCGCCTTTTTGATCAGATCCATATTTTTCCGGGTGATTTCAGCAAAACGATCGTTTGTCATTTTAAATCCCTCTTCTAATTGGAAATAAGGAATCCTTTCCTTTTTCCGCTTCCCGTTTCTGTGCCTCTAGTTTCTGAAGAAGTTCTTCGCCTTTTGCTCCGAGAAAATAGTGCTTTTCCCGACCCATAACCCGGCTGACGATCAGGTCCTTCGTGTCTTCCTCGTCCATCATCTGCGAAAGCCGCCCGGCAGTAAGACCTATTTCTTGTGCCAGATCTTTGTGGCGGATGCCGGGGTTCCTTTTCACAATATAGAACAACTTGGAATCTTCGTATTTGGAAAGGAGATAATTCGTCCACGCTATATCCTGATGGCTCTGCTCCCTGTACTCGCACAGCCTCACACAGCCAAACAGCTGCCCATAGAGAAATGCCTGCTCAGACGACATATCTTCCCATTCCCGGTATTGCCACAGCTCATTTAACCGGCTCCTCATGGCTTTATACGATTTTGTTTTTTTCGCGTCAAAAAAAGAGCCATTGTCGGCTATGAACTTTTTCATAAAACTGAAAAGCAGCTCTTGCGTGAGCTCTTTTTTAAAAGCCATGCAGGTGGAAATATCGTCTATGATACGATCCAACGTGATATGTTTTTTCATTGGTAAACCACCTCCCTAAACTATTCCTAAACTATTTACAGTATAACACAAATGCCTTATTTTTCAAGAGAAATGCAGTAAATTATAGCCCAAAACTGTGGATGTATCGGGCTATCTGACCATTCCCAACATCTTGTGGTTTAAAGGAGAGGGTCAGGCTAAATATACACCCTTTGCAGGTGTCACACCTTTTTACGCTCCTTTTATTTGGCGAAATGAAGCGCAATTTTCCTGTCATAAGCGTATTGTCCTTATAGGGGGTAACCACTACGCCTTTTTCTAAGATGCCACTCTTTTGTGCGCCACAGCAATTGCATACAACGGCGCAGGTATTGGTATTAGCGGCAGTAATACTTTTAAGCTGATTTATAAAAGCATGATTAAGGGAACTGCTCCAAGCCGGCACCATTAAAAAATCTGCTTGGAAAAGGCGCGCAATTTTTTCGCTGTAGTCCCAATTGGATATGTCACGGCAGATAGCAGTCATCACAATGCCCACATTCGGCACATCGACAATAACCGATTCTTTGCCGGGATCGTGGAGTCCTTCAATCAAGCGCTCCTTGGACATGCCGGTCTGCAAATCTATCTCCCTGTCATCATAAGCGGCATATTTATAGTATTTTCCTAATAATACTCCACTATAACTATAGATTCTGGCGACATTATTATCATCATCTGTCCACCCGCTGCCTGCTATGACCATGAGCAGGGCTCCCATCTTTTCTGGAGTTTGCCGATAAGTTTCCTTAAGATATGTGCCAATCGCTTCCTGCACTTCGGGGCAGCACACATATTCCGGAAAGATAATGATATTCGCTTTGCGACGGATCGCCGCTTTCAACAGAGTCAAAGCTTTCGTGACACAGGCTGTTTTGTAACTGTCCAAATACTCCACGCGAAAAGTGTTTCCTTGTATTTTAGGAAAATTGCACGTCTGTTCTTTTCCCCAAGGGATACATACCACATTCAATGTCTGATCCTGAATCAAAGAATTTCTGGCGAAATCCTCTTTGTCAATTGACAGTGTAACCATTTTAGGCGGAAGCATTCCCGGCTTCATCTCTGATTTCTCCAAAATGATTAGGCAGCTAAAATTGTTGCGGATTTCTACTGCCTGTATAATTTCCCGAAACTCGATTTCCTCTGCGGCGCACGAAAGAATACTCGCCTTCCGGCGCCGATAAATAAATGAATTTACCTGATAGCTTTGATTTAAAGGCGCGTCCTGATTATTTTCCAGTTGGCATTCCGCGTATAAGTCAATTCCCAGAAGTAAAAAATATGCGATGGCTGCTTCATTATAATCCGCATCCCTAAAAGGCTTCAGCCTGCTTTCAGCAGAGAGAGTCATTGAAAGAATTTCGTTTAAAACCTCATCACTCCAATACTCCGCGGCGAATAAAAGCGCTTTCACACTGTCGGAGAATTTCAGAAGACTCTTTTGATTGGGATTATTCTGTCTGACATTATCAGAAAATTCTACATATTTACCAATAAAGATAATTTGATTCTCTATCTGTGCCAGTAAATAATCATAGCAAACTGCTGCCAGATCATACACGGATTTTATATTCTCCCGGTTGTGCTCAATCGTTTCATAGATGTTCATAGCTTTATCCCCTGTAAGTTATGAGTTTTATCTGAAATGTTTCCTGTAAAAAATGGGTTTCTGTTTACCGCTTCAGCTATTATGACTACATTATAACGCTCTTTCGATCTACGTTCAATGCCGCGCCTAAATATAGCATTGCAAAAACCCCCGCGGGAATCATTGAGGCCGCTGAAAAACATACCGTTTTTCAGATTTAAATTTCAAATACACAAAAAA
>CAJUJK010000003.1 GCA_910586705.1 uncultured Lachnospiraceae bacterium | reverse complement strand
TTCGGAGGTGAAAAGAAATGGCAAGCAACAAGACCAATAGAGTAGAAGTTCCTGAGGCAAAGGCAGCTATGGATCGTTTCAAAACTGAGGTTGCGTCTGAGCTCGGTGTAAACCTGAAAGAGGGTTACAACGGCGACCTGACTTCCAAGGAGGCAGGTTCTATCGGCGGTGAGATGGTTCGTAGAATGATCAAGAAGCAGGAAGAGCAGATGAAGTAACAAAAAACAAAAGCGAAGGCGCCCCGTTTGTGAAACACAGGCGGGGCGCCTTCATGTAATGGGACAGCTCTGCTTATTCGCGCAAAAACAACTAGCATTTTGGAAATCCCTGTGCTATAATGTTTGGGTGACTGTAGCTGAAAGCCCGTATGGGCATTATAATAGATGGAAATGAACGGTCAGAAGATATTGAAGGAGGAACCCATAACATGAGTTTACAGGTGGAAAAATTAGAGAAGAACATGGCGAAGCTGACGATCGAGACTGGTGTGGAAGAATTTGAGAAGGCGATCGAGAAAGCTTATCAGAAACAGAAGAAGCAGATCAGCATACCGGGTTTCCGCAAGGGCAAGGTGCCCCGCCAGATGGTAGAGAAGATGTACGGAAAAGAGGTCTTTTTTGAGGAGGCGGCGAACATTCTGATTCCCGATGCCTACGATAAGGCGCTGGATGAGTGCGAGGAGGATATCGTTTCTTCCCCTCAGATCGAAGTGACCCAGATCGAGGCGGGCAAGCCTTTTGTTTTTACTGCCACGGTTGCAATCAAGCCGGAGGTAAAGCTTGGCAAGTACAAGGGTGTGAAAGTGGATAAGATCGACACCGCGGTGACCGATGAGGAGGTTGATGCGGCGCTTGAGAGAGAACGGCAGAACAATGCCAGAAACATTACGGTGGAAGACCGCCCTGTGAAGGACGGCGATATGACTACGCTTGATTTTGAAGGCTTTGTGGACGGCGTGGCTTTTGAGGGTGGAAAGGGAGAGAACTATCCGCTGACCATCGGTTCCGGCGCGTTTATTCCGGGCTTTGAGGAGCAGCTTGTGGGCGCGAAGATCGGCGAGGAGACGGAAGTGAAGGTTACCTTCCCCGAGGATTATCAGGCGGAGCATCTGCAGGGCAAGGAAGCAGTCTTTAAGTGTACCGTGAGGGAGATTAAGGAGAGAGAGCTTCCCGAACTGAACGATGAATTTGCGAGCGATGTATCCGAGTTTGAGACGCTCTCAGAGTATCGCGAGGATGTGAAAAAGAATCTGGAAGAGAAAAAGCAGAAGGATGCAAAGAACGAGAAGGAAGAAGCGGCTGTGAAAGCGGCGGTGGATGCTTCCGAGATGGAGATTCCCGACGCGATGTTAGAGACGCAGCAGAGGCAGATGGTGGATGAATTTGCGCAGCGCATCACCATGCAGGGTATTTCCATGGAGCAGTATCTGCAGATGACCGGCACGAATTACCAGCAGATGATTGAGCAGGTGAAGCCGCAGGCGGAGGAGAGAATCCGTTCCAGACTTGTGCTTGAGGCGGTGGCGAAGGCGGAAGGGCTGGAGCCGACCGAGGAGGAATACGAGGAAGAGTTAAAGACCATGGCTGAAGTCTACCAGATGGAGGTGGATAAAGTCAGGGAGCTTATGGGAGAGCGCGAGAAGAAGGGCATCATGCAGGATCTGGCTGTCAAAAAAGCGGCGGAGTTCATTGCGGAGAATGCCAAGGAAAGCAAGGCTAAAAAAGCGGACTGAGTAACGGAGGTGTAATACATGGCTTTAATACCTTATGTCATCGAACAGACGTCAAAAGGAGAACGTTCCTATGATATTTATTCCAGACTTTTGAAGGAGAGAATCATCTTTCTGGGCGAGGAAGTAAACGACGCGAGCGCCAGCGTGATTGTGGCGCAGCTCCTTTTTTTAGAGTCTGAGGATCCGGAGAAGGATATCAATCTTTACATTAACAGCCCCGGCGGTGTGATTACCGCGGGTATGGCGATTTACGATACGATGCAGTTTATCAAATGCGATGTGTCCACCGTCTGCATCGGCATGGCGGCGAGCATGGGCGCTTTCCTTCTGGCGGGCGGCGCGAAGGGCAAGAGAATGGCTCTTCCCAACGCGGAGATAATGATCCACCAGCCGGCAGGCGGCGCACAGGGTCAGGCTACCGAGATTGAGATCACGGCAAAGCATATCCTTGCAACGAAAGAGAAGATGGCGAGAATTATGGCGCAGAATACGGGGCAGGATTTTGAAGTGATTATGGCGGACACGGAGAGGGATAACTGGAAGAGCGCGGAAGAGGCGCTTGCCTATGGACTGATTGACCGCATTATCACCAGTCATGCCAGCACCGAAGGCTAGGGTGATGTTATGATTTTGAAATGAGGATTAAGATGGCAGGAAAGATTTCTGAGGAAAAAGTTAGGTGTTCTTTTTGTAATAAGACGCAGGATCAGGTCAAGAAGATGATTGCCGGTCCCGGCGGCGTCTATATCTGTGATGAATGTGTGGATATCTGCGCAGACATCATAGAGGAGGAATATGAGGACAACCCGGAAACAGAGGAGATGGAGATCAATCTCTTAAAGCCGGTGGAGATCAAAAGTTTTCTTGACGAGTATGTGATCGGTCAGGAAGAGGCGAAAAAGGTGATGGCGGTTTCCGTCTATAACCATTATAAAAGGGTGATGGCGCCCAAGGATAACGATGATGAGGTAGAGCTGCAGAAGAGCAATATTATCATGGTCGGTCCCACAGGTTCCGGCAAGACGTATCTGGCGCAGACGCTGGCGAAGATCATAAACGTACCCTTTGCGATCGCGGATGCCACGACTCTGACAGAGGCAGGGTATGTGGGCGAGGATGTGGAGAACATTCTGCTCAAGCTGATTCAGGCGGCGGATTACGATATCGACCGGGCGCAGTACGGCATCATTTATATCGACGAGATTGACAAGATCACGAAAAAAGGGGAAAACGTGTCCATTACCAGAGATGTATCGGGCGAGGGCGTGCAGCAGGCGCTCTTAAAGATCATCGAGGGGACGGTGGCGAGCGTGCCGCCGCAGGGAGGCAGAAAGCACCCGCATCAGGAGCTTCTGCAGATCGACACGTCAAATATTCTCTTTATCTGCGGGGGCGCCTTCGACGGGCTGGAAAAGATCGTCGAGGAACGTCTGGATCGTCACTCCATCGGTTTTAACGCGCAGGTGGCGGAGAAGAGCGGCAAGGAGATCGGCGCGATCTTAAAGGAAGTCACGCCGCAGGATCTGATGAAGTTCGGGCTGATTCCTGAATTTATCGGCCGTGTGCCGGTGACGGTGGCATTGGACGGGCTGGATCAGGAGGCTCTGGTCCGCATTTTGAAGGAGCCGAAGAATGCGCTGATTAAGCAGTATAAGAAACTCTTCGCCTTCGACGAGGTAAAGCTTTCCGTGGAGGACGACGCGGTGGTTGAGATCGCAAAGCTCGCCCACGAAAGAAAGACGGGCGCGAGAGGACTCAGATCTATCGTGGAGAAAGTGATGATGGACGTGATGTATGAGATCCCTTCGGACGACAGCATTGCGGAGTGCATTCTTACGAAGAAGGCGGTGGATGGCGAGGAGAAACCGCTTGTCAGATACCGCGACAGATTATTGCAGGCAAAGTGATTATAGGTATACAGATGAGCGTCGCCAGAACCTTGGCGGCGTTTCTAACTCAAGAGAAAAATGCGACAGTGTGAACCATTCAAGGAGAATGCGTAGCATTCTCTGAATCGAGCGCGCTGGCGCTCGATTTTTGATAATATAGAGGGTGATTTTATGGATAACTGGAATCAACTGGAGAACGGCAGGGAAAGTGCGGATGCGATTTCCCTTCTGCGGGAGGATACGCTTCCCGCGGTGACACTTAGAGGTCTTACGATTTTGCCGGGCATGGTGATTCATTTTGACCTCAGCAGGGATGCGTCCATATCTTCCGTGGAGCAGGCAATGCTGGGAGACCAGCGGCTGCTTGTGGTCAGCCAGAAGGATCCGGGCAAGGAAAATCCCGGCATGGAAGATATCTATGATGTGGGAACCGTTACATTGATCAGACAGGTCAGTAAACTTCCCGAACATATTTTGCGCGTACTGGTGGAAGGCGTTTCCAGAGCGCGTATCCACGGGCTTTCCCAGACGGCGAATGGCATAGTGACACAGGTGTCGTATGAGAGGGATGACAGGGCGGATATCGACGAGGTATCGGCAGAGGCAATGACCAGAACGGTCAAAGAGGCGCTTGAGGCATACGGCGCATGTTTTCCCAAGGTGGGGAAGGCAGTACAGGATCAGATCGAAGAGGGGATGGAACTGGGAAAGCTTCTGGACAGCATTACCATCAATATGCCCCTGCCGGTTGCCGATAAGCAGAAGATTCTGGGCGCCATATCAGTGCGGGAGCGGTTTTCGATTCTGACGGAGATACTCACCCGTGAGGTGGAGGTTATCCGCATCAAAAGTGATCTGGCAAAGAATATCAGGCAGCGGATCGACAAGAACCAGCGCGATTATATTCTGCGGGAGCAGATGCAGTATATTAAGGAAGAACTGGGAGAAAACAACACCGACTCCGACGTGGAACAGTTTCTGGCGGAGGCGGAGAAGCTGAAGGCGAAGCCGGAGGTCAAGGAGAAAATCCGCAAGGAGATCAGGCGGTATAAAAATGTGGCTGGCAGCGGTTCGGAGAGTGCGGTGGAACGCGCTTATATCGAGACGCTTCTGGAACTTCCATGGGACAAGGCGTCCAGAGACAGCAGGGATCTGGAAGGGGCGGAAAAGATTTTAAACGAGCAGCATTACGGTCTGGAGAAGGTGAAGGAGCGTATGCTGGAGTTTCTCGCCGTCAGGATGCTGACGGGCAATGCCGGGAGCCAGATCATCTGTCTGGTAGGGCCTCCCGGCACTGGCAAGACCTCCGTGGCGAAGAGTGTGGCGGAGGCGCTTAAGAAGAAATATGTGCGCATCTGTCTCGGCGGCGTTCGGGACGAGGCAGAGATCAGAGGGCATCGCAAAACTTATGTGGGCGCTATGCCGGGGCGGATCGTGGCTGCGGTTAAACAGGCGGGCGTCAAAAATCCGCTGATGCTTTTGGACGAGATCGACAAACTCGGCAGCGATTACAAGGGAGACCCGGCGTCCGCGCTTTTAGAAGTGCTCGACGGCGAACAGAACCACGCGTTCCGGGATCATTATGTGGAGATCCCGATCGATCTGTCGGAGGTGCTTTTTATCGCCACCGCAAACAGCCGCGACGGGATACCGCGCCCGCTGCTTGACCGCATGGAAATCATAGAAGTGAACAGCTATACCGCCAATGAAAAGTTTCATATCGCCAGAGAGCATCTGGTCAAGAAGGCGTTTCGGAAGAACGGGATCAGGAAGGGCGAGATTGCCTTTTCCGATGAGGCGATCCGCGATATTGTGCGGTTCTATACGAGAGAGGCGGGCGTCAGAGGTCTGGAGCGTCAGATTGGCGCGGTGTGCCGGAAGGAGGCAAGGGCAATCTTTGACCGCCGGAAACAGAAATTGACCGAAGAGGTTAATATAACGCCCGATAAGCTGGAGCACTATCTCGGGAAACCGAAGTACAGGCAGGATAAGATCAATGAAAAGCCGGAGGTCGGCATTGTCAGAGGACTTGCGTGGACCAGTGTGGGCGGGGATACGCTCCAGATCGAAGTCAATGTGATGCCCGGGGAAGGAAAAATTGACTTAACAGGTCAAATGGGAGACGTGATGAAGGAGTCCGCACGGACGGCGCTAAGTTATGTGCGTTCTGTCAGCGGGAAATATAAAGTTGCGGAAAACTTCTATAAAAAGAAAGATTTTCATATTCATATACCGGAGGGCGCTGTGCCGAAGGACGGTCCTTCCGCGGGCATTACCATGGCGACAGCTCTTCTGTCGGCGGTGACGCATATGCCTGTGCGGGCGGATCTGGCAATGACCGGAGAAGTCACTTTGCGGGGCAGGGTTCTTCCCATCGGCGGATTGAAGGAAAAGGTACTGGCGGCAAAGATGGCGGAAGTGAAAACCGTACTTGTGCCGAAGGAGAACGAGAAAGATATCGAGGAGATCCCGGAAGAGATCAAGGAAGGTCAGGAGATCCTCTTTGTGGAGACAATGGAGGAAGTGGCGGATCTTGCCCTGCTGAAGCAGAAGCAGGAATCTGGGAAATGAGGGAAATGCCGTATGACGCCGGAACGTATGACATGAAATGGCGTCCGGGCGGAGGAGAAAAGGACAAATGGTTATAAGAAATGTAAATTTGGAGACGGTGTGCGGTGTCACCAGCAAACTTCCCGAGAATACTTTGCCGGAGTTTGCCTTTGCGGGAAAGAGCAATGTGGGGAAGTCCTCGCTGATCAACGGTCTGATGAACCGCAAGTCTCTGGCGCGCACCAGTTCCTCACCGGGAAAGACGCAGACCATCAACTATTATAATATCAACAACGAGATGTATTTCGTGGATCTGCCGGGTTACGGCTACGCCACCGCCAACGAGAAGGTAAAGGCGACGTGGGGAAAGATGATCGAGGATTATCTGCACCAGTCAAAACAGATACGTGCCGTTTTCCTGCTGATTGACATCAGGCACGCGCCCTCGGAGAATGACAGGATTATGTACAACTGGATTCTGGACCGGGGGTACCAGCCGGTTATCATTGCCACGAAACTGGATAAAATCAAGAGAAGTCAGGTGTCAAAGCAGTTAAAACTCATTTGTGACACACTTGACGTAGTAGATGACACGATTGTCATACCCTACTCTTCACTCAGCAAACAGGGACGGGAAGACATATACGAACTGTTGGACGCCATGCTTGAGGATACAGAGGAGAACCTATGAGAAGAGCCTTAAAGATTTATCTGAAAGTAACGCTGAACCTGTTTACCGCGCTGGCGGCAGTTCTTTTGTGTATTTTTCTTCTCCCGAGACTGATCTGGTTTTTTATGCCGTTTATTCTGGGATGGCTCATTTCGCTGATAGCGGCACCTGTGGTCCGGTTCTTTGAGGAGAAACTGAAGGTAAAGAGAAAGGCAATGTCGGCGGTGGTGATCATCGCCGTGCTGGCGGTGGTGGTGCTTCTCGTCTATCTGCTGATCGCCAAACTGGTCAGGGAGGGCGTTAACTTTATCAATGAGCTGCCGGATATCTGGAATACCATTCTGGCGGAATTTAACAAAGTGGGAGCAAACCTGCAGGTCGTATACGACAGGATGCCGGTGGATATGCAGGCTACCATAGATCATATAATTCTGGAAATGGGGAATTATATGAGCAGTATCATGGGAAAGATCGAGCTGCCTTCTTTTGAGGCGGTGGGAAATGTGGCGAAACAGATTCCCGATATTTTTCTCGCCGTGATCATGTGCCTGCTCTCAGCTTACTTTTTTGTGGCGGATAAGGGGTATATGGCGGCAGCGGCGGAAAAATTCATTCCGGCTTCCATGCGGTACCATTTTGATCTGATCCGCAGGAGTTTTCGGAACGCGGTCGGGGGATATTTCAAGGCGCAGTTTAAAATTGAGTGCTGGATCTACATTCTCCTTGTGATCGGGCTGATGATTCTCGGCGTGGATTACGCCTTTCTGGTGGCGTTCGGCATCGCTGTTCTGGACTTTCTGCCGGTGTTCGGCACGGGTACGGTGATGGTGCCTTGGGCGATTGTTGAGCTGTTGTCGGAAAATTACCGTATGATGTTCGGACTGATTGCCATCTGGCTGTTCGGGCAGCTTGTGCGGCAGGTGATCCAGCCGAAGATTGTGGGAGATTCCATCGGGATGGATGCCATACCGACTTTGTTTTTGCTTTACATCGGTTACCGTGTGGCGGGTGTGCTGGGAATGATACTTGCCGTGCCGATCGGTATTATCCTCGTGAACCTTTACGAGGAGGGCGCCTTTGATACGACCAGACAGAGTCTGCGCATTCTGACGGCGGGCTTTAACCATTTTAGAAAGATCCGCCCGGATGATATGGCGGTTGTGGAGGAGTACGAGAGAGAAGCGAAAGACAGATACAGACAGACTGCACAGGAGAAAGCGGCAAGGGAGCAGATGTATGAGGCATCGCGGATTAAACTGGAGGAGCCGCTTATTATCAAGAAATTTAAAGATAAGAAAAATAGTAAGTAGACAGCGGGGAGAACGCGCGTGCAAAAAAGAAACTGGTGGGAACTCTTTTTTGCTATCTACATTTTGGTTGTCATAAAGGTTATTATCTTTAAATATCCCTATGAGGAGCTTCTGGAAATCGCGGCTTTGTGGCGCAGGGACGTCATATTTGAGGGATTGGGCACGGCGAATTTCAAGCCCTTTAAAACAATAAAAATGTATATAGACTATTCGTATAAACTGAACAGCGTGGAGAACCTCGCGGGCAATGTGCTGGTGTTTGTGCCTCTTGGGTTTCTCTTTCCTTACGTTGCGAAGGATGGGGAGCGGTTTTTTGTGATGCTCTTAAACGCCTTTGTATTTGTGCTTGGAATCGAAATGTTTCAGCTTTTCAGCGCCTTTGGCGCTTTTGATGTGGATGATATTTTACTGAATTGTGTCGGCGCGTCCCTCGGTTTTGGCATTTACCGTCTGATGCAGTTATGGAGAAAAAGAAAGGGGCTTTGTGATGGAAGGGTTACTGAAAAAGATTAAGACGAATGTGGTGGTTTCGTCCGCCCTGTGTGTGATTCTCGGTCTGGTGCTCGTGTTCCGGCCCGGGCTGTCCATGCGGATTGTCTGCACGGCTGTGGGCGTGGTGCTGATTGTATCCGGCGTTATGCGGATGATTGCCTATTTTACCGCGAGGGATGGCAGTCTGTATTCGCAGGCAAATCTGATTTTCGGGATCGTGCTGGCTGTGGTGGGCGTCTGGATTGTGATGAAGCCGGATAAAGTGATGGCGATCTTTCCGATTATTGTGGGAATTGTCATTGCCATACATGGTTTACATAATTTGCAACAGGCGGCGGAACTCTGGCGGGATAAGTATGAGAGATGGTGGATCGCGCTTATTCTGGGCGTGCTCACGGTGGGATTCGGCGTGCTTCTGGTATGCAGACCTTTTGCCGCCATAGACACGGTGGTCATGCTGATCGGCTTTTTCCTGATCTATGACGGGCTTTCCAATGTCTGGATTGTCTCGAGAGTTTACAAAAACGCGAAGATGATGAAGCAGGAGATGGAAGCGGTGGACATAGAGATCGTGGAGCGCGACAGGTGATATGGAAAAATTTGGTCTTGTATATTTGGGCGGGAAGTTATATTATAAATGGTAGGAAAAATGGATTTTGTACCGTAGCAGAGAAGGCGCGGTGCAGGTTATGAGCGAAGAGGGAATCGGTTATGATGATTGGAGCAGTCAGTTTTCAACCTTATGTGTACAATATAAACGCCATCAGCCCGGCAAGCATGAACAGGCTGTCCCGGATTTCGGATGATGTACTGGATCAGAAGACAGATTTCAGCGAACTGGCGCAGGCTGAAAATGAAAATCCCTTGAAGATGGGGCAGACACTCGACTTTAAGGGTATGCTGGAAATGCAGATGCAGCGCGGCAGAAGCAATGCGGCGAGAGTGATGAAGCCTGCGGAGGAGACACAGGCGGAGACAGGCGCAGCGCAGGAGAACGCACAGACGGAAAGTGCGGCGGCGAAGTTTGGACGGGAGAACGCAGCGCGTGCTGTACAGCCGGTGAAAGAGGCGGAGGACAGTGCACAGAATGTATCGGTGTCAGCGTCTGGCGGAAACGGTATGGAAAACGGTGTCAGCAATTTCCGTATGCAGCAGGCGATCAGCGCCTATGAGATGTTTATGACGGCGTAGAGACATTGTAAAAAATGGAACATATGGAAAGCGGAAGCCCCCACTGTTTTGACAGATGGGGGCTCGTTCATATACGAAGGCACGCATAAGTATGGTAAGATTATGACAGCGCCATCTTTTTCACGGCGGCGATGCCGCTGCTCACGGCAGGAACGAGAATCACCGCGCAGGTGATCGCGCCTTCCGCAAAGATGTAAATGCCGTTATAGACAAGGGAATAGGGCAGCGGGTGCCAGCCTTCCCACGCGTACTCGGCGAAGAAAATCCAGCCCGACAGCACCGTGAACACATACCGTCCGAAAATGCCCACGAGATAGCCTTTGAGCAGTCCCCTCTTAGCGCCTGCAAACAGACCCGAGAGTCCCAGCGCGCCGAAAGCCAGAACGTAGTCCAGCACAAGCTGCATGGGGAAGAGCACATAGGGGTTGAACAAAAGCTGCAGCACGCCGTAGGCGATACTGGTCATCAGTCCTGCGCCCAGCCCGAAAAGATAGCCCGGGAGACAGATGACGAGCATGGACAGCAGCGTGGCGGAGCCGCCCCATGGAAAGTCGATGATTTTGATTTCCGAGAGGATGGTGCCGAGCGCGATCGACATGGCGCAGAAGGCAAGCTGTTTGACGGTCAGTTTTCCGCCCTTTCTGGCGGTTCCTTCCGGCTGTGGATTCTGTGCGGCAGCGTACCGTCTCGCGAAAACGACGGCGCCGGCAAGCAGAACTGCCAGAAGTATGACTAACAGCGCATTGCCCAGAGTGGTAGGAACATAAGTCCCGTCAACAATAGTGTAGAACATAAAAAAACCTCCTTTGTCTTCAGAATAAGCAAGGAGGGGAACGGTAACGGAATGTGTACGGAAAATCCGTAACAGGTTTCTGTTACCATCGCTTCCCTACGGCGGTGCTAACCGCATCAGGTAATGAGGGTTAGAGTCCCGGCATCCTGTGCGCGGGCTCAATCTCAGCAAAAGCTCCCCTAGCAAGTTATTCAGTTATGCGGCATGAGCCGCGGCGGATGTATCCGCTTTTTTTACTATAGGGTCTGGCGGGGGAAATGTCAAGGGAATTTTAGTGACAGGGAAGCCGAAGGCTGAACTGTTACGAATTTTATGGGAGAGTGACATGGGAAAATTGCAAAAGGCGTGGGAGGTACTGCTTCCCTATCTGCTGTATTATCTGGCATACAATGTGGCTTATCTGGTTCTTGCTTTTGTGTATCAGGCGACGGTGCGTTTCGGCGGGGCATACGGACAGTTTATGACGGCACATGCCGCCAACGTTGCGGGCGTGATGGGAGGACTGTGTATGCTGGCGGGTATTTTGCCCGTCGTGCCGATGTTAAAGGAGGAACTGCGGGGGCGCGGGGAAACGCTCTGTCCTGCGGCGCTCACCGTGGTCCTCGCTTTCAGCGCTTCGCTGGGGCTCAACGCGCTTCTGACACTGACAGGGTTTGCGGACAGTTCCCAGACCTACCAGAAGGTGGCGGACAGGCAGTACGGCGTGGCTTTTGCGTTGGGGCTTATTCTCTATGGGCTGATATCCCCTCTGGCGGAGGAGGTCGTTTTCCGCGGGGTGATTTACAACCGTCTGCGCCGTTTATACAATCCGGCGATCGGGATTGTCGCTTCCGGGCTTCTCTTCGGCGCGTTTCACGGCAATCTGGTACAGGGCGTGTACGGCGCGTGTCTGGGAATGCTGATGGCGTATCTGTACGAGAAAAGCGGAAAATTTGGGATTCCCTTTCTTTTTCATGCGGTGGCGAATCTGGCGGTGTATACGACGGCGCGGATGGAGGGCGTGCAGGCGTTTTTGCTTACACCGGCTGGGTGCGCGGTTTTGCTGGCGGTTTCTGCGGGGTGCGTGCTGGCTGTACACTTTGGCGGCAGGGTGGAATGAGTATGGCGGTTAAAATATTACTTGCAAAATTCTTACAGTCGGCTTTATAATAAAAAGCACATCGGCAGATGTCTTGTCTGCCTGTGTAGGGATCCTTCTGGAAAAGGATTTCTGTCTTACGATTCTTTCCGGCGATCGGAAACAATCCCTTACTTGTAAACGGACTGGAGCAGAGAAAGACCGTATTCCTCTTGTATTCAGTCATAAAAAACTGTATAATGGAGGAAAATCTATGGTAAAACGAAACGCAAAAAAGTGGTTCCGGCATGGCAGCTCGTGGAGGCGGCTTAGAAACAACCGGAAGTACAGGGATGTGCTTTTCAGACGTCTGTTTCGGGATAAAAAGGATCTTCTTGATCTTTACAATGCTTTAAATGGCAGTACATACACAAATCCTGAGGAACTTGAGATAGTCACAATGGAGGACGTGATCTTTATGAAGATGAAGAACGATCTGTCCTTTATGATTGGAAACACTTTAAATCTCTATGAGCACCAGAGTACCTGGAACCCGAATATGCCCTTGCGGGGCCTGCTTTATTTTGCGCAGCAGTTTGAGGGACTGCTGGCTTCCAGCGATGATGACATTTACGGTACGAAACGTGTGGAACTGCCAACACCCGTATACATTGTATTTTATAACGGCACAGGTATGCAGAGCGATAATCTGCTGTTGTATCTGTCAGATTCGTTTTCAGCAGGACGGGGGAGCGGCTGTATGGAATGCACCTGCGAGGTACTAAACATCAACCGCGGCTACAATCAGGCGCTTATGGAAAAATGTCACAGGTTATGGGAGTATTCGGAATTTTCCTCCGAGATCGAGGAGAACATAAAAAAGGGAATGCGCCGGGAGGAAGCCGTCCACACGGCCATTGACACCTGCATTGAGAAGGGGATACTTAAGGATATCCTAATAAAACAGAAAGCGGAGGTGCTGCATATGATTCTGACGGAATATGACGAGAAAAAGCATTTCAGGACGCTCTTTCGGGAGGGGAAGGAAGAGGGCCGAGAGGAACTCCTGCGGGAACAGGTGAAAAAGAAACTGGACAAGGGCAAGACGATTGCTGAAATTGCGGAAGACTTGGAGGAGGAAATTTCCGTGATAGAGAGAATGATGCCATGAATATCACAGACGAAAATATAGACGGCGGCAAAGCTTTTGACTGGGGAAAAACCTCGGCGGATTATGCCAGATTCCGGGACATCTACCCACAGGAGTTTTATGACAGGATCATCGGACGGCACCTGTGCGTGGAGGGACAGCGCGTCCTTGATCTGGGCACGGGGACGGGTGTGCTTCCCAGAAACATGTACCGCTACGGGGCAAAATGGACGGGAACGGACATCTCCGAAGAGCAGATCGTGCAGGCCAGACGACTGTCGGAGGGGATGGACATTGCATACCGTGCTGTGTCTGCGGAAGAGCTCGATTTCCCGGATGGTTCTTTTGATGTGGTAACGGCCTGTCAGTGTTTCTGGTATTTTGACCATGCAAAACTGGAGCCGGAGCTTGTGCGGATGTTAAAGCCGGGCGGGCGTATTCTTCTTCTGTATATGGCGTGGCTGCCCTTGGAGGACAGAATCGCGGGAGCCAGTGAGGCGCTTGCCTTGCAGTATAATCCGGCATGGAGCGGCGCGGGGGAGACGGTGCATCCGATTGTGATCCCGGAGCTTTACGGGAAGGATTTCGAGCTGATTCACCGCGAGGAGTATCTCCTGCACGTGCCCTTTACCAGGGAGAGCTGGCATGGCAGGATGAAGACGTGCCGGGGAATCGGCGCGTCGCTTAGCGGGCCGGAAATTTTAGTGTGGGAGAGGGAGCATATCAGACTGCTTTCTGAGATTGCTCCGGCGGCGTTCACGGTGCTGCACTATGGGGCCATGGCGGAGCTGAAATCCATGAAAGCGCAGTGATGAATTTGGAAACAGACAATTCTTTATCTATACATTTTTCGGTTTTCTCATACCTGTTAGCAGAATAAGGGAAAGGATCAGCACCAGCGGGAAAACGCATCCCACAAGCATCCCTTTTCGCAGATCATTGCCCGCATTCTGGGTGATATTTCCTACCAGACTGGGTCCGAACGCGCCGCCCAGATCCCCCGCCATGGCGAGCAGGGCGAACATGGCGGTTCCGCCCTCCGGCAGACGCCCGGAGCAGATACTGATCGTGCCGGGCCACATGATGCCCACGGAAAAACCGCACAAAATACAGCCGACCAGTCCGATCACCGGGTTGTCTGAGATGGATGCCGCTATGTAACAGCTCAGGCAAAGGACGCCGGAGCCGAGCATAAACCGCATCAGATCCAGCCTGTCGCCGTATTTTCCGAAGATGACACGGCTGATGCCCATGGTGATCGCAAACATGCACGGACCGGCAAGATCGCCCATCGCCTTTGAAAAGCCAAGCGCCGATTCCGTGTAGGCGGAAGCCCACTGTGCCATGGAAAGCTCGGAAGCGCCTGCGCAGACCATGAGAACAATGGATATCCAGAACAGCGGAACCCGGAGAAGGCGTCCTGTGCCCATGCCGCCGCCGTCTTCAGTCGTATGCTCGATGGGGCAGGTGGCAAAGTTGTAAATATTGTACAGAGGAATGACAGCCCAGATGCAGGCGAGCCATTTCCAGCTGTCAATACCAAATACAGCGAAAAAGACGGTGGACAGAAGGATGACGCCCACAGACCCCCAGCAGTAAAAGGAGTGCAGCAGACTCATCACGGCTTCCTTGTTGTCGAAGGGACATGCCTCCACAATGGGGCTGCACAGTACCTCGATGAGCCCGCTTCCGATGGCGTAGACAATAACGCTCGCGATAATGCCAGAAAGCGGATTGGAAAAGAGGTCCGGCAGAAAGGCAAGTCCGACCAGACCTGCCGCCGCGCACAATTCTGAGGCGACGACACATATGCGGTATCCGATCTTGTCTGCAAAATAGGAGCAGAGGATGTCCACAATAAGCTGGGTCAGAAAAAATACGGTGGAAATCAGCGCGATCTGCCCGAGCGGGATCTGATATTTATTGTGAAACGTTAAGAACAGCAGCGGCGCGAAATTTGCGCAGATCGCCTGCGTGATGAAGCCGAGATAGCAGGCAATCAGTGTTTTCTTATAATTTTTAGGCATGACATATGTACTCCTTTCGCAACAGTTCAGCCCGGGACTTTATACTTGCTGCAAAGCCCGTAAGAATGTGTAAATTCAACCAACAGGGAATCTGTTTCGTACAGAAGGGATTGACTTCTGCAACGAATTGTATTATATAGTAGTCAGATGCAGACATCAATGCAATATATCCCAATATTATTACACAATATCGCGGGAACAGAGGAGCGGCATGATATGAAAGCAAATGAGGGGTACAGCAGGATCGTAACCGATGAATCGCTGCGGGAGACCATTCCCCACGGAAGCGAGGAGTATCCGTTCCGATATTATCTGGAGGATATCTGGCAGTTCGATTTTCACTGTATAGACTGGCACTGGCATTCGGAAGTGGAATTTGTTCTGATCAAGGAGGGGCTGGCGGATTTTCTGATCGGGAGCGAGAGATATGTTCTGGGAGCCGGAACGGGCATTTTTATCAATTCGCAGGTCATTCACAGGTTTGAGGCGGCAAAGAGCGCGATCATCCCGAACATTGTGTTTTCGCCCTCCATGCTTGCCCCGGAAGACAGTCTGATTTATAGGAAGTATGTACAGCCGGTTCTGGACTCGGCGGCAGAGTGTCAGATCTTTTACGCCGGGGATCCCGCGCAGGCAGAGATTCTTCGCGCGCTGGCGGATATATTTGCCGTGCAGGAAATGGAAAACGGATGCGAAATAAAGACAGAAGAACTGCTTTTAAAACTGTGGCGGCTGCTGTATGATAATATGGATATCACAGAAAATACTTCCGCACCACAGGCATCGGTGCGGACGCAGGCACAGCTCCAGATCATGCTGCAGTACATTCACAAAAATTATCCGAACCAGATATCGCTTGACGATATCGCGGAAACGGTGGCTCTTGGCAAAAGTAGTGTACTCAGTATTTTTCACAAAAATATTCACACCTCGCCCATCAGCTATCTGGTGCATTACAGACTGAAACGGGCGGCAAAACTGCTTATGACGACGCAGGACAGCGTTGCCGCCATCGCCCGCGACACCGGGTTTGAAAATGTCGGCTACTTTTGCCGGAAATTCAAGGAAGTGTTTCAGGTGACACCCGGCGAGTACAGAAAAGGAAAGTCATAGAGGAATGGGACAAAGTGTGATGCTGGAAACGGAAAGATTATATTTGCGGGAAATGACGCAGGACGATTTTCCTTCTCTGTGTAATATATTGCAGGATGAGGAGACCATGTACGCCTATGAGGGGGCGTTCACCGATTCGGAGGCGCAGGAATGGCTGGACAGACAGAGGGCGCGCTATCAGAAGTGGGGCTTTGGCTTATGGGCGGTTATCTTAAAGGACAATGGGGAAATGATCGGACAGTGCGGGCTTACCATGCAGCCGTGGAAAGAGGAGGAAGTGCTTGAAGTCGGCTATTTATTTGAAAGGTCGCATTGGCATAAAGGGTATGCGACGGAGGCGGCAACGGCATGTAAGCAGTACGCCTTCGACGTATTGAAAGCAAAGGACGTCTGCTCCATCATCCGGGACACCAACACGGCGTCCCGGCATGTGGCAGTCAGAAACGGGATGACCATCGAGGATACATGGACGAAACACTACAGGGGCGTGGATATGCCGCATTACCGTTATGTGGTAAGGCGCTGATGAAAGCGGAAAAAGATGCCGCAGGAGCGGCTGGCGGATATTATGGAGGGAAGACAATGGACTGTTTGGGACAGCGGAGTGGAATGGAGAGCGTTCAGAATCTGGAGACCGTCATCAACGAGGGACTTCGTGTCGCCCTGCTGGCGGAGACGCCGGATCAGTCTCTGGATGTGCTGTTACAGCATCTGGGGATGGCGCTTGACGGGGAACGCACTTACATATTTGAGCAGAACGCGTCCGGCTGTGACGACAACACTTACGAGTGGGTGGCAGACGGGGTGGAGCCGGAAAAGGAGAATCTTCAGAATGTGCCCCCGGAGGTGTGTGCGAGCTGGTATCGGAAATTCAGCGTCGGCAGGCATATTGTGATAGAAGATCTGGAAGACATACGGGAGACGGAGCCTTTGCAGTATGAGAATCTGAAGCGGCAGAGCATCCGTTCTCTTGTGGTGGTTCCCCTTTACAACGGGGAAAAGACCATCGGCTTTTACGGGGTGGACAATCCGCCGGCGAAGTCGCTGGAATACGCGTCGAATATGCTCCAGACCGCGGCATACTTTATTGTATCATGTCTGAAACAGCGCAATCTGTTCCGGGAACTCCGGAAGCGCAGTTACAATGTCCTGCAGGCGCTCAGCGTGGATTATCTGGGCATTTATCAGGTGAATTTTGATACGGACGAATGTGAGGTATATCGGAACAGCGAAAAGATGGATATGGATTGGGACGCCGGCTTTGCGGACGGCTATCAGGCGGCTGTCGGACAGTATATTTCCCGGTGCGTTGCGCCCAGAGACCAGAAAAAACTTAACTCTGTGACAAAAAAAGAGTATGTGCTTTTGCAGCTTCGGACAAAGAAGAAGTTCTATGTGCGCTATCAGGTCAATGACAACGTTTACGGACTGAAACATATGGAGATTCATTTTTCCGCCACGGAGAAGGCGGAGGAAGAAAACTGCGCGATTTTTGCCCTGCGGGATGTGAACGCGGTGGTGGAGCAGGAGGAGAAGTACAAGCTGGAGGCGCGGCAGAATCTGGAGGATATTCTGGAGGGCGCGAGAACTGGCATCTGGACGATCGAGCTGGAGGAGGGATGCCAGCCGAGGATGTATACCAATCGGATCATGCGGATGCTGCTTGGCGTGCCGGATGAGATCGAGCCGGAGGAGTGCTACCGGCATTGGTTTGAAAACATTGAGCCGGA
Organism: uncultured Lachnospiraceae bacterium; assembly: GCA_910586705.1. Classification (GTDB taxonomy): domain Bacteria; phylum Bacillota; class Clostridia; order Lachnospirales; family Lachnospiraceae; genus UBA3282. The sequence goes on along the minus strand of CAJUJK010000003.1, from coordinate 199,415 downwards.
CTATGTGGAGATGGTGCAGGAATCCGTGCGGGAGATCGTGGAAACCGGGCGTTCCGAAGTGATTTACCCGTGGAACCACCCGAAGCTTGGGAAGATTTATGTCCGTTGCGGCGGTGTGCCCGACAAGACATTCAAGAAACCGGGCGTATGTCTGAACGGATATCATCAGGATATCACAGAGACAATGGTGGCGAAGGGAAAACAGGAGCAGGCGATCATGGAACTGCTGGAGAAGGTCAGACGTGCCAATTCGGCAAAGAGCGAGTTCCTTTCCCATATGTCCCACGATCTGCGCACGCCCATCAACGGCATACTGGGGATGCTGTCCATCATAGAGAAAAGTCAGGATGACCCGGAGCGGCAGAGGGACTGCCGGAACAAAATACGCGTGTCAACGGAGCACCTGCTTTCTCTGGTCAACGACGTGCTTCAATTCAGTAAGTTGGACAGCGCAAGACCGACGGAAGCGGAGGAGTCGTTTGCGCTTCGCGATGTATTGGAAAACAGTATCGCGCTTCTGGACGAGAGGGCAAAGGAGCGGGGCATACGGCTGACACTGGAGGAAGCTTACATACAGCATGGCAGGGTGATTGGAAATCCGCTGTATCTGCAGCAGATTCTGATGAATATGATTGACAATGCGATAAAATATAACCACCCACAGGGCGCCGTCTCTGTGCGGGTAAAGGAGACGTCCTGCCGGGGTGACACCGCAGACTATCAGTTTGAGGTCGAAGATACCGGGATCGGTATTGGGGAGGCGTTCAAAAAGCATATTTTTGAGCCGTTTACGCAGGAGCATAAAAGCGCGAGAACCCACTATAATGGCGTTGGCCTCGGTATGTCCATAGTAAAGCAGCTGGTAGACCAGATGAAGGGACATATTGAGGTAGAAAGTCAGATTGGCAGCGGCAGTCTGTTCCGTATCACCCTGCCCATGCAGATCGACGGGGTGCGCGATGCGCAGGCTGAGGATGAAGGGCAGAATGAACCAGACACCATTGCTGGGATGCGCGTCCTTCTGGTGGAGGATAATGAGATAAACTGTGAAATCATTGAGTTCATGCTGAAGGATGCGGGCGCGGAGGTCGTGACCGCGAATGACGGAAAAGTTGCCGTGGACGCGTTTGCTGCATCTGCTCCCGAAACATTTGACTGTGTGCTCATGGATCTGATGATGCCGGTTATGAGCGGATATGAGGCGGCGCGTGTAATCCGCGGCATGAAGCGGACGGACGCAAAAACCGTTCCCATCATTGCGCTGTCAGCTAATGCGTTTGACGAGGATGTGGCAATGGCAAAGGACGCCGGGATGAATGAGCATCTGGCGAAGCCGGTGGACATGCGGAAAATGTTCCGGGTGATGAACCGGCTCAGATATGGGAAACCGAAATCTTCGTGAAGCCGAACCATGGGGCAGCGATGACGGGACAGGAAATACAGGAGGAACCGTATGGATATGGACTATGCGAGAACAGACGGTAAAAACGAAGACTTTATTGAAAACTGCCGACTTCTCGACATGGACTTGGACAGGCGTGTCGGGAGGCAGATCAAGAGAGAGAAGTACGAGAAATTTAACCAGCTGGATGAGATACGGGAGGCGATCGTCGTTTATGATGATGGTAAGCCGGTTGGCGGCGGCGCTATCAGAAGGTACGATGATGAGACTGTCGAGCTGAAGAGGGTGTTTGTGCATAGCGAATATCAAGGGCAGGGGATCGGGAGCAGACTCGTTTCCCTGCTGATCGAATGGGCGGCACAGTTGGGCTACCGGCGGATGATTCTGGAGACGGGGGAGCTGCTGGCGGAATCCTGCGCGGTCTATCGAAAGCTGGGGTTTACAGTCATTCCCAACTACGGACCGTATGCGGATATGCCGGAGTCTTTGTGTATGGCGAAGACAATTCGGTGATATTTCAGGATTTAGAGGAGGGATCTGTTATGAACGCACTGGTAATCAACTGCAGTCCTGTGAGGACAGGCGCTACGGCTGAGATTGTAAAAATCGTCTCCCGAAAATTAGCAGAGAAATACGGGACCGGGGATGAAGGAGGACGGAAAGATGGAAAACGAATTATTTGAGAAAACCCCGGTGCCGAAAGCCTATTTTAAATTCGCCCTGCCTGTTGTGCTCAGCATGGTAGTCTCGTTGGTCTACAATATGGTAGACACCTATTTTATTGCGCAGACAGGGAACACGAATCTGGTGGCAGGGGTATCTTTAAGCGCGCCGGTTTTTACCTTGATGATTGCGCTTGGGGATATTTTCGGATTGGGAGGCAGTTCCCTTATCTCCCGGCTGTTCGGAGAGAAGAAGGATGAGGACGGGAAACGCTTAAGCGTTTTTTGTTTTTATGCGGCGATTGTGTGCGGGATTTTGGTGACGGCGGTGATGATGATGCTTCGCGAACCGATTCTGTATGTGCTGGGCGCCAATGCGGAGACGCTTTCCTATGCCTCCGGCTATTATACCTATATCGTGCTCGGTGCGCCGTTTATTATTTTGTCCTTTACGCCGTCCAATCTGCTGCGGACGGAGGGGTTTGCGACCGCGACCATGACGGGCAGCATATTGGGCGCCGTCGTCAATATGATTCTGGACCCTGTCTTTATTTCCGTGTTGGGGCTGGGTGCGGCAGGCGCGGCAATTGCGACTGTGATCGGAAACATTTTCGCGGATATCTTTTATGTCTGGTTTCTGTTAAAAAGAAGCAGACGGCTTTCCATCAATCCGGCGGGATTTCATATTCATATCGCAGAGGTGGGGCAGATACTGGCAATCGGGATTCCGGCGTCGATTACGAACTTGATGCAGAGCATTGGCATTGCGCTGACGAACCGGTCGCTTTTGCCATACGGCAATGATAAGGTTGCGGCAATGGGAATTGTGATGAAGGTGAATCTGATTGCCGTTCTGGTTCTGGTGGGCTTTGCCTTTGGTGCGCAGCCGCTGGTCGGGTATAATTATGGCGCGAAAAACCATGCGCGTCTCAAGGAAATTCTGCGGTTTTCATACAGCTTTGAATGCTGCACGGCGGCGGTGCTTGCGGGAGCGCTCTCCCTTGCGGCGCCCGCCATGATCGGGATGTTTATGCAGGATGCGGCTATCATCGAGATCGGAGTCCCCATGCTCCGTATGCAGCAGATGGGAATGGTGTTTACGGCGGTTGTGCTTGTGACGACCTGTACCTTCCAGTCGGCAGGAAAAGCGGTGGGCGCTTTTCTTCTGTCGATCAGCAGGCAGGGGGTGCTTTTTGCAGCCGTTCTCTTCATTGCCTCCAAGGCGTTCGCCTACCAAGGGGTCTTGATGGCACAGGCAGTTTCCGATCTGCTGACGGCGGTCATGGCGGTTATTCTGTTTGAGATTCTGATACGGAGACCGCTTTATCGTTGAAAAAGGGCAATGTGCGTGTAACTTCTTGCGCAATGCAAGCGTTCGTTTCTGGTTATTGACACGTATCACTGATACAAAGAAAATTCTTTGTTGGCGGTTTTATGACGATGACAGGTGCGGGGTGGAGCGCATCCCTGTTCGGGGGAGGCTGCTTTTCCTTTGTATTTGGGCTGGTATGTCATGCAATTATCACTTTGAAAAGAAATGACAAAGAGTGACGCGGGAAAGCGTGGAACGCAAAGGAGTGCCGGATGCCTTCTTTGCGTTTTTCTATTCCCACCGCCTGGTTTTTTGCCAGAAACTCTGAAGTGAATCTTCAGACAAGGCGGCTTTCTTCCGCAAAGGATTCCTCAAGCAGCTTCCTGCGATAATCGTTGTCATTGAGAACGCGATTCACTTCCTCAGATTTTCCGGCGTCCATCAAGGATTGGAGTAGTACAGCGAGCGTGTTACTGCCTTTCTCCATTCCTTTGTTCAGCCATTCCTTCCGTTCGCTCTTCATATGTTTTTCTTCATCATATTCAAAAATACTCACCGCGATCGCCTCCGCCCGGTTCTTTGCCAGAAACTCGGCAAGGATATTGTTCTTGATACAATCGTCTACCGCTTTTTCGACTGCCTCCAATAAAGGCAGTTCTTCCGCGTATGCCCTCACCTGCGCCACATACTGGGCGTACTCTTTCAACAGACGGCACGCGTCCAGCAGTTCATGGTTATATCCCAGATTGATGTTATAGACAATCACCGACAGCTCCAGTGCCGGTTCATTCTGTTTCTTTTCAAAAGCGTCCGACAGATACAGCACCTGCTGTTCCGGCTGGAAGTCTGTTCCGTTGTAAAATACGACAAACCGGGGCGTCGGAATCTTGATGAGGGACTTACTGTACAAGTTTTCGTCTTTGACCCGGTTCTGCAATACCCGGGTCACATAGATTAAATCCCGCAGCGGCATATTCGGATTGCAGGTGGACTGGTGCTCGTAGAGGAGCAGTTCAAAATCAAACACAAAGGAAATGTCGTTCTTATAATTCATGTAGACCGCATTTTCCAGTGTGGTGATTTCCAGAGAGTCCGTCTCTTCGTAAGCCGTGCCGTTTAATGCGTTGTAAAGGCTGAGCAGATTTTCCTTCTCCCGGAATATCATTCGGAATACGGTGTCCTTGTAGTTGCGCTGTACACCTGCTTCGCACAGGAGTGTTCCATTTGTCTGCTTCTCGGATGTCGCTGTGTTACCCGGTGCTGTCTCGCCTGTTCTTTTTCGGCGCTCCTTTGCTGTGTTCGCTTTTGTCTTGTGCATTTGCATGTCCTCCTTGGTGGTGACGGCTCCTTCTTTTTCTTTGTGTGAAAGAAAAAACCGTCGGTGCAGGAGAACCGTTTCAGATCCTCCTGCTTTGTAGTTGGTTAGTTGGAATCAAAGCATGGATTTTCTGAAACTTAGAGTGGCAGTCAAACTTGGGAATGAACTGCCATAGAACTTTGTGAAATGTTTTCGTTAGAAGATATGCTTTTTATCACTATAACATAAGCATGACGAAATTGTAAATATATGCTGGGAAAAATATGTAAATAATTGTATTTGCTGCTTGCTGTACTGCTGGTATAGCAGTACCGTATTGGCAGAAAGCTGATAGGCACAAAATAGACTGATAATAATAAGAAAAATGGAGAATATTCAAATAATCTGACAATTCAGCAAAAAGTCTTTATTTACAAATCCCAAACACAGGTGTATTATTGTATACATGTAGAACGCAAAGGAGCGCTAGATGCTTTCTTTGCGTTTTTTTTTGCGCGAACAGGCGGAACGTCTTGAATCTGCCTATACGCGAAATCCACAGCATAAAAAGTCAAGAGAGAAGATTGAGGCTCTGACAAGGAGGTAACTTATGTTTGATGTAAAGACAACCATCCCGAAATCCCCCCTCTACCGGGCGGAATTTGAACATGACAACTGCGGTATCGGCGCCTGCGTGAATATCAAGGGCAAGAAGAGCCGCGCCATCGTGGAGAATGCGCTTAAGATTGTGGAGAATCTGGAGCACCGCGCCGGAAAGGATGCGGAAGGTGAGACGGGCGACGGCGTGGGGATTCTCACGCAGATGCCCCATAAGTTTATGAAGAAGGTGACGAAGGACCTTGGCTTCGAGATCGGCGGCGAGCGGGAGTACGGCGTCGGAACGTTTTTCTTTCCGCAGGATGAATTACAGCGGGGGCAGGCGAAGAAAATGTTTGAGATCATTGCGGCGAAGGAGGGGCTGCCGCTCTTAGGCTGGCGCGATGTGCCCACGGTTCCCTCTGTGCTGGGGCACAAGGCGGTGGAGTGTATGCCCTGCATCATGCAGGCGTTTCTCAAAAAGCCGGCGGGTGTGGAGAAGGGCATTGACTTTGACAGAAAGCTGTACATACTACGGCGTACCTTTGAGCAGTCCACGGATGTGACTTATGTGGTCAGTCTGTCGAGCCGGACAATCGTGTACAAGGGCATGTTCCTTGTGGGGCAGCTTCGCACTTTCTTTGCGGACTTGCAGGATAAAGATTACGAGTCTGCGATCGCAGTGGTACACTCCCGGTTTTCAACGAACACGAACCCGAGTTGGGAGCGGGCGCACCCGAACCGTTTTATTGTGCATAACGGCGAGATCAACACGATCCGGGGCAATGCGGACAAAATGCAGGCGAGGGAAGAGAACATGGAGTCCGAGCACTTGCAGGGGCAGATGCACAAGATCCTGCCGGCAATCAACGCTTCCGGCTCCGATTCCGCCATGCTCGACAACACGCTGGAGTTTCTTGTGATGAGCGGGATGCCGTTGCCGCTTGCGGTGATGATCACGATCCCGGAGCCTTGGGAAAACAACAAGACCATGTCCCAGAAGAAAAAGGACTTCTACCAGTATTATGCGACGATGATGGAGCCGTGGGACGGTCCGGCGTCCATCCTGTTCTGCGACGGGGATATTATGGGCGCGGTGCTTGACCGAAACGGTCTACGCCCTTCCCGGTACATGATTACGGACGATGACACGCTGATCCTCTCCTCGGAGGTGGGCGTGCTGGATATCGACCCGTCAAAGATCGTGATGAAAGAAAGACTCCACCCCGGCAAGATGCTTCTGGTGGACACGGTGCAGGGGAGAGTGATCGACGATGACGAGTTAAAGGAAAAGTATGCCTCCGCGCAGCCTTACGGCGAGTGGCTGGACAGCAAGCTGGTGACCTTGAAGGAGTTAAAGATTCCGAACCAGCGCGTGCCGGAGTTTACCTACGAGGAGAGACAGCGGATGCAGAAGGCGTTCGGCTACACCTACGAAGATCTGAAGACCAGCATCCTGCCCATGGCGAAAAACGGGGCGGAGGCGATCGCGGCGATGGGTGTGGACACGCCGATCCCGGTGCTTTCCAGAGCGCACCACCCGCTGTTCCACTACTTCAAACAGCTTTTTGCGCAGGTGACCAACCCGCCCATCGACGCGATCCGCGAGGAGGTGGTCACTTCCACCACGGTCTATCTGGGGCAGGACGGGAATCTTCTGGAGGAGATGCCGGAAAACTGCAATATGCTGCGGGTGCACAATCCGATTCTGACAAGCACCGACCTTCTGAAAATCAAGACCATGAAGGCGGAAGGCTTTAAGGTGGAAGTGATTCCCATTACCTACTACAAGAATACAAGACTGGAAAAGGCGATTGAGCGGCTTTTTGTGGAGGTGGACAGGGCATACCGCGACGGTGTGAATATCATTGTCCTCTCCGACAGGGGCGTGGACGAAAACAGGGTGGCGATCCCTTCCCTGCTGGCGGTTTCCGCTTTGCAGCAGCATCTGGTAAGCACCAAGAAAAGGACCAGCGTGGATATTATTTTAGAGTCCGCGGAACCGAGGGAGGTGCATCACTTTGCAACGCTGCTGGGCTTTGGCGCCTCAGCGGTGAACCCCTATCTGGCGCAGGAGAGCATCAAAGAGCTGATCGACAATCATATGCTGGACAAAGATTACTATGCGGCCGTGGATGATTACAACAGCGCGATCCTGCACGGGATTGTCAAGATTGCCTCCAAGATGGGCATTTCCACGATCCAGTCCTATCAAGGTTCCAAGATCTTTGAGGCGATCGGCATTGATAAAGAGGTGATCAACAAATATTTTACCGACACGGTCTGCCGGGTGGGCGGCATTACCTTGAAAGACATCGAGGAGGAGGTGGACACCCTGCACTCCATGGCTTTTGACCCGCTCGGTCTATCCACGGATCTGACGCTGGACAGCACGGGACATCACCAGATGCGCAGCGGCGCGGATGAACATCTGTACAACCCGGAGACCATTCATTTACTACAGGAGTCAACCAGACGGGGCGATTACGAATTATTTAAGCAGTATACCAAAGCGGTCAATAACGAGGACAGCATCAAGAACCTGCGGGGGCTGATGGATTTTAATTTTGCGAAGAAACCTGTGCCGATCGAGGAAGTGGAGAGTGTTGACACGATTGTCACAAGATTTAAGACGGGCGCCATGTCCTACGGTTCCATCTCCAAGGAGGCGCACGAGACGATGGCGATTGCCATGAACCGTCTGCACGGCAAATCCAACTCCGGCGAGGGCGGGGAAGATAAGGAGAGGCTTAAGGTGGGCGCGGACGGCTTAAACCGCTGTTCTGCGATCAAGCAGGTGGCGAGCGGACGTTTCGGCGTCACCAGCGAATACTTAAACAGCGCACAGGAGATTCAGATCAAGATGGCGCAGGGGGCGAAACCCGGCGAGGGCGGGCATCTGCCCGGGGGCAAGGTATACCCGTGGATCGCAAAGACCAGACACTCCACGCCCGGCGTGGGGCTGATTTCCCCGCCGCCGCACCACGATATCTATTCCATTGAGGATCTGGCGCAGTTGATCTATGACTTGAAAAATGCCAACACCAAGGCGCGGATTTCGGTGAAGCTGGTTTCCGAGGCAGGCGTGGGTACGGTGGCGGCAGGCGTGGCAAAAGCGGGCGCACAGGTGATACTGGTTTCCGGCTACGACGGCGGGACGGGGGCTGCGCCGAGAAATTCCATCCACAACGCGGGACTGCCGTGGGAACTGGGGCTGGCGGAGACACACCAGACTTTGATCCAGAACGGGCTGAGAAACAAAGTCCGTATCGAGACGGACGGCAAACTGATGAGCGGCAGGGACGTGGCGATCGCGGCGATCCTCGGCGCGGAGGAGTTCGGCTTTGCCACGGCGCCCCTTGTGACCATGGGGTGTCTGATGATGCGCGTCTGCAATCTGGACACCTGCCCGGTGGGCGTGGCGACCCAGAACCCGGAGCTGCGTAAGCGCTTTACGGGGAAGCCGGAGTACGTGGAGAACTTTATGCGGTTTATCGCGCAGGAGCTTCGGGAGTATATGGCGAAGCTTGGCGTGCGCAAGGTGGATGAGCTGGTGGGCAGGACAGAACTTCTGAAAGTGAAGGAGAATCTGACGGACCGCCAGCGAAAAGTGGATCTGGACTTGATTTTGAGCAATCCTTACGAGGGGAGCAAGGAGAAGTTTATCTTTGACCCGAAACAGGTATATGATTTCCATCTGGAAAAGACGCTCGACGAGAGGGTGCTCCTCAAGCAGCTCTCCAAGGCGCTTGAGAGCGGGCAGAAGCGCAGCCTTGAGGTGGACGTTTCCAACACGGACCGCACCTTCGGCACCATCTTCGGCTCGGAGATCACGAGGCGGTTCGGCGACACGCTGGAGGAGGACACCTACCATATCCTGTGCAAGGGTTCCGGTGGGCAGAGTTTCGGCGCGTTTATTCCGAAAGGGCTGACGCTTGAGCTGGTGGGCGATTCCAACGACTACTTCGGAAAGGGCTTATCCGGCGGCAAACTGGTGGTTTATCCGCCCAAAGGCTCCGCGTTTAAGCAGGATGAGAATATCATCATCGGCAATGTCTCTCTCTACGGCGCGACTTCCGGCAAGGCATTTATAGGTGGCGTGGCGGGCGAGCGGTTCTGCGTGCGCAACTCCGGCGCCATCGCGGTGGTGGAGGGCGTGGGCGACCACGGCTGTGAATATATGACGGGCGGACGCGTGGTGGTGATCGGTTCCGTTGGCAAGAACTTCGCGGCGGGCATGAGCGGCGGTATCGCCTATGTATTGGATGAGAACAATGACCTGTACACCAAGACCAATAAGGAGATGGTTTCCTCCTATGAGATCACCTCAAAATACGACGTCCTTGAGCTGAAAGAAATGATTAAGGAACACGTGGCATATACCAATTCCGCCAAGGGAAAGGAGATTCTTAACAATTTCGGGGAATATCTGCCGAAGTTTAAGAAGATCATCCCGCATGACTATGAGATCATGTTAAAGCTCATCGTGCAGATGGAGGAGAAGGGCTTAAGCGCGGAGCAGGCGCAGATCGAGGCGTTTTATAAAAAAGATAAAGAAGGGGCATAAAATCATGGGAAAACCGACAGGATTTATGGAATATGAGCGCAGGGTTTCAAAGGATGTAAGCCCGAAACAGCGCATTCAGAATTTTAACGAGTTTCACGAACATCTGACCATGGAGGAACAGCGGGAGCAGGGCGCGCGCTGCATGGACTGCGGCGTTCCCTTCTGCCAGTCGGGCATGACGCTGTGCGGCATGACCTCGGGGTGTCCTCTGCACAATCTGGTGCCGGAGTGGAACGATCTGGTCTATACGGGAAACTGGGAACAGGCATACAACCGTCTGCACAAGACAAATAACTTCCCGGAGTTTACGTCGAGGGTGTGCCCGGCGCTCTGTGAGGCGGCATGTACCTGCGGCTTGAACGGCGACCCGGTCTCCACCAAGGAGAACGAGTATGCCATCATTGAAAATGCCTACGAGAAGGGCTACGCGGCGGCTAAGCCCCCCAAGGTGCGCACCGGCAAGAAGGTGGCGGTGGTGGGCAGCGGTCCCTCCGGGCTTGCGGTGGCGGACCAGCTCAACAGGCGCGGGCATCTGGTGACCGTGTTTGAGCGCTCTGACCGCATTGGCGGGCTTTTGATGTACGGCATTCCCAATATGAAGCTGGAAAAACACATCATCGACCGCAAGATCAAAGTCATGGAGGAGGAGGGCGTCACCTTTGTGACAAACAGCAACGTGGGCAGGGATGTGAAGGCGGAGAAGCTGTTAAAGGAGTTTGACCGGGTGGTGCTCTGCTGCGGCTCCTCCAATCCCCGCGATATAGGTGTGCCGGGCAGGGACGCCAAGGGCATCTACTTTGCGGTGGATTTTCTGGCGGCAAACACGAAGAGTCTGCTGGACTCGGACTTTGCGGATAAAAAATATGTGGACACGAAAGACAAAAATGTGGTAATCATCGGCGGCGGCGACACCGGCAACGACTGCGTGGGCACGGCGATCCGGCACGGGGCGAAGTCCGTGACCCAGATTGAGATGATGCCCAAGGCACCCGATAGGAGGGCTGAAAGCAATCCGTGGCCCGAGTGGCCAAAGGTCTGCAAGACCGACTACGGACAGGAGGAGGCGATCGCCGTTTACGGTCACGATCCCCGGATTTACGAGTCCACGGTGAAGGAGTTTCTCAAAGATAAAAACGGGAATCTGAAAGCCGTGAAGATCGTTTCGCTGGCATGGGAGAAAGACCCCGGGACGGGACGCATGAACATGAAAGAAGTGGAAGGCTCGGAGAAGACGCTGGAGGCACAGATCGTGCTGATCGCGGCGGGATTTTTAGGAAGCCAGAAGTATGTGACGGACGCTTTTCACGTGGCGCTGGACGGCAGAACCAATGTGCAGACTGCGCCGGGCAGATTTGCGACCAGCGTTGACCGGGTGTTTACGGCGGGCGACATGCACACCGGGCAGTCCCTTGTGGTGAAAGCCATCCGTCAGGGCAGGGAGTGCGCGAGGGAAGTGGACGAGAGCCTGATGGGGTACACGAACCTGTATGTGCAGTAAAAACTGACGTTATGTAAACCACTGTGTGCAAAGTATACCCGAAAAGATACAATCTATACCAGAATGAAAAAAGCAGGACTTTTTTCTGATACACTGTCTCTATCTTTTATCATTTTATCTCACATCATAATGGAGGAGACAGGTATGAATTTTTTGAGCGGGTTTAAAAAGGTGGTGGATGCGCAGCCGGACAAAGTGGCGATTGTGGACCGGGGCGGCGCAAGGAGCACAACTTACCGGGAGCTTGCAAGGATAAGCGGACAGGTTGCGGCAAAGCTTTTGGAGACGGGGGATATGTCCGGGCAGGCGGTTTTAGTCTGCATGGACAGACGCATGGAGTATGTGGCGGCGGAAATCGGGATTATGATGGCGGGGGCGGCTTATGTGCCGCTGCTGCCGGAGTATCCGCCGGAAAGAATTGCATATATTCGGAACGACTGTAGCGCGGTGTGCACGATCGACGCCGCATGGATGGAGAATATCGGGCAGTATGAGCCTGCGGGGGTGTATACGGCGGCGGACCGGAACAGGGCGCTGATCATCTATACGTCTGGTTCCACCGGGCGCCCCAAGGGTATCGTTCACAGCCATGCAAGTTTTTATGAGGGCGTGCTGGGGAATGTGGCTGCCCTTGGCTTGGGGCGGGAGGAACGGTTGGCGGCGGCAGCGCCGTTATCCTTCGCGGTGACTCTGCTTGAGTATTTTTCTGTTTTGGAAAGCGGCGGCTGCATCCATATTCTTCCCGAGGAGGTGCGCAGGGATGTGCGCCTGATGGAGACTTACTATGCGGAGAAAGATATCACCTGCGGCTTTATCAGCCCGCAGATGCTGCGCTACTTTAAAAACCGTGGGAAGGCGCTGAAAAAGATTGCGACCGGAAGCGAGAGGGTATCTATGATCGGCGGCGACGGCTATACGCTGTACAATCTTTACGGCAGCAGCGAGACGGCGCTTCTGATATCGGCGTTCGAGGTGAAGGAGCCTATGGAAAATACGCCGATCGGAAAACCTGTGCCGGGTATAGAGATGTTCCTGCTTGACCAGCAGGGAAAAGAAGTGCCCGACGGTGAGGAAGGGGAAATCTGTGCGCTCGGCGTGCTCGGCGAGTGTTATCTGAACATGGAAGAGCAGAGCGCGCGGACATTCGAGCACAGGGAGGACGGAAAGGTTCTGCTCCACACGGGGGATATCGGGCGGAAACTGCCGGATGGAAATTATATTTATGTAAACCGAAAAGACTGGATGGTAAAGGTCAACGGACAGCGTGTGGAGACGGGAGAGATCGAGCTTCGCATGGCGGCGGCGCCGGGCGTGAAAAACGCCGTGGTCAAAGCTTTTGAGGACGAAAACGGGCAGAATTATCTGTGCGGATATTATGTGGCGGAGGAGGAAGTGCTGCCGGAGGATATCCGTGACAGCTTAAAAGAGGCGCTGCCGGATTACATGATTCCCCGGTTCTTAAAAAGACTGGAGGAGCTGCCGAAGAACGTCAACGGAAAGCTGGACAGGATGGCGCTTCTGCCGCCGGGGATCTCTGAGTACAAGCGGGCGTACAGAGAGCCGGAAAACGAGGTGCAGAGCCGCCTGTGCGAGGCATTTGAGGCGATCCTGCACTGTGGAAAAACGGGAATCGGGGACGACTTTTTCCAACTGGGCGGGGATTCCATCAATGTGCTGCAGCTGGCGGAGCATCTTGCGGATTTGCCCCTCACGCCGGGCATGGTGTTACAGGGCAGGACGCCGGAGCAGATCGCGCTTCTCTTGCAGGAGAAAAGGGCAGAGGGCGCCGTGGCATGGGAGCAGATACGAAAGCAGGCGAAGGAGCGGACACAGTGGCCTCTCACGGATTCCCAGATGGGCGTCTATCTGGAGTGCGTCAACGAGCCGGAATCCACAATGTACAACATCCCCATGTGCTGCGAGCTGCCGGAGGATATCGACGAGGGCAGATTCCGGGAGGCGGTAAAGCGGGCGGTTGCCATGCACCCTGCTTTCGGTGTCAGGATTGTGCTGGAGGATGGGACGCCTTTCATGGAGCTGTGCACGGCATATCTGGACGCGGAGGTGCAGGCGTGTACCGCCGGCGGCATGAGGGAGGCGGAGAAGAATTTTGTCCGTCCTTTTGTGATGGACGAGGAGCCTTTATATCGCATGGCGTTGTACCGCATGGCGGATAGAAACGGAAAAACACATATTTATTTCTTTTTTGATGTGCATCACATCATCTTTGACGGCACTTCGGTAAACGTATTTCTGGAGGAGATATCTCTCCTTTACAAGGGGGAGGAGCCGAAGCCGGAGGAGGTATCTCTGATGGATGTGTCCGTCTACGAGGAGACGGTGAAGGATACGCCGGTGTATCAGGCGGCGAGGGAATACTTCCGGTCGAAACTTGAGGACGGGGAGACGGGCGAGCCGCTGTTAAAAGATTACAGACCGAAGTCGCCCAGCGCCGACAGCGGCAGCGTGCGGATGGCTCTCGGGGAAGAGATTTCCGTCATGGCGGTGGAACAGTTTGCCAGACAGAGGGGAATCTCAGAAAACACACTGTTTCTGGGCGCTTTCTCCTACGCGCTCGGAAAGTACACCGGGGGAAACAGGAGTCTGTTCTGCACGGTCAACAACGGCAGGCACTGTACGGAGCTGGCACAGTCCACGGGTATGTTTGTGCGCACACTTCCCATATGTCAGTCGTGGGAGGAGAGCGCGCCGGTGGATGCGTTTTTACAGGGAGTTCAGCAGAACTTTTACGAGACCATGGAGCATGACGTGATCTCCTTTGCGGAGCTGGCGGGGGATTACGGGATCGCCTCGGACATTCTGTTCGTCTATCAGGGAGAGATGCTAAAGGGGTTGTCGATTGCCGACAAATGGTATACGGCACAGCCCCTCTCCACCGGGCAGGTGCAGGCGGACGTCGCCGTGATGGTGATGAAGGGACAGGGCGGTTATGAGATTTCTTTAGACTACCGTCAGGATTTATATTCGGAAAAGACGGCGAAAGGGCTTGCCATGATACTTGTGCAGGTACTGCAGGGTATGCTCTCCTGTCAGAGCCTGAATCAGATTTCCCTCGTCTCGGAGTCGGACGTCCAGCTTCTGGAGAGCTTTCACGGGGAGGAGGTGCCCTTTGACAGGACGAAAACCGTGGTGGACCTGTTCAGGGAACAGGCTATGCGCGCGCCGGATGCCGCCGCCGTCATCTATCTGGACAGAACGTACACCTATGGGCAGGCGGATGAGATCACCGACCGTCTGGCGGCTTATATCGCGGGGCTTGGCATCGGCAGGGAGCAGACCGTGTCCGTGCTCATTCCGCGGTGTGAGTATATGGCGCTTGCCTCTTTCGGTATTTTGAAGGCGGGAGCCGCGTACCAGCCTCTCGACCCTACATACCCCAAGGAGCGGCTTGCCTTTATGATAGAGGATGCGGACGCGAAACTTCTCATTGCGGATGAGGAACTTCTGCATCTGGTGGACGGATATCAGGGAGAAGTCCTGCTGACGAAAGATATTCCCGGCTTGCCGGAGGTGGAAAAGGATGCGCTTCCCTGCCCGCCGAAACCGGAGGATCTGTTTGTTCTGCTCTACACCTCCGGGTCCACCGGCGTACCCAAAGGGTGTATGCTGGAGCACGGGAATCTGGCGGCAATCTGCAAGTGGGCTCAGATGTATTATGATTTACAGCCAGAGAGCCGGGTGGCGGCTTATGCCAGCTATGGCTTTGACGCGCATATGATGGATCTCTATCCGACGCTTGTGACCGGCGCGGCGGTCTGTATCATAGACCAGTCTATCCGTCTGGACCTGAATGAACTGAACCAGTACTTTGTGAAGGAGGGCGTGACCCACTCCGCTATGACCACCCAGATCGGGCGTGCCTTTGCCACCAGTATGAAGTGCAAGACGTTAAAGCATCTGTCCATGGGCGGGGAAGCGCTGACGCCTTTTGCGCCCTCGGGTGACACGAACTACTACAATGTTTACGGTCCCACGGAGTGCACGATCTTTACCACCTCCTATCCGATGAACCGCTATGAGGAGAATGTGCCGATCGGGAAACCGCTCTATAATATGAAGCTGTATGTGGTGGACAGCTGTGGGAGAAGGGTGCCTGCAGGCGTGCCGGGAGAACTGTGGATAGCCGGATATCAGGTGTCCAGAGGCTATCTGAACCGCCCGGAAAAGACGGCGGAGTCTTACTCCGAGAATCCGTTCTCCGACGAGGAAGGGTATCGCAGAGTGTATCACACGGGTGATGTTGTGCGCTTCCTGCCGAATGGAAATATCCAGTTTATCGGACGCCGGGACGGGCAGGTGAAGATCCGTGGCTTCCGCATCGAGCTGACCGAGGTGGAGGAGATCATACGTCAGTTCCCGGGGATCACGGACGCGACGGTGGCTGCTTTCGACGAAGCCGGCGGCGGAAAATATATCGCTGCCTATGTGGTATCCGGGGAGACGGTGGATGTGGAGGCAATGAACGCGTTTATCATGGAGAGCAAGCCTCCTTACATGGTTCCCGCCGTCACCATGCAGATCGATCAGATCCCCTTGAACCAGAATCAGAAGGTGGACAAAAAGGCGCTGCCTAAGCCTGAGCGGAAGAAGGAGGAGCTGACGGCGCCTGTGGGTGAGACCCAGCAGAAGATTTTCGACTGTGTAGCGGAAGTCATCGGTCACAGGGAGTTTGGCGTTTCCACGGATATTTACCGGGCAGGCCTTACTTCCATCGGTGCGGTGCGTTTAAACGCCCTGCTATCCGCGGCTTTTGACGGCGCGGTGGTGCGGAATAAGGATTTGAAGGAACACAATACGGTGGAGAAGCTGGAAAAGCTGCTGCAGGAGAGGGGAGAGAGGGAGACCTTTGCCGTGCAGGCGGGCTATCCGCTGACCCAGACGCAGAACGGCATTTTTGTGGAGTGCGCCGCCAATCCGGGCAGCACGATCTACAATATCCCGTTCTTATTCCGTCTGGATGACAAGGTGGATCTGTCCCGGCTGAAAAAGGCGGTGGAAGAAGCCGTTGCCGCTCATCCTTACATAAAAACCACGCTGTTTAGGGATGAAGAGGGAGAAATCTGGCAGAGACGAAATGACGAAGCGCCTTTTTCCGTGGAGATAAAGGACCGGCTCTGCAGGGAGGAGCTGGTGCGCCCGTATCAGCTTCTGGAGGAGCGGCTGTTCCGTATCGAGCTGTATGAGACTGCGGAGGGCAAATATCTGTTTTTGGAATTCCACCATATCATCAGCGACGGCACGTCCTGCGGTATCTTTATCCGGGATATGAACGCGGCTTACGGCGGGGAGAAGCTGACAGCGGAAGCCTTCTCCGGATTTGAGGCTGCCCTCGTGGAACAGAAGGCGATGCAGGGCGAGGAGTACAGACGCGCCAAAGCGTACTATGATTCAGTCTTCTCCGGCTGCGACACGGATTTCCTTCCGACGCGCGACAGGCGGGAGGCGGATGCCGGTCAGCAGACGGTGGGACTGTACAAAAGAGACATTCCGGTGGACACGGATGCTCTGCGCGCCTTCTGCGAGGAGAAGAAGATCACCCTGAACACGCTGTTTACCGCCGCTTTTGGCTTTGTGACAGGGCGGTATGTGTACAAGGATGAGGCGGTATTTACCACGATCTACAACGGTAGAAACGACTCGAGGCTTTCGGGCGTCATCAGTATGCTGGTGAAAACGCTTCCTGTATACTGCAATCTTGACGGGAAGCAGGAGATCGACCGCTATCTGAAAGAGACGGGAGAGCAGCTTTTAAACAGCATGAACGCGGATATTTATCCTTTCGCCGAGATCAGCAGGGTCTACGGGATCAAGGCGGATATCCTCTTTGCTTTTCAGGGAGACTACTTCCAGTTTGACGAGATTGCAGGGGAAAAGGCTGTCATGGAGGAACTGCGTCTCGACACGGCGAAGGCGCCGCTGACGGTGAATGTGTCGGTAAATGGAGAGAACATCTGCTACCAGATCGAGTACAGGAGCGATCTGTACGAGGAGAGCACCGTGGCAGGGCTGGTGGACAGCTTTGCCGTTGTGGTGGAGGAGTTTTGCCATAAGAAATTCCTGAATCAGATTTCCCTCGTCTCGGAGTCGGACATCCAGCTTCTGGAGAGTTTTCACGGGGAGGAAGTGCCTTTTGACAGGACGAAAACCGTGGTGGATCTGTTCAGGGAACAGGCTATGTGCGCGCCGGACGCCGCCGCCGTCATCTATCTGGACAGAACGTACACTTACGGGCAGGTGGATGAGATCACCGACCGTCTGGCGGCTTATATCGCGGGGCTTGGCATCGGCAGGGAGCAGACCGTGTCCGTGCTCATTCCGCGGTGTGAGTATATGGCGCTTGCCTCTTTCGGTATTTTGAAGGCGGGAGCCGCGTACCAGCCTCTCGACCCTACATACCCCAAGGAGCGGCTTGCCTTTATGATAGAGGATGCGGACGCGAAACTTCTCATTGCGGATGAGGAACTTCTGCATCTGGTGGACGGATATCAGGGAGAAGTCCTGCTGACGAAAGATATTCCCGGCTTGCCGGAGGTGGAAAAGGATGCGCTTCCCTGCCCGCCGAAACCGGAGGATCTGTTTATCCTGCTCTACACCTCCGGGTCCACCGGCGTGCCCAAAGGGTGTATGCTGGAACACGGGAATCTGGCGGCATTCTGCAAGTGGTATCAGACATATTATGACTTGCAGCCGGAGAACCGGGTGGCGGCGTATGCCAGCTATGGCTTTGACGCGCATATGATGGATATCTATCCGGCGCTTGTGACCGGCGCGGCGACGTGTATCATCGATCAGTCCATCCGTCTGGATCTGAACGAACTGAACCAGTACTTTGTGAAGGAGGGCGTGACCCACTCCTTTATGACCACCCAGATCGGGCGTGCCTTTGCCACCAGTATGAAGTGCAAGACGTTAAAGCATCTGTCCATGGGCGGGGAAGCGCTGACGCCTTTTGCGCCCTCGGGTGACACGAACTACTACAATGTTTACGGTCCCACGGAGTGCACGATCTTTACCACCTCCTATCCGATGAACCGCTATGAGGAGAATGTGCCGATCGGGAAACCGCTCTATAATATGAAGCTGTATGTGGTGGACAGCTGTGGGAGAAGGGTGCCTGCAGGCGTGCCGGGAGAACTGTGGATAGCCGGATATCAGGTGTCCAGAGGCTATCTGAACCGCCCGGAAAAGACGGCGGAGTCTTACTCCGAGAATCCGTTCTCCGACGAGGAAGGGTATCGCAGAGTGTATCACACGGGTGATGTTGTGCGCTTCCTGCCGAATGGAAATATCCAGTTTATCGGACGCCGGGACGGGCAGGTGAAGATCCGTGGCTTCCGCATCGAGCTGACCGAGGTGGAGGAGATCATACGTCAGTTCCCGGGGATCACGGACGCGACGGTGGCTGCTTTCGACGAAGCCGGCGGCGGAAAATATATCGCTGCCTATGTGGTATCCGGGGAGACGGTGGATGTGGAGGCAATGAACGCGTTTATCATGGAGAGCAAGCCTCCTTACATGGTTCCCGCCGTCACCATGCAGATCGATCAGATCCCCTTGAACCAGAATCAGAAGGTGGACAAAAAGGCTTTGCCTAAGCCCGAGCGGAAGAAGGAGGAGCTGACGGCGCCTGTGGGTGAGACCCAGCAGAAGATCTTCGACTGTGTGGCGAAAGTCATCGGACACAGGGAGTTTGGCGTTTCCACGGATATTTACCGGGCAGGCCTTACCTCCATCGGCGCGGTGCGTTTAAACGCCCTGCTCTCCAAAGCTTTTGAGGGCGTGGTGGTTCGGAATAAGGATTTGAAGGAATACAATACGGTGGAGAAACTGGAAAAGCTGCTTCAGGAGAGGGGAGAGCGGGAGACCTTTGACGTGCAGGCGGACTATCCGCTGACCCAGACGCAGAACGGCATCTTTGTGGAGTGCGCCGCCAACCCGGGCAGCACGATCTACAATATTCCCTTCCTGATTAAGCTGGATGAGAAGGTGGAGCTGTCCCGGCTGAAGAGAGCGGTGGAGGAGACGGTTGCCGCCCATCCCTACATAAAGACCACATTATTTATAGATGAGAAGGGAGATATCCGGCAGAGACGAAATGACGACGCGCCTTTTTCCGTGGAGATAAAGGACCGGCTCTGCAGGGAGGAGCTGGTGCGCCCGTATCAGCTTCTGGAGGAGCGGCTGTTCCGTATCGAGCTGTATGAGACTGCGGAGGGCAAATATCTGTTTTTGGAATTCCACCATATCATCAGCGACGGCACGTCCTGCGGTATCTTTATCCGGGATATGAACGCGGCTTACGGCGGGGAGAAGCTGACAGCGGAAGCCTTCTCCGGATTTGAAGCTGCCCTCGTGGAACAGAAGGCGCTGCAGGGCGAGGAGTACAGACGTGCCAAAGAATACTATGATTCAGTCTTCTCCGGCTGTGACACAGATTTCCTTCCCGCGCGTGACAGGAGGGAGGCGGATGCCAATCAGCAGACGGTGGGACTGTACAGAAGGGATATGCCGGTGGACATGGACGCTGTCCGCGCCTTCTGCGAGGAGAAGAAGATTACCATGAACACGCTGTTTACCGCCGCTTTCGGTTTCGTGACGGGGCGGTATGTGTACAAGGATGAGGCGGTGTTCACCACAATTTATAATGGAAGAAACGATTCCAGACTTTCCTCCGTCATCAGTATGCTGGTGAAAACCCTGCCGGTTTACTGCAACATTGATGGGGAGCAGGAGATCGACAGTTATCTGCGTGAGACAGGGGAACAGCTTTTGAACAGTATGAACGCGGATATCTATTCTTTTGCCGAGATCAGCAGGGCATACGGGATCAGGGCGGATATCCTCTTCGCCTTTCAGGGGGATGATTTCCAGTTTGACGAGATCGCCGGGGAAAAGGCAGTTATGGAGGAACTGCGCCTCGACACGGCGAAGGCGCCGCTGTCGGTGGATGTGGCGGTAGACGGAAGTAAGATCTGCTACCAGATCGAGTACAGAAGCGATTTGTATGAGGAGAGCACCGTGGCGGGGCTGGTGGACAGTTTTGCCGTTGTGGTGGAGGAGTTTAGTAAAAAGAAGCTTTTGAAGGAAGTGTCCATGCTGAGCGGTGAGGCGCGCCGCAAACTGGAGAGGTACAACGGGACGGACTGCCCGGTGGAACAGGTGACGGCAAACATTCTCTTTGAGCGGCAGGCGGCACTCTGTCCCGACAGGACGGCAGTAATCGCGTGCGGGGAGAGCCGGACCTTCCGGGAGTTAAACGAGAATGCAAACAGGATCGCCAACCGTCTGCTCGACTTGGGACTGCACACGGACGGGATGGTGGGCGTGATGATGCCCCGGACGGTGGATGTGTATGCCGTCAGACAGGGCGTGATGAAGGCTGGCGGGGCTTTCGTCCCCATCGACCCGGAATATCCCGACGAGCGGATCGCCTATATACTGGAGGATTCCGGGGCGGCGTTTGTGATCATGCCCGGAGAACTGATTGACCAGCGTAGTCATCTCCTGCAAAAAAGCGCGGCGAAGGCGCTTCGTCTGGAGGACCTTCTGGCGGAGGGCGGAAATATCGAGAATCCGCAGATCGACATCCACCCGGAAAACCTGTGCTACTGTATTTATACTTCCGGCTCCACAGGAAAGCCCAAGGGCGTGATGATTGAACATCGGAATCTGGTGAACTATGTGGACGACAATCCGTACAATGTGGAGGCGCAGTCCTATATAAAGAATGCCACGGTATCCCTTGCTTTTGCCGCCATCACCTTTGACGTGTCCATACTGGAGGAGTGTATCCCGCTGTATCACGGCATTACGGTGTGCATGGCAAATGAGGAGGAAATTCACAATCCCCTTGCGCTCTTTGAACTGATACTGGAAAACGGGGTGAATATGATGACTTGTACGCCCTCCTTCCTGATCAATATCATCGACATGCCGGAGATGAGGGACGCGCTGTCGCGGATCAAGGTGTTTAATGTGGGCGCGGAGGCGTTTCCCGAAGCCCTCTATGAAAAGATCACGGCTCTGGGAACGGGAGCCATCGTATTTAACGGGTATGGTCCCACGGAGACCACCATCGGGTGCGCGTTCGAGCAGGTAACCGGGGAGAAGATCACCATAGGAAGACCTATGGCAAATATCAGAATGATGATCCTTGACAAGTGTCGGAATCCGCTTCCCGCAGGCGTGCCGGGAGAACTGCTCATCATCGGAAACGGCGTGGGCAGGGGTTATGTGGGAAGGCCGGACCTGACGGCGGATAAATTCATCACCTTTGAGGGGAGAAAGGCGTATCGCAGCGGCGACCTCGCGAAGTGGAATCATCACGGCAAGATCGAGTTTATGGGGCGCATGGACAATCAGGTAAAACTCCGGGGACTGCGGGTGGAGCTGGACGAGATCGAGAATGTGATGAATCAGTACCCTTCCGTGAAATCCAGCGTTGTGCTCGTGAAGGGCAAGGACACCGACCAGTTCCTGTGCGGTTACTTCGTGGCGAAACAGCAGGTGGATCCGCAGAAGCTGACCTGTTTCATGCAGAAGTACCTGACGCCCTATATGGTGCCGCGGGTGCTGATGCAGCTGCCGGAGTTCCCCCTCACCAACAACGGCAAGGTGGACAGACGGGCGCTGCCGGAGCCGGAATACACGCAGGATGCGAAAAATTATATCGAGCCGCGCACCGAACTGCAGCGCAGACTGTGCGAGATTTTTGCCATGGCGCTGGGGGTGGAAAAAGTCGGTATCGAGGATGATTTCTTTGAGAACGGCGGCACCTCCCTCTCCGCGTCCAAGGTGGCGATGAAGTGTATGAGCGCCGGCATCGGGGTGTCCTACGCGGATCTGTTTGAACACAAGACGCCTCTGGCGCTGGAACAGTATCTCATGGGACGCGAGGGACAGGGCGCGGCGAAGGAAACAGCCGGGCAGGACAGCGGAAAACAGATGTCCGGGAAGAACCCGGAGCAGGATGCCCTCTCACGGATTCTTGCAAGGAACACACCGGCGCATGTGGATGAGATCGCGCCGCAGGAGATAGGAGATGTATTGCTGACGGGAGCTACAGGTTTCCTCGGCGCCCATATTTTAAAAACCCTGATCGAGGAAACGGACGGCATCATATACTGCCTGCTTCGCAGGGGCAGCGCGCCCTCCATAGAAAAGCGGCTGAAAACCATGCTTGTGTACTATTTCAGCAATCCCTACGAGGAGCTTTTCGGAAACAGGATCGTCATCATCGAGGGGGATATCACAGACAAGGAGAAGGTGGAGTCGCTGCGGCACTATGACTTTGACCGGGTGATCAACTGCGCGGCGTGCGTGAAGCATTTTTCGGCGGACGACATACTGGAGCGGGTGAATTATCAGGGCGTGCTCCATCTCATCGATCTCTGTATGGAGACGGGAAGGGAACTGATTCAGGTCTCCACCGTGAGCGTGGCGGGAGAGAATGTGGGGCAGCAGTTCCCCGAGGAGAAGAAGATACATGAGAATGAGCTGGATTTCGGACAGCGCATCACCAACCGTTATATCGACACCAAATTCCGTGCGGAAAAGGCGGTGCTTGGCGCTGTCGCCGACGGCATGAAGGGTCGGGTGATGAGAGTGGGGAATCTGATGAGCCGCGACAGCGACGGAGAGTTTCAGATCAATTCCGTGACCAACGGGTTTATGCGCACCCTGCGGGGCTATGTGGCGCTCGGCAAGTTCCCGGTTTCCCAGCTCGACATGCCGGCGGAGTTTTCACCCATCGACTCCACGGCGCAGGCGATTGTAAAGCTTTCGGGGGTCGGCGGCGGCTTCACGGTGTTCCATGCCTACAGCAGCTACGTGATCCAGATGGCGGATGTGGTGGAACAGATGAACCGCATCGGAATCGCCATAGAGACGGTGAGCGACGAGGCGTTTGGGGACTGTCTGCAGAAAGCGCTGGCGGATGAGGACAAAAACGAGCTGATATCCGGGCTGATTGCGTATCTGCCGGGAGAACAGGAAACGGCAGGCTCCTATATTGACGCGGACAACAGCTTTACCACCAAGATTCTTTACAGACTGGGCTTTAAGTGGCCTATGCCGGATAAGGATTATCTGCGCAATGCCTTAAAGGCACTGGAGACGCTTGGATTTTTTGACGGAAAGATATAAAGGGGCATGGGAAAGGATATGGAGCGAAACGCGTATTTGATTCAGAAAAAGATCTACCAGTATATTCTGCCGGGGGTGCTGATGACTGTGGCAATGCAGCTTGGCAACGTGGTGGACGGTATGATCGTTGGAAATCTTTTGGGATCGGAGGCGATGGCGGCGATCGAGCTTTCCATGCCTGTGCTGCTCACCCTGCAGATGCCGGCGCTGATGCTGGCTATGGGAGGCGCGGCGGAGGCGGCGGTACTTCTGGGAAAGCGGAGCCTGTCTGAGGCGGGCGGCGTGTTTAGCGCTTCTCTGGCGGCGGGAGCCGCCATATCCCTCCTCTTTGCTCTGCTTGCGCCTTTTTTGCCGGGACCGCTCGCTTTGGCGCTTTCCGGGAACGAGCAGATGGCGGCGCTGGTGGAGCCTTATATGGCGGTCAATTTCGGCGGGATCCCGATTCTGACCATCGCTATTATTTTCTGCTATTTTATGAATGCGGACAATCACCCGCAGCTTGGGAGCGCGCTGTTTATCATCGCGAATGCGGTGAATCTGGTGCTGGATGTCATATTTATCAAGGTATTTCAAATGGGGATGGCGGGGAGCGCCCTCTCCACCGTGATCGGTTATCTGGCGGGCATGGTGACGGCGCTTCTCTACTTCCGTTCTGGTCACAGGATGTTAAAGCTCTCGTGGCGTATAGGGACGCCGGACGGTCCGGCGCACCAGATGCTATCCTATGTGAAGATGGCGTCGGTGGCAGGGATTCCCAGCGCGGCGTTCACGCTGATGTCGGCGCTTGCGTCCGTGATCATCAATTCCGCCATCGTGAGGTATCTGGGAACTGATTCCATGGCAGTCTATTCCGTGTGCGCCAACGCGGTGCTGATCGCGGAACTGTGCGTGGGCGGCGTGATCGGACTGATTCCCAGCATTGCCGGGATTCTCTATGGGGAGAGGGACTACTACGGGATCCGCGCGCTGTGCAAAAGAGTGCTGACCTACAGCTATCTCACCATCGCGGCGCTTCTGTTCGTCTTTCTCCTGTTTCCGCAGGGGATTGCCGGTCTGTTCGGCATCCGGGACGGGGAACTGCTTGCCATGTGTAAACTTGCGCTGCGCATCTTCGCGTGCGGGTTCCCCTTTTATGTGTACAATAAATTTCTCATGTCCTACTACCAGACAATCCTGCAGCCGGGACTTTCCACGGTGATCACGGTGCTGCAGGGATTCGGTGTGGTGGTGCCGATCACCCTTGCCGGCATCTTCTGGATGGGACTTCCCGGCGTGTGCGTGGCAGCGGTGGTGAGCGAGGCTTTGACCATACTGGTCAGTGTCCTTTACCGCATGGGAGGACAGCGCGCCGGCAGATTTCCAGACGGCGGCAGATATATGCTTCCGGACATAGCGGAGGAGACCTGTCTGGATTTTTCCATAGAAAATCATCTGGAGGATGTGATAAAGCTGCGGGACGCCTTGTTTGACTTCTGTGAAGAAAACGGCATCGGGGAAAAGGATGCGAAGCTGATCGGGCTGGCTCTGGAAGAAATCTGCGCCAACGTGATCCGTTACGGCTACCGGGGAAACGACAGAAGTTTTATCGACATCAGTTTTACCATTCAGGACGGCAGCTATCTTCTCCGCGTCCGGGACGACGGTGTGCCCTTTAATCCGCTGGAATACCAGTCGGAAGAGGAGGAGGACGGGAAGATTGCACTGGGTGGGATTGCGCTCATTCGGAAAATCATGTCGGATTTCCAGTATATGCGGGTTCTGAATATGAACAACACGATCATGGAACTGAAAATGAAACCGAAAGAGGAAAGGATACAAGAAGGATGAGAGCGGAGGAGCTGTTCAGGGAGGACGGGGCTGTCCTGTATTGTATGGATGTGGGGGAACTGGAGGACGAGGGTAGTTTTTTGACATATTATAAAACCATGTCCGACGAGCGGCAGAGAAAAGTGGATTCGCTCCTTCGCATGGAGGACAAACGACTCTCTCTGGGAGCGGGCATTTTAATGGATAAGGGGTTGTCGGAATGGGGACTTTGCGAGCGGGAGGCAGTATTGTCTTACACGGAAAAGGGAAAGCCTTATCTGGCGAAACATCCGCATATCCACTTTAACCTTTCCCATTCCGGGAGCAAGGTTCTGGCGGTGTTTGCGGGCGTGGAGACGGGGTGTGACATTGAAAGGCAGCAGGCGTCCGATCTGGCTTTGGCAAAACGCTTCTTTACCCCGGGGGAGTATGCCTTTATTGCCGGGCAGCAGGGGAAGGCGGGACAGGATGAGGCGTTCACCCGGATGTGGACGTTGAAGGAGAGCTTTTTAAAGGCGCTGGGGACAGGGCTTCTGCTCCCCCTGAACGCCTTTGAGATTGCGATATTGCCGGAGGGAGACATTGCCCTTGACGGGAAGAGCGTGGTGGCGCATTTCCTTGATCCAGAGGCATTTGTATTCAGGGAGTACCGGCTGGGGGAATATTTTGCCGCCGTGTGTTTCCGGGAGAATCGGCAGGGATAGAAAACAGGGACGGTGGTCCGGGAGAGGGAAGATGAAGAACACGATTTTTTCAAAAGACGAGGTAAATATCGGAAGGCAGGGAGAGTTCGATTATCTGAAAGGCTTTTTTATGCTGTTTATTTTTCTGATTCATGCGTTTCAGGCAACCATGTCCCCGGAGGATGCCGTGGCACGGGGTATTTATATGTTTGCCACCATGTCCGGCGCGGCTATTTTTATTTTTGTCATGGGAATGGGAACGGTTTACAGCAAAAATGCGGCGCCGAAGACGCTCTGTCAGAGCGGGGTCCGTATGGTGGTGTATCAGTATCTGAACAATCTCGCCTATGTGGCGGCATTGCTTCTGCCGTACCCGTTTGTCCGGGGCAGGCTGTCGGACGCCGGGATGCAGAACTTCCGCCTTTCGGTGGGGATATTTTTACAGTACACCAATATCTTTTTTATCACAGGCATCATTTATCTGGTGCTGGCGCTTCTCAGGAAACTGAAAATGAAACCTGTGGGGTACGTGATACTCGGCGCGGCGGTCGGCATAGCGGCTCCTTTCCTCTACGGAACGCCCGTGAATGTGCCAGTGCTCGGATATGTGCTCAGACTGCTGGTTGGGGAGGCGGATTTTGTATCTTTTACACCGCTCTATTTTCTGTCCTACGCGCTGTTCGGGGTCGCTTTTGGAAAAGCGCTGCGGCATGTGGCTGATAAAGCGGCATTTTATAGGAGGCTGGCGGTTCCTTCCGCTGTGATGATTCTGGTCTGGTGGGCGTTTATATTTGGAAAATACGGCGCGGACCTTTCGGAAATGTACGCGGTACTCACCGCATCATACACGCAGCCGGATCTCTTTCATGTGGCGGCGAGCCTTTCGCACATTTTCGCCTTTGCCATACTTATTTACTTTATCGATAGAAGGGGAGAAGCGGATGGTGGACGAAAGGAGCCGCAAAATCCCGCGGCGCGGCAGCTTCTGTACTATAACAGACATATATCCAAGTATTACGCGCTGCATGTGCCGGTGTATCTGGCAGTTTTTGGCATACACGGATATGAGGGTTTTCAGAGTTACCAGTGCTGGCTGCTGGCACTGTTGTCAATCGTCGTGACCGGGCTTATGGTCAGAGGATACAACCATGTGAAAAAAATGGCATAAAAAGAGACGTGAAATCTGTCAGAAGGAATGTTATACTGAACAAAGTATAGCATTCTTTTTTTGCTCGCATAAGCAAAGTCTGCTTACGCGCATAAGCTAAGTCAGCATATTATTTAAGTAAGGAAAACAGAGCCAATGAAACTACCGTTCAAGCATCAGGAAACAACAGAATCAAAGAGGGAGCTTACGTGGAAAAAGAAGGGGATTCTGATCGCGTCCGCCATTGCGGGGGCGTCCCTTCTTGTCCTGCTGATCGTCTACATAGCGGGGCTGAACCGCTACCAGAGCTGTTTTTTAAACGGCACGGTGATCGACGAGGTGGACGTGTCCGGCATGTCGATTTCCGAGCTGGAGGAGCAGATCGGGAACTATTCGCTCTGTGTCATAGAGCGGCAGGCTGACGGCACGACGCTGGAGGAGGAAATACCGGGAAGCGGGATCGGGATTTCCTATGTTTCCACGGAGCCGCTGCAGGCTGTTTTGCAGGGACAGAATCCATATCTCTGGTTTTTAAAGCACGATGCGGATTACCGCATGGACGCGCCTCTTTTTTATGAGGAGACAGCGCTTCTGGAATACATAGATGCGCTCCGGGGATTTCAAAAGGATTTTGTGAAAGAGCCGACGGACGCTTACATAGCGGATTATGTGCCGGAGAGCGGTTTCGCGCTGGTGGCGGAGGAAAAAGGAAACCGTCTGAACCGGGAAAAGACCATAGAAGCGATCAAGGCGGCATTGGACGGACTGGAAAAGCAGGTGGATCTGGATGCGGCGGGATGTTACGAGGAGCCGAAGGTGACTGCAGAGGATGCGGGGCTTAAAAAAACCTACGAAAAGCTGCAGAACTATGTGAATACGACCGTTACTTATACATTTGGGGAAGAACGGGAAGTTCTGGACGCGGACACCGTGGCGGGCTGGATTGTGCGGAAGGGGAACCGGGCGGAGCTTGACACGGAACTGGTAAAAGAGTATGTCAATTCCCTGCGGAGAAAGCATGACACGGTTTTTCACAAGAGAAAGTTTATGACCAGCTATGGGGAAGAAGTGACGATTGATCTGGGAGATTACGGCTGGTGGATGGATGTGGGGCAGGAAACCGAAGAACTGATTGGTCTGCTGGAAAAGGGCGAGGGAGGAGAGCGTGTGCCTGTCTACAGACAGACGGCGGCTTCCTACGAGTCGCCCGACTATGGGGATTCCTACGTGGAGATTAATCTGACGGCACAGCACCTGTTTTTATACCAGAACGGGGAATG
This sequence comes from uncultured Lachnospiraceae bacterium, assembly GCA_910586705.1. Taxonomy (GTDB): domain Bacteria; phylum Bacillota; class Clostridia; order Lachnospirales; family Lachnospiraceae; genus UBA3282. Next base: position 170,999 of record CAJUJK010000003.1, on the reverse strand, counting down.
CGTTCTGGAATCGGACTTTGTATCGGGCAATCCCGGCAGGGGAAACGCCACGCCGCCAGGGATTTACGGGATCACGTACAAGGAGCGGAACGCCACCTTAAACGGGGAGACTTACAGTACGCCGGTCAATTTCTGGATGCCCTTTAACAATAATGTGGGAATGCACGACGCGACGTGGAGAAGCGAGTTTGGCAGGAATATCTATATGACGAACGGCTCCCACGGCTGTGTCAATCTGCCCTACGCGGTGGCACAGGAAATCTACGGTATGGTGGAGAAGAATACCCCTGTCATTTGCTATTATCTGCCGGGGACGGAGCCGGAGCCGCTGCCGGAGATACCCATGGAGCTGGAGCCGGAGCTGCCTGCGGGGACGCCGGAGGGGCAGTAAGAACACATTTCTGTATTTTCCTTAGATATTTCTACCTATCTTATATTTTTCCCGTTTTTTTAAAGCGGATCCTTCCTATAATAAAAGGGGAGGATCTGCTATGCGTGAAATCAGTTTTGACAGAAAGAGCATCAGGACACGGCTGATTATGGCTTTTGTCGTGACGTCCTTTCTGCCCATTGCCCTTGTGAATATTGTCGCTTACTACAATACGTCCAGACTGGTCAGACAGAATGTGGAGAGCATGACAAACGCCAATCTGGAACAGATCCGGGTGGGGCTGGATGTCTGGCTGGACTCCTATGAGGATATTCTGTATCAGGTGTATACGGATGACGATATTGTGGAGCTGGTGGACAGGATCAATGCCGGGGAGGATGTGGCGAGCAACAGGCAGATGCTCAGAAGGATTTTAAGAGGGATGGTGTACACGAAGGATTACGTGAAATTCATCTCTGTGATAACGGACAGCGGGGAACTGGTATTTTACAATCAGCTTACGTCAGCCACCACCCGCACGTCGTGGATGGACAGCATTTCCATGTCGCAGGAGGAACTTTACCGTGAGATAAGCGCCGACAACAGGTCCCACATGATTCCGACGGGAGACCGTGTTGTATTCGGAAGCAACTCCTGTTATCTGTTTCATATCGGGCGCCGCATCATCGACTACCGGGACGTGGACAAGCGGTGCGGGATCGTGCTTGTCAGCATTGACGAAAGGCTGCTAGAGGAAATCTGCGCCACGACGGAGAACGGTCTGAACTTTATTGTGGACAGCGAGGGGACACTGATCTCCTGCGCCGGTTCCGGGAGAGTGGGGCAGGCTGCCTATGAAAAAGGGGCGTCTGCGGATGAAAAAAAGGCTGCGTACCGGCAGATTGCCAAGGAGACGGGACTGTTAGGGGAGACGGCGCTTTCCGTCTATTCGGTGTGTGATGAGAGCACAGGATGGGAGATTGTCCGGGTGACCAGTCAGGAGGAGCTGATTCAGGCGCTCAGACAACAGCAGCAGCTCCGGGTTTTCATTATTGTCCTGTCCCTGTTTACGGTGATGACCATTATGTTCAGTCAGGTGACAAAGATGACCAGTTCCATCAAGAGGGTTGTGGAGACGATGCGGAAGGCGGGCAAGGGGGATCTGCACGTCCATGTGGGCAAGGACCCGACGCGCCCCACGGAGATTGAAGTGATTGCGGAGGAGTTCAACGCCATGATGGATAAGCTGGGGGAGTCCATGCAGAGGCAGAAAGATGCGGAGATTGCGGCTCTGGAAGCGCAGATCAACCCGCATTTTTTATACAATACGCTGGACACCATCAACTGGATGGCGATTGACAGGGACGAGTATGAGATCAGCAATATGATTGCCACGCTTGCCGGCATTTTGCGCTACGGGATCTCTGACAGCAACGGGGTCGTCAGGATCCGGGATGAGGTGGACTGGCTGAAACAGTATATTTTTTTGCAGCAGACGAAACTCAAAAAATCCTTTGACTGCCATATCAACGTGGCGCGGGAAATCATGGGGCTTCCGATTCACAAGCTGCTTTTGCAGCCCTTCATTGAAAATGCCATTCTGCATGGGTTTGAGGGGATAGACAGAACCCATGAACTGCAGATGGATATGGGGCAGGAGGGGGACCAGATCGTCATACGGATTCAGGACAACGGCTGCGGGATACCCGCTGAAATGGTGCGGGAAATGAATGCCGGGATCTTTCAAAAAACGGATAACAAAAATCATATCGGGATGGAAAACGCCATCACGAGGATTCATATGTACTACGGCGAGAACGCCAGAGTCAGGATAGAGAGTCTGGAAGGGCACGGCACGACGGTGTGTATCTGGATTCCTATAGTCGATACATGGGAGGAAAACAACGGGTGAGAGCGGTAGTGGTGGAAGATGAAATTCTGATCAGGGAGGGTCTCTGCAAGCTGATGCGGAGGATGTTCCCGGATATTGTCATAGATGGCGTCGCGGGAAACGGGCAGGAAGGGCTGCAGCACATCGTTGAAAACCAGCCCGATCTGGTCATTACCGATATTAAAATGCCGGTCATGGACGGGCTTGAGATGCTCAGGAAGGTACAGGAAGCCGGGCTGTTTCCGAAGGTGGTTGTGCTGACGGCATACTCGGAATTTGCCTATGCCAGACAGGCTGTAAAGCTTGGCGTGTGCGATTATATCATCAAGCCTGTGGTGGTGCCGGAGTTTGTCCAGACGATCCGCAAGATACAGAATCTCTATGAGCAGGAGCAGAAGAGGACGCCGGAGACCATGGGGAGTCTGGAACATATCGTGACGGGGCTGCTGTACGGGGTGTCTGTTCTGGATCAGAAAATGGAGGGGTTTCTGGACAAGAAATACCAGATCAGAAAGGACACGCCGTTCATTGAACTGCTGGTCTATATGGGGGACTGCTTTGAGGCGGGAAGAGAGAAGAAGCGGCAGGAGATGTGCCGGATTCTGGAGCAGAAGGACGTCAGGTATTGTCTGGTGGATATGGAGTATGACCGGGCGGTTCTGGCACTGCTCTACGGCTATTCTTCCAGACAGGAGATTGAGCGCTGGTACCAGAACCAGATCCTGTTCCAGAAAAGGGATAAGCAGGGGTGCCATATCAGTTATGGCATGGTGGAGGTGACCGGGGTCAGAGCGGTCAGGGAGGGTTACCAGACTTTGCTTCCCTACATGGACTGGAGCATCGTTCTGGGCGATGATGTGCTGATATCCTACCCCCGGATTGCGGACGTGCAGACAGAGATCTGCATTTACCCGGTGGAGCTGGAGAACCGGATCAAGGCGGCGGTCTGTACCGGGGAAATAGAAAAAATCCGCGGGATCACGGAGCAGTTTCACGCCTATTTTTTAAACGGCAGGATGTATGTCCCAAAAGAGATCAAGGAATCCTACGTCCGCTTCCAGTGGGCGGTCTTGAACATTGCCAAGGAAGTGGGCGGTATAGAATATCGGAAAATTGATCAGAAAAGGCAGCTAGAATGTATTATGGGCGCAAAGACCGAGGAGGAGCTGAAAAAAAGTTTTGACGGACTGTTTTCGCAGATGGGCGCGCCCGGAAAGAGCGCGGAGGCGGTGAGCCTTGCGGTGAAAAAGACGCAGGGCATGATTCACGAGTTTTATGCGGACGGTATCACCCTGAGCGAGATCGCGGACAGGCTGCATTTGACGCAGGAGTATCTGGGAAGCCAGTTTCACAAGGAAGTGGGGGAGAATTTCAGCGCCTATATCCGCAACTACCGTCTGTCCAAGGCGAAGGAGCTGCTGATCGGAACCCGGCTCAAACAGTATGAGATTGCAGAGAAAATCGGGTATGCGGATGCCAAGTATTTCGCCAGAGTGTTTAAGGAGTGTGTGGGGATGTCGCCTGCGGAGTACAGAAAGTCCAACCGGTAGATCGGTTTAGATATTTCATCCTTTTTCATTTTTCTCCCGTTTGATGGGTCTGAAAAAGACGGTATGATAAAGCCATCAAAAACAAAAACGGGAACGTTTTGGAATGGAGGAAAGTATGAAAAAGAGAAAATTGACGGCATTACTTACGGCGCTTGCGATGACGGCAGGCATCCTGTCGGGATGCGGGGCAAAAGGCGGTGAGAGTGCGCCCGCGGACAAAGCTCCGGCAAAGGACGCCCAGCCTGCGAAGGATGACGCAAAGGAGGAGAGCGGGCAGGAGAGTGCTTCTTCCGGCGAGGCGCAGGCGGTTACCATCTGGTACTACTGGGAGAACGAGGGGCATCAGGTGACATTGGATCAGCTCATTCAGGAGTACAACGGATCGCAGGCACAGTATGAAGTGACTGCGAAATATGTGCCCTTTGCGGACTTTAAGAAGCAGCTTTCCATCGGCGCATCGGCGGATGAGCTTCCCGACATCGCGATTCTGGATTCGCCGGACCACGCGTCCTATGTGGATATGGGCATTTTTGAGGATCTGACGGGCAGGTTTGACGTGAGTAATTACTATGAAGGAACCGTAAATTCCTGTACGGTGGACGGGAAACTTTACGGTGTGCCTTTTGGAGCCAACTGTCTGGCGCTGTACTACAACGAGGATATGCTGACCGCGGCGGGCAGCAGCGTTCCCACCACATGGGATGAGCTTGTGGAGACGGCGAAGGCGCTGACCACGGACTCGGTGAGCGGGCTTGCGTTCTGCAGCGTACAGAACGAGGAGGGGACGTTCAACTTCGCTCCATGGCTCTGGTCCACTGGGGCAACCTCCTACGATATCAACAACGAAAACGGCATCCGTGCCTTGACATATATCCAGAATCTGATCAATGAGGGCGTGATGAGCAAGGAGTGCATCAACTGGACACAGGGCGACGTGATGAACCAGTTTATCGCAGGCAACGTGGCGATGATGGTGAACGGCCCGTGGCAGATTCCGACCATGCAGTCTGAGGCGCCCGACTTGAACTGGAAGGTGACGCTGATTCCGAAAGATCAGGAGTACGCGTCCGTGCTCGGCGGTGAGAACTATGCGGTAGTAAACGGCGGGAACGTGGACGGCGCGCTGGATTTCCTCACCTTTGCGACAAGCGAGGAGAAAGTGAAATTTATGATGAACCAGTTCGGTTATATCTCGGCGGACAAGACCATTGCGGAAAGCCAGTTCGCGCAGGATTCCCCGTACTATCCTTTTGTGGAGGAGTTAAATTACGCGATGCCCAGAGGCCCGCTTGCCGAGTGGCCCAGCGTATCAGACGCCCTCTCTCTGGCATTCAATCAGGTGATCACGGGAACCGCGACGCCGGAAGAGGCGGCGGCGCAGGCGCAGGCAACGATCGACAGTATCATAAAATAAGGGATACGGAGGTATTCTCATGGCAAGATTGAAAAAATTTTTCCGCTATGAAAATGTGGGCATGTTGTTTGTCCTTCCGGCTTTTCTCTATATGCTTGTCTTTGTGGGATATCCGATTGTCCACAATATCATCTTGAGTTTTCAGGATGTCAACGCGGGGAATCTGGTGAAAGGAACGAGGAATTTCATCCTGTTTGAAAATTATCTGGAGCTTTTTAAGGACAGTGTCTTTACCAGTTCCCTGTGGAATACCGTGCGGTTTACGGTTTCGTGTCTGGTATTCCAGTTTATTGCCGGTTTTGCGCTGGCGCTGTTTTTCAGTAAACCGTTTTCTTTTGCCAAGCCGGTGCGGGGGATCCTGCTGGTGCCGTGGATGATACCGATCACCGTCACGGCGCTGATGTTCAAGCTGCTGTTTGCCACAGATATCGGGATCATCAATTTCCTGCTGAGGAGCCTGCATCTGATAGAAAAAAATATTGAGTGGCTGACCACCCCGGGGACGGCGATGTTTGCCCTGATCTGCGCCAATGTGTGGATCGGCATTCCCTTTAACATGATACTGATTTCCACCGGGCTTACCACGATTCCGAAGGAGCTGTATGAGAGCGCGTCCATCGACGGCGCGGGGAAGGTACAGACATTCTGGAAGATCACGCTGCCGCTTTTAAAGCCGACCATTGAGTCCGTGCTGATTCTCGGATTTATCTACACCTTCAAGGTGTACGATCTGGTCTACGTGATGACCAGCGGCGGCCCGGTGAACGCCACACACATGCTGTCCACCTATTCCTACAAGCTGTCCTTTGAAATGTTCAAGTACAGCAAAGGCTCGGCGGTGGCAAATGTACTGCTTGTAATCCTGTTGTTTGTGGGTGTTTTGTATATCAAGGCGACGACGGAAGGGGAGGATGCGTGATGGGAGAAGAGAAGAGACTGTCAAAGAAAAAGAATATTCTGTTTAGTATCATTGCGGTAGTGCTTTTGTGTATCCTGTTGTTCCCGCTGTATTGGGCGCTGATCACGTCCTTAAAGACGGAGCAGGAAATATTTCGGAATCCGCCCACCTTTTATCCGCATATCCTGAACACGAAATCCTATGCGGCACAGGTGGAGACGGGAGATTTCAATATGTTCCGCTCCTTTGCAAACAGCTTTCTGATTTCCATGGGGGCAACGCTCATCGCGGTTCTTCTGGCGGTGCCCGCCTCCTACGGGATTGCCAAGTATCACTTCAGGGCGAGAAAGGCGCTGCTGCTCTCCTTTCTGGTGACGCAGATGCTGCCGGTTTCCGTGCTGCTTACGCCGATGTTTATTATGTTTAAAAACATGCATGTGTACAACACATGGGTGGCGGCGGTGCTGGCGGACGCCACCATCGGCATCCCCTTTTCGGTGCTGATCCTGAAAAACTACTTTGCGTCCATCCCCAAAGATCTGGAGGAGGCGGCTTATCTGGACGGCTGCAACAAGTTCAGCGCGTTCGTAAGGATATTGATTCCCATTGCCAAGCCCGGCGTTATGGTGTGCGCCATCTTCTCTTTCCTGTATGCGTGGGGCGATCTGGCATACGGCATGACCTTTATTCTGGATCAGGAGAAGAGACCGATCACGGCGGGTATCTTTAACTTTATGGGGCAGTATGGGACGAAGTGGAGCTATCTGACGGCTTTTGCAGTGGTGACAATCATTCCTGTTGCACTGATCTTTATCTTTATGCAAAAATATATTGTGAGCGGTATGACAAGCGGAGCCGTCAAAGGGTAACGCGAAAAGAAAGGTAGGAAAGTATGCTGGAACTTAGGGAGAACAAATTGATTTACCGCTATGACGCGGAAGAGGTGTGGATCGAGCCGTGGGGGCCGAACGCGCTGCGGGTGCGCGCCACGAAAGAGGGGCGGATGCCGGAGGAGGACTGGGCGTTAAGCTGTAAGGGTAAGACGGATGCGGACATCACCTTTACGGGACAGGGCGCGAGGATTGTCAACGGGAAGATCCGGGCGGAGATTACAAGGCTTGGAAAGATTATGATTTATCATGCCGACGGACGGCTGCTTCTGGAAGAGTATTGCAGGAACCGGCGCGATCTGCTGGACGCCAAGTGCAGCGCGGTCGAGGTGGAGGCGCGGGAGTTTAAGCCCATTCAGGGCGGGGATTACCACCTGACCATGCGGTTTGAATCGGTGGATAAGCATGAGAAGATTTATGGCATGGGGCAGTACCAGCAGCCGTATCTGGATTTGAAAGGGCTGGATCTGGAGCTGGCGCACCGCAATTCGCAGGCGAGCGTGCCCTTTGCGCTCTCCTCCCTCGGTTACGGTTTCCTCTGGAACAATCCCGGTGTGGGGCGCGCGGTGTTCGGCAAAAATATTATGAGTTTTGAGGCGTATTCCACCAAGGCGTTGGATTATTGGGTGACGGCGGGCGATACGCCTGCGGAGATAGAGGAAGCCTATGCGGCTGTGACGGGGACCGTTCCCATGATGCCGGAGTACGGGCTTGGTTTCTGGCAATGCAAACTCCGCTACCAGACGCAGGAGGAACTGCTTTCCGTGGCGAGGGAGTACAAGCGCAGAAATCTGCCCATCGACGTGATTGTCATTGACTTTTTCCACTGGCCGAAACAGGGGGAGTGGAAGTTTGACCCGGTGTACTGGCCGGACCCGGCGGCTATGGTGCAGGAGCTAAAGGAGATGGGCATCGAGCTGATGGTTTCCATCTGGCCCACGGTGGACAAGACCTGTGAGAACTATGAGGAGATGCTGGAAAAAGGCTATCTGATCCGCACGGAGAGAGGCGTCCGTGTGGGACTGGATTTTCAGGGAGCGACGATCCATTACGACGCCACCAACCCGGAGGCGAGGGCGTATCTGTGGGATAAGGCAAAGGGAAACTATTATGATCTGGGCATCAGGGTGTTCTGGCTGGATGAGGCGGAGCCGGAGTACATGGCATACGACTTTGACAACTACCGTTATCACAGAGGCACCAATTTGCAGATCGGCAACATCTATCCTGTGGAGTATGCCAGAACGTTCTATGAGGGCATGGAGCGGGAAGGACAGACAAATATCGTAAACCTCCTGCGCTGTGCGTGGGCGGGCAGCCAGATATACGGCGCCCTTGTCTGGTCGGGGGACATTGCGTCCAGTTTTGAGAGTATGCGCAACCAGCTTGCGGCAGGGTTGAATATGGGGCTTGCGGGGATTCCGTGGTGGACCACCGATATCGGCGGTTTCCACGGCGGAAACCCGGATGATCCGGCGTTCAGGGAACTTTTCGCCAGATGGTTTGCATGGGGAACGTTCTGCCCGGTGATGCGCCTGCACGGCGACAGGGAACCGAGACAGCCCCAGTACGGCAAGACGGGAGGCGCGTCCTGCTGTTCCGGCGCCGCCAACGAGGTGTGGAGCTACGGGGAAAAGGTGTATGAGATCTGTAAGAAGTATATGGAATACAGAGAGCGGATGCGCCCCTACACGAGAAAGCTGATGAAGGAGGCGCATGAGAAGGGCACGCCGGTGATGAGGACGCTCTTCTATATGTACCCGCAGGACAGCGCCTGCTGGGATGTGGAGGATGAGTACATGTACGGTCCCGATGTGCTGGTGGCGCCGGTACTCTATGCGGGACAGACGAAGCGAAGCGTCTATCTGCCCGAGGGCGACAACTGGGTGGAGTTCGCTACCGGGAAAGAGTACACAGGCGGACAGCGGGTGGTGGCGGATGCGCCGCTTGACGTGATCCCGGTGTTTGTGCGGAAAAAATAAGCATAGGAATCGTAGGGACCCTGCGGAGGGTTTGCGGCCGCAGGGTTCTTTTTGCGCATAAGCGGAGTCAGACGCCGTACAGCGGGGTCATGACAGGCGTGAAACCCGGCGCGAGATGGAAGTAGTATTTCTCCATAAGGCGCATGTAGGCATCCGAGCGGTCCTGATCGAGTCCCAGCATCTGGAGCTGCATTTTCATGTAGTATTCGATGATGGTTTTGTGTGGGATATCAAACCCCTCAGCGCATGACCGGCCGATGAGTGCGGGTTTGATTGCCATGATGCCCATGCAGTTCAGCTTGGCGAGATTTTTATCCTGATGGGCGTCGTCATGTCTTTCTACGATGGACATGATGATCTGGCTGATATTTTTTTGAAAAACGGGTTCCGCGGAGAGGGCTGTATAAAAGACGCGGAATGGCTGGCATTCCAGCGCAAGATACAGCTCGATGGCGCTGGAAAGGAGAAAAAATTCATCGCGGCTCAGGTCGGGTTCGTATTTTGCGAGCAGCTCGTCAAAGGATGCGCGCAAGTCGGTATATATAAGCATGGCAATACCGGCCTTACTCTCAAAATAGTAGTTCATAAGACCGATATTGGTGCCTGCTTTCTCGGAGATCTGGCGAAGACTGGTCTGTGCATATCCATGTTCAAAGAAAAGGGATCGCGCGCTCATTATGATTCTCTTTTTTGTTTCTTCGCCCTTTGCCGTATTTGCCATGCTTTTCACCTCTGGGATCAGCTTATGCCATTGATAACGCTCACCGGATGACCTTCCAGATATTTTCTGTAATTTTCCACGGCAAGAGACGCCTGACGGAGCCTTGAGGTTTTGGGGAGCCATGCGATGTGACCGGTTATGGTCGTGTTGTCGAGGGTAAGGAGCTCATTCGGCTTCGTGGGCGGTTCTTCTACCATCGTGTCGAGACCGGCGGCGTACACCTTGCCGCTCTTAAGCGCCTCGATCAGAGCCGCCTCATCGACAAGCCTGCCTCTTGCTGTATTAATAAGGATAACATTATCCTTCATTTTTGAAAAGGCGTTTTTGTCTATGATTTTCTCGGTTGACGGGTTTAAGGGGGCGTGGAGGGTCAGGACGTCGGAGCGGGCGAGCAGCTCGTCAAAGGACACCTGCTCAATAAAGTCGTATTCTGGTCCTTCCTTTTTGTGGCGGCTGTAGGATATGATCTTCATACCGTAGCCGCGGCCTATGAGGGCGGCGTGGTAACCGATTTTGCCGAGACCGAATATGCCCAGCGTCATGCCGCAAAGTTCCAGCTGTTTTGTCAGGGAGTACATGTATTTAGGCGGATCGGGCTGGAGCCAGTCGGTCTTTTTGATATAGTCATTGTGGAGGCTTACCTTGTGACAGATATCCATGAGGAGCGCGAAGGCGAATTCCGCAATGGTGCTGTCGCCGTATGCCGTGTTGGTGATCGTTACGCCGTAGCGTCTCGTCATTTCCCAGTCGAGCTGCTCATAGCCGTGGGCGCCGCCTGCGATATATTTGCAATTCGGGTGTGTCTCAAAGAAATATTCGTTGACCAGCTTTTTTGTAATCCAGCATCCTAAAACCGCGTCGCAGTCTTTGTCGATCAGGGCGTTAAATTCTTCCGCCTCAGGAAATCCTTGTACTTTCTTTATTTCATATTCCACACCGGGGATCGTATCGAGAAGTGCCCATTGTTCGAGCATGTCTTCCGTGGTGATATCTGTACTGGTAGGTTTTCCCAAAAGAACATTTACTTTCATCTCTGTTTACCTCCTGTAGTTATATTTTTAATGATTGCAAGTATAAATTATACGCGTATAAATGTCAAGAGCTGTTGTATGTATTGATACATGTATAAATTCACCAAAATAATTGGAAAAACAGCTAAAATTAGATAATAAGTGACAAAATACAAGAAATTGCAACTAGCCTTGTTGACAGTCAAAATTTATACGCGTATAATTGCAATGAAGTTACAGAGAGGGGTGAAGAAAAAATGAACGCGGAAGAGCGAGTCCAAAATATGGGAACGGCGAAGCTTCTGCCGTTGATTCTGGCCATGTCGGTTCCGGCTGTCTGTGGAAACATAGTCAATGCCCTCTATAATATAGTGGACAGGATCTTCGTGGGGAGGATAGTTGGCGGCACGGCGCTCGGCGCAGTCGGTGTGATGTTCCCTCTGAATAATATAATCGCGGCGTTTACCGTTTTGATGAGCATAGGAGGGGGAGCTCTGGTTTCCCTCTCGCTCGGAAGACAGGAAAAAGAAAAAGCCGATAAGGCGTTTACGAACATCATTCTGTTTTCGCTGTTTGTGGCGGTGGTCATCTCGTCGGTGTTTTTCTTTTTTGCAGAGCCTCTCATAGAGATCTGCGGGGCGGATGAGAGCTCGGCGCTTTATGAAATGGCAGTAAAGTACCTGAGGATCATTGCGGTCGGGCAGCTGTTTGGCATACCGAATCTGGCGATGGCTGCCTGCATCAGGGCAGAGGGAAACACCAGATACGCGATGATCGTTACGATGGCGGGAGCGGGGATCAACGTCTGTATGGATGCAATCTTTATGATGGGTTTTCACTGGGGCGTGGAAGGAGCGGCGGCAGCCACGGTCATAAGCCAGATCGTGAGCTGCGGACTGAGTCTCCAATATCACTGTTGTCATAAGGGCGTGCTCAGGTGGAAGGGATTGGCGGTCCTCGATGTGGGACTGATAGGTAAGGTGATCTCTCTGGGGCTTGCGCCGGCGGTATTCCAAGGGCTCAGCTTTTGCAACAACACCCTCGTAAACCACTCGCTCATGAGATACGCGAACATGGAGATTGGCAGAGGGGGTGGCGATATGGCGATCTCAGCAGTCTCCGTGATCCACACGGTCGAAAACTTTGCAGCCATGTTCATTATGGGAATGAACAGCGCCATCTCTACTATTATTAGTTACAACTACGGACTGAAACAGTACGGCAGAGCAAAGGAGGCTACGCTGACCGGTCAGGCGATAGCGACGGTGGTCTCAACTGTCTTGTGGACGCTTATGATGGCGGTGCCGGAGACGTTGTTTCGGATATTCAGTACAGATGTCCCGGAACTGATCGCCTACGGCGCAAGGGCAATGCGGATGGGAAAGCTGTTTATCTTCGGACTGGGTTTCCAGACACTTTCCTCCATGTATTACTCGGCGATCGGGAAACCAAAGAGAGCCATTTTCATTTCCATAAGCCGCAACGGTCTGTTCCTGATACCGGCGCTGCTGCTTCTGCCGGGTATTCTGGGATTGGACGGGGTGCTGATCAGCACGAGCGTTTCGGACGCCCTCTCGCTGATCGTCGTCTCCGTCATTTACTGGAGCGGCATACATGATCTGAATAAATTGGAACAAAAAGACAGCAAGGGCGCTGAAAAGGAAGCCGGCTGTCTTTTTTGATTGGAGGTGCGACATGATCAAATATATATGTAAAAGACTGGCAATGGGAATTGTAACCTTGTTTTTTCTCGTGACGATCACGTTCTTTTTGACAAGACTGATGCCGGGCAGCCCGTTTGAGACGGATAATATCTCACCAGCCATGCTTGCTTCTCTGGAAGAGCATTACGGGCTCGACAAGCCGGTGGAAGAGCAGTATGTGCTCTATTTAAAGGAACTTCTGCACGGGAGCCTCGGCATTTCCTACAAAAAGAGCAACGTGAACGTGAATGATCTGATCAGGGACGGTTTCCCCATCACGCTGCAGCTGGGACTGATCTCCTTTGGCATCGCCATTGTGGTTGGAATCGTCATCGGCGTATGGATGTCGGTCACAAAGTCGGAGGCGGTAAAGGGCTGGATACTGACAGCCTCCACGGTGTTTATCAGTATTCCGGGATTCGTGCTCGCAATCGCGCTGATGCTCATCTTCGGCGCGAAGCTGAAGATCCTGCCGGTCCTGTTTGACGGTTCCTTTAAGAGTTATATCCTGCCGATCACGGCACTGGCGGTCTACCCGATCGCAGAGATATCGAGGCTGATCCACTCCAGCTACGACGAGGCGATGAATCAAGATTATGTGACGATGGCGAGAGCAAAGGGAATCGGGAAGAGACGGGTCATGTTCCTGCATGTATTGAAAAACGCGCTGCTGCCGTTTATCACAGTCTGCGGACCGATGCTGGCATTTCAGATCACGGGCAGCTTCGTGGTGGAGAGTATATTTACGATACCAGGTATCGGCAAGGAGTTCGTAAACTCGGTCAATAACAGGGATTATACGGTGATCATGGGGCTTACGATATTTGTCGGAGCGATTATCATTCTGGCGAACCTGCTTAGCGATGTGATCTGCGCGCTGGTTGATCCAAGGATCAAACTGGGAAAGAACTGAGGAGGAGAGAGATGTTAGCGAAAGCCGATTATTTTAAACCGATCGATCCCGCATTGCAGAATGCGGAATTCATAGCTGTTCCATCCGGCGGATTTTGGAGAGACGTCTGGGACAGATTCAAAGTCAATAAGAGAGCGTTTGTGGGGCTGGTCGTCCTCACCGTGATCGTTCTGACCGCCATGATAGGACCCTTTGTCTCACCCTATGCCTATGACGGCATGGGAACCGAGATCAATGCGGGGATGAGCCTGAAGCACATCTTCGGGACGGACGCTCTTGGCAGAGACCTTTTTACGAGGTCGCTGTACGGGGTAAGGATCTCGCTTATGGTGGGTTTCCTCACCACCTTTATCAACATGTTTTTGGGCGTCATCTACGGCGGCATCGCCGGGTATGTGGGCGGCAGGACGGATATGCTCATGATGCGGATCGTGGACGTGATCTACGCGGTCCCGTCGCTGCTCTACATCATCCTTCTGATGCTCATCTTCGGGGCAAATGTGGGAAGCATCATGCTGGGCATGTGCGTTTCGGGGTGGATTGGGACTTCGAGGATGATGCGGACGCAGGTGATAGCGCTCAAGGAGAGAGAGTTCGCGCTGGCTGCCTACACGGAGGGAGCCTCTGCGCCGAGGATTCTGTTCCGGCACATATTTACCAACGCGCTGGGACCGCTTCTGGTGGAGGCGACGATGGCGATCCCACAGGCGATCTTTCAGGAGGCATTCTTAAGCTTCATCGGCATGGGCATTTCCGCGCCGCAGGCAAGCCTTGGCACATTGGCGCAGGACGCCAGAATGTACATGACCGTTTATCCGAACCAGATGTTCTGCCCGGTTTCGGTCATCTGCATCATCATCTTTGCACTGAACTTTATCAGTGAGGGCTTGAGTGAGGCTCTTGATCCGACCAAGAGACATTAGAGGGAGGGAACAGAAATGGCACTGTTGGAGATAAAAAATTTATCGGTCGACTTTCAGACAAAAAACGGCGTCGTCCATGCGGTCAGAAACGTCAGTTACAAGCTGGATACGGGGGAAATGCTCGGCATCGTCGGGGAGTCCGGCTCCGGCAAGAGCGTCGGAATGCTTGCCCTTATGGGGCTTCTTGCGAAGAACGGCAGGGTGGTCTCGGGACAGATGCTTTTTGACGGGCGCGATATCAGCCCTCTGGCAAAGGAGTTTTGCGGCGACGGGAAAGCCTATGAGAAAGCGATGGAAGAGATCAGGGGCGTACAGATCGGCATGATCTTTCAGGACCCCATGACATATTTAAATCCGGTCTTAAAGATCGGGACGCAGATAACAGAGGGTATTATCAAGCATGAAAAATGCACGCGTGAGGAGGCGAAGAACAGGGCGGTCGAGCTTATGAAGCAGGTCGGCATTCCAAGCCCGGAGGACAGATTTCACCAATATCCTTTTGAATTTTCCGGCGGCATGAGACAGCGTATCGTGATCGCGGCGGCTCTCGCCTGCCGGCCAAAGCTGATCATAGCAGACGAGCCGACCACCGCGCTCGATGTCACCGTTCAGGCGCAGATTATCGATCTTTTGATGGAGCTTGCAGAAAGGCAGAACATGGCGGTGATCATGATCACACACGATCTGGGAGTGGTCTCCATGATGTGTGAGAAGGTAAATATCATGTATGCCGGAAAGATTGTGGAGCGCGGCAGCCTGAATGAAATCTTTTACGAGACAAAGCATTTTTATACACAGGGACTGTTGAGTAGTGTGGTGACCCATGGGGGCGCAGCGAGGCAGAGCCTTTTATCGATCCCCGGAACGCCGCCGGATCTTTTGAAACTCAATTCCGGCTGTGCGTTTATGCCAAGATGCACCAGAGCGATGAATATCTGTAAGGACTACGGACCTGCAGAGAAGTGCTTCGGGGAGGGGCACTGTGTTTCCTGCTGGCACTATTGCATGGATAGAGCGGACGAGATCGTGAAAGCGCAGGAGGGATAGTTATGGGAGAAGTGACACCGGTAGTAAAAGTGAGACATTTAAAAAAATATTTTATGGCGAACAAGCGGTTCCTAAAGCCCTCCGATTACGTGAAGGCGGTGGACGATGTGACCTTCGACATTTATCCCGGAGAGACGGTAGGACTCGTGGGGGAGAGCGGATGCGGAAAGAGTACACTTGCGCGTAGCATCATAAGGATCTACGAGCCTTCGGCGGGAAAGGTCGTCTATAACGGTACGGATATCACGCATTTGTCCAATGCAAAGCTCTGGCAGTACAGAAATAAAATGCAGATGATCTTTCAGGACCCCTACGCGAGCCTCGATCCCAGATATACGGTGGGAGAAATCATCGGCGAGCCGATGGAGATCTATAAGATGTACGACAAGGCGGGAAGGGAAGCCAAGGTTCAGGAGCTTCTCGAACAGGTCGGACTGAAGCCGGACCACATTTCGAGATATCCGCACGAGTTTTCCGGAGGACAGAGACAGCGTATCGGCATAGCCAGAACGCTGGCGCTTGACCCCGATTTTATCCTCTGCGACGAACCTATATCCGCGCTGGATGTATCGATTCAGGCGCAGATCATAAACCTTTTGGAAAAGCTTCAGGACGAGAGGGGACTGTCCTATCTTTTCATCGCCCACGATCTGACGATGGTCAGACATATCAGCCATAAGATCGGCGTTATGTATCTGGGACATCTGGTCGAGTTCGGCGATGCGGACGAGGTGTATTCCAATCCGCTCCATCCGTATACGAAAGCGCTCTTGAGCGCTGCACCCATAGCGGACCCGAATACGGCGCGCTCCGTAAATCGGATCAAACTGGAGGGGGAGGTGCCAAGCCCCATCCATACGCCGGAAGGGTGTCCTTTCTGCACGAGATGTCCCGAGTGCAGACCAGAGTGCAGGATCACCCCGCCGGTAATGGCAAATCAGAACGGTCATAAGGCAGCGTGCTATAAATATGTATAATACATATTTTTAGATAAGAAGGAGGAGAGATTATGAAAAGATTAAAACATTTCACAAGAAAAGTAGTGGTCTTGACGTTGTCAGCGGCAATGCTTGCGGCGGTGGCAGGATGTGGAGGCTCTTCGGGAGCGCAGAGCGCTTCCGGGAAGACGGAGGCGGGTGCAGGGGCGTCTGAAGGCGCGTCCGATGGGACGGGAAAAGTCATCACCATAGCGGACGGCGCGCTGGACGGCAGTCTGGATCCCGCGGGCTTTGCCCTGCAGAGCTGGAACGCGTTCGCGAGACTGTGTTCCCTGCCCCTGATCTCCTACGACAAGTCCGGCGAGGTGATCTATGAGGCGGCGGAGAGTTTTGAAGTCAGCGACGACCAGATGACATACACATTCCATCTTCGCAAGGACGGAAAGTGGTCCGACGGTTCTGCGGTGACTGCGGGCGATTTCCTGAATACGATTACGAGGGCGCTCGATTCGGAGACGAGCGGCTCGGTGTATGCGGACCAGCTTTTTGTGATCGAGGGGGCACAGGCGGCATATGAGGGGACAGGCTCCGCGGACGACATACAGGCGATAGCGGAGGATGACAATACGCTTGTTTTTCATCTGACCAAGCCGTGCGCGTATTTTACCAAACTGCTGGCTCTTCCGGTTTACTATCCGTCAAAGACCGGCGTTGCCGTGAACGGTACGGATTGGTATAAGGATCCGGCGACCTGCCCGTGCAACGGTCCTTACATGCTCACGGAGTTTGTGCAGGATCAGTATTATGCGGTGGAGAAGAACCCGTACTATTTTGCTGCGGATCAGGTTAAGATCGACCGGATTGTGGATCAGACGATCACGGATACACAGTCGATGATTGCCGCCTATACGGCGGGGGAGGTAGATGTTGCGAGCGGACTGCCCGACTACATCGAAACGCAGTATAAGGACTCTGACGAACTCTTTATCTGGAGAATGATCACAACAACGGCGATCCTGCCCAATGTGAAGGCGGAACCGCTCGACGACGCGCTTGTGCGGGAAGCCATTGCACTGGCGCTCGACCGCAATGCAATCTGCGCCTCTCTCGGCACGAACTGGGAGCCGGCTTACGCGTGGGTCCCGAAATATATGACATCCAACAAGGGCGGCGGCTATTTTTATGATGAGGTCTCCCATTTCTCGGAGGATGCGCAGAAGGCGAAAGAACTTTTGGCGCAGGCAGGTTATCCCGACGGTAACGGGTTCCCGACACTGACCTACACCTATCCCTCCAACGATAAGGATGCCATTCTCGCGCAGGCGATTCAGGCACAGCTGAAGGCCGTGCTCAACATAGAGATCCGGCTGGAAGCGCAGGAGACGGAGGTCTACAACACGACGAAGAGAGAGGGGACGTTCCAACTGCTGCGATACAACTGGACGGCGGACTTTACGGATCCCATCAACTATCTGGCACTTTATGTCTCGGATTCCGCGCTGAATTTTAACGGTGTTTCCGACGCGGATTATGATGCGGCTATTGCAAGCGCAAACGGCGCGGTGACGCAGGAGGAGAGAAATACATACCTCCATGAGGCGGAGCGCATCCTTGTGGACGAGAATTTCTTCAGCATACCGATCTCCACCATGCACTATATCGGGCTGAGAAACCCGGCGATCACAGGCGTAACTTACAACGACAGGGACGAATCAAATTATCGTTTCTCAGATCTGAAATAACAGAACAACTCAGAAGAGGAGGGAAAAGTTTTGAGTAAGATTGATACATTGACAAGACCGGGCATTCAGAATATTCCGCCCTATATCCCCGGAAGGACTTCGGAGAGCGTAAAGGAGAAATACCATCTTGACCGTGTGCTGAAGCTTGCTTCCAACGAAAATCAGTATGGGACGGCGCCTATGGCGACAGCCGCGATCAGGGAGGCGGTGGCGTCCGTAAACATATATCCGGATCCTTCTTGTATAGGGCTCCGAAAAAAAATAGGAACATTGTTCGGGTTTGACGATTCCGGCGACAATGTGATTATCTCCGCCGGTGCCAGCGGCGTGCTGGCACTTCTGGGCGAGATATTCATCTGCGAAGGGGACGAGTATGTCACGTGTGAACCTACCTTCAGCGCCTTGAACAGCGCGGTTAAGAGACATGGCGGTAAAGTGATCGCCGTCCCCGTCACAGAGGATCAGGTATTCGATCTGGACGCGATGGCGGCACAGGTGACAGATAAGACGAAGATGGTATATATCTGTAATCCCAACAATCCCACCGGCACGGCTGTGGATTCCGCGAAACTGCGTGAATTTATCCACAAGATGCCGGATCATGTGATCACCGTGGTTGACGAGGCTTATATTGAGTTTGCGGATGATCCGGACGTGGAGAGCATGGTCTCCGAGATCAGGGAAGGGCTTAATCTGGTGGTCATCAGAACTTTCTCGAAGGTCTATGGGCTTGCGGGAGAGCGTGTCGGCTATACTTTTGTGAACAAGGAGCTGCACGGCGTGATGCAGAAGGCGACCAGCGTGTTCGTTGTGGGACGCACTTCTCTGGCTGGGGCGATGGCAGCTCTTGACGACAGAGCGTTTATCGAGTCCACCGTGAAGAATATCGCGGCGGGCAGAGCGTATGTCACCGGGGAGCTGGAGGCGCTTGGCTTTAAGGTATGGCCTTCCAAGGCAAATTTTGTCTATGCGGATTCCCATCTGGATACCGGCATTCTGGCACAGGAGCTTGAAAAGAAGGGACTGATCATCAGGGGCAACTTTGCCTATTCCAGAATCACGATCGGCACGCCGGAACAGAATCGGGAGATGATCGAAATTATAAAGGAAGTTCTGGCGGAGGGAAATGTGCCTGCGGCAGGCTGAATGCAGGATTTTGTCTGGGTAAGGAGGTTTTTGGTATGGTAGGCTTTTCATGGTTTTTTGGCGGAATGATGGTGCTGCTTACGATAACGGGTCTTGCAATGATGGAGACGGGCTGTGCAAAATCGAAGAATGCCGGAAGCGTTATGATGGAGGCGATCATTGCGGTTACAATAGCGATCCCCTGCTTTTTGCTGGTGGGAGGTATTGTTTCGGGATTGGGGGAGAGCAGCGCGATGATGCTGGAGGCGATGCTTGCCGCTTTGGTCTGCTGTATTTTGGCGGGCGGCATTATCGGAAGAATGACGGTGGCCGGCTTTATGACGGTGTGCGCTGTGGCAGCCCTTCTTTCTTACCCGTTGTCCGTGCGTGCGTGCCGTATCCTTGGCGGGTTTGGCGCGTATCAGGACTTCGGCGGGTTTGGGACGGTATTTTTATCCGGGGCTGCCGCTGCGTATGCCGCCTCCCGTATGCTCGGGACAAGGATGGGAAAGGGCGCAAAAGACGCCGCCAGCGTGGTTCCCGGGCACAATATCCCCTTTGCGCTGGCGGGCGTGCTCCTTTTTTGCGTCGGACTGCTCGGCATGGCAGGCGCGAACGGACTTCTCATCGAAATAGGCGAGGACATGCTCTCAAGAGCGGCGGAAAATATGGTGATAGGAGGTTCCGTTTCCGGGTTGGCAGGTCTGCTCTTCACCTATATCAGATACAAAAAGCCGGATATCACAATGACTGCAGGCGCGGCAGCAGCAGGCTTTGTGGCGGCTGTTCCGGGCTGCGACAGCGTGGCGTCTGGGTGGATGTGTCTGATCGGCGTACTGACCGGATTCTTTACGATCATCGGGATTGAGAGCGTGGAGAGAGGCGGCAGGGTGGATGATCCGGCAGGTGTGGCTGTGATATTCGGCATTGGAGGCGGATTCGGTCTTCTGGGAACCGGTATTTTTAATTCGCAGACAGGGCTGAGGGCCCTTCCGGGAAACCTTGCGGCGATCCTGCTGATCTTTGTGATAAATGGTGTGCTTGTCGGGGTGACGGAGGCTGTTTTAAACAGGTTTGGGCTCTTAAGGATTTCTAAAGAGCAGGAGATGGAGGGCGTTGACCTTTGTGAGTATGGTCTTGTGAGCAGCTATTACGACTTCCAGCTTAATCTGGATACGACGGATTGGACCGATCTCTATGTGCAGGCGAAGTCCGAAGGCGAGAGCACGGAAACGTTCTTTAAGGAGCCCTATGTGTACGATGCAGGGAAGGAGCCGGATATACCGCTCACGAAGCTTGAGATCATCTGCAGAAAGGAAAAGCTGGAGGCGCTCAAGATGGCTCTCAATGATATCGGCATTATGGGGATGACGGTTTCTGGCGTTACGGGATGTGGTGTGCAGAAAGGCTATAATGAGTATTACCGGGGCGTGCCGATCTCGGTGCAGCTGCGAGCCAAAGTGCGGATAGAGGTGGTTGTGGCGAAGATCCCTGTGGATGAGGTGGTCAATACCGCCCGAAGAGTGCTCTTCACGGGACATGTGGGAGACGGAAAGATATTTATCTATTCCCTGAATGACGTGGTGAGGGTGAGAACGGGTGAAAGCGGCTATGCGGCTATGCAGGGAGCTCTTTCGGAATAGGATCGAAAAAGTATTTGTAATTCGTGTCTGTTCAAGATATGATTTAAAAAGGAAGCATCGTTAAATCAGAAAGGGAAACGGACATGAACGGCAGCAGAAAATACGAATATGTGATGGACGAGGCGGAAATACGGGAATTTTGTCTGCACGCTTTTCTGGAACAGTTGAAATACAGCAAAAAGACAGGGATCCGGCTTTTGGTCATTCTGGTGGCGGAGCTTCTGCTGATTCCTGAGGCGGCGGCGCTGACGGTTCTGCTGATGGTAGTGATGGTGGTGTCAGTGGGCATTTACAACTATTCCGCCACGTCGAAGCTTCTGAGAGGACAGCCCGGCAGCGTCTGGATCGAGGACGGCAGACTGAAGGCGCAGAGAAGAGACTACGGCGAGATTCCCTGCCGGGATATCAGGCTGGTCCGCAGGACAAAGCGCCTTCTTATGATGGGATATATGCAGAGAGCCGGGCGTCCTGCGTGGTTTATCATCCCGCTGCGCTCTTTCCGGGACGTGTCGGAGGCGGACATGTTTCTTGCCATGCTGCAGAATCCTGCAGCACAGGGGAATTGCTATGACCGCATGAGTCAATACAATGCAGGAGTGGGCGCGGGAGCGGCTGTTCCGGCAGGTCAGGAGAATACGGCGGCAGATTTTGGTGACCCATTTGGTCAAAAGTGGGAATCGGAGCCGCAGGAATACCTCCGTTTTCAATATCGGCTTGACGGGGAGAGATGGGTGCACCTGCAGAAGGGGGCGGCTGATCTGATAAACGGCGGCAGTCTGGGAAGGAGCGCCCGGCTGTACGGGATGCTGATCTGGGGAAGTGTGATGACGGTTGTTCTGACGGTTATCTCCTGTCTGATTTCCGGGCGGTTTCACTGGCTGTTCATCTGTTATGGATTTGTGATGGCGGTTTTGGTGAGTCTGCGGCTTTACTGCCGCGACCCCGAAAAGGCGATCAGAAATCAGTTAAAGCAGCCGGAGACGGCAGCGCGCGCCTGCGGACTCTGGCAGGTTTCCCTGACGGAGGAGGGGGTCAGCCTGACCATGCCTGCGGACATGAGAAATAAGTATTTGTGGACGTCACTCGCGTGGCTGTTGGAGACGGAAGAGGCGTTTTATCTCTTTCATAAAGATAAAAAACACTTTGTAATGATTGCAAAAGAGAGTTTTCTAAGCTGGGATCAGGTGCATCTGTTTCATAGGATATGCGCGGACCACGGAATACAAAAAATTGTGCCCAAGAAGGCGCGCTATGTACCGGGATGGCTGATATGGACGCTTTTCGGAGTGTTTCTGCTGGCGTTCTTCGGGATTGTCATAGCAGGCGCTTTTCTGTCGGAAAAGGATGAACCGGGTGTTGCTTTGGGGAATGTCTATGAGCGGGTTTCCTTGGAGGAACAGATAGAGGTGCTGGAGTCGCTGGGGCTGCATGTGCCGGAGGAAACGGTTTCGTCTGTCCGAAGTTCCATGGAGGAATACGGGATGTATGATCTGGTGGAGGAAAGCCCGTATACATGGCTATTAATGGACATGGGCGCGCCCATGTACGATGAAGAGTGGAATGTGACGGGATATGACGGCGATGTATTCTGGTTTGATTTTGAAGGGTTTGATATTTCCACGGATTATATCCATATCCTGAACGGTATGCTTGCGCTGGCGGAGGGAAGCTGTCTCGACGATGTGACGGACATCCGGGAAGATATGACGGATGCGGACTGGGAGAGCGGAAGAGGGACGGTCACGGTCAGCCTGCGGTGGAAGGGGGAGTCTTACAAGTGGGATATGGAGATGTACAATGACTGGATAGACCCAGGAGTCCTTGGCGTACTCAATCCGTTTCTGGAACAGGAGGGTTCGCAGGAATCTTTTTATGCCACGGGGGATAACGGGCAGGGCGCCATTGTCTTTTTCTGCACGCAGGAGTGGGCAGAGCAGTTTACGCGCAAAACCGGGCTTGTATTGGAAAAGGCGGAATGACGGAAATCCCATGTAAACGACAGGTTTAGCCGGGGAAACCAGCAGTCGGTTGCGTATGGGGGAAAGAGAGAGGTACAATGCAGACATCAAATCAAAGGAGAGCAGAAACAATGAAAAAACAAACTTTTGGAAACATGATTGCTGCATTGCGCAAAGAAAATGGAATGACACAGCTTGAACTCGCTGAGAAAATGGGAGTGACTGACAAAGCTGTATCGAAGTGGGAACGGGATTTATCTCTTCCCGATGTGAGTTCTTTTCCAAAACTGGCTGAGATTTTTGATGTATCTGTCGATGAGCTGATGCAGGTGAAGTTAGGTGCAAAGGAGAATGCGGGTCAAGCCGGAATTGCCGGGATTGTCCAGATTGCCTTGAAAGGCGTGGCGTTAGCGATGGGCGTGGCGGTAGTCGCGCTCTCTGCTATGGAACAGATTGAGACGGATGCCGCGATCGGCATGTTGGGAATAGGGCTTGCCTGTCTTGCGGTGACGCAGCTTTCCAAAAAGGAAAACTGACGGTTTCACAAAAGAAACGAAAAGAGGAGAATTTATGGACAACAGAGATTTAGCACAGTATTTCAAGAGCATTGTTGATCAGGACAGGTGTGCGGTGGTAATCTGCAATCCGGCGCACGAGATCATTTACATGAATCCGACGGCAATAGAACGGTATGCGAAGCGGGGCGGCGCCGCCCTTGTGGGACAGAGCCTTTTGGACTGCCATAACGCGCAGTCTGTGGAGCAGATCCGGAAGGTTGTGGCATGGTTTGCGGAGAGCGCAGACCACAATCGTATCTATACTTTCCGCAACGAGAAAGAAAATAAGGACGTCTACATGGTCGCCCTGCGGGCTGAGGACGGGACACTGATCGGGTATTACGAGAAGCACGAGTACCGGGATGTGGAGACGTGCGAATTGTACGATTTTTGTTAAGGCGTTCTTTGGCTGATACGGAAGGAGGATGTGAAAAGCAACAATCAGCCTCACATATTAGGGAATGTGTGCGAGAGAGACTTGACATGCTCATGCGTGTGCGCTAGTATGAATCTGGTATAATCCATAGTATTTAAGTAGACTACAAAAACAAATCAAACCAGCGCGGAAGGTCAAAAGGGAACGGAAAACAGAATGGACGAAAAATTTATCGAAGTATCCCAGCTGCATAAAACTTTTTACAATAAAAGACAGCGGATTGAGGTTTTGAAGGGCATCGATCTTTCTGTGCAAAAGGGTGAGATTTACGGTATCGTCGGATTCAGCGGTGCGGGGAAGTCCACGCTTGTCAGATGTATGAACCGTCTGGAGGAGCCGGACAGCGGCACCGTCAGGATTGGGGACAAGGAGATTACGTCTCTTGGAAAAGCGGCGCTTAATGAGCAGCGCAGAAAGATTGGGATGATTTTTCAACAGTTTAATCTGTTTGATTCCATGACCGTAGCGCAAAATATTGCGTATCCCCTTAAGCTGACGGGCGTAAAAGGAAGAGAGGCGAATGAGCGGGTAGATGAGATGCTTGCGCTGGTAGGACTTACGGAAAAGAAAAAAGCTTATCCGGGAGAACTGTCGGGCGGACAGAAGCAGAGGGTTGGCATTGCCAGAGCACTGGCAAACCGTCCGGACGTGCTTTTATCCGACGAGGCAACCAGCGCGTTGGATCCGCAGACGACATTGTCTGTGCTGGATCTTCTCAAAGAAATAAACGAGAAACTCGGACTTACGATCATATTGATCACGCATGAGCTGGAGGTAATCAAGTACGCCTGCCATAGAATGGCGGTTATGGAAGACGGAAGACTTTTGGAGCAAGGACTTGTGAAGGAGATTTTCCGACATCCGAAATGTGAGACGGCACGAAATTTTATCAGCGTCTATAACCGGTTCAGAAGTGAAGAGGAGCAGGAGGACGTGCAATGAGCTTGTACAAGTATTCTTTTTGGGAAGTGTTAAAGCACTCGTTCAGCGCAGAGGTGTGGGACAAGGTTATGCCGGCGATCGGAGAGACCATGTATATGGTTGCGGTTTCCTCCGTTTTTGTGCTGATCTTTGGCGTGCTTCTGGGACTTATTCTGGTGATGACGAGCAAGGAGGGACTGGTTCCCTGCAAAGTGATACATAGCATTCTGGGAGCGGTGATCAACTGTTTCCGCTCTCTGCCGCAGGTGATTATTATTATTGTTATGCTGCCTGTGGCAAGGGCGCTGGTGGGTAAATCTTACGGCTCCAACGCCTGTATTATTTCATTAATTGCGAGTTGTGTGCCGCTTTTTGCAAGACTGGTGGAAAGCAGCCTTCTGGAGATTGACAAGGGGAAAATTGAGGCGGCGAAGGCGATGGGAAGCGGGAATATGAGGATCCTGTTTACGATCATGGTGCCGGAAACCCTGCCGTCCTTGATCCGTGCCTTTACCAACGCGGTCGTGATCGTGATTTCCATGACGGCTCTTGCCGGAAGCTTCGGAGCCGGCGGAATTGGATATATTGCGGTGACTTACGGATATACGAGGTATCGCCATGATCTTCTGTTTGCCACCATTGTGGTATTGATCGTGATCGTGCAGGCAGTTCAGCTTGTGGGGGATACGATCTCCAAGGTGATTTTAAAGAAACGGCATCTGATCTGAAGTATATTGACTTCCAAGGCATTTATGGCGAATGCGCCTTAAATGAATATATTTTTATGTCTGTACAGTCGGAGTGCACTGGAACGGACAGAGAGGAGAGGTTATGAAAAAGAAGCTGGTAACTGTAATGATGGCAGCTGCGATGACTGCTTCGCTGTTGGCAGGCTGCGGCGGTGCTGAGGAGCCTGCGGCTCAGCCGGAAGCGGCGGTGGCGGAGTCGGCGGAGAGCGAAGATGAAGTCAGCGAGCCGGAGGAGGCGCCCGCTGAGGAGGAAAACACAGCTGACACTGGGGAGGATGCAGCCGATACCACGGCGGGCGATACGGTTGTACTCAAGTGTGTGTGTGACTTGACACCTCACAGCGAAATTTTAAATGCGGCGGCGGATCAGCTTGCGCAGCAGGGCATCGAGCTGGATATTGTTTCCACTACATGGGATGCGACATGGAACGATATGCTGATAGACGGAGATATTGATTTCGCTTACTTTATGCATGTACCTGCGATGGAGAGCATCGAGGAGGAGATGGGCGCGACCTTGTACAGCATGGGCGGCGTTCATGTGGAGCCCTATGCCTGCTTTTCCGACAAGTATGCGTCCAAGGATGAGCTTCCCGAGAATGCGGTGATCGCGATTCCCAACGATTCCTCTAATGAGTACAGGGCGCTTAAGGTGCTGGAAAAGGAAGGATTTTTGAAGTTGGATTCGGAAATGACGGCGATTGACGCATCCGTCGACCAGATTGAGGAATATACGATTCCGATTGAGATTGTGGAGATGGATCAGGCGAATATTATTCCCTCTTCGGCGGATTTCGACGCCTATTTTGTCAATGTCAACAGGGCGTTGGAGGCAAACATCGACACTACGGCTTATCTGATGAGAGAGGGTGAGGATTCTGAGTATGCCAATATCATTACTGTGACTGAGGCAAATAAGGACAACGAGGCGATCAAGAAGCTGGTGAGCGTGCTGCAGTCCGATGAGACGAAAAAGTTTATCGAGGAGAATTTTAACGGCGCGGTAATTCCCGCAAAGCAGTAATCCGTAGAAAAAAGGAGTAAAAGGCATTGTCAACTAATTGTAGAACAAGTTGACAATGCCTTTTTGTTATGTTAAGATAACTTCACTGAGAAAAAAACGAGCCAATGGGTAAGGTGAAGGAGGAGATTTATGAATCGTGAAATGCAGGCAGAAGCAGGGAACATACAGACAGGGGTGCAGAGGCGGAAAAAGACGTATGACATGGCGTATATCGGATTGTTTGTGGGGCTGATGGCGATCTGTTCATGGATTTCCATTCCCACGGCGATTCCGTTTACCATGCAGACTTTTGCGGTCTTTCTGGCGGTGATGATACTGGGCGGGAAACGGGGGACACTGGCGATAGTCGTCTATTT
This sequence comes from uncultured Lachnospiraceae bacterium, assembly GCA_910586705.1. Taxonomy (GTDB): domain Bacteria; phylum Bacillota; class Clostridia; order Lachnospirales; family Lachnospiraceae; genus UBA3282. The sequence goes on along the minus strand of CAJUJK010000003.1, from coordinate 144,238 downwards.
GCTGCTGGGACTGGTGGGTGTCCCGGTCTTTGCAGGATTTTCCGCCGGACCGGGCGTGCTGTTTGGCACGACGGGAGGGTATCTGATCGGTTTCGTCTTTTCGGGGCTGCTCATGTGGCTGATGGAGCGGATAGCTGACAGGAAAGTCTGGGTGCAGATGCTTTCCATGCTTTTTGGTATGGTGACGTACTATATCATCGGCACGATCTGGTTTATGGTTGTGTATGGGAACACAAACGGACCGGTGAGCCTGCTGACAGCGCTTGGCTGGTGCGTGTTCCCCTTTGTGATTCCGGATCTGGTCAAGGCGGCGCTGGCGCTTGGTTTCGGCAATGCGCTGAGAAAGCCTCTCGCGGGTTTATTAGATTAGATAAAAAAGGAGCATAAAATGGTATATAGGATCAGAGCACATCATGGTATGTGCTTTTCCTTTTTTCAAGGGAAAGGCTACAGCGGTGAATTTACGGAAAATATGTGGGAGATGAAGAGAAAACTGGAGCAGAATCCAGAGGTGGTTCTGTTGGATGCGACGGATGACGTGTGCGCCCACTGTCCCAACAACAAAGAGGGAGTCTGCATTTCCGCCGGAAAGGCGGATGAATACGACAGGCAGGTGCTTACGCGCTGCGGGCTGGACGCCGGATGCCAGATCAGATGGGAGGACTTTGCGCGTCTCGTGGAGGAGCGCATCCTGTCCGCCGGCAGCCGCAGAGAGATATGCGGAGACTGCCAGTGGACGGATCTTTGCGGTTTATAACAACTGGATGCCGTTTGTCAGCGCTTCCTTCGTGATCTCCTCCGGCCAGAGGGAGCACTGTACCTCGCCGATATGTGCCTTGCGCAGGAAGAACATACAGATTCTCGACTGCCCGATGCCGCCGCCGATGGTGAAGGGAAGGGTTTCGTCGATGATGCCCTTCTGGAAGGGGAGCTTCGCGCGCTCGGGGCAGCCTGCCTTGTCGAGCTGGGTAAGAAGCGCGTCCTTATCCACACGGATGCCCATGGAGGACAGTTCCAGCGCGATATCGAGGACGGGATAGTAGACGAGAATGTCCGCGTTGAGCGTCCAGTCGTCGTAATCCGGCGCGCGCCCGTCGTGTTTTTCGCCGGAGGCAAGTAAATCGCCGATCTGCATGAGGCAGACCGCGCCCTTTTCCCTCGTAATCAGATATTCCCGCTCCTTCGGCGTGGTGCCCGGGTAGAGGTCTTCTAACGCCTGTGTGGTGATGAAAAAGATGTCGTGGGGCAGAATCTCGTCTATGTAATCGTACTGGATCGCCATGTACTTTTCCGTTTTGCGAAGCGCCTTGTAGACTGTCTTTACCGTCTCTTCCAGATAGTCCAGACAGCGTTCCTCGCGGGAAATGACTTTCTCCCAGTCCCACTGGTCCACATAGATGGAGTGGATGTTGTCCGTCGCCTCGTCCCTGCGGATGGCGCTCATGTCGGTGTAAAGCCCTTCCCCGTGGGAAAAACCGTATTTGCCCAGAGCCATGCGCTTCCATTTCGCGAGGGAGTGCACGATCTCAGCGGGGGCGTCGTCCTGCTCCTTGATGCCGAAGGTGACAGGGCGTTCCACGCCGTTTAAGTTGTCGTTAAGCCCGGAAGCCGGCTCCACGAATAGAGGAGCGGATACCCGCAAAAGATGCAGTCTTTCGGCAAGCTGCACCTGAAAAAAGTCTTTCACCGTCTTGATGCCGATCTGGGTGTCGTGCAGATTCAGCGCAGACTTGTAATCCTGTGGAATAATTAAGTTGTCCATGTGATACCTCACTTTTCGCGCGGTCTGTGTGACCGCTGTTTTTCTTATTCTTTATTATTTAACCGCTTTTACGGCAGGAAAGCAAGGAAAAGTTTTACCATGTCTTTTCCAATGTCGTATTCCAGTCGAGCGCAAAAGGATTGTCGGACGATGATTTCAGATCCTCATAAATATCACGGCGCTCGTCGCTGCTCTCCTCCGACCAGTATTCATACCCGGCGAAGTAGCTTTCCATAAAGTCGTCCCACGAGCCAAAGGTGGTCTGGATCGTTTCCGCAAGCGCCAGCGACTGGTCCAGCGATTCTTCCAGTGTGTAGTAGTCCGCCAGATAGTAATAGCTCAAAAGCCACATGGCGCGGCTGTAATCCCATGCGGCGGCTGCGTCCTCGCCATACTGTTCGTACAAAGAGAACCATGCGGCGTATTGCCCTGCCTGCTCTTCATCCAGATCAAAATTGCTGAGGATTGCCTCCGTCCGCTCCTCTTCGGAGACATCCGCAAGACCTATTTCCGAGAGGTAAGCCAGTTCCTCCGCCAGCGGAATGCGGTGTCCCTCATCCAGAAGCCACTGGAGCGATTCCTCGGCGGACGCCCGGTCCGTAACGTCCCATGAATTTTCCAGAAGCGCTCTGGCAAGCGCTTTTTCGGCGATGTTCGGGCTGCCTCCGCTGTATACCCGGCAGTCGCGCTCATTCAGCACAGTCAGGACCGCATAGGTATTGTTGAACCACTGGACGGTATCGGAAGCGGGTGCCTTCGCCTTTCCGCAGCCTGTCAGTGCCAGTGCAAGAATCATAATGACTGAAATGGTCAATCTTCGTACTTTCGCTGTTTTCTTCATGTTGTTTTCCCCCTGCAAAAATTTTTCTTATCCTTCTACCAAGAGACAGTATAACAGAAATGCGGACATGTTTCCAGTAGGCGTCAGCGATTGCGCTTCGGGGGAAAGCAGAGTAAAATGATTGCAAATGAATGGGAAATGAGGAGCCGGCATAAATGGTAACGGGTAACATGGACAGGGACACCCCATGTCTCATAGCGAAACGAAGGGGAATGCCCGTTTGGTGTCCTGTCAATAGGAGACGGGAAACGGTATTCTTTATCCAGAGAGGAGGACACAGGACGATGGATCAGATGAAAATCGGGATGTTTTTTAAGGAGCTACGGAAAGAAAAGGGGCTGACGCAGGAACAGCTTGCGGAACGCCTGCGGGTATCCCGGCGGACGGTATCCCGGTGGGAGACAGGCAGCAACATGCCGGATTTGGACATTCTGATAGAAATGTCTGATTATTATGAAGTGGAACTGCGGGAACTGCTGGACGGGGAAAGGAAAGGCAAAAAGATGGATAAAGAATTGGAGGAAACCGTATTAAAAGTGGCGGATTACAGCAACGACGAGAAACAGAAACTTACGAGACGTATGCACCTTCTGTTTATTTGCGGGCTGATTGCGGCGGTTGTTTACTTAATTTTATTGTTTACGGACCGTGCCGACAATTTTCTCGGCGGCTTCTGCCAAGGGGTGACGCTTGGCATGATGATCGTCGGGGTGATTATGACGAGCAAGTATGCGGCGAGAATCCGGGCATACAAAAAGAGACTGCTGGCAAAATAATAAAAAATAATCCCGGAGATAATCATTCTGAGTGGTCGGATGACGATTCCCGGGATTTTTTGTGTCCGCGTGCCGGATGGCGGCGGACGGAATATTTTATTTTACTTATGCCCGGTATTACAAGGTAATGCCGAACGACTGCAAAAGAAGCAGGAACAGAAGTATCGGCGCGATGACCGTAATCATGGCGATATACAGCCGCTTTCTGCCGAATTTATATCCGCCTAAGGTCACTTCGTCGATGATGACCTTGGGTTTCACAACCCAGCCGATCAGAATACAGGTCAGGAGCGCCACAAGCGGCATCAGACAGTTGTTGCTGATATAGTCCATGACGTCCAGAAGCTGACCGACGGAGCCGTTAGGCAGCTTCAGTTCAAAGTATAGGAAGTTATAACCGAAGCAGACAATCGCCCCGACAATGACTCCATAGGCAGTTACAATCGCGGTGCTCTTATTTCTTGAAAAATGAAACTTGTCCATCAGACTGGCTACGATCGCCTCCATAATGGATACTGCGGAGGTCACCGCCGCAAATGCCACCATCACGAAGAACAGGATGCCGACGAGTGTCCCCACCCATCCCATCGCCGCAAAAATCTTCGGCAGGGAGATGAACATAAGACCCGGTCCGGCGGACATGCCCTCGGTTCCCATGAAAACGTAGACTGCCGGGACAATCATCATTCCCGCAAGCAGAGCCACCACGGTATCAAAAATCTCGATCTGGTTGATGGAAGGCATCAGATCGACGTCCTTTTTCACGTAGGAGCCGTATGCCACCATGATACCCATGGCAACGCTGATGGAGTAAAACAACTGCCCGAGCGCGTCCATGACCACCAGAAAGAATTGCTGCAGGGTAACGCCCTCAAAACTCGGCAGCAGATAAATTTTCAGTCCATCCAGTCCTGTTCTTTCCAGTCCCGACGCGTCCGTGTGGCGCAGCGTCAGCGCGTAAACGGAAATGCCGATGATCAGGACGAGAAGCAGGGGCATGATAAATTTGCTGGCACGCTCGATGCCGTTGTCCACGCCGCCGAAAATGATAACCGCCGACAGAACCGTAAATATCACCATAAAGACCACGGGACTGACCTGTTCAGAGATAAACCCGGTAAAGTAGCCGTCCGCGGCGGCATCCGTCGTCTTCCCGGTGACAAAGACCGTGAGATACTTTAATACCCAGCCGCCGATGGCGAGATAATAAGGTAAAATAATGATCGGGACAAGACTGGCAAGAATGCCAAGCCCCTTCCATTTCGGGTGGATCACGCCGTAGGCGGTCAGCGGACTCTGCGCGGTTTTGCGCCCGATGGCGATCTCGGTGGTGAGCAGGGTAAAGCCGAAGGTCAGCGCCAGAATGATATAGCAGAAAATAAACAATCCGCCGCCGTCCTTAGCCGCAAGGTAGGGGAACCGCCAAATATTTCCGAGTCCCACCGCGCTGCCTGCCGCTGCAAGAACAAAACCGAGTCTGCCAGTAAAGTTTCCTCTTTTCTTACTTTTTTCCATAATTCTATCCTTTTCCCTTTGTATAATAGTTTGATTATACTGTAACATATCCCTTTGTGCAATGTTTTTTGTATAAATAAGAACAAATGTTCTAAAAATACTTGTAATGGAGGCAAAGATGTGTTAAGATACGAATACAAAGTGAACGTATGTTCTGAAATGAAAATCTTCTATAATAAAAGCGTGCGGTTCAGAAAACTTTCTGACCGGGACCATGCGTACAGGAAAGTGTGAGTGGGATGGATATCAGAATTGCGCCGCAGATGTCGGTCATGGATAAACTGAAAATACTCGGCGACGCGGCGAAATACGACGTGTCCTGCAGCTCCAGCGGTTCTTTTCGGAAGAATGACGGGCAGGGCATTGGGAATACCGTGGCGGCGGGACTGTGCCACAGCTTTGGGGCGGACGGCAGATGTATTTCCCTGCTGAAGATCCTTTTTACCAATGAGTGCATCTACGACTGCCGATACTGTGTCAACCGCTGTTCCAACGATGTGCCGCGCGCATCCTTTACGCCCGACGAGGTGTGCGAGCTGACCATGGAGTTTTACCGGCGCAATTATATAGAAGGTCTGTTTCTCAGTTCGGGTATTTTGTACAGCCCCAACTACACCATGGAGCTGATCTGCGAGACGGTGCACAGACTGCGCGCCCTGCACCGGTTTCAGGGATATATCCATATCAAGGCGATCCCCGGGGCGGACCCGCTTCTGATCCAGCGGGCGGGATATCTGGCAGACCGCATGAGCGTGAATCTGGAGATGGCGACGGCGGAGGGACTGCGGGCGGTGGCGCCCAATAAGCACCGCAAAAATATTTTAAAACCCATGCGCCAGATCCAGAACGGCATCACGGAGAACAAAAACGAGATTACCTTATATAAACACGCGCCCCATTTCTGCGAGGCGGGACAGTCCACCCAGATGGTGATCGGCGCCCTGCCGGAGAGCGATTACCAGATCATGTCGGTGGCGGAAAGCCTTTATGATAAGTTTTCTCTAAAACGGGTGTATTATTCGGCGTTTGTGAATGTGAACGAGGAAAAGGATCTGCCTGCCCTTGTGGGCGGACCGCCGCTGCTCAGGGAGCACAGGCTGTATCAGGCGGACTGGCTCCTTCGGTTCTATGATTTCAGGGTGGACGAACTGCTGACGGCGGACAGACCGAATTTCAATACGGCGATCGACCCGAAAGCGGACTGGGCGGTGCGGCATCTGGAATGTTTCCCGGTGGAGATCAACCGGGCGGATTACCATCTGCTTTTGCGGATTCCGGGCGTGGGCGTGAAGAGCGCCAGAAGGATTGTGGCGGCGAGACGGTTCGGCAGCCTGACGTTTGAGGATCTGAAGAAGATCGGTGTGGTATTGAAGCGCGCGCTCTATTTTATCACCTGCAACGGAAAGATGATGTACCCGACGAAACTGGAAGAACAGTATATCGTGCGCAGTCTCACCTACCAGAACCAGATGGGCAGGGGCGAGCGTCTGCCCTTTATGACGGACGGCACGACCTATCGGCAGATGTCCCTTTTTGACATGGCAGGATTTGACGATGTGCGCAAAGTGGTCAGTATATGATGGCGACAGTCCGCATTGCGGGAAAGGAAATATATTTATTTATGGAAGAAAAATATCTGATCTGTGAGGATTCTCTGGAAGGGATTTTTACCGGGATCTATGACGCCTATGCCTTGCGGGAGGGGCATAAGCATGTGCACATTCAGGTGGGTGAGGAGGAGAATCTGCGGCTGTTTGCAACTTATATGCATATTCTTCCGGATCCTGTCAAGACTGAGAAGGTGGCGGAGACGCTTAAAGCACGTCTGGGCGAGCATGTGTACCATTCCATTTGCCGGGCAGCGGCATCGTGTTATCCCGATAAGGGGGAGGCGGTCTATAAGACGGTGGTGGACGCGCTCACCGCGGGCAGCGGCAGCAGGGTGATGGAAAATCTGCGAAACGCCTATGTGGCGAGATGTTTTGAACTGGCGCGGTTTACGGCGAACGAAGCGCATTTTGAGATCGAGTTTCTCAGATTTCAGGAGCTTGTGGATTCGGAAACTGCGAAAGGCGGGGTCCTTTTTGCACGGATCGGACCGAAAAATAATGTGATCCCCTTCATCATGCCGCACTTCGCGGACAGACTGAGCATTGAAAACTTTATGGTTTATGACGAGAACAGGAAACTTTTCGGCGTCCATCCTGCAAGGGAGGAATGGTATCTGGTGACGGCGGGGGATGCGTTTGTCCTGAAAGATCCTGTTTATTCTGAAAAGGAGGAGAGCTATCAGGAACTGTTCCGCGCCTTCCATCGGACGATCGCTATCAAAAGCCGGGAAAACAGGAAGCTGCAGCGGCAGATGTGCGCGTACCGTTACCAAGATTATATGATGGAATTTCAGCAAAAAGGATAATTTGCAGTCGTGTGTCCGTGCACGATCCGGGGATAATAGGCAGATTTCACAAAAATATATTTGAGTTTCAAACCAATTATGTAAAGTTGTGAGAAATGACCAAAAGATGCCAAAATTGTACAATATTAGGAACAAAAATAGCTCTTTACAAATGAAATCAATGGAGTATAATCTACTCAAATGAGGAGCTTGAAAACGTTTTTCTATGTGTGCCTTTCGCATACATACGTGAAAAGGAAGGTGAAAGTTATGCAACACAAAATCAAATTGAGACCGGATGAGGTAAAGGACTTCGTGTCCGCAGCGACCAGATGTGACTGCGACGTGGATATCTTTTACAACAGCTTTATCGTGGATGCAAAATCTATTATCGGCGTGCTGGGACTGAATTTCAATCAGATTTTAACCGTTGCGTACAACGGCTACGAACCTGATTTTGAGAGAATTCTCAGAAAATGGGCGGTAGCGGTATAGATTCCGGTGACAGAGATCGAACACATTGACTCCCTATGTAAGATAATTTAAGATTATCTTATGTAGGGAGTTTCTGTTTTGCGCGTACAGGCAGAGGCGGAAGTGGAACGGAGACCGCGAACGAGAAATACAAAGTATTTCGAGTCTGCTTATACGCGTCGTTAAGAGGTAGAGATATGGAAGTGCGGATTTCCGTGCGGAGTCTGGTGGAATTTATTCTGCGCTCCGGCGATATTGACAATCGAAGAGCGGCGTCACCCGAAAATGCCATGCAGGAGGGGGGACGGATCCACCGCATGATCCAGCGGCGGATGGGTCCCTCCTATCAGGCGGAGGTGCCGCTTTCTTACGCCTGTGACGCGGGGGAGTATGAGATTATTGTGGAGGGGCGTGCCGACGGTATCATCACAGAGCAGGAATGGGAGCCTTTGCAGGAATCGGCAGGGAGGCTGCCGGGGCAGACAGAACAGCTTCGGATCGGGGATATGCAGCCGCAGGACGGCGGCGAAGAGACGCAGCTTGTTAGGACGCCGGGGCAGCCGCAGTCGGTACAGAGAGTGGCGGTTACCATAGACGAGATCAAGGGAACCTACCACGATCTGAAAAAGATGAAGGCGCCTGTGCCGGTGCATCTGGCGCAGGCAAAGTGCTACGCCTACATTTACGCCACACAGAAAAAACTACCCGCTATCCGGGTGCGTATGACGTACTGTCACATGGAGACAGAGGAAATCCGCTATTTCCATGAGGAATATCTGTATGGGGAACTGCAGGCGTGGTTCGGGGAACTGATGGCGCAGTACAGGAAATGGGCGGATTATCAGTTCGCGTGGCAGAAATGCAGGCAGGAGTCCATCAAAGAGATGGCATTTCCGTTTCCGTACCGGGAGGGTCAGAAGGAGCTGGCGACTTATGTGTATCAGACGATTTACCATAAGCGCAAGCTCTTTATCGAGGCGCCCACTGGCGCGGGCAAGACGATCTCCACGGTGTTCCCCGCGCTGAAGGCGATGGGGGAGGGGATGTGCGAACGTCTTTTTTATCTGACGGCAAAGACCATTACCCGCACGGTGGCGGACGATACGATCTCCCTGCTGCGGGAGCGGGGGCTGAAACTGAAAAGTGTCATATTGACTGCCAAGGACAAGATATGTTTTATGGAGGAAACCGAGTGCAATCCGGCTGCCTGTCCATATGCGAAAGGGCACTATGACAGGGTAAACGAGGCGATGTACGACCTGTTGACTCATGTGGACAACTTTACGCGGGAACAGATAGAGGCGTATGCGCGGCAGTATCAGGTCTGTCCCTTTGAGCTTTGTCTGGATATGAGCCTGTTTGCCGACGCGGTGATCTGTGATTATAACTATTTGTTTGACCCCCATGTGTATCTGCGCCGCTTTTTTGCGGAAGGGATCAGGGGAGAATACATTTTTCTGGTGGACGAGGCGCACAATCTGGTGGAGCGGGGCAGGGAGATGTACAGCGCCCTGCTCTGTAAGGAGACGTTTCTGGAACTGAAAAAGACGGTCAAGACATATGACGAGCGGATTGCCAAAAATCTGGATAAATGCAATAAGGAAATGCTGGCGCTGAAAAGGGAGTGCGAGGGCTGCCGGGTGGTGGAGCAGACGGATGCGCTCGTCCGCGCGCTGATGCGCCTCGGCGCGGCGATGGAGGATTATCTGGAGGACAACGAGGACAGCCCGGTGCGGGCGGATATCCTTTCCTTCTATTTTGAGGTCTCCCATTTTCTGGAGATGTATGAGTTGGCGGATGAAAACTATGTGACGTACTCGGAGCTCCGCGAGGACGGCAGTTTTATCGTGAAGCTTTTCTGCGTGAACCCGGCGGGCAATCTGAGAGACTGCATGAGACGGGGGCGCAGCACGATTCTGTTTTCCGCGACGCTTCTGCCGATCCAGTATTATAAGACGCTTCTGGGGGCGGAGGAGGGGGACTACGAGGTCTATGCCAGATCGGTGTTTTGCCAGGACAAGCTGGGGCTGTATATCGGGAGCGATGTGACCAGCCGCTATGCCCGCCGGGGCGACGCGGAATATTATCGGATCGCCACTTACATCCACAACATCATAGAGAAGAGACATGGCAACTATATGGTTTTCTTTCCCTCCCACTCCTTTTTGCAGCAGGTTTTTGAAATCTACCAGAAGTATTTCAACGGGGATGGCGCCGTGGAGTGTATCCTGCAGGAGAGCCATATGAATGAGGAATCAAGGGAAGCCTTTTTAAACCGGTTCCGCGGGAATGAGGACTGTGATCTGCAGAGTCTGATCCAGATGGATATTGAGATGGAGGAAGAGAGAACCCTTCTGGGGTTTTGCGTGATGGGCGGGATTTTCAGTGAGGGGATCGACTTAAAGAACGACAGTCTGATCGGCGCGATGATCGTGGGGACCGGGCTGCCGCAGGTGTGCAACGAGCGGGAACTATTGAAAAAGTATTTTGACGGCTGGGGGGAGAACGGTTTCGACTATGCCTACCGCTATCCGGGTATGAACAAGGTACTGCAGGCGGCGGGACGGGTGATACGCACGGTGGATGACTTTGGGGTTGTGGCGCTTTTGGACGAACGGTTTTTGTCCCCCGCTTATCAGCGGTTATTTCCCCGGGAATGGCAGGAAAAGGTGGTTGTCACAGTTGACCAAATAGGTCGAAAAGTGGAAAGATTTTGGGACGAATGGCTATAAATGGCGGATTTTCACGTTGTCCAGATGAGTCAACAGAGAAAATGACAGGAATCTGGAAGAAGGGACATGCCATGTGGATTGACCTTGTACGTCAAGAGACAAAATGCGATTGACTCTTATGGGACAGGTTATTACAAAATTGGTCAACTATTTCGGCAGGAAATGTGGGCGTTCGACAAAAAGATGTTAGAAAAAACCGAAAATGACAGACAGATTGCGAAGAATTGGTACAGGAACCGACATGAAATGACGAAGCTGTCAATGTGGATAACTTTGTGGAAATTGGGGATTTCTCAGTTGTTTTTGGATCACTTTTAAAAATTTTGGGCGTAAAAATTGTGGAAAAGTCGGTGTACGGTTTTTGGTTTGGAAAAAGACAAACCTATCGGGTCAACAGCGGTGGATGAGAAAAAGCAGAACTTGTTTGACGGGGAACGGCAAATAGTGGTATACTAAACCGTGGTGAACTACAAGATGTTGAGGAGGAAAGAAATTATGTGGGCATTTGAAAGTGTGTTTTATCAGATATATCCGTTGGGGTTCTGCGGTGCGCCCTTTGAGAATGACGGACAGCTTACGCACCGTATCCTGAAGGTGAACGACTGGATTCCCCATATGAAGAAGCTGGGAATCAACGCGATCTACTTTTCCCCGGTGTTTGAGTCGGACACCCACGGCTATAATACGAGGGACTATCATACCATCGACTGCCGGCTGGGAACCAATGAAGATTTCAAGGAAGTGTGCAAAAATCTGCACGAGAACGGCATCAAGGTAGTGCTGGACGGCGTGTTCAACCATGTGGGCAGAGGGTTCTGGGCTTTTCAGGACGTATTGCGCAACAGGGAGCGTTCCCCCTACTTAAGCTGGTTCAACATCAATCTCGGCGGAAACTCGAACTACAACGACGGTCTGTGGTACGAGGGGTGGGAAGGAAATTACGATCTGGTGAAGCTGAACCTGCGCCACGAGGATGTGATCAACCACATTCTGGACAGCGTGAAGGGCTGGGTGGAAGAGTTTGATATCGACGGTCTGCGTCTGGATGTAGCGTACTGTCTGGACCACGATTTCGTGAGAAGGCTCCGGGCGTTTACGGACGGGCTTAAGGAAGAGTTTTATCTGCTCGGCGAGATGCTGCACGGCGATTACAACCAGATGGTGAACGACCAGATGCTGCACTCCTCCACGAACTATGAGTGCTACAAGGGGCTGTTCTCCAGCTTCAACAGCATGAATATGTTTGAGATCAACCATTCCCTGCTCAGACAGTTCGGGCCGGAGAACTGGTGTCTCTACCGGGGCAAGCACCTGCTCTCCTTTGTGGATAACCATGATGTGAGCAGGATCGCCAGCAATCTGACAAACGAAAAACACCTGCCGCTCATCTACGCGCTGTGTTTCGGTATGCCGGGTATTCCCTGTGTGTACTACGGCAGCGAGTGGGGCGCGAAGGCAAACAAGAGCGAGGGAGATCCCGCGCTGCGCGCCTGCTTTGAGGAGCCGGTGTGGAATGAACTTGGTGAGTGGATCAGTAAGCTGGCAGAGGCGAAGAAGGCGTCCAAGGCGCTCAATTACGGCGATTTCCGCTCGGTGGTGCTGACCAACAAACAGTGCATTTTCGAGCGCAAGTTTGAGGATGAAAGAGTGCTCGTGGCGATCAATGCGGACGGGGAGGGCTACACCGCCCATTTTGATGCGGGCTGCGGCATGGCTGTAGATCTGATCACGGGCGAAAACCACGACTTCGGCGGCGGAAGTCTGCTTCCCGCCTACAGCGCGTACTTCTGGAAGATGGAACGCTGACAGCGTCGAAGACGCGATTTTGCGCATGGGCGTGGGCTGAACTGTGTGTTGCCAGAGCAGCATCTGTCGGGCAAATCGTGCAGGACGAATAAAAATATCTTGACAACACTTGTCATATGTACTAAGATGGCAAAAGTATCATAAAATGTAACTATTAACCATAGCAAATTTCGGAAAGGAGGTAGTCTTATGTTTATACACGGTATCAATTTCGCAGTCGATAGCAATACACAACTGCATAGAGTGACATTACATGGAATTACCTCCGCATATAGAGAAACCGGCTGGGGCAGGGCTTGTTGACCCTGTTGGTCGATGAGTAGATATGCAGGGCTTTAGGGCTGTAGGTAATTTACCTACAGCTTTTTTCTATGTTGCGGAGATATAGGGGGTATCAGACATGAAAAAAATATCAAGTTACATATGGGACTACCGCTTTTCCTATCTGGGGGCGGTGCTGTCCCTTCTGATCGCGGTCTCACTGGATATGGTGGCGCCACGTCTGACGGCGCATGTGGTGGACGACGTGATCGTGGGTGGGAATATCGGGGAACTGAAATTCCTGCTGCTCGGTTTTCTGGGCGTAGGGCTTGGCAGGTGTATCTTCCAGTATGTGAAGGAGTACACCTTTGACAAGAACGGCGCGAGGATTTCCGGGGATATGCGGCGGGACCTGTTCCGCCATATCCAGTCCTTGAGCGCAGACTTTTTTGATCGGACGAACACGGGGGAACTGATGGCACGCGTCAAGGAGGATATCGACCACATATGGGACGCGGTGGGCTATGTGGGGATGCTGCTGATTGAAGTTTTTTATCATACCGGCATCATTCTCGTGTGCATGTTTACAATCAACTGGAAACTGGCGTTACTTTCCGGGGCGGCAATGCTTCTGTGCGGCGTCGTGGCGGTGGTTATGGAGCGGAAGCTGGGCGTGGTTTACGAGGAAATCAGCGAGGAGAACGCGGTCCTCAACACGGTGGCGGAGGAAAATCTGGGCGGCGTGCGCACGGTCAAGGCGTTTGCGCGGGAATCCTTCGAGATCGACAAGTTCCTCTCCCACAACAAGCGCTACTATGATCTGAACATGGCGCAGTCTAAGGTACTGGTACGTTATTATCCCGTTTTTGTGGTGATTACTACGATCCTGCCCTTATTGACCCTACTGGTCGGCGGACGGTTCGTGATCGACGGGGAGATGACACTCGGGCAGATCACGGCATTTGTGGAGTATTCCATGAATATCGTCTGGCCCATGGAGATGCTGGGGTGGCTTACCAACAGCTTTTCCTCCGCGGTGGCATCCAACAAAAAGATACGGAAAATATATGAGGAGACGTCTGCGGTCACAGAGGTGACTGATTCGGTCAAGATAGAGAAGGTACGGGGAAAAGTGAGTTTCGAGCACGTTTCCTTCCACAAGGCGGATATGTATGAGATTCTGCACGATATTACCTTTACCGTGGAGGAGGGAAGGACCCTCGGCATCATGGGCGCGACGGGAGCGGGAAAGACTTCGATTATCCAGCTCTTACAGCGCATGTACGACGCCACGGACGGTACCATCTATCTGGATGATGTGGATATCCGAATGCTTTCGCTGGAACAGCTCCGCACCAGCATCAGCTTTGTGATGCAGGACGTCTTTCTGTTTTCGGATACCATTGGCGACAATATCAAGCTTGGCAAAAAGCGGTATCTGGATTTCAGGACCGTGCGCAAGGCGTCTGTGGACGCGCAGGCGAGCGGTTTTATCGAGCGGATGGAGAAGCAGTATGACACGGTGATCGGCGAGCGGGGCGTGGGACTGTCCGGCGGGCAGAAACAGCGCATCAGTATAGCCCGTGCATTCTCCAAGAAAAACCCGATTCTGGTGCTGGATGACTCTACTTCGGCGCTGGATACGGAGACGGAGCAGATGATCCAGCAGACCTTGCGCACACTGGAGGGTACCACAAAGATCATTATCGGCCACAGGATCAGCGCGGTGCGTCACGCGGACGAGATTCTGGTGCTGGAAGGCGGCGCCATCGCGGAGCGGGGCACCCACGAGGAACTGCTGCAAAAACGCGGTCTGTACTATGAGACATACCTGTCCCAGTACGGCGAAATACCCGCGGCAGAAGCGGACGGCGAACCGAACGCGAAGAAAATAACGACGGCGCATCCGGGAATTGGGAACACAAAGGCGGGAGGTGAGACAGATGTCCTTCAACTCGTATAAGGATGACGAGCAGAGCACGGCACGGAGCAAAGTGCAGACTTTGAAGCGGCTGCTCGGCTATCTGTTTGCGTATAAATGGCAGATTATTCTGGTGCTTGCGGTTATGGGGTACGGCGTGGCGGTGCGCCTTGCAAACCCGCTGATTATGGAGTCTGCCATAGATGACTATATTGGTCAAAATGATTTTAAGGGACTGTACCGGCTGCTTCTGATCGCGCTTGCGGTCAATCTGACGCTGGTGGCGACCGTGAAACTGCGGATGTACATTATGGCAAAGGTTTGCAACCAGATTCTTCTGACAATCAGGCAGGAGCTGTACACCCATATCCAGAAACTGGATTTTGCCTTTTTTGACAGCAGGCCTACGGGAAAGATTCTCTCCCGCATTATCGGGGATATCAATTCCCTGAAGGATGTGCTGTCCAACTGCGTGACCACGCTTGTACCGGACGGTCTCAAGGTGATTGCCGTGATCGTGATTATGGTCTGCAAGAATCCGGCGCTGGCGTTTGCGTCTCTGCTCACTCTGCCGTTTATGGCGGCGGCGACTTTTTATATCGAATACAAGGCGCACCCGCGCTGGCAGATCTTCCGGAAGAAGTCGGCAAACCTGAACGCTTTTATCCACGAGGATATGGCGGGTATCCGCATCATCCAGAGTTTTCATGCCGAGAAGGAGACGGAGGATACCTTTGACGAGCTTCTGGAGGAGCACAAAAACGCCTTCTTCGATGCGGTGCGCATGAGCGATTCCTTCGGATCCGTGATTGATTTTTCATGGGGACTTGGCTGTATTTTCCTCTATTTCACGGGCATTGTGGTTCTGGGCGTGGACGCGGTGTCGGTGGGCACCTTTATCGCCTTTGGCACGTACCTGAATATGTTCTGGCAGCCGATCCACAACATCAGCAATTTTTATAACCAGCTTGTGACCAACATCGCCGGGGCGGAGCGTATCTTTGAGATTCTGGACACCGAGCCTTCCATCGCGGACGGCGCGGGGGCAGCGCAGATGCCGGAGATCGCGGGAAAAGTGGTTTTTGACCATGTGGATTTTTCCTATGACGACAAGGTGAAAGCGCTGGACGACGTGAGCTTTACGATTCAGCCGGGGGAGACCATCGCGCTGGTGGGTCCCACGGGAGCCGGAAAGACTACCATAGTCAATCTGATCAGCCGCTTTTACGAAGTGACTGACGGCGCAGTCAGAATTGACGGACGGGATGTGCGGGAAGTTACGATTGAAAGCCTGCGCAGGCAGATGGGCATTATGACGCAGGACAATTTTCTCTTTTCGGGCACGATCCGGGAAAATATCCGCTACGGCAGACTGGACGCCACGGACGAGGAGATCGAGGCGGCGGCGCGGGCGGTGAATGCCCATGACTTTATTATGAAACTGGAAAAGGGGTATGACACGGAACTTTCCGAGCGGGGCGGCGGGCTTTCCGTCGGACAGAAGCAGCTTCTGGCGTTTGCGAGGACGATGGTGTCAGACCCGAAGATCCTGATTCTGGACGAGGCGACTTCCAGCATAGACACAAAGACGGAGCTTCTCGTGCAGGAGGGCATCGAGCATCTGCTGGCGGGCAGGACGTCCTTTGTCATTGCCCACAGACTTTCCACAATCCGGAAGGCGGACCGCATTTTTGTGGTGGACGACGGAAAGATTCTGGAGGAGGGAAATGCGGAGGAGCTGATGGCGAAAAAGGGACTGTATTATCAGTTATATCAGAACAGTATTTTGTAAAGTGGGTTGACAAACGGACATTTTACTTTATAATTTAAGTTAATTACTTAAATTGTAAGTAAACGGGCGGCTGCTTTGACAGGGGAGAGACAAAAGCGGCGCGGAAATGGGGAAATATGGCAAAAGCAGTAAAGATGGCGGATATTGCGAAAGTGATGGGGGTCAGCACGGTGACGGTATCCAAGGCGCTGTCGGACCAGAAGGGCGTCAGCGAGGAACTCCGTGTCAAAATCAAGAAAAAGGCGGATGAGATGGGCTATAAGTCTGCGTCCGCCAGATATAAGGAGCGTTCCGGGGGGGCCGTCAGTTATACCTTCGGCGTGATCGTCTCGGACCGTTTCCTTGCAAAATATGAATCTTTTTACTGGAATCTGTATCAGGAGGTGGCGACCGCGGCGGTGCAGAAGGGGTGTTTTACCATGCTGGAAGTGCTGCGGGCGGAGGACGAGGACAGACTGGTTATGCCGAGGCTTCTCGGAGAGCGGAAGACGGAGGGACTGATCATCATAGGAAGACTCCAGAAACCGTATATGGATAAGCTGATGGAACAGGTGGAACAGCCATTTATCCTGTTGGATTTCGTTGATCAGAACGGCATCTATGATTCGGTGATTTCCAACAGCTATCTCGGCATGTACCGGATGACCAATTATCTGTTTGATCTGGGGCATGAGAAGATTGCCTTTGTGGGGAATGTGCACTATACGGATTCCATCACGGACCGCTTTTTCGGGTATGTGAAATCTTTGAGCGAGCACGGTCTGGAGTTGAGGAGAGACTGGGTGATCGAGGACAGGAATCAGGAGACGGGCAGGTCGGATGTGGGATTTTCATGGAAGCTGCCGGAAGATATGCCCACCGCCTTCGTATGCAACAATGATGTTGCCGCAGCAAATCTGGTCAACGAGCTGGAGCAGCGCGGCTACCGGGTGCCGCAGGATGTTTCCGTGGTGGGGTATGACAACTACCAGCCGCCGGGGCTGTGCGATATCCGTATTACGACCTATGAAGTAAATATGGCGGAGATGGCGAAGCAGACGGTGAAGAACCTGATCCGCAAAATTTCCGGAGAACCGTACAGACAGGGCGTGATCATCGTGGATGGCAGAATTGTATATAAGGACAGTGTAAACGAAATGCACCGTAATGATCGTTCATCTTAGGACTTTGCACATGCTGCAAAGTCCGTGAGAACATGTAAATTGAGTCAATAAGAATCTGCTCTCGCCGCAGGCGATCTGGAATGAGCAGATTCTGTAACCGGGAAGCCGCAGGTTGAGCGGTTACGCATCAGAAGTGATGCGCCTCTCTGTATGCCTGAGGGGTTGTGCCGTATTCCTTTTTGAACAGATGAATGAAGTGGTTCGTATTCTCAAATCCTGTCGCCAGTGCGATTTCATGCACCTTCTTTTCCGTGGAGAGAAGCAGGTTCTCCGCGGTCTCAATCCGCTTTTTGTTCAGGTATCTGATCGGCGGCAGACCGAAAGCGTCGGAAAATTCATGGCAGATGCGGTATTTGCTCATATGACAGTGATTTTCCAGATCTTCCAGCTTCAGAGGATGTTCCAGATGGTGGTCCATATAGTGTTTCAGCTCCCGCAGATAGGGGGCGTATTTTTTTTGCCCGTCTTCGGGGGAGGGCTGGGCGACTTTCTCTGCAAACAGTTCTGTCACAATGGCGGTCAGAAGTCCGGCGTCCCGCAGTTTGAAAGACAGCGCGTCACCGCTTTCTCCTGCCAGAAGCTGTTTCAGGTTTCTGGGTACGGAAGAATGGCTGTCAACATGTGTGAGCGCGAACGCAGCAAAGTCTGCCAGAGACTCATACACGGGAAAAAGCCCACCCACGAACGAAAAAGCGATAAAGCGCCAGAGCGGCAGACCGGCGTGCAGGGAGAAAGCGCATCTGCTGCGATCCAGATAGAGAAGCGTACCTGCTTCCAGCGGGTGACGCTGCCCTTCTATCAGAAGCGATCCTTCTCCCTCCGCCGTATAGAGCAGCATACGGCAGACAAGAGGCGTGTAGGAGAGCGTAAGTGGCTTGTCGATTTTCACGCCGCCGCCGCATAGGATGGTGGGAATCTGACCGGCACAGTAATCCTGCTGCTCATAAAAGACGCCGGCAAAATAGGCTGCGGGAGGCGTGTTTTCAGCAGATGTGTCCGTTTTGACAGTGAGTGTGTTCTCATACTGTTCGCGAAATGTCATAAGAAGAAACCTTTCCGACTGACATGAACCCATTCATATCAATCTATATGATATAGGAAACTAATATTGTCTGCACTAATAAGAAATAAATTTAAGTAAAAGAAATTAATATTACTTTATATATTTAAGTTTATACTGAGTAAAAGGAAAATATCTATTGTGAAAATAACTAAAAATAAGTGCTGTAAATTGTGAAAATGGAGGAAAACTACAAAATAAGCAATAATAGTATATAAAATGCAATAAAGATTGATGATTAATATTTTAACTTGTGTATACTTAATTTAAAGTTAAATAATTAACTAACGGCTCCGAGCGAGCCAGATAAAAAAAGGAGGATATGACTATTATGAAACTGAGAAAAGTGTTAGCGCTTACTTTGGCGGCTGCAATGACTTTATCTCTGGCAGCCTGCGGCGGCTCCGATGAAGGGGCGGCTGAGGCTCCGGCAGCAGATGATACAGCAGCGGAGGAGACGGAGGCTCCCGCAGCGGACAATGCGGCGGACGACGGTGCAGAGGCTGAGGCTCCTGCGGCAGCGGCGTCAGGACTTACCTACGCATCTGTGAATCTGGGTGAGGATTACAAGGATCTGACAACCACGATCAAGTTCATCCATCACAAGACCGACCGTGAAGAGGACGGCACGATCCCCGATCTGATCGCTAAGTTTAATGAAATGTATCCCGGCATCACAGTGGAGACCGAGGGCATCACGGATTACGCGGAGGATTCCCTGCTTCGTCTTTCCGCAGGCGACTGGGGCGATGTAATGTTCATCCCCGCAATCGACGCGGCTGAGCTTCCTACATACTTTGTTCCTTACGGCACGGTGGACGAGATGAGCGAGTATATCAACTTTGCGGATCAGTGGAAGGATGCGGCGGGCAACTGCTACGGCATCGGTTACATGGGCAACGCGCAGGGCGTTCTCTACAATAAGAAGGTGTTCGCTGACGCGGGCGTGACCTCCCTTCCCAAGACACCCGACGAGTTCATCGCGGCTTTGCAGGCGATCAAGGATAACACCGACGCGATTCCGCTCTACACAAACTATGCGGCAGGCTGGACAATGGGCGGCGCATGGGACGGCTATCTCGGTGCGATCACAAACGGCGACGAGACATGGTTAAACCAGAAGTTCATCCACGAGGCAGAGCCTTTCAAGGATCACGGCGACGGCACAGGCCCTTACGCACTTTACAAGATTCTTTATGATGCGACGGCACAGGGTCTGATCGAGGACGACTACACCACAACTGACTGGGAGGGCTGTAAGCCCATGATCAACAACGGTGAGATCGGCGCTATGGTGCTCGGTTCCTGGGCAGTTGCACAGATGAAGGCGGCAGGCGACAATCCGGACGATATCGGTTACATGCCTTTCCCGATCACCGTAAACGGACAGCAGTATGCGACGGCAGGTCCCGACTACTGCTACGGTATTAACGCGAACGCTTCCGACGACAACAAGGCTGCTGCTATGGTATTTGTAAAGTGGATGGTTGAGGAGTCCGGCTGGTGTGATCTTGAGGGCGGCTACCCGATCTCCAAGACAGCTCCCACTTCCTTCGTATTTGACGGCGTAAACGTAGTAAACAATGTAACTTCCCTGCCCGGCGAGGAAGATATCATGAACGAGCTGAACTCCGAGTCCGAGCTTTCCTTCAATCAGGGCGGTGACGCGAAGGTACAGAGAATCGTTGAGGCTGCGGCTACTGGCGCAGAGACCTACGAAGAGATTATGGCAGACTGGACGGCTGCATGGAATGCGGCGCAGGAGGAATGTGGCGTTGAGGTTCTGTATTAAGGCGGACACATTTCATAAAGAAGTATTTCGGTAAATTGTTATAAGTGTTGTATGATTAATCGGGGCTGACACAGGTGAAATCAAAAGTGGCAGCCCCTGACTATCAGGAGGGTAGCATATGGCGGCACAGGCAAATACGGCGGGATCTAAAAAGGGATTCCTGCAATGGGCAAGGAGCAGAAGAGGGCAGCAGATCATTATCATTGTTGCATTTATGATTATACCGCTGGTTCTGTTATTTACATTTACATATCTTCCGTTCGGGGAGATGGTTGGATTCAGTTTTTATAAAATGAAGTATGTGGGAAAGAGAACGTTTGTAGGCTGGAAGAATTACGCCAGCGTATTCAGCAGGAAGGACTGTTTCGGGGCGCTGAAGCTGAGTCTGTATTACATGGGCGGTTCCGTGGTGCAGCTTGCACTGGCGCTGTATCTGGCAACGATCCTGAGTTTCAAGGTAAAAGGCGGCAATATTTTTAAGGGCTTTATGTTTTTCCCGTATCTGATCAACGGTATTGCCATCGGT
Source organism: uncultured Lachnospiraceae bacterium (assembly GCA_910586705.1). Classification (GTDB taxonomy): domain Bacteria; phylum Bacillota; class Clostridia; order Lachnospirales; family Lachnospiraceae; genus UBA3282. The sequence goes on along the minus strand of CAJUJK010000003.1, from coordinate 123,422 downwards.
TTCATTTTCAAGTTTTTCTACACCAGAGGCTTTGTGTTTGACACCGTGCTCCAGTGGTGTGGGTTTCAATTAGACAATCTTCCTTATTGGTTGAAAGACCAGAGTATTAATAATATATCCCTTGTGGGCACGTCCGTGTGGCGGTATTTCGGACAGAACATGGTGCTGTTTATCGGCGCGATCATGTCGGTGGACTCCGAGCTGTACGAGGCGGCGATGCTTGACGGCGCAAACCGTTTTGAACAGTTCCGCTACATTATCCTGCCGAGCATTAAGACCATCGTAACGCTGAACGTGATCCTGTCCATCACGGGATCCCTTAGCGCTTTCGAGCCGCCCTATGTTATCACCAGCGGCGCGAACGGAACGGGCACGTATTTCGTGGTCATGAATGAGATCGCCCACACCCAGCAGAAAGTCGGGCTGGCATCGGCGATGGCGGTGGTGCTTTTGCTGATCATCTTTGCGGCGACGATTTTACAGAAGCTTTTCTTCAAATATGTGTTCAGGAATGCGGAGGACGAGGATTTCGGCGCGGCGAAAAAGCGTGAAAAACAGCTGGCGAGGTACGCGGCTAGAAAGGCGGGCAGATAGATGACGACATTACAGAAAACCGGACATTATTTAGCAATCTTTGTAAAATATTTATCTCTGGTGTTCTTTTCCTTCGTGGCGGTGCTGCCTGTGGTTTCCTGCGTGATCACGGCGTTTAAGACGGAGGAGGAGTATCAGAACACGAATGTGATGACTCTGCCCCAGAGCTGGCTGAACCCGGATAACTTTCTGCAGGCGTTTGACAGGGCGAACATGGGGCGGGCGTTTGTCAACTCGACCATTATTCTGGTGAGCGTACTGGTGGTTTCGGTGCTGGTGGGCACTTCGCTGGCTTATGTGCTGAACCGCTTTAAGTTCCCGGGCAACGGTCTGATCCGGAACCTGTTTTTGTTTGCGACACTCCTTCCGGGTATCGCCATGCAGATCGCGGTTTACGGGATCATGGATTCCCTTAACTTTATCAACTCCCTGCCGGGTTACATCATTATGATGTGCGGCACGGACGTCATCGCAATTTATATTTACATCCAATTCTTTGAGAATATCAGCGTGTCGCTGGATGAATCGGCGATCATTGACGGGGCGTCCTACTTTACGATCTACCACAAGATCCTGCTGCCCCTGTTGAAACCGGCTATCGTGACGGCGTGTATCTTAAAGGGCGTGGGCACTTACAACGAGTATTACTGCGCGAACCTGTACCTGCAGAATAAAAAGCTGCTGCCCACCGTGGCGACCAGCCTTTACACCTTCGTGGGTCCGCTGGGAAGCAAGTACAATCTGATCTGTGCGGGCGTTATCATATCGCTTCTGCCGGCTCTGATCGTGTTCATCCTGTTCCAGAAGCAGATTTACAGCGGTATGACTGCCGGCTCAGTCAAAGGTTAAACGGCGGCATTCTCTGCGCGGAGACGGTAAAATAGTAAATATGTACAAAAAATAAGCTTCATTTAAGTCAAGATGCTGTTTTTGTAAAAGGATGTTGACATTAACAAAATTTACTTTATAATTTAAGTAACAGTTAAGCTATTTCGCTCGTTTTAAGCTAAATATTAAGCTGGAAACGGGCGAAATGTATATACGGACGTAGAAAATAAAATGGTGTAAGACTTTGGGAGGGGGTACGAATTATTATGATGGTGGAGGAGATCAGGAGCCATTTGGCAGACTGCATCATTCCTTTCTGGAAGGGGCTTCGGGATGATGAGAACGGCGGTTATGTGGGCTATGTGGATTATGAACTGAAGCGGGATGAAAAGGCGGTGAAGGGCTGCATCTTAAACAGCCGGATCACTTGGTTTTTTGCAAACGCCTACATGACGTTAAAGGACGAGTCGCTGTTGGAACAGGCAAAGCACGGCTACGAATTTATGCAGAAATACTGTGTGGATCACGAGAAGGGCGGCGTGTACTGGTCGGTACGTTACGACGGCACGCCGGAGGACACCACGAAACACACTTACAATCAGGCGTTTTCCATTTACGCGCTTTCTTCTTACTACGATGCTTCAAAGGATGAGGAGGCGCTTGAGACGGCGATGGAGCTGTTCCACATCATCGAGGAGCGGTGCATGGACGAGATCGGTTACAAGGAGGCGTTTGACCGGGAGTTTCACGAGATTGAGAACGACAAGCTCTCCGAGAACGGCGTCATTGCGGATAAGACGATGAACACCCTGCTCCATGTGTTTGAGGCATATACGGAGCTTTACCGGGTCGGCGGGGACGGGGCGGTGAAGGAGCGGCTCAAGTGGATTCTCGACACCATTGCGGAGAAGATTTATAACCCGGCGCTGCACAGACAGGAAGTATTTTTCGACCGGGAGATGCACACGATTCTGGACCTGCACTCCTACGGGCATGATATCGAGACGGCGTGGTTAATCAGAAGAGGAACGGATGTATTAGGGGATGATACATACACGGAGAAGATGCTGCCGATCATACTTGACTTAACTGGTCAAGTATATCGGACAGCCTTCGACGGAAAATCGCTTGCCAACGAGTGCGAGAAAGGTGTGGTGGATGAGAACCGCATCTGGTGGGTGCAGGCGGAGGCGCTGGTGGGCTTCTTAAACGGCTATCAGCTTGCGCCGGCGCACACGGAGTATCTTGAGGCGGCGAGAGCGGAGTGGGAGTTTATCAAGGCGCATGTGATCGACAAGCGCCCCGGCTCCGAGTGGTTCTGGGATGTGAACAAGGACGGGGCGTCCGTGAGCGGGAAGCCGATTGTGGAGCCTTGGAAATGCCCGTACCATAACGGGAGGATGTGTCTGGAGGTCATCAGGAGGGGCGTTGACTAAATAGGTCAGCTGATGCCGGGAGGAGAATGACTTCCAGACAGGGTATAAATAAAAAAGAAAAGCGGAGAGCGAAGGAGGGTAAGTTAAGCATGTTACATGAACGGTATTATGTAGAACTGGAAAAGTACAATAAGCTGATTGGGCGAAAGAACGTCAAGTCGGATGACTACAACGGGATTTACGACCGGTATCAGTACCCGGTTTTGACGAGGGAGCATATCCCGCTGACTTGGCGGTTTGATTTGAACCCGGAGACAAATCCTTATTTTATGGAGCGTCTGGGAGTCAATGCGGTGATGAACTCGGGCGCCATCGAGCTGGACGGAAAGTATTATCTGGTGGCGAGAATCGAGGGGAATGACAGGAAATCTTTCTTTGGGGTGGCGGAGAGCGACAACGGCATCGACGGTTTTAAGTTCTGGGATTATCCGATCCTTCTGCCGGACACATGCCCGGAGGAGACGAATGTCTACGACATGCGTCTGACGAAACATGAGGACGGCTATATTTACGGCGTGTTCTGTTCCGAGAGCAAGGACACGACGGTAAACGACTTGTCTGCGGCTGTGGCAGCGGCGGGCATCGTGCGCACGAAGGATTTGAAGAACTGGGAGAGACTCCCCAATCTGGTGACGAAGCGTTCTCCCCAGCAGAGAAACGTGGTGCTGCACCCGGAGTTTGTGGACGGCAAGTATGCGTTCTACACAAGACCCATGGATGATTTCATCGAGACCGGGTCAGGCGGCGGTATCGGCTTCGGGCTGTGCGACGATATCACCCATGCGGTGGTGGACGAGGAGAAGATGACTTCCATCCGCAGATACCATACCATCACCGAGGCGAAGAACGGCGCGGGCGCGCCCCCGATCAAGACGGATAAGGGCTGGATTCACATTGCCCACGGCGTGCGCAATACGGCGGCGGGACTGCGCTATGTGATTTACGCGTTTGCCACGGATTTGAATGACCCTTCCAAGGTGATTGCGGAGCCTTCCGGGATGCTGATCGGTCCGAGAAACTGGGAGCGCGTGGGCGATGTGTCAAACGTGGTGTTCACAAACGGCGCGATCGCCAAGGACAACGGTGAGGTATATATTTACTACGCGGCAAGCGACACGAGAATGCATGTGGCAACGACGACCATCGACAAGCTGACGGACTATGTGTTTAACACGCCGCAGGACCCTTACCGCTCCGTGGAGTGCGTGGCGCAAAGATGCGGGTTTATTAAGAAAAATCTGGATTTTTTATCCTGACAGTTCAGCCAGAGCAATATTTGGCAGACAAATCATGCTTGCATGAATTTGGCGGACATATGTTGCTCTGAGGGAGCGCCATTTTAATGAGCCGATTGAGCAAAGCTCAATCACAAGCTTGTGAAACAGCGGGGAGCGCTGAAAGCGCGATTTTGCGAATGGCGCGTGCTGAACGAAAGACAATGAAAATGGAGGAAGAGAAAATGAGTGAAGTAAAAATGATCAGCCCTGTTGTGAAGAATGTGCCTTGGCAGGAGAAGCCGGAAGGACTTACCGGCGCACCGATCTGGAGATACAGTGAGAATCCGATTATCGGCAGAAACCCGGTGGAAGGGGTTGCCAGAATTTTCAACAGCGCGGTAATGCCTTACGGTGACGCATTTATCGGTGTGTTCCGCGGAGAACAGACAAACGGTATCCCGTATATTTATCTGGGGCACAGCAAGGATGCGATCCACTGGGAGTTTGAGAAGGAGAAGATCCCGTTTAAAGATGAGGACGGCAACGACTTTATGCCGGTTTACGCCTACGATCCCCGTCTGGTGAAGGTGGAGGATACCTACTACATCATCTGGTGTCAGGATTTTTACGGGGCATCCATCGGTATGGCAAAGACCACGGATTTCAAGACCTTTACGAGAATTGAGAACCCGTTCATTCCCTTTAACAGAAACGCGGTGCTGTTCCCCAGAAAGATTAACGGCAAGTATATGCTCTTAAGCCGTCCTTCGGATTCCGGGCACACGCCTTTTGGCGATATCTTCTTGAGCGAGAGCCCGGATATGGTGTACTGGGGGAAACACAGGCATGTGATGGGCAGAAGCAGCGAGTGGTGGGAGTCCGTCAAGATCGGCGGCGGCGCGGCGCCCATCGAGACGTCGGAAGGATGGCTTTTGTTCTACCACGGCGTGACCGGCACATGTAACGGTCTGGTGTACTCCATCGGCGGCGCGATCCTTGATATTGACAACCCGTCCAAGGTGCTGTACCGCTGCGAGAACTTCCTGCTGACGCCGGAAGAGTGGTACGAGGAGAGAGGATTCGTTCCCAACGTGTGCTTCCCCTGCGCCACCATCCACGATTCCGAGAGCGGAAAGATCGCGCTCTACTACGGCTGCGCAGACAGCTACGTGGGGCTGGCGTTCACGAAACTGGACGAGATCGTGGCTTATATCAAGGAGCACAGCCACACGACGGAGTCCGACACGGAGATCGGGATCCGATAACAAATTGAGCTTCGCTCAATTGCGAGCTTCGCTTAGGCGAAGCTCGAAAGAAGTGAGAAAAAAGAGAGGAGCGTCGGCTTTCTGACTTTTCGCAAAGAAAAGTCGGGAAAAGCCGGCGCTTTTGCGTCGGGAATGGTACGGCAATGGAAACGGCGCATACTTTATAGCATATAGCAGAAAAAATATGCTGTGAAGGAGAGCTGGATTATGGCGATTGGATATCTGACCATGCAGGCGAGGACGGCGCACGATGCGCTGCCGCTTAGCGGCGTGCAGGTGACGGTTCTGGACGATGAGCAGAATCGTATTTATGAACTGACAACGGATGAGAACGGCGAGACGAGAAGAGTGTCGTTGGAGACCATGGACAAGAGCTACTCCCAGAATGAGAATTTTACGGGGACGCCCTATGTCGCTTACAATGTATATGCACAGGCGGAAGGATTTGAATCGGTGTATGTTGCAGATATTCCGATTTTCGACGGTGAGTCGGCATCCCTTCCGCTTGTTCTCGTTCCGATGCAGGGGCAGGAACGGAACGGGATGCAGACGGAAATCACGGTGGGGGCGCCCGCAGTCTCCATGGAGGGGACGCGGGAACCCGAGGGCTTTTTTCAGGGCGGAGAGTCTGAACAAGTGCTGCGGCAGGTCGTCATCCCGAACCCGATCACGGTACATTTGGGGACGCCGGAGGCTGCCGCTTCCAATGTGCAGGTGTCCTTTCCCGACTATGTGAAAAATGTGGCCAGCAGCGAGATCTATCCGACCTGGCCGGAGAATGCGCTCCGGGCGAACATTTACGCCATCATTACCTTTGCGTTGAACCGGGTCTACACGGAATGGTACAGGGCAAAAGGGTATTCCTTTGACATTACAAACAGCACCGCGTACGATCAGGCGTTTATTTACGGAAGACCCATTTACGATTCCATAAGCCGGATTGTTGACGAGATCTTCAACGAGTATGTCCGCAGGCAGGGACAGCAGGCGCCCTACTTTACGTCCTTCTGCAACGGCACGACGACGACCTGCAGGGGAATGTCCCAGTGGGGGACGGTGACGCTTGCCGGACAGGGCTACACGCCGATCCGGATCCTTCGGTACTATTATCCGGACGATGTGGAGATCGTGGAGACGAATGCGATAACGAATATGATCTCTTCCTATCCGGGGACGCCGCTCAGGGTGGGGAGCACGGGACTGGACGTGCAGACAATCCAGACCTATCTGAACCGGATCAGACGCAATTATCCGGCTATACCGGCGATCACCGACGCGGTGGGAACCTTTGGGGACAGCACCCGGGCGGCAGTCACGAAATTCCAGAGTATTTTCGGACTCGCGGCTGACGGGATCGTGGGAAAGTCCACCTGGTATAAACTGTCCAGTCTGTATACGGCTGTCACAAGGCTGGCGGAACTGAACAGTGAGGGCACCAATCTGGGAATCGGAACCGTGCCGCCGGCGGCTGTGCTGCGGCAGGGGTCGAGAGGGCAGGACGTGATCACGCTGCAGTATCTGCTGGATTTGATTTCCGAATACTACCCCGGCATCCCGGCTGTGACACAGGACGGTATTTTCGGTGCGGGGACGAAACAGGCGGTGGTCGCTTTCCAGAGTAGAATGGGACTGGCGGTGGACGGCATTGTGGGGCCTGCCACATGGAATGCGCTGTACAGGACCTATCAGGGAATCGGGCAGAATGTGCCCACGCCAAACCCGAATCCCAATCCTGACCCAGGGCCCGGCACGGGCGGCAGCTCCTTTGCTTACACAGTAAAATCGGGGGATACGCTCTGGCTTCTGGCGAACCGTTTTGGCACCACGGTGGATGACATCAAGCGGTTAAATGGGCTTAGAAGCGACAATCTGCAGATCGGGCAGGTGCTGCAGATTCCGACGCAACAGTCTTCGCCGTATTTTGATTACACGGTAAAATCGGGGGATACGCTCTGGCTTCTGGCAAACAGGTTCGGCACCACGGTGGATGACATCAGACGGCTGAACGGTCTGACCAGCGATAATCTGCAGATCGGGCAGGTGCTGCGGATTCCCACATGAACAGGAAAAAGACATCCGTAAAGGCGGGTGTCTTCTGTTGTTAATCCGAAGATTGCCTTTTGGAGCAGGCGTGGTATACTATATTCATGTGGGGAAACACATTATTCAGGTATGATGGAGGGAACTTTCAGTGAAGATCATAATAGCGGGGGACGGCAAAGTAGGCTCTACGCTGACGAGGCAGTTGGTTGCGGAGGGGCACGACATTACCCTGATTGACGCGAAAGCGGAGGTTCTCGAGGTAAGCGAGGAACGCTACGATATTATGGCGGTGCAGGGAAACTGCGCTTCCATGGCGACGCTCTCCAGAGCCGGGGTGGAAGAGGCGGAACTGCTGATCGTTATGACAGGGGCGGATGAGGTCAATCTGCTCTGCTGCACGATCGCCCACGGCATGAATCCGAATCTGCATACAATAGCGAGAATACGAAATCCGGAATACAAGGATCAGATTTATCAGATGCGCCATCTGTTCGGATTGTCCATGGTGGTCAATCCGGAGAGTCAGGCGGCAATCGAGATGGAACGGCTGATCAAGTATCCCGGTTTTTTAAAGAGAGACACTTTTGCCAAGGGCAAGGTGGAAATCGTGGAATTAAAGATCGGGGATGATTCCAAGCTCTGCAATGTGGGACTTTTCGACCTGCCGAACGTGGTGAAGTGTAAGATTCTGGTCTGCGCCGTTTTGCGGGACAGCAAGGCAATCATCCCCGACGGTAATTTTGTGCTGCAGGCGGGGGACCGTATTTTTGTGACGGCATCTACCAGAGAATTGACCGTATTCCTCAAAAATATGGGGATTATTACGCATAAGGCAAAGAGGGTGCTTTTGTGCGGCGGCGGACGATTAAGCTATTATCTGGCAAAGCTTCTCAATCAGGACGGCATCATGGTGGAGATCATTGAGCAGGACTATGACAGGTGCCTGTCTCTGGCAAACCAGCTGCCGGATGTGACGATCGTGCACGGCGATGCCAGCAATGAGTTCCTATTGGAGCGGGAGAGAATCGGAGAATGTGACGCACTTGTCACATTGACCGGCGTGGACGAGATGAACCTGTTTATCTCCCTGATTGGCGGCAACGCGGAGGTGCCACAGATCATCACGAAACTTGGCAGGCTTTCCAACAACCGGATTCTGGATAAGCTGCCTGTGGGCAGCACCATCAGTCCGAAGGAGCTGTGCTGTAATGATATTGTGCGGTATGTGCGGGCGATCCGCAACCAGAACGGGGCGGCGCAGGCAGTCAACGTGATCGCGGACGGTCAGGCGGAGGCGATCGAGTTCCTTGTGGACGATAGCACGAAGCACTGTGAGGAGCCGCTGAAAAAATTAAAGTTAAAGAAAAATATCCGTGTGGCGGGCATTAACAGGCATAACAGCTTTGAGATACCGAACGGCGACTCTTTCTATCGGAAGGGGGACGCTGTCATTATCGTGACAGGCAGGGATGAAGTCATTTACCAGCTGAACGATATTTTCGCGTAAAGCAAAGCGAAAAGGTTTTCTAAAGCTTAGCGGCAGAGGCTGTTTCGCCTCCGCATTGATCGGATTAAGGTGTGTCGTATGAATTATCGAATGATGGGAAAATTTATCAGCCGGATTCTCATGGTGGAGGCGATCTTTATGATTCCGGCGCTGCTGATCAGCATTTTTCACGAGGAGTCGGCGGCGGTGACCGGCTTTTTGACCGGAATGGTCATTACAGTGGTGACGGCGTCGCTGCTGTATCTGGTCTGCAGAAAAGCGAAAAAAGGTTTCTATGCGAGGGAGGGACTGGTATGCGTCGGCGCGAGCTGGGTTGTGATGAGTCTGCTTGGCTGTCTGCCCTTCTATTTTTCGGGAGAGATTCCGAGTTTTGTGGATGCGCTTTTTGAGACGGTCTCCGGCTTTACCACGACAGGCGCTTCCATCCTGCCGGAGGTGGAGCCGCTGTCCATGGGAAATCTCTATTGGCGCAGCTTTACCCACTGGCTGGGCGGCATGGGCGTGCTTGTGTTTGTGCTGGCGATTGGCAGGGGACGGGAGAAGAGCGACGGCTACACGATGCATCTTCTGCGGGCGGAAAGCCCCGGTCCCAAGGTGGAGAAACTGGTGCCAAAGATGAAGGACTCCGCAAAGATTCTGTATTTCATCTATGTTTTTCTGACCATACTGAATGTGGTTTTTCTGCTGATCGGCGGTATGCCGCTGTTTGATTCGCTCTGTACGGCGTTCGGGACGGCAGGAACGGGCGGCTTTGGCATAAAAAATGACAGCATTGCCGGGTACAGCCCCTATCTGCAGAATGTGTGTACCGTATTTATGCTGTTGTTCGGTGTGAATTTCAGTTGTTATTATTTGCTGGCGATCCGTCAGGTGAAGAATGTGTTCAAGGACGAGGAACTGCGTTTTTATCTGGGGACGGTGCTTGCAAGCGTTCTGCTGATCGCGTGGAATGTGAGGGGACTATATGGGACGTTTGAAGAGACGCTGCGCCATGCGGCGTTTCAGGTAGCAAGTATTATGACGACCACCGGCTTCGCCACCACAGACTTTGACTTATGGCCCAGCTTTTCCAGAGCGATTCTTCTGGGTCTTATGATCGTGGGCGCCTGTGCGGGAAGTACCGGCGGCGGCTTTAAATGCGGAAGGACGCTCCTTCTGATCAAAAGCCTGCGGCGCAATGTGCGGCAGATCCTGCATCCGCAGAAGGTGCAGGTGGTGCGCGTGAACGGGCAGATGGTGACGGAGAAGGTGCTTGACAATACGAACGCCTATCTGGCGGCTTACGCTTTTATCATCGTGTTCAGTTTTATCGTGATTTCCATAGACGGGTTTTCGCCGATGACGAATTTTTCGGCGGTGCTGGCATGTTTTAACAATATCGGACCGGGGCTTGAGAGCGTGGGACCGACGTGCAACTTCGGAGATTACGGGCTTTTGTCCAAGTCGCTCCTCATCGTGGACATGCTGGCGGGGCGTCTGGAGATTTTCCCGATACTGATTCTGTTTTCGAGAAGTACATGGAGCGGGAGATAAGGTATTCTCCGCGCGCTGTAAGTCATGGAGGCTGGCGTGTCAGGACAGAGGTATATTTAAGGGCGGCAGCCTACTGGACGGAAATGTCCGCCAGTTTGAAGGTTATAATTTTTGGCAGTTCCGATAGACTCATTTCAATCTGCAGTCCGATTTTCCCGCCGCTGAAAAAGATTTTGTCAAAATTTTCCGCGCTGGCGTCGATGACGGTGGGGAAAAATTTCTTCATGCCGACAGGCGAGCAGCCGCCGTGGATGTAGCCAGTGAGAGGCAGCAGTTCCTTCGCTTTTATCATGTCGATGCTCTTTTCGTTCACCGCTTTCGCCGCTTTTTTCAGATCCAGTTCCCGGCTTACCGGCACGAGAAATACATAGTGTCCGGCGGATTTGCCGACAGTGACGAGCGTTTTAAAGACACGGTCGGGATTCTCCTGCAAATAGTCCGCCACTTCCATGCCGCTCAGGGCGTCAGACTGCGAGTAATCGTGCACTGCAAACTGCAGCTTTTTCTGTTCCAGAAGCCGGATGGCGTTGGTTTTTTCTTCCTTATTTTTCATATGTTTTTCTCCTAAGACTATTTTCTAAGAGAGTATAGCATAAAATCCGCGCAGTAACAATTGCGGGGAAAAGTTTTTGATTGAGAGATTATTCTGATTGTGGTATACTGATGTGAATGGAGTGGAACAAGCAGGCGGGAGTATCAATAAGAAAGGGGAGCACAATGGAAAATACAAAAGCAGCTACACAGACAAATGCAGAGGTTGCAGAGGTTCATAAGGAGATTGACACGGAAGTCATTTTACAGTATCGCCATTATGAGGTGAACATGGATGATGTGACTGAACGGGTCAAGGCACATTACATAGCGAAGGGCTTTAAAGAGGACTCTATTGAAAACATGCAGATCTATGTGAAGCCCGAGGATTTCACGGCTTACTATGTCATCAATGACGGCGTGGTGGGGAAGGTGAATCTTTTCTAAACGCCCATGCGGGCAGATTGATATAGTCATATTCTGAATCGTGCGCGCCGGCGTTTCACTTTTCAGTTTAGAAGATGGGCAGCAGCTCCACCAGAAACGCCACGGCGCAGCAGAGCACGGCGACCTGAAAGAGGCTGCAGCCCTTCCATGCGAGGATGATGCCTGCGATCAGGGCACAGAGCCCGGCTGCAGGTACCTGCGTAGCTTCCATGATGGCAGGAAATGTCATAACTGCCAGTGTCGCGTAAGGCACATAGAAGAGGAACGAACGCAGATATTTGTTGGTGATTTCCTTGCGGATCAGCACCAGAGGCGCCATGCGTATCAGGTAGGAGACTGCCGCCATCACCAGAAGATAAATCCATATATTATGTTCCATTTCTAATGCACCTCATCTTTCTTTTGTTTTATAGTAAATTGTGACAGTGTAAATCATTCAGGGAGAATGCGAAGCATTCTCTGAATCGAGCGCACCGACGCTCGATTTTGTATCAGTCGGAAACAGGACCGCCGCGGCAAGCGCCAGCGCAACCGTGAGGGCGATGGTCTTTATCCCGGTGGACACCCCGTCAAACAGAGGCAGGCGGTTTACGAGAAAACTCGCCGCAAAGCCGACAGCCACCACCCCTGCGATCACCCGGTTTTTTCTGGCAGGCGGAATGATGATCGCCAGAAACATACCGTAGAGTCCTACACTCAATGCACTGACCACTCTGGTCGGCAGCACATTTCCCATCATCACACCGAAAAAAGTACCGAGAGCCCATCCGGGAATTGCCACCACGATGGCGCCGTAGGCGTACCATGGATTCAGATAACCCGGCTGTGCCACACAGATGCCGAAGATTTCGTCGGTCACGTCGTAGGCGATCAGCATCCGATGGCGCAGAGATGTGTCCGGTTTCAGCTTCTGGCTGAGGGCGCAGGACATGAGCAGGTATCTGGCATTGACCACTAAAGTCATAACAGCCATTTCCACATAAGTGCTGCCTGCGGCGATCAGGGCAAACCCGGCATACTCTCCGGCGGAAGCGTTGTTCAGTGCGCTTGCGATGAGCGCCTGTATGGAGGACAACCCTGCGTTTCTGGCGGCGATGCCGAGCGTGAACGCCACCGCAAAATACCCCAGTGCGATGGGGCTGCCGTCCCGCATCCCGTGCCGGAAGCAGATTTTGTTTTCTGTAGTCATGGTGAGTAAAAGCTCCTTTATTTTTCCTTTTATAACAGATGAGATGGTCAAAATTTATTGGGAGAATGCGGAGCATTCTCTGAACCGAGCGCCTTGTGCTCGATTTAGTATAGCACCAGTGTGGAGGGAACGCAATATCAGGGCGGATTTCCCAATCAAAAACAGCGGATGGAAACATGTCTTTATGGAAGAAAGTGGAGAGGCGGTTTTTATATTCGGGGGTTGACAGGAAAGGGATGTGTGTTATAATGTACTTGTTCAATAAGTACACTAAGTACAATTCGCGAGGAGTAAAAGTGTGGAGATCATTATCAGCAACAATGCCAATAAACCGATTTATGAGCAGATCACGTCGCAGATTAAGGCGATGATCATGAGCGGGGAACTGCAGCCGGGGGAATCCATTCCTTCCATGCGCGCTCTGGCGAAGTCCATTCATGTCAGCGTTATCACGGTGCAGAAGGCTTACGAGGATCTGCAGCGGGACGGTTTTATCGACACCGCGGTGGGCAGGGGCAGCTTTGTGGCAGCGCAGAACAGGGAATTATATCAGGAGGAACAGCAGCGGATTGCGGAAGAGCATCTGCAGGCGGCGGCGGAGATCGGCAGGACGAACAACATTCCGTTAGAGAGGCTGACAAAAATACTGGCATTGTTTTATGAGGATATAGAGTGAGGGGAACATATATAGTACAGCGACAGAGGCGTTTATTTAGGACGTGCCGGAGATCGCGGAGAAAGGAAGACACATATGGAGAATATATTAGAATTGCAGAAGGTTACCAAGTCGTACCCGAAATCAGACTTTACGCTGGATGAGATCACTTTTTCCCTGCCTTACGGGTCGATTCTCGGGTTTGTGGGGGAAAACGGCGCCGGCAAGACGACGACCATCAACTGTATTTTAAATACGGCGGCAAAGGACGGCGGCACGGTTAAGCTGTTCGGCAAGGAAATGGGCGACGGGGATACCGATATCCGGGAGAAAATCGGCGTGGTCTACGACGGGGATAATTTCCCGGGCTTCTGGACGGCGAAGCAGTTGTCGAAGGTGATGGCAGGACTTTATCAGAACTGGGATGAGGCGCTGTTCCGAAACTATCTAGAGAAATTCCAGTTGCCGTCAAAACAGAAAATTAGACACTATTCCAAGGGGATGACCATGAAGCTGGCAATCGCCGCTGCGCTTTCGCACCACCCGGAGCTTCTGATTCTGGATGAGGCGACAAGCGGTCTGGACCCGGTGATGCGGGATGACATGCTGGACGTTTTTCTGGAATTTGTGCAGGAGGAAAACCACGCCATCCTTTTATCGTCTCATATCACAAGCGATCTGGAAAAGGTGGCGGATTATATCGCGTTCATCCACGGCGGCAGATTGATTCTGACGGCGGCGAAGGATGAGCTGATTTATCAGTATGCGGTGCTGCGCTGTAAGGAGAGCCAGTTTCTGACGCTTGACAAAGAGGACATTCTGGCTTACAGGAAGCGGGATACGCAGATTGATGTGCTGGTGGCGGACGGCGGAAAGGCGAGACAGAAATATAAGGAAGTGGTGGCGGACCACGCTTCGGTGGACGAGATCATGCTGCTGTTAGTGAAGGGAGAGAGAATATGAGAGGACTTTTGCGGAATAATTTTTATGCCACGCTTGCGGGTGCGAAGGCGTTTGTGGGGATCGCTGTTTTGCTGGGGATTTTTGTAGTCGCCATGGATAACGTCATTCCAACGCTTATCATCAGCTATGCGCTTCTGGTAATGATTGGCTTTTCCCTCAATTCGATAGCCAGTATCAGAAAGGAAAGCGCCACGAAATGGGCGAAATATAAGATGACTGCCCCGGTCAAAAGAGCAGATATCGTGAAGAGCTTTTTTGTCAGCCAGCTTCTGTGGCTTTTCGTGGGAACCGGGTTTGCCGCGGCAGCAGTCGCTTCCTCTGTCGCGCTGCACGGCTTTCCTTTTGACAGGAATACGGATCTCTTTATGCTGTTTGTGGTGGGGATCGGGATCAGCCTTTTTATGGGCGCGTTTTTTATCCCGCTTTATTTTCTCGGCGGGGAGGAGCGCAGCGAAGTGATTCTGGTGGTAAGCCTGCTCGGCGGAACAGGTATGCTTATGGGATTGACTGCTTTGATTAATAAGTTGTATCCGGGAGAAATGACGCCCCGTCAGATCATTCTGAGCGGTATTTTTATCATAGCGTGCGGCGCGGCAGCGTTTGCATTGTCCTGCCCGGTCGCGGCGGGGGTGTTCCGGAGAAAGGAATACTGATAGAGTCAATGGGCTTTGCGCATATGAAATGACAGCGGAAAGCTCATTGCGCATTATGAGAAAATTTAGCTGGCTGACCGGCTTTGATACTCGTGTGAGGACAAAAGAATCTGTCTGAACTAGATCCTTGTTCCTGTTTTGAAAGCATCCCAGCAGTCTATGTCTGCCTTTAATAGACATGCCTTCAATCCTTTATCTGATGTCACAACAGTCATATCGTGTCCGACTTTTATTGCCTCCTGTGCGGTAGCCGCAATCAAGGCGTCCATGGAAGCAAAACTATGTACAAGTGCATGGGAGATCAGCTGCTCTGCTGTCTGGATTGTATTATCATTAAATGGTAATACATGGACTGTAATCAAAGGAGAGGTTCCCAAAATCGTTTCTTGTATCAGTTTTTGCCAGCCGCTGATCTCCCGCCTGTTCCAACGTTTTTTTGGTTTCGTATACCATTGATGCTGACAGGTTTCTCCTGTTTCGGAAATACATCTGGTACATTTTTGAAAACCACCGTTGTTTCCCCGGGCATATTTCCCTAGCACAGAGATGATTTCGATTTTTGTAATAATTGATATGAACAGATTCCCACTGGTCTTTTGGCATTTCGATATTCTCCTTGGCTTTTCTAAACAATTTCTGCATCATAAGTCTATTCGTTCGGGAATTCTCTGAATAGTACATCGATTGCATCACCGTCTATGGGAGCCAATTTGCTTTTAATGGCATCGACCAATTCACCGAGGTCGGCTTCCGGGCCTTTATTGATGTACCCGTCTATTCCTATATTTGTCAACTTTTTGATGTCAGCAAAGTCGCTGTAATTGGTATATACAATCACAGTGACAAATGGGTTTTCTCTACGGATTGTGTTTAAAACCTCTTCGCCGGATAAACCCGGTAGTTTTAAATCTAATAGAATCAAATCATACGCCCTTTCGCGGAATAATTCCACGCCTTTGATGCCGCTGTCGGCAATATCAGCCTGAATGCCTTCTATTTCCAAAGCCTCTTTTACTGGAGCTGCCGTTGCGGGTTCATCTTCAATAATCAGTACCAGACTCATTTTAATGCCCCTCCTTTGCCTGCTGGATTTGAATAATAAATTTAGTGCCTGAGCGAAAGTTTTTGTCTAGCTGAATCGTACCATTAAACATTTTAAGAATATTCCACACAATGTATAAGCCAAGTCCTTCGCCGCCGTTCCCGGACGTAGGGTCTTTGGTGGAAAAAAACGGTTCAAATATTTTTTGAAAGTTGTGTTCCGGAATGCCGGGACCATTATCTGCGAATATAATGGTTAGGACTTGATATTCAGACATAGAAATGCTGATATCAATATGTCCGTTTTTTTCTATAGCCTGCATTGCATTTAAGATAAGATTATAAAATACTTGAGAAAATTGTATCTGATCGCCCATCAACATAAGATTAGATGCTCCGTTTATTTGATAGGTGATGCTTTGCCCCCGTAGCCTTGTCTCCAAATCAGCAAATACTTTTTCGATGCATTCTCTGACATGGAACTCGCCCGACTCATTTTTTGGGGAAACAATTGGGCTGAATCTGGAAAGTAACATTCCGATTCGATTTGTCTGTAGCAGGATATCAGATAGCAGAATCCGAAGGGCCTCTGGATTATCCAGATCTTTTTGCATTTTCTTTTGGTATAGCTGCACGGCATAACGGATATTTGTAATCGGCTGCCCTAACTCATGGGAAAAGCCTTTGAGAAGGTCACGCAGAGCAATCATCTGGCGGTTATGCTCCTGTTCGGAAACCAGTTCTTTCATTCTAAGCCAGACAGCCTGCTCGGATTCTGTCTGCTCTTCAATGCGGGACAGGGTTGAGTTGGCGGGAAACTTTTTACGCTGTTCCCATTCGGCGGCTTGATTTTGTTCCAGCTGCTGAATATGCGTGTAGATACTTTGGGCATCCTCAAAGCGATTCAGACTCAGATAGAAATTATATAGAGTACGGGCAATGGGTATACTGTTTGCAGCACTGCCTCGCATCCTCCTTAACGTTTTTTCCAGCCCTTCCTCATTGTCTTTTATCTGAAAATAGTATACTAGCTCATATTGCAGATTAAAACTGGACTGTTTAATAAAATCTTCATCAATGCACAATTCCTTTTCCGCAAAGGAATAGTCGCCTTTTTTTCGGCATATTCTAAGCATTGCCGCCAAAATGAGTTTGTTTTGATAGGGTTTCTGGGTTTGGGCTATCATATCTAATGCCAGTTCATACTTTTTCAGCTTTTCCAGTCTTTGTATCAAAAAGGCATCGATGTTCTTACTTTTTGTACTCCCTTCCATGTTTAGTTTGTACATAGCAAGAGCTTCTATCTTGGAGGTATCTTGTGCGGCTTCCCATTTTTCGATCTCATTTCTAATCAAGTTAATATTTTTGTCATTATTTGCCAGTTCTACAAAAACGATAAATTTATCGTCTACAGCGAGTTGACTGCCTAAAAGGACTTGTAGGTTTTTCGCTAATTCTTCTGGCAGACATGCGCTGTCAAGCAGCTTTTTGATATCATCCAGAAATAAACGTATATCCGATGCAGGAGCATTCTTATTTAGATTGCGGTAGGCTGTTACAAAAATGGAAAACTGATCTGGACGCAGTAGCTTCAACATTTCTAAATAGGACTGTGCAGCCTGCGGGAATTTTTATATTGTCGGTAAATATCCCCCTGTAATTTTGGAAAGAAACTGTTGGCGGGGAACTGTGCCATAGCCTGTTGACACAATGCTATGGCTTTATCCGGCTGGTCAGAAAGTCGCAATTTTGTTATTTCATTTGCCAGAAGCCTTTCTTCTTCATACATATCAGATTTCCTTCCTATGTTTTTGAGCTACATTATACAATTCTATTTAGTCAATACTACCATAATCTGTCTTTTGTTGTCCACTATAACAGGGTTATTTGAAAAAGGGCGGAAAATTGCGTCAAGATAAAAATAGTTGTTGACAAACAATATTATATGTCATATAGTATGTGTAGAAACAATATTATACAGCATATAATATTGTATGCTTAAATAATATTATAGAACAACAGAGGTGATTGAAGGGAGGATAACTCCGAGAGCGATGACAATGAAATATGTAAAAAGGAAGAAAGGAGTCATTTACATGGTTTTTAACACAGGTGCGGCATTGCTGGACGCCATCGTGCTGGCTGTTGTGTCCCATGAGACGGAAGGAACTTATGGCTACAAGATCACGCAGGAAGTGCGGCTGGTCATAGAGATTTCCGAGTCCACGCTGTATCCAGTCCTGCGGAGGCTGCAGAAGGATGAATGCCTGCAGATTTACGACATGGAATGTGCGGGAAGGAACAGGCGGTACTACAGAATTACGGAGAAGGGAAGGGCGCAGCTCAATCTTTACATCAGCGAATGGTATCGGTATTCTGCCAAATTGAACAGTATTTTTGAGGGAGGACTTAAGAATGAGTAGAGCGGAATTTATGAGCAGACTGACCGCGCTCTTACAGGACGTGCCGCCTGCGGAGCGGGAGGAGGCGATCGCTTATTATAATGAATACTTTGACGATGCGGGCGAGGGAAACGAAGCGGGCGTGATCGCTGCGCTGGGCTCGCCGGAGGAACTTGCGAAGGCGATCAAGGCAGGGCTTTTTGACGGCGGAAACGAGGGAGAGTTTACGGAGTCCGGTTTCCACGGCTATGAGCAGAGGAACAAGAATCAACTTATGTCAACCGAAGAAGCGCAGTCCGGGGCGCAGGCAGACGGCGCAGGAAACACATATGGTCAGCAGGCGAATGGCGGCGGGAACGCATACGGGCAGCAGATGAATGGCGGCGGGAACGCATACGGGCAGCAGACGGCAGGCGCGGGCAGCGCATACGGCTATCAGCAGCAGACGGGAAACGGGCAGCGGAACGGGCAGGGCATACCACAGAAGAAACCCATGACGGGCGGACAGATTGCATTGATTATCGTGCTGGCGGTACTGCTCTCACCGGTCTGGATCGGCGTGCTGGGCGGACTGTTTGGAGGCGGTGTCGGCATATTGGCAGGGTTGTTTGGCATCTTCCTCGCTTTTCTGGTGGTGGGTGTGGTCTTGACGGTGGTCGGTGTCGCGCTGGCGCTGGCGGGATTTGTGGCGATGTTCGGCGCGCCGCTGGGAGGGCTTAGTATGATCGGCGGCGGTCTGGTTATGGTGGCGGTCGGACTGGTGTTTGTCTGGCTGATGGTACTGGTGGTAGGTACGGCGATCCCCGCCCTGTTCAGGGGATGCGTGAATCTGTGCCATAGATTGTTTCACAGAGGAGGTGCGCAGGTATGAAAAAATTTACGAAGGGCTGTCTGATGACGGCGTTGGTTTTGTTTCTTGTGGGTATTGTTCTCTGCGGCGTCTGCGGATTGCTAGGGGGCTTCCGGGAATTGGAGGAGATGGGAAGTATTGAGGGCATTCCGTTCGTCTGGCGTATGGATAGAGACGGTGACTGGCGGATTGGTTTTTTCCGCTCGCCGGGATATGACAGGGACGAATGGGAAGAGTTGGAGGAGCTTGAAGAGATCGAGGATATAGAGAGTGTGGAAGATGTCCGCAAGGTGGTGGACCAGACTATGGAGAAGAAGCGGCAGGAGGTGGAAGGGAAAAAGTCGCAGCTTTCCCTTACTGCGGATACCCTCGGCAGTCTGGAAATTGATGTGGAGGACTGCAATGTAGTGATCTGGCAATCCGAAGATGCGAATGCGTGGATTCTGATGGACGGCGATTCCAACAAGGCATATTACAAGATAGACAATGAAGGTGGAAGGAACAGGCTGCGCATCGCAAATGAGGTGGAGCGCCATCTCGGGCACTGGCGGGGCGGTCCCAACGATACGGTCTATCTGTGGCTGCCGGAGGGCTGTGTGCTGGAGGAGTGCGACATAGATGTGGGAGCGGGCTATATGGACAGCATCTTCTTGAAAGCGAAAGAGATGAAGGTGGATCTGGGAGCCGGGCTGGTCACGACGGACGGCTTTTGGGGAGAGGAGATCAGCGTCGCTGTGGGCGCGGGAGAACTTCTCGCGGACCGCATCACAGCGGGGAAGGCGGATTTTGAGATTGGTGCCGGGCATATGAGTATAGGTGAACTTTCCGTCAGCGGCGAGATGGATCTGGATGTGAGCATGGGTGCGGCTGAGGTTGCGGGCGCCATATCGGGAGATTTGGAAGTGGAGTGCGGTATGGGTGAAATCGTTATGAGCCTTGCCGGTTCCGAGGACGACCACAGCTACTATGTGGAGTGTGGAATGGGAAATGTCGTTGTGGGGAGCTACAGCCACGGCGGTGTTGCGTCGCATAAAGCATGGAATGCTGGAAAAAGCAGCTATTTTGATATAAACTGTAATATGGGTAATGTGACTGTGACCTTCGATGAGTAGGGTGAATGGCGTTATGTAAACCCAAAAAGATGCCTGGAGAAGAGAAATATTATGTAAATTTGCATAGTGCGGGGCATAATCAAGTTATGTTAACCGGGAAAATGTGCAGAAATTGCACTGAAAAAGGAGGATAACGATGAACAACGACATGAAAAAACTGATGAGGTCAAGAGGAAACAGGATGATATGCGGTGTCTGCGGGGGAATCGGGGAATACCTCAACATAGATCCCACGCTGGTGCGTCTGATCTGGGCGATCTGCTCCGTGGCGAGCGTCGGTATGGGACTGATTGTCTATTTCATCGCGGCGGTGGTGATGCCGGAGAGTGATGATATTATGATGTAGGAAAGGGAAGCGGCTGGAGAAACATTAATTGACCGCGAAAGTCAACAAACCGATATGAAACAGAAATAAACCGACGGAATAACAGGACGGGAAGATACATTATGTAAACTTCCCGTCCTTGCTCCAATTAAGACACAGGTTTCGTCCGGGCACCGGGAATCCGCATGATATTTGGCTGCGGCGGATATCTGCCCGTCATATCGAAAAGAACAGTCCCGATTTTTTCAGCGCGGGGCGCACCGCATTGTACACGAGAACGGCAACGACCGTGGAGGTCACTGCGTTGATGGAGGTGGACGCCACATTCCATGCGAGGGTCACTTCCGCGGCGGGCTTGCCCAGAATCGCCAGCTTGTAAAAGTAGCCGAACAGCGGGTCAAAAACCACGTTGAATAAAAGCCCGCCCACAGCGGCGATGAGGGACCATTTGTATACCTTTTTCGTGTCGGTCTCGGCGCTGATGTGCGCGATTTTGTGGGCGATCAGCCCGGTGATCAGCCCGATGCAGAATTTCAGGATAAACGTTTTGGGGGCGTAGACCACATAGACCGGGTCAAAAAGGTCGCCGATGGTCATGCCGATGGCGCCGCCAAGTCCGCCGTACACGCCGCCCAGTAGCAGCGCGCCCAGCACGCAGACCGCGTTCCCCAGATGGATCGAGGTGGCGTCGCCGCCGGGCAGGGGAATTTTGATCTGTAAAAAGGTGAACACCACATAGGACAATGCGGCAAAGATGCCCGTAAATACAATTTTTAACAGTTTCTCGTTTTTCATATGGATTTCTGCCTTTCTGTCATTCCTATCAAAAAATTCCAGTTTTTAACTGATAGTCTTATCTTATACCGAAATGGCTCTTTTAAAAGTACCACTTTGCTTTTTTTTCAACATACCAGATGCCGGATCACACAGATGGAAAGGCTGCTAAAAAAATGATACCTAAATAACAAAAGATACCTTAATTCTGTCCGTCCTGTTTATTAGGATGTAAGAAACAGTCTGAAAGACAGCGCTTTTAGGGAAGCGGGAAAGAAGGGGCGTATGGAAGGATATCGGTTTTTGGATGGACAGGGAACCTTTGCACTGGAACAGCCGGAAAACTACAGTTACCAGTATTTTCCCATTGCGGGAGAAAAGGGGATGAAGAGTGCGCTGACGCCCACTTTTGGCGGCGACAGCAAGAGGGACCAGAACACGTTTCTGCTTGAGCCGGTCAGTGTGGAAAATCTGCACAACAACCGCTCTGCCAGAAATTTCTGGTGTCATATCGAGGGGAAGGGAAGCTGGTCCGCGACGGGCGCGTCTGCGGAGGCGGAAGCGGCTAAATATACGGACAGGCAGGAAAAGAGCGTTCTGACGGCGGGACTGATGTGGCAGCGCGTCACACGCACTTCAAAAAAGTATCAGTTGGAGGCGGATGTCACCTCCTTTGTGCCGGTGGGGCATGATGTGGAACTTATGCGGGTGGAGATAAAAAACTGCGGGGACAGGGAACTTTCCTTTGTGCCTGTGGCAGCGGTGCCGGTCTATGGGAGAAGCGCGGATAACCTCCGGGATCACAGGCACGTCTCCGCTTTGCTGCACCGCATCCGGGTCGAAAAAGAAGGGGTGGTGGTTACGCCCACGCTTTCCTTTGACGAGCGGGGACACCGGGTAAACCGTGTCAGCTATTTTGTGTGTGGCATGACGGGTGACGGGAGAACGCCGGAAGCCTTCTTCCCCACGGTGGAAGCCTTTTTGGGCGAAGGCGGCACTTATACCGCGCCCCGCGCCGTCATGGAGAATGCGCCGGGCGTTCCGGCGGGCACGTCCGTGGACGGCAAAGAGGCGATGGGTGGTCTGAAATTTGAAAAGACCGTGCTGGCGCCCGGCGCGCGCGTTTCCTTTACCGTCCTGATGGGCATTACGGAGGAGCCGGAAACCATAGCGGAGACGGTGGCGGCGTATCGGACAAAGGAGCAGGTGGAGGCGGCATTTGCCAGAACGAAGGAGAGCTGGCAGGAGAAGGTCAATATACGGTATCACACGGGAAATAAGGACTTTGACGGCTTTATGCGGTGGGTGAGTTTCCAGCCGACGCTTCGCAGGATTTACGGCTGCTCCTTCCTGCCTTACCACGACTACGGCAAAGGCGGACGGGGATGGCGCGACCTGTGGCAGGACTGTCTGGCGCTGCTTCTGATGAATCCGGACGGGGTGCGGCAGATGCTTCTCGACAATTTCGGCGGGGTGCGCATGGACGGGACCAACGCCACAATCATCGGCGCGAAGCAGGGAGAGTTTATCGCGGACCGGAATAACATTACAAGGGTGTGGATGGACCACGGCGTCTGGCCCTTTATGACAACGAAGCTGTATATGGACCAGACCGGCGATCTGGAAATTCTGGAAAACAAGGCGCCTTACTTTAAGGACAGACAGGCGGAGCGCGGCACGGCGTCCGACGAGGCGTGGAACGATTCTTACGGCAATCTGCTAAAGACTGAGGACGGGCACACATACTGCGGCACGGTGCTGGAACATCTGCTGGTACAAAATCTTTGCGCCTTTTACGAGGTTGGCAGCCACAACCATTGCAGGCTGCGCGGCGCGGACTGGAACGATGCGCTGGATATGGCGCCGGAACAGGGGGAGAGTGTGGCATTTACGAACGCTTACGCCGGAAACCTGCGGGAGCTTTCACAGTGCCTGCGGCTCTACCGGGAAAAGACCGGGAAAAAGGAGACCGCCGTCGCGGAGGAGCTGCTTTGTCTGCTGGAAAAAGACAGGGATTTGTATGACAGCCCGGAGAAAAAAGCACAGGCGCTTGGGCAGTACGTGAAGGCGTGCCGCCACAGCGTAAGCGGGAAGACCGTCACGGTGGAGCTGGATGCGCTTGCGGAGAATCTGGAAGAGAAAGCGGACTGGATGGCGGCGCATATCAGACAGACCGAGTGGGTGTCGGATCAGAAAGGGAACGGCTGGTTTAACGGTTATTACGACAATCACGGCAGACAGGTGGAGGGAGTACACGAAAAGGGCGTGCGCATGATGCTGACGGGACAGGTCTTTGCCATTATGGGCGGCACCGCCGCCCCGGAACAGATCCGCAGTATCGTAAAAAGCGCGGACACGTATCTGTATGACGGCAAAATCGGCGGCTACCGTCTGAATACCGATTTCTACGAGCTGAAGACGGATCTGGGGAGAATGTTCGGGTTTGCCTACGGGGAGAAGGAGAACGGCGCGGTGTTCTCCCACATGGCGGTGATGTATGCCAATGCGCTGTACCGGCGGGGCTTTGCGGCGGAGGGGTACAAGGCATTGCAGACCCTTGCGGACACGGCGCTGCGGTTTGGGACGAGTAGAATTTATCCGGGCATTCCCGAGTATTTCAACAACGAAGGGCGGGGGATGTACCACTATCTGACAGGGGCGGCAAGCTGGTATATGCTCACCTTTGTCACGGAAGTCTTCGGCGTCAGGGGAAAGGCGGGCGATCTGGAGATTGCCCCGGCGCTGATGCGGGAGCAGTTTGACGAGGACGGGACGGCTGTGCTGGAACTGCCCTTTGCGGGGAAGAGCTTCCGCGTCACCATAAAGAACCCCGGCAGGCTTTCGTGCGGCGATTACCGTATCGAATCCGCGTCGGTGGACAGTCGGGAAATCCCGCTTGTGGAGAAAGCGGAAGGCACAGGGGCAGCAGGCATTCCGGAGAAGCCGGATGATATAGGAATGGCGGAAAATGCGGGCAGCCAAAACAGAGCGGATACAGCGACTGTGCTGCTGGCACGGGCGGACATCGCGCAGCTGTCGGACGAAGTGCATGAGATAGAGATTTTGCTTGGGAAAGGAGAAGAGGGGCAGCGATGAGACAGGAGCAGAAAAAATATGTAATGAAGGACTACGGCAGAAAATCAACTTTCGCAAGCTTCTTACCGGGGATTGCGGGACTGCACGGCATACCGATCTGGTGCTATTATGTAAACCGCGGGCAGGGGATTGTCAGCTTTGGCGTGGACAACAAGGACGGTGCGATCATGGAGTTTTATCCGGCGCACACGGCTTACCAGAATGTGAAGCGGACCGGGTTCCGCACCTTCCTTCGGAAAGACGGGAATTACTCGGAATGCTTTTCGCAGGAAAAGTGGGAACAGGAGATGGAGATCGGCATGAACAGTCTGTCCCTGCGGGAAAGGAACGGGGAGGAGAAGCTGCTTGCCGAGGTGGATTACTTTATCCTGCCCGGTGAGAAAATCGGCGCGCTTGTCAGAAAAGTGACCGTGACAAACGAGGACGACCGGGAAATCTCACTGGAGATACTGGACGGTATGCCCGCGCTGATTCCTTACGGGGTCGAGATGGACAGCATGAAAAATATGACGCAGACGGCAAAGGCGTGGATGCAGGTGGAGGATCTGGAAGGGAACGCGCCGTTTTTCCGTGTGCGTGCCAGTATGGACGACAGCGCGGCGGTGCGGGAGATCAAGGGCGGCAATTTTTCGTTCGCCTGTCTGGAGGACGGCACATTGCTTTCGCCGCTCGTTGACACGGAGGCGGTGTTTGCCTACGACTGTTCGCTGGAGCGGGCGGTGCGCTTTGCGCAGGATGGAATTAGCGGCGTGTATGCCCGGAAGCAGGCGACGGCAAACCTTCTTCCCTGCAGTTTTTACGGGACGCAGAAAGAGCTGCAGCCGGGGGAGACGCTCACCTTATATGAAGTGATCGGGCGCGTGGAAAAGAAGGCGTATCTGGAACAGTTCCTGTCGGAGAAGCGGGACGGCTCCTACTTTGAGGAGAAGCGGGAGGAGGCGGAGCGGCTGCCTCTGGAGCTTGTAAACGGGATTGCCACAAAAACCGCCTCGGAGAGTTTCGATATTTATTGCCAGTACACTTATATGGACAATGTCCTGCGGGGCGGGTATCCGATTCCGCTTGGCAGCAACAAGCTGTACTATGCGTATTCCAGAAAACACGGGGATCTGGAGCGGGACTATAACTATTTTTCCATGCTGCCGGAGTTCTTTTCACAGGGAAACGGAAACTTCCGGGACGTGAACCAGAACCGCCGCTGCGACGCCTTTTTTGCGCCCTGTGTGGGCAGGGAAAATGTGAAGGAATTTTACAGTCTGATCCAGTTGGACGGGTACAATCCCCTCGGGGTGGAGAAGCTGACCTACCGTCTGGACCGGGGAAAGGCAGAAACGCTCTTTCAAGAGTTGGAAGAGGGGGCGGCGGGAGAATTGACCGCTTTTGTGGAAAATCCGTTTACGCCGGGCGCGCTCTGGGCGAAGCTGGACGATACCCTGGGCGAGTGGAAGGAATCCCTCTTTTATCAAGTGATCGATTTCGCGGACAGCACGGTGAACGGGAAGTTCGGAGAGGGCTATTGGAGCGACCACTGGACCTATAATCTGGATCTGATCGAGGACTATCTGGAGGTCTATCCGGACAAAGAGCGGGAGATGCTTTTCGAGGAGGAGTATACCTATTTCCTGTCGCAGATCCGCATAAACCGCCGGGGCAGGCGTTACGCGGAGACGGAAAAGGGGCTTCGCCAGTATCACGCGCTTGACGAGGATAGCAAAAGAAGCGGCGCGGAAAAGCTGGTGCGCGCTCAGAAAGGCAGGGGGGAGATCGTGTATGTCACCCTGATGGAAAAGCTGCTCCTTCTGTGCGCCACAAAGTTTGCGGCGCTGGACGCTTACGGCATGGGTGTTGAGATGGAGGGCGGAAAACCCGGATGGTACGATGCGTTAAACGGTCTGCCGGGGCTGTTCGGCTCCTCCATGGCGGAGACTTACGAGCTTGCGCGGATGCTCCGCTATACGATCCTGGCGCTTACGAGATACCCGCAGGAAGTGGAAATCACGGAAGAGCTGGGCGATTTTATAGACGAGCTGCGGCTGGTTGTGCGGCTGGAAAAGGACAGTCTGGAAAAGGATGGGGAAATCCTTTCCTTCTGGAACCGGATCAACGATGTGAAGGAACTCTACTGGGACAAGACGTATAGCGGCATTTCCGGCAAAAAGAAAACTTATGCGGGAGAGGCGCTGGCGGAAGCCTTGAAGGAGTGGGAAGTGTTCGTGGAGCGCGGCATCGAGAAGGCATGTGCCTTCGGGGAGGGGATCTGCCCGACGTATTTCTCCTACGAGGTCACAGACTATGAAAAGAAGGCGGACGGGATCGTGCCGCTCGGGTTTCGTGTAAAGCCCGTTCCGGCGTTTCTGGAAGGACCGGTCCGCTATCTGAAGCTGGATCTGCCGCAGGAAAAGAAGAAGGCTCTGTATGAGAACGTAAAAAGCAGCGGGCTGTACGATAAAAAGCTGTCCATGTATAAGGTGAACGATTCGCTGGAGCAGGCAAGCTACGAGCTTGGCAGGGCGTGCGCTTTCACGCCGGGATGGCTGGAGAACGAGTCCATCTGGCTGCACATGGAATACAAATATCTGCTGGAGCTTCTGCGCAGCGGCATGTACGGGGAATTTTTTGAGGACTTCCACAAGGCGGCGGTGCCGTTCCTCGACCCGGCGGTTTACGGGAGGAGCATTTACGAGAACTCTTCCTTTATCGCCAGCAGCAGGAACCCCGACGAGAAGATTCACGGCAAAGGGTTTGTGGCGAGGCTTTCCGGCTCCACCATCGAGTTTATCAGCATGTGGAAGCTGATGATGTTCGGGCGGCATGTGTTTGCGGTGAAAAACGGTGAGCTTGTCTTTATGCCGGAACCGGCTATTCCCGCTTATCTGATCCCGGAGGACGGCGTGATTGAGACGACCCTTCTGGGGGAGACGGAGGTGGCGTACCGGCTGGAAGAGAAGAAGGATTACATACCGGGACAGTATACGGTCAAGGGGATACATTTCCTCTATAAAAACAGGAACGAGGCGGATGTGGACGCCGGGTATGTCAGCGGAAAGCTGGCGGAAGATGTGCGGGCAAGGAAGGTGGAGCGCATCGAGATCCGCATCAGATAGAAAGGACAGGAAAAAGACATGAAAAAAATAAGAGAATATGTGACCGATTACAATGCCGGAAAATTCTGGGAGGAGACGGTGTGCGACGCAGGAGAGATGCAGGACTGTATGCACGTGGTCAATGTGTATCCGGACGTGACGTATCAGACGCTGCGGGGTTTTGGCGGCGCGTTTACGGAGAGCGCGGCGCACAACTACGCGGGTATGAGCGATGCGCGGAAGAAGGAAATGATACAGGCGTACTTCGGTGAGGACGGTCTTCGGTACAATCTGGGACGGCTCCATATGGGAAGCTGCGATTTCGCGCTGGGGAATTACGCCTATGTGGAGGAGGGGGATGGGGAACTTTCCACCTTCTCGATCGCCCATGACGAGAAGGAGATCCTGCCTCTGATCAGGGACGCGCAGGTGGCGTGCGGGAAGGAGATGGCGTTTATGGCGGCGCCCTGGTCTCCCCCGGCATTTATGAAGACCAACGGGGAGATGAATCACGGCGGAAAACTAAAGCGGGAATATTACGAGGCGTGGGCGGCGTATTTTGTGAAATTTCTGGAGGCTTACAAAGAGGCGGGGATCCCGGTCAGATTCCTGACGACGCAGAATGAGCCGATGGCGGTGCAGACGTGGGATTCCTGCATTTATACGTCCGAGGAGGAAGCGCTCTTTGTGCGGGACTATCTGGGACCGGCGCTTGCACAGGCGGGATTTGCCGATACGGGCATTTATGTGTGGGATCACAACAAGGAGGAGGCGTACCAGCGCTTTAAGGAAGTCGTGGCGGATGAACGGACAAAGAAATATGTAAGCGGCGCGGCGGTGCACTGGTACACGGGCGATCATTTTGAGGCGGCGGAGCTGATACGGAAACAGTACCCGGACAAGGAAGTGTTTTTCACGGAAGGGTGTGTGGAGTATTCCCGCTTTGCGGATTCGGGCGAGGTGGAGAAGGCGGAAATGTACGCCCACGATATCATGGGTAATCTGAATGCGGGCGTCAGCGCATCCTTTGACTGGAACCTGTTTCTGGACGCGGAGGGAGGACCCAACCATGTGGGAAACTTCTGCGCCGCGCCGGTCATGTGCGATCCTGGGGAGGACACCTTTGAAAAACGCCTTTCCTACTATTATATCGGGCATTTCAGCCGCTACGTCGAGCCGGGGGCAGTCAGAGTCGGCATGACGCGCTACAGCGACGCGGTGGAGGCGGCAGCTTTCTTAAACCCGGGCGGGGAGCGTGTGCTTGTCCTGTTAAACAAGTCGGACAAAGAGGTGCCGGTGACGGTCAGGGAAGCGGGGTATGGAATGGAAACCGTGTTGACGCCGCATTCCATTCATACAATCTGCTACTAAAAAAAAGATACCTTTGTAAAATTTGGGACATTTATACCAAATGAGGCGGACTCTATAATCTAAGTATCAGCTGACAACAAGACAATATGAACAAAAATGGAAAACAAATAAGGAAAACAAAAAAGGAGGAAATGTTATGAAACTGAAAAAACTGATTTCCCTTATGCTCGCAGGAGCAATGGTGCTTAGCATGACGGCGTGCGGCGGCAGCGACGGCGCTTCTTCCGACAGCGGTGCGGCTGCGGATTCCGGCACGGCGAGTGCGGATGCAGGCGACGCGGGTGACGCAGGTGCGGCGGATGAGACGCCCGCATCCAGCGGCGACAAGCTGGTAGTCTGGACACTGGCAAAGGATCTGGAGCAGTTCGCGGAGTATTATAAGGAAAAGACCGGCACCGAGGTGGAGACGGTGGTGATCGAGCCGGCAAACTATGTGACCAAGGTGCAGACGGCGCTTAACGGCGGACAGAAGGAGCCGGATATCATCGTGGGCGAGCCCCAGATGTTAGAGGATTTCTACGAGGCAGGCTACTTTGAGGATCTGAATCAGGCGCCCTACAACGCGCAGGATTACGCGGACCAGATCGTGGATTATGTGTGGGATGTGGGACAGGATGCGGACGGCATCCAGAGAGCGATCTCCTACCAGATTACTCCGGCGGGCATCTATTATAGAAGAGACATTGCCCAGACGGTGTTTGGCACGGACGATCCGAACGAGATCGGCCAGTTGTTTGCGGATTACCCAACCATTATGGAAACGGCACAGACATTGAAGGACGCAGGCTATCGTATTTTCGCTTCCGATGCGGAGATCAACTATTTCTCCGGCGACTCCGCGTGGGTTATCGACGGCGTGCTGAACGTGGATCAAGGCAGAAAGGATTATCAGGATCTGTGTATTTACCTGTATCAGGATGATCTGACAGCTTACGCGAACCAGTGGTCAACCCCCTGGTATCAGGCGATGGCGGGTGAGGTGCCGATCCTGACTGCGGATATCCAGAACTATGCGGACGATTCCGTGGACGTGTGGGATGCGGAAGGTTTTGCTGAGGCGACCAAGGATCTGGACAAGACAGAAGTGTTTGCTTTCGGTCTTCCTTCATGGGGCGTGCTGACCATGAGAGATAACGTGCAGGGCACTTCCGGCAAGTGGGGCGTGTGCTCCGGTCCGGCTTACGGTTTCGGTGGCGGTACCTTCATCGGTATTTCCTCCCAGTCCGAGAGAAAAGAACAGGCGTGGGATTTCCTGAAATTCTGTACACTGACCGAGGACACCGCAAACTGGTGGATTGAGAAGTCCGAGGGCGATACCGTATCCCTGATTCCCGTATTGGAAGCACATGCGGAAGACAAGAACGAGGTTTACGGCGGACAGCAGCTCTACAAGTTCTGGCTGGAGCAGGCACAGGGAATCGACTATTCCAAGGTGACCAGATACGACAAGTTTATTGGCGACGAGTGGGGAAGAGCGACCACGGCGATCAAGACCGGCGAAATGAACAAGGAAGAGGCATGGAACAATTTCTATGACCAGATCGAGGCTACATATCCGGAGATCACGGTAAACAGATAATGATTGAGGGGAGGAGGGGGCAGCAATGCGCAGCCCCCTTTACCTTGTGGGACGGAGGGAACTATGGCAAAGACAAATGTGGGGAAACCTAAAAAGAGAAATCTGAATCGTATGGCATATCTGTTTGTGCTGCCCTTTGTGATCGTCTTTCTGACGTTCAGCGTATACCCGGTGTTCCGTACACTGTATCTGAGTTTCACCAGCTATAAAGGTTTCGGGGACGCGAAATGGGCGGGGCTTGCCAACTACATAAGAGTATTTAAGGATAAGTTTTTTTGGAAAGCGCTTGGAAACACGGTTAAGATCTGGGGCGTGAATATTATATTACAGCTCGGTCTGGCATTTCTGCTGACGGTGATTTTCAGCGACATCAAATACAAGATACGGGGACTTTCGGTATTCCGGGCGGTATACTATCTGCCGAACCTGATCGCAGCGACTTCGGTGGCTTTTCTGTTTAAGACGCTGCTCGACTGGAAGTACGGCAGCTTTAACCAGCTTCTTCTGACGCTGGGGGTCGCGAAGGAGCAGATCAACTGGCTGGGTTCCACGTCCACCGCGCCCTACGTGATCTCGGTGATCGGCGCATGGATGTGGTTCGGCAATTCCTTTATCATGC
This sequence comes from uncultured Lachnospiraceae bacterium, assembly GCA_910586705.1. GTDB lineage: Bacteria > Bacillota > Clostridia > Lachnospirales > Lachnospiraceae > UBA3282. The sequence goes on along the minus strand of CAJUJK010000003.1, from coordinate 92,309 downwards.
TGATGGCGGGTGTGCAGGGCATTCCGACGGACTATTTCGAGGCGGCGGCAATCGACGGCGCGGGCAGATGGAAGGTGTTTGCCCAAATTACGATCCCGCTGCTTCGGCCTATTATGTTGTATGTATTCGTGACATCCCTGATCGGCGGACTGCAGCTTTTCGATCTGCCTTTCCTGATGAACGGCGTGGCGCCGAACACGGCGGGCGAGCCTTCCGGGTGTCTGCAGACGGCAGTCATGTATCTTTACAAGTTCGGTTTTGAGACGCATCAGGTGGGGTACGCTTCGGCGATCGCCTACACATTGTTCTTTATCATCCTGATCGTGTCCATCATCCAGTTTAAGACTTTGGGAAGGGAGGAAGATTAATATGACTACGACTGTCAAGATTAAAAGAGGAATCATTTATCTGTGCCTGGGCCTGCTTGCAGCGATCTGCTTCCTTCCGTTTTTATTAATGATCGTGAACGCCACGAGAAGCGGCGTGGAAATCACCCATTCCTTCACACTGATACCGAGCAGCCATCTGAAGGACAACTGGGAGGCGCTGTTTGCCTATGTAAATCTGTTTAAGGGCTTTAGAAACAGTCTGCTGGTGGCAATTCCGGCGACCATACTGACGGCGTACTTCTCGTCGATCACGGCGTATGCCATGGCGGTATACCGCTTCAAAGGAAACGCGTGGCTGTTTAAAATACTTGTGGTGTTTATGATGATTCCGGCGCAGCTGAGTCTGATCGGTTTTTACAATCTCTGTCAGAAGCTGCATATGGTGGACTCCTATCTGCCTCTGATCATTCCGGCAATCGCGTCGCCGGGCACGGTGTTTTTCTTGAGACAGTATGTGCAGTCCACGCTGTCAAAGGCGCTTCTGGAGGCGGCGAGAATCGACGGCGCGGGAGAGTTACATATTTTCCACAAGATTGTACTGCCCATCATGGCGCCCGGTATCGCGACCATGTCGATCGGTGCCTTCATCGGCAACTGGAACAACTATCTGGTGCCGTTGATCCTGTTAAACACGCCGGATAAGATGACGCTGCCGGTGATGATCAGCACGCTGAATGCGGCGACGGACCTGCAGAAGAACCAAGGGGCGATCTACCTTGGCGTCGCGATCTCCGTGGTACCGATCCTGATTGTGTTCTGCTTCTGCTCAAAGTACATTATCAGCAGTATTACGGCAGGAAGCGTGAAAGAATAGAAGTTCCAAGTCTCACTCAGGAGAATGCCAAAAACGGCATTCTCCGCATATATAAGCGATACGTATAAGGGCAGTATCCGATTCCGGGGCTGCTCTTTTGGCGTTGAAAAGAGACGGAAAAAGCCGTATACTATAGGCAGGATAAAAATACATTGGATTTTGACTATAGAGGATCGGGGTAAGAAGATGCGGGAGAGGAAAACGGTCATGCGGCGCGCCGCGGCGGGGATATATCGCGTGGGAATGATGCTGATGGGAGCAGGGCTGCTCTGCGCGGGGTGCGCGTCAAAGGACGGCGGGCAGGCGCCGGGGGCGTCGGCGGACGGGGCGGATGCGCCTGCATGGGAGCGGTATGCGGGCGAGCCTGTTACCTTTGAATGGTATATCAACTATTCGTGGTTCAATTCCGAATGGGGCGGCAATGTGGTGTCCGACAGGATCACGGAGGAGACGGGCGTAAGCATACACTTCATTACGCCGGACGGCAATGAAAAGGAGAAGCTAAACGCCTTGATCGCGGCGGATTTCCTGCCGGATTTCATTACGCTTGGCTGGTGGGAGCCGCAGATTGACGAGATGATAGACAGCGGCATGGTCTATGCCTTAAACGAGCTGGCGGACGAATACGATGCCTGCTTTTATCAGGTGAGCGACGCCGACGTGGTCAACTGGTACACGAAGGAGGACGGCAATATATACAGCTATCCCAACTCCTTTTTCACGGCAAAGGACATCGAGACATACGACAACATCAGCTCCAACCAGACGTTTCTCGTGCGCAGGGATATCTATGAGGCGATCGGCAGCCCGGACATGACGACGCCGGAAGGGTTTTCGGCGGCGGTAAAGAAAGCGCAGGACATGTTTCCGACGGTGGACGGGGAGCCGCTCATCCCGGTGGGCGCGCACGTGTTTAACGATCAGGGGAACGTCTCCTTCGACCAGTACCTGATGAATTTTCTGGCGGTGCCCTTTGAGGAAAACGGGGAGATCTACGACCGTTACACAAACGAGGATTATCTGACATGGCTGAAAATGTTCCGCAGGCTCGGCGGGGAGGGGCTTCTTGCGGACGACATTTTCATTGACCAGAGGATGCAGACCGAGGAAAAGATGGCAAAGGGCAGGTATTTCTGTATGCTCTACCAGTACACGGATATGGTGGCGCAGCAGAAGGAACTTTATGTAAACCACCCGGAGCGGATTTATCTGGCGGTGGACGGCCCGAAGAATGCGGCGGGAGACGACCCGGCGCTTCCCACAAGCGGCATCAACGGCTGGACGGTTACCCTGATATCGAAAAACTGCAAAAACCCGGAGCGGGCGATCGCCTTTATGGATTATATGCTGAGCGAACAGGGGCAGCTTCGCCTCTCGCTGGGGGTGGAGGGGGAGACCTTCGACTATGTGGACGGGAAACCGGTGGTAAAGGAGGAGGTAAATGCCCTGCTCAACGCGGACAGGCAGGCTTACGACCGCACATACGGCGCGGACAATACGTACTGGATGCTGCAGGATAACAGGATGCAGTTAAAGTGGAAACAGGAGCCGGGGGAGCCTGTCAGACAGATCATGGAGTGGTCGTATCCCTATGTGATTTACAACGGGCAGTACGACGCCTTTCTTCCCAAAGGTTCCAGAGAAGCCTATGCGGACAACAAAATCGAACTACTGTGGAGCAAAACCCTTCCAAGGCTTCTGCTGGCGGAATCGGAGGAAGAATTTGACGAGATATTTGCCTTTTTTCTGGAAGAGAGAGAGGCATGTGGGTTCAGGGAAGTGCAGGCGGCAAAGACAGCGCTGATGAAGCAGGCGAAAGAAAAGATGGGGATAAAGTGAAAACGCGTTTAACGGATCTGTTTGGCGGTCTAAAACTGAATAGCAAATTTACGCTGGTCATCTGCTTTTTTGTGGCTCTGCCGATCTCTGTCCTCGCGGGGGCGCTCTTTTACAATATGGAGCGCAGCGTGATTACCGAGAACAGAAATTATATGGAGTACACGATGGAGCGAAACGGGGATCATATCCGCAAAAACATTGACTCGGTCAATATGACGACACAGTTTTTCCTGAATGACGAGGCGCTTCTGCAGATGCTGCAAAAGTCGGTCAGGCAGGAAAAGACGGAGACGGAAGAGCTGCTTGCCTTTTACCATTCCAATATCACGGCGCTGGAGCGTCTTGTCAGCAACAACACTTTGTTGTACGGTGTGCGCGTATACGCCGTGAATGATGAGGTGCAAGAGATGATGCCGATCCTTTACAGCCGCTCCCGTATGCAGAAGATGGCGTGGGCGGGGGAGGCGGACGTATCGGGCTGGCATTACCAGTATGAGGACGTGCTGTTTGACAATAACGGGACGACGCAGATTGCGGCTCTGGTGACAAAAATAGAAGATTATGAGAACGGTCTGATCGGAGTGATGGAGACGGCGGTCACCATGGAAAATATGTTTCCGCCGCTGTATGAGAAGATGGAGGATGAGTGGAGCTGCTTTGTCTCTGACGAGGGGGAGTTGTACTTTGGCGGGAATGAGGCGGACGGATCGGAAGAATTTGTGCGGCTTAAAATGGAGCAGGACCTTGAAAAGGACGGCATGTACACGAGATATCTCAAACAGGGCGGCGAGCATCTGATCGTTTCCGGGTTGTATGTCAGGGAGCTGCAGGGGACACTCTTGTCCGTGAAAAATATTTCGGATAATGTGCGCTATGTGTACCGGATGAGGAATATCTTTGTGGCGGTTATGCTGGTGATACTCATCGGGCTGGCTTTTCTGATCAACTTTACCGTAAAGAGGCTGCTGCGGCAGTTTTACGAAATTTTGAAATCCATCCGCCTGATACAGAAAGGTGATCTGCAGGTCAGGATCGAGGGCTGCGGAAATGACGAGATGGGCGAACTGGGAACCCAGATCAATAAGATGTTAGACCGGATCGAACAGCTTATGAAGGAGAATATAGACAGGGAAATGCTGGCAAAGAATGCCCAGATCCGCGCGCTGCAGAACCAGATCAACGCGCATTTCATCTACAACGTGCTGGAGTCCATTAAGATGATGGCGGAGATCGACGAGGAGTATGTGATTTCCGATGCCATCACCTCCCTTGGAAACCTGCTTAGGTACAGCATCAGATGGGTGTCCGGCAACGTGCGTGTGGAGGAGGAGATCGCCTATATCAGAAATTATCTGATCCTCATCAACCTGCGCTTTGACTATGAGATTTATCTTTCCCTCAATCTGCCGGAGGAAGTTCTGAAGCAGGAGATACCGAAAATGTCCCTGCAGCCGATTGTGGAAAACGCCATTTATCACGGGATAGAGGAGCTGGCGGAGGATACCAATATTTACATCAAGGGAATGATACGGGACGGGGACTGTGTGATCGAGATCAGCGACGCCGGCAAAGGCATGAGCGAAGAGTCGCTGCAGAGACTCAGGAGACGGATCGCCGGGGAGATCGAACCCGACGGAGGTTCCGGGAACGGCATCGGCTTAAAGAACGTGCAGGACAGAATACGGATGAGTTTCGGGGCGGAGTACGGGATCACGGTTGACTCGAAGTCTGGGTGTTACACGAAGGTCACGGTGCGCGTACCCATGTACCGCGGAGAATAGGGGGGTGCCTTATTGTTTCAACTCCCGAACAAGTTCGGGCGCGAGTTTGTGTCGGAGCCACAAACTCGGAATCGCAGAGCAAAATTTGAGATTTTGCTCGCGTGCCGTCGCGAAAAGATGCTCCGACATGGAGGTAACCATGAAAACGGTGCTGATTGTGGAAGATGAAAAGATGATACGGCAGGGTATACGGGCGATGATCCAGCGCAGCGGCGTCCCCGTGGAGGTGATTATGGAGTGCGGCAACGGAGAGATGGCGCTCGATATCCTGCAAAGTCAGAAGGTGGACGTGATGTTTACGGACATCCGTATGCCCAAAATGACCGGCGTGGAACTGGTGCAGCGGATACAGGAACTGGACGAGAAGCCTCTGATCGTTGCGGTCAGCGGGTATGCGGATTTCTCCTACGCGGTGGAGATGCTGCGCATGGGCGCGAGAGAATATCTCTTAAAGCCGGTGGAGCGGGAGAAGCTGTGGGATATCCTGAGAAAACTGGAGCAGGAGATATCCGAAAACCGGGAGAGCAGCCGGACCAGCAAGCGTCTCGGGTACCAGCAGTTAAAATATCTGATGTTAAACGAGCGGATCACCGAGGAGGAACTCCACACCATGCAGACCGAGTATGAGAGCGAGTTCGACCTGCTTGCGTATCAGGTGTGCGTGTTACAGCCAAAGGACGTCGGGACGGGACAGGAGCAGCCCTATATTTATCTGCACAATATCGAGGGAAACGACGTGTACCTTGTGCCGGAGAAAAATACGCAGCTTCTCTTAAAAAATGAGCTGTCGCAGACGTATGCGGGAGTCAGCCTTCTGCACAGCGGCATCCGGGAGATGCGGGCGGCGTACAGAGAGGCGGTGGATGCGAGACACCGCGCCTTCTGTGTGGGACGGATGCCGGTGTACGCGGACGAGCCGGGGAAGCATGTGCCGGAAGAGTTTGTCGAACAGGCAAAGCGGCTTGCAGGGGCGGAAATGAAGTTAAAGAGAGTGCAGCTTGTGGGCACGGACAAGACGGAGGAGCTGGTGAGAGCGTGGAACGGTCTGTTTCACGCGGTCAGAAACGAGTGGATCACCCCCTCTGATTTTGTGAACATCATGGACGACTTTTTTAAGGAGGCGCAGAAGACCTACCGCAATGTGCCGGCGGAAGAGATGAAGGATGTGGAGCGGTTGAAAGTATATTATGCCTATCCTTCCCTGGAGACATGGCAGGCGGAATTTATGGAGTGGCTTCTGGGGCTGCATGAGCAGATCAACAGCCGTTTTGACAGCAACAAGAACCAGCAGAAAATCAAGCAGGCGATTGCCTATATTCAGGAAAACTTTGACAAGGATCTGAACATGGCGGTGGTCTCCAACCATATCTCCATGAACTATTCCCTGTTTTCCTATCTCTTTAAAGAGTATACGGGCAGCAACTTCGTCAATTACCTGAAGGGAATCCGCATGGAGGAGGCGAAGCGGCTGCTGGAGGAGACGGATCTGCGGATCATCGAGATCAGCGCGAAAATCGGGTACGACAACGAAAAACATTTTATGAAACTATTCAAAGCCTCCTGCGGGGTGTCCCCGAGCGAATATCGGAAAAATGTACAAAATGACCTTTTTTCTAGGGGGGGGGGTAAAAGTAACTGACGTAAGTTTAACGGCGGGCGGCGTGATGCTTTTTCTTCTCAAGGTACATCTGCCTGTCGGCAAGGGAAAACAGTTCCCGGACATGCTCCGCCCCAAAACCGGCAGCGGGGTGCGCGGAGGCGTAACCGCAGCTGCAGGAAATATCGTAAGGTTTGCCGCTTAATTTGTTGTAGTTTTGGAGATAGGCGGCGATGGACTGCGCGCGCTTTTTCGCATCCTTTTCGGTCAGACCGGCGGTCAGCAGATAAAACTCATCTCCCGAAAAACGGGCGCAGATATCCCCCTCGGCGGCGGTGCTTTCGATCGCCTGTCCCAGAACCCGGATGGCAAAGTCTCCTTCGCCATGGCCGTAGGTGTCATTGATGTGTTTCAGCCCGTCCATGTCGATCAGAAAGGCTGTGAGCGGAAGGTTTTCCGAGAGGGCGCGGTTTAAGAGCGGCTCTACCAGACGGTCATAGCCGTGCCTGTTGTAAAGGCCGGTCAGCGCATCCTTCATATAGATATCTTCCAGACGGTCCACCAGCATCCCGGTGCGCTTTGCCTCACAGACGCTCTGCAGCATCTGGTTGATGTTCATCTGCCACTGGACGAGCCGGAACTGGTAGTCAATGCGGTTGTCCTCGTAGGCGAGGGCGATGTAGCCAAACTTTTTTTCTTCAAAATACAGCGGGACATAAATATACGCGCAGTCGGAATCGGCGTAAAGATAATCCGGCAGCAGGTTCTTTTTTAGGAAGCTGCATTCCGGCAGCCGTTTTCCGTTTTTGTACGCAAACTTTAACAGGATGGTATCGGTGTCCGAAGCGGTTTCCTCCCTGTTTGTGAGGGCGAGGATGTGGCTGGAGACGGAGTCCCAGTCAGCGTACAGACACAGATAAAATTCCCTGCAATGCTCCAGCTGCGGCAAGAAATCCGTGAGCAGTTCCATACCCGCGTCGAGATCCGTCACATGCTGCAGGGAGGACGACATGTTCATGGAGCTGAGGATGGAATTTTCCAGAGAGGCGATGCGGTCGGAAAGCGTCTGCGAAAAAAAGACGGCGTTGGCGTTTCCGACATGACTGCAGCCGCAGGAGTTCCGGATCAGCAGCTCGGCAGCCGGACCGGCAGCGTCGGGACTGCCGCCCCGGAGCAGCGCCAGCAGGTTTTCCACAGAGCGGGCGCCCAGCTCATATACAGGAAAAGAGACGGTGGTGAGCATGGGGGAGGCGCTTTGTCCGTCCGGCGTATCGTCGCACCCTGTTATGGCGATGTCCTCGGGCACGCGGTATCCTGCCGCAAGGGCGGAGGCGAGGAACATGAGGGCGAGCCTGTCATTGTAGCAGACCACGGCGTCCGGCGTCCCGGTACGGCAGAAAAAGTCCAGTGCCCGATTTACCTCACCGCTCTCATACTTACAGTGGTAAATATCGTTTTCGGCGGGCGTTTTCCCATGCTTCTTCAGAGCCTCCCGGTAATAGGACTCCCTCACGTCCGAGATATAGGATTCCGTGGAACAGCCCAGAAAACAGATGCGGGAAGCGCGGTGTACGGTCAGAAAATGGGAAGTCAGATCGCCTGTCATCGAGTTGTTTTCCAGTGAAATCACGGGAAAATGGGCGTCCTTTACGGCGATTTCCACAATCGGGCAGGAGAGCGTCTGTAACTGTTCCAGAATTTTCCGGCGAAGCTCCTGCGAGATATAAGTGTCGGAGGCAAAAATGACGCCGTCAAAGCTGTCATAGTTCGGGATATGCAGAATGCTCTCCTCGCCGCGCGCGTAGGAGCCGAGATTTTCCCCGTCAAGGGAGGTGAAGATTTCCGCGGTATATCCGTACTCCACAGCGCGGTCGATGATTCCCTGACAGACGCCCTGCTGGTAGGCGCCAAATATATGGGAGATAAAGACACCGATTTTTTTGGAATGATACATAGGGAATGCCTCCTTCCGATACAACATCTTTCTTTTCCCTTATTGTAAAGGAAGGGGGAATGTTTTGCAATTTATCCTTATGATAAGGTTAAATTAGCCAAAACAGCCCTGCGAAATTTGTCGCTATTTACAAGAAAAAAGCGCATGGGAATGTGGTACAATGAAAGTTATCATTACATTAAAGAGGAACGTTTATGATCTGGGGTTATATACTGTGCGGTCTGGCGGCGTGCTGCGCGCTTATTTACGCGATTATTACTTATAGAAGGAAAACACATCTGGCATACGTCACGGGCAACATGTTTCTGGCGGCATGTATGGTAAATCTCACCTACATGGCAAGAATATGGGCGCGCACTTATTTTATGGCTTCTCTCACGACCAGCGTCTATTTTGTGTGTCTTGATTTTCTGGTTTTATGTATTTTCTATTACATCATAGAATTTACCGAGTCAAGAATTGTGAAACCGCGATTTAAGCGTGCCGTCATACTGACAATCTGTATTCTTGGCCTGAATGACGCGGCGATATTGATGGTTAACGTGTTCCATGAGATTAATCTCCGCTATCAGTATCACGAGAGCAGCGCTTACGCCATAAAATACATGTTTGAAGCGGGACCTTCCTTTTCCCTGCATCTCGCTTTCGTGTACGCGCTTGTGGCTGTGACCTTTTTTATTCTGATCCGCAAGACTTTGATTGTGCCGAACATCTATCGTGCCAGATACGTCAATACGCTTCTGGCGCTCAGTGTGATCGGGCTGTTAACGATCTTTTATATGGCAGGCATTCTGGAACTGCCTCTGGACGTGTCGGTGCCGGTTTATGGTCTTGTCTGTCCGCTCGTCTGCAGAAATACATTCGATTATACTTCCAAGGGTATGTTAAACACGACCCGCAAGATGGTTTTGGAGTATATGGGTATGCCGATGATCCTTTTTGACTATGAGGGGTATCTGGCGGATACAAACCGGGATATGCGGGAGCTTTTTCCGATGCTGGAGGATCAGGAGAACCTGATCAGCATGATGGACTTTTTGCAGCTTGGCGAGTTCCGGGATCTGCAGAGCGTGGAGACGGACCAGACCTTTGTGTGGGAAAATCCCGGCAGCGTGGGCGCCCGCGCTTATCACTGTGTCTTCAGCTGCCTGAAGGACAAAAAGGGACGGAACATCGGGCATCTTCTTATTATGAAAAATCAGGAGACCGAGCGGGACATGCTGACCCGGCTCTATTCCAAGAACAGCTTTTACGGGGAGATGGACAAGCTGCTCGCAAAGGGCGTGTACCCCGTGACCGTGGTGGTGTGCAACGCCAACGGCATCGGGCTTGTGAATGATGTGTACGGCTGGAAGAAGGGCAACGAACTACTTCGGAAAGCGGCTGATCTTCTGCGGAAGAACCTGCCGCCCGGCGCGATTCTGGCGCGGCTGGCGGACGGGGATATGGCGGTGGCGCTCACGGAGATGGAGCAGGAATATGCGTTCCGCGCTTTTGAGAATATCAAGGAGCAGTATGGGAAAGCCAACGATACCGGAATCAATACGGATATCGAGTACGGGATCGCGGTGATCCGGGATGGGGAAAAGAGTGTGGACGACGCGATCAGGGAGGCGGTCGAGAGTATGCGAACGAAGAAGCTGATGAACCAGTCTTCCCAGAAAAGTTCCCTTCTGGATTCCCTGACCCAGACACTGACGGAGAGCGATTACGAGACGGAGGAGCATGTGGAGCGGACGAGGGAGATGGCGATCAGGCTTGGAAAAGCGCTTCACCTGACGGACGGTGATCTGGGGAAACTGGCGCTTCTGGCGGTGCTTCACGATATCGGGAAAATTGCCATTCCCCATTCGATTCTTTTAAAACCCGGGAAGCTGACAGATGCGGAGTGGGAGATTATGAAGACCCACACGGAGAAAGGCTATCGGATCGCCAGCGCATCCAAGGAGCTTAAGCCCATCGGCGAATATATCCTGCACCACCATGAGCGGTGGGACGGCGGCGGGTATCCGGGCGGGCTTGCGGGAGATGAGATTCCGCTTTTGTCCCGCATTATCACGGTGGTGGACTCCCACGACGTGATGGTGCACGACAGACCATACCACAAGGCGATGAGCCGGGAGGCAGCGGAGGCGGAACTTCGCCGCTGTTCCGGCACGCAGTTTGACCCGAATCTGGTGGAAGTGTTTCTGGAGGTGCTGAAAGAGGAGGCGTCTTGACAAAAGTGTTTTTATTGACTATAGTATTAGATAATTGTAAAGGTGATGACAGAGAGGAGTACACAAAGACCGCCGCCAGAGAGAGGAAACGGAAGCTGGGAGTTTCCTTCGGAGAGGACTTGTGGAACGTGGCTCTGGAACCGGGATGCTGAATGTTTTCGCGGGTGACATGGCGGAAACGGCAGTAAGCGTCCACGCATGATCCCCGTTAACGGATCGGAGACCGGCAGCATTCCGGTTTCGCTGAGTGATAAATGAAGGTGGTACCGCGTAACTACGCCCTTTGTACAGGAGACTGGCAGAGGGCATTTTTTGCGCGCATAAGCAGAGTCAGAAAGCGCAAGAGACAGGATGCGTGTATGCACGCAGGACTGTCTAAGGCGATTTATGACGAGGCGCAAGACATCCGGGGGATGTCTGCTTTGCGCGGACCGAAGTGGAACGGAGACCGCGAATGAGAAATGCGGAGCATTTCGAGTCTGCTTATGCGCAGAGTCAGAAAGCGCAAGAGTAAAATTAAGGAGGACACACCATGGGCAGAGAACTTGCGAAAACCTATGATCCGAAGGGGATCGAGGACAGATTATACCAGAAATGGCTGGACAAAAAATATTTCCACGCCGAGGTGGACAGGACGAAAACACCGTTTACCATCGTGATCCCGCCCCCGAATATCACGGGGCAGCTCCACATGGGACATGCCCTTGACAATACCATGCAGGACATTCTGATCCGCTACAAGAGGATGCAGGGCTACAACGCGCTCTGGCAGCCGGGGACGGACCACGCCTCCATCGCTACCGAGGTAAAAATTATTGAGAAGCTGAAAGAAGAAGGGATCGACAAGAACGATCTCGGCAGGGAAGGGTTTCTCAAGCGTGCATGGGACTGGAAAAAAGAGTACGGCGGGCGCATTGTCTCCCAGCTTAAGAAACTCGGCTCTTCCTGCGACTGGGACAGGGAGCGGTTCACCATGGACGAGGGCTGCAACAAGGCGGTCACGGAAGTGTTTGTGAAGATGCACGAGAAAGGCTGGATCTACAAGGGCAGCCGCATCATCAACTGGTGCCCCGTGTGCAACACTTCCATCTCGGACGCGGAGGTGGAGTATCAGGAGCAGGCGGGACATTTCTGGCACATCAAGTATCCGTTGGTTGACCAGAATGGTCAGCCCAGCAAGACGGAGTTTCTGGAGTTTGCGACCACCCGCCCGGAGACCATGCTCGGCGATACGGCTGTGGCGGTGAACCCCAACGATGAGAGATATACTTATTTAAAGGGAAGACAAGTATGGCTGCCGATTGTAAATAAGGCGATTCCCGTGGTGGAGGACGAGTATGTGGACATGGAGTTCGGGACAGGCGTCGTGAAGATCACGCCCGCCCATGACCCCAACGACTTTGAAGTCGGAAAACGCCACAATCTGCCGGAAGTGAACATTATGAACGACGACGCCACCATCAATGAAAACGGCGGCAAATATGCAGGGCTTGACCGCTACGAGGCGAGAAAGCAGATCGTGGAGGAACTGGAGAAAGAGGGGCTTCTTGTGCGGATCGAGGACTACTCCCACAACGTGGGCACCCATGACCGCTGTAAGACGACCATCGAGCCGATGATCAAGAAACAGTGGTTCGTGAAGATGGACGAGCTGATCAAACCTGCCGTGGAGGCGGTGAAAAAGGGCGAGATCAGACTCATACCGGAACGCATGGACAAGATCTATTACAACTGGACGGATAACATCCGCGACTGGTGTATCAGCCGTCAGCTCTGGTGGGGACACAGGATTCCCGCTTACTACTGCGACAAGTGCGGGGAGATCGTGGTGGCGAAGGAGACGCCGTCTGTCTGCCCGAAGTGCGGTGAGACCCATTTCACGCAGGATCCCGACACGTTGGATACATGGTTCTCCTCTGCGCTCTGGCCTTTCTCCACGCTGGGGTGGCCGGAAAAGACGGAGGATCTGGATTACTTCTATCCCACGGATGTGCTTGTGACGGGGTATGACATCATCTTCTTCTGGGTCATCCGCATGATCTTCTCCGGCTATGAGCAGATGGGCGAGAAGCCTTTTAAGACGGTGCTCTTCCACGGTCTTGTGCGGGATTCCCAGGGGCGGAAGATGAGCAAGTCCCTTGGCAACGGTATCGACCCGCTGGAGATCATCGACCAGTACGGCGCGGACGCGCTGAGGCTTACGCTGATCACGGGAAACGCGCCCGGCAATGATATGCGTTTCTACTATGAAAGAGTGGAGGCGAGCCGGAACTTTGCGAACAAAGTCTGGAATGCGTCCCGCTTCATTATGATGAACATGGATCAGGAAGAGGAGAAAACAGGGAAGCGCGGCTGGGAGACGACTTACGAGGAGATACGCAACAGCCTCTACCCTGTGGACAAGTGGATTCTCTCCAAACTGAATACGCTCGTCAAAGAAGTGACGGACAATATGGACAGCTTTGAGCTTGGTATCGCCGTGCAGAAGGTGTATGACTTTATCTGGGACGAGTTCTGCGACTGGTACATCGAGATGGTGAAGCCCCGCCTTTACAGCACGGACGAAAAGGACGGCGAAGGAAAGCGGGCGGCATTGTGGACCTTACAGAGTGTGCTTACCTCCGCGCTAAAACTCCTGCATCCTTACATGCCTTTTATCACGGAGGAGATTTTTTGTACCTTACAGACGAAAGAAGAGTCCATCATGGTATCTGAGTGGCCCGTTTTCCAGAAGGACAGGCAGTATGCAAAAGAGGAGAACGCCATTGAGCTTATGAAGGAGGCGGTGCGCGGCATCCGCAACGTGAGAACGGAGATGAACGTGGCGCCGGGCAAAAAGGCGGCGGTCTTCGTGGTCAGCGAAAACGAGGGTGTGCGCCAGATCTTTGAGGAGGGCAGACAGTTCTTCATCTCGCTTGCGGCGGCATCCGAGCTGACGGTGCAGGCGGACAAGGGCGGCATCGACGACAGCGCCGTTTCCGTGGTGATCCCCAATGCGACGGTCTATATTCCCTTCGAGGAGCTGGTGGATATCGCGCAGGAGATCGAGCGTCTGAAAAAGGAGCAGAAGCGTCTGGAAGGAGAGCTTGCCAGAGTGCAGGGGATGCTCGGCAATGAGAAGTTCATGTCCAAGGCGCCGAAACAGAAGGTGGATGAGGAGCGCGCCAAGCTTGAAAAATATACACAGATGAAGGCGCAGGTGGAGGAAAGGCTGGCGCAGCTTATGTAACCGCGGTTATGCGAAGGGCGTGGGCTGAACTGTGGAAAAATTTTATATAATAACCACTGGAAAAGTAGTCCGATATGGTGTAAGGTATAGGTAAGAGTTAGTACAATAGGACTATAAGACTTATGCGTCATAATATATAGTATAAGTATGAAGGAAGGAGGTGAGTCACGTGGCAGAGGTGAATCTGTCAGCGGAGCAGCTTAATAAACTGAAAGCGGCGATGGCGAGGGCGAAAGGACTGGACCCGCAGGCAGCGCTGCAGCCGGCGGCGCCGGCACAGCCCGCGGCGGCGGGAGAGACCAAGCCGGCACCAGAAACCGCGGCGGAGACGGCGGTGGCAGTCGAGACGAGGACACCTCCTACAGAGTCGAATCTGGCGGAAGGCACTTATCTGCGGATCGAAGAAGATGAGATGGCGGCGTGGCTTTACCTCACACCACCGGCAGAGGGACAGACATACACGAAACGCGATCTGGAGAACTATCTGGAGCTGAACGGTGTGGTCAAGGGCTACCACAGTTCCAACCTGTCGGCGATGGTGAAGAAAAAGGTGTACGACAGGGAAATCCTCGTGGCGAAGGGCGCGGAGACGCAGCCCGGAACGGACGGTTACTTTGAGTATCTGTTTGCGCCGGAGGAACATGTGGGTCCTAAGGTGAACGAGGACGGCTCGGTGGACTATTCCAGTATGAGCGCCCTGCAGAATGTGCATAAAGGCGATAAGGTGGCGGTTTACCACTATGCGGTGCAGGGTGTGGACGGCTATACGGTTGTGGGCGGGCAGATGAAGGCTGATCCCGTGAGGGACCTGCCACCCATGAGAGGAAAGGGCATCACGAGGGAAAACGGCGTTTACTATGCACAGAGCGACGGCAAGATCGAGGTCAAGGACGGCAAGATCGACATCCAGAACGTGCATGAGATCATGGGGGATGTGGACGCGATCATTGGCAAGATCGAGTTTTTCGGAGACGTCATTATCAACGGCAATGTGGAGGGCGGCATCGTCATCCGCGCCGGACGAAATATAGAGATCCACGGCACCACGGGTGCGGCTACCCTGTTTGCAGGAGGCGATGTGATGCTTACCCGGGGCATTCAGGGCGGCGGTAAAATTTCGGCGAGAGGAAATGTCTTTGCGGAGTTTATCGAGAATACGACGGTGGAGGCGGGCGGACTGGTACAGGCGAACGTCATTCTGAACGCGAGGGTGTCTGCGAAGAATAAAGTGATCAGCATAGGAAAGAGGGGCGCGATCATCGGCGGCTCGGTCCATGCGCTTAAGGGCATTGAGGCGATGACGGCGGGAAATGATGTGGAACTGAAGACGGCTCTGCACTGTGGCTATGCGCCGGAGTCCTTTGACAAGCTTCTGGAGGCAAGGCGCAAGGAGGCGGAGATCAAGGAGAAGCTTTCCAGACTGGTGGATACCATGACGGAGGCGTTGCGCGAGAAACGTATGCGGGGTGCGAGTACGTCCAAGAATACAGAGGCAAGCCTCTTGGAGTGGAACCGCCTGAAGGACGAATACTTTGTGGAACTCGACAAAGTGGGCAAGGAGAGGGAAGAGCTGGAGTCTACCATGGAGGAAGGCAGGGATTCCTACATTAAGATCGACGGTAATATCTACCGCAATGTGGTGATCGGCATCAACGCCGAGCAGATGACCCTCGACCGAAATACCTGCTTTATGAGATATGCCGCGGAGAAGGGTATCATTGAGGGAACGGTAATCGTACACAACTGATTCCCGCGGCGGATCATGGAGATAAAATGGAAGAAACCTTTGAGACTTACGGGGCGGCGGTAGATTATATCAACGCCACCCCTAAATTTACGACGAAAAACAGCATGGAGGATACCGCGCGCTTCTGGGCGCAGCTCGGATATCCGGCGAAGAACAGCAAGAATTTACACATAGCAGGCACAAACGGAAAAGGCTCCGTTTGTGCTTATTTGTGTTCTGTTTTGCGAAAGGCGGGCATTTCCTGCGGCATGTTCACATCCCCCCATCTTGTGAGCATGAGGGAGCGGTTTGTGATAAACGGGGAGATGGTTTCCGAGGAGGACTTTCTGTATGCGTTCCGTGTGGTGATGGGAGAGGTGAAGCGGCTCGCCACATCGTATCATCCCACGTTTTTTGAGCTGCTGTTCTTTATGGCAATGACGCTCTTTGAGAAGTACGGCGTGGAGTATGTGGTTCTGGAAACGGGGCTTGGAGGCAGGCTGGACGCCACAAACGTGGTGGAGGAGAAAAAGCTGTGTGTCATAACATCCATCGGTTATGACCATATGGAGTATCTGGGGGAGACGCTTGCCCAGATCGCGGGGGAAAAGGCGGGGATTATGCGCGCCGGCGTGCCTGTGGTATACCCGGAGAGGCAGGAGGACGTGACCCGCGTCATGGAGGAATACGCGAAAAAAACCGGAGCGGAAACCGTTCCCGTAGGGAAAGCTGCGATAAAAGAAATAAATATCGGGCATAAAACGATTGATTTTTCTCTTCATTTACACTATTATGATTATATTGGTTTTACTGTGTCCACTTCTGCACTCTATCAGGTGGAGAACGCATCGCTTGCGGCAACCGCTCTGGCGCTTCTCGGGGACTGCCGGATCACGGCATCCGCTTTGCAGAAAGGGATCGGAGAGATGGTCTGGGAAGGCAGAATGGAGGAAATCCTGCCGTCGGTGTATCTGGACGGCGCCCACAATGTGGATGGGATTTACGCCTTTCTGGAGACGGTAAAACGGCATTCCTGTACCGGCAGGCGCATCCTGCTTTACTCTACGGTGCGGGACAAGCAGTACGCCAGAGTGGCGGGGCTGCTTGCGCAGGCGGGTCTTTTTGACGAGATATGTCTGGTGCCCCTGCAGGGAGAACGGGCGCTTCCGCTTGCACATCTTACGGAATGTTTCAGACAATATACCAGATTTGACATAAAAGCATACGAGAGGCTTGACACGGCGCTTTCGGAGCTGCTTACACAAAAACATGACGGGGATAAGGTGTATATTGTCGGTTCACTATATCTGGCGGGCGAGGTAAAAGCCCTTTTGAGGAGATTTGACAATGATTAATTTTGAAGAGGAACTGAAAAAGTTCCACCCCAGTCTGGAAGTGGAGGACGCGGAGGAAGCGATCTACAATCAGGATCTGACGGATATGGCTGATCTGATGGTGAAGATCGTGAAGGAATCGAAGAAAGCAGTAGAATAGGGGATTGGCATAGATGATTTGTTATCAGTGTGGCTGTACGCTGTCTGAACATGATTTTTGCACGAACTGCGGTGCCGATGTAGCCCTTTACAAGAGGATCATATATATCTCTAACCGTTTCTATAACGACGGACTGGAGCGGGCAAGCGTCAGAGATCTGACGGGTGCGATTACAAGTTTGCGGCAGAGCCTTAAATTTGACAAGAATAATGTGGAAGCGAGAAACCTTCTCGGACTGGTCTATTTTGAGACCGGCGAAGTGGTGGCGGCATTAAGCGAGTGGGTTATCAGTAAAAATTTACGTCCGAAGAAAAATATCGCGGACGATTATATCAATATGATCCAGACGAACCAGAACCGTCTGGACACCATCAATCAGACCATTAAGAAATATAATCAGGCGCTCACTTACTGCAATCAGGACAGCCTTGATCTGGCGGTGATCCAGTTAAAGAAAGTTCTGTCCTTGAATCCGAAGTTTATCCGGGCGCACCAGCTTCTTGCTCTTTTGTATATCAACAGCGAGGAGTGGGAGCGGGCGAAAAGAGAACTGACCAAGTGTCTGGAGATCGACACGAACAATACGGCGACGCTCCGTTATCTGAAGGAAGTGAATGAAATGCTGCTTCCCGAGGAGGGCGTGAAAAACGCGTCGAAGAAAAAAAAGGATGAGGTTGTCAAATACCAGAGCGGCAATGAGACGATTATCCAGCCGGTGAATATAAAGGAGGGCAGGGGCGTTACCTCCCTGTTAAATCTGGGAATCGGGCTGGCAATCGGCATCGCCATCGCCTTCTTTCTGATCCTGCCGGCGCGGATACAGACCGCAAGGGCAAGTCTGGATGAGGATCTGCGCAAGGTCAGCGAGCAGTCCGACGCAAAGACGGCGACCATTGACGAACTGCAGCAGCAGCTTGCGGAGTTTCAGGCGCAGAACGAGACGCTGCAGCAGGATCTGACGGCATATATGGGGCAGGACGGCACGTTACAGTCCGTGGAAAGCCTGATGAAAGCGGCTGGCGCATATCTCACGGATCCCGAGGACGTCACTGTGGTGGCGGATTATCTGACGGAGATCGAGGAGGCGCGCGCGCAGGAGGAAGAGCACGAGAGTTCAGAGGCGTTTGAGAGCCTTTACAATACCCTTCTGGCACTGATCGGACCGCAGATTGCGGAGTCTTATGACGAGGACGGTCATGCGGCGTTCTGGGCGGGAAATTATGCGGACGCAATCCCGAATCTGGAGAAGGCATTCCAGTATGACGCCACCAACGGGCAGGCGCTCTTTGATCTGGCAAATTCATACTACCGTATGGGCGAAGAGGCGAAGGCGAAGGAAATTTACCAGCAGGTAATAGAGCTGTTCCCCAATACGGAGAAGGCGGATAAGTCCAAGGATACGCTGGCGAAGATGGAAGGCGCACAGGAATAAGGCGCGGAAGCCGCTGTATACAGAAGAAAAAAGAATAGATAAGACGCGAAAGAGAATGTGATGGATAGTCATGTTCTCTTTTTTTGCGCGTATAAGCAGAGTCAGAAGGCTGACGAAGGAAGCGCCATGCTTGCATGAGCGCAGACTTCGGAAGACTTATGACGAGCAACGCGAACGAGAAATGCGAAGCATTTCGAGTCTGCTTATGCGCGTGTGGGAGAGTCAGAAGGCTGACGAAGGAAGCGCCATGCTTGCATGAGCGCAGACTTCGGAAGATTTAGAAAGCGTAAAGGAGGGTTTACATAATATGGATGAAGATTACAAGGTGATTGACAATTACTTGATGATAAGGATGCCGGTTGAAGTAGATCATCACAAATCGGTTGACATAAGTAAAAGGGCGGACAGATATATTGTATCGAAGCAGGTGGGGAATGTGGTGTTTGACTTTGAGAGGACAACCTTTATGGACAGTTCGGGCGTGGGGGTGATTCTGGGGCGTTACCGGAAGATTTCCTGCTTCGGAGGGAAGGTGTATGCGGTGAATGCGGGCAGCAGGATCAGACGGCTTCTTCTTTTGTCGGGGCTTGAAAACATTGTAGAGATCATGGAGTGGAGAGGGGAAGAAAAGAATGATTGAGATCAAAGAAAAGAAAGATTACAGGCTGGTGACCAACGAGATGCGTCTGGAATTTGCGGCGGTGTCAGACAATGAAGCTTTTGCGAGAATGGCTGTGGCGGCGTTTATTGCCCCTTTGAATCCAACGCTGGAGGAACTATCCGATGTGAAAACGGCGGTGTCCGAGGCGGTGACGAACGCGATTATCCACGGTTACGGGAACAGGGGGCGCGTGACAGACCGGGTGCAGATGAACTGTGAACTGCAGGGCAGCATTCTGGAGGTGGAGATCGTTGACAGGGGCGTGGGGATGGAGGATGTAAACCGTGCCATGGAACCGCTTTTTACGACCAGACCCGAGTGGGAACGCTCCGGGATGGGGTTTGCCTTTATGGAGGCGTTTATGGATGAACTGGAAGTTTTTTCCGAACCGGAACAGGGAACGATTGTGCGCATGTATAAAAAGATCGGACTTGGCGGCTGGATCGTCGGCGAGGAGTAGCCTATGGAGGAGACTGCCGTATTAATCGAACGATCACAGGCAGGAGATAAAGAGGCGAGAGAGGTACTGATAGAGGAAAATCTGGGTCTGGTGCGGCACATTGTCAAACGTTTCACGGGCAGGGGATATGACGCGGAGGATCTGTTTCAGATCGGCTGTATCGGTCTGATTAAGGCGATCGACAAGTTTGACTTAAATTTCGGGGTGCGTTTTTCGACTTATGCGGTGCCCATGATTCAGGGGGAGATCAAGCGGTTTCTGCGGGACGACGGCATGGTGAAGGTGAGCCGTACCCTCAAGGAAAACGGCTGGAAAATCAAGCAGGCGGCACAGCGCCTTTCCCAGATTTACGGCAGGGACGCGACTTTGCAGGAACTTTCCGCGGAGACGGAGCTTTCGGTGGAGGATATCGTGATGGCGCTTGACGCCAACGTGGAGGTGGAGTCCATCTACAAGTCTGTCTACCAGTCCGACGGCAACGAGATTTACCTCGTGGATCAGGTGGTGGGGGACGGCACAGGCTGTACGGCAGGCGTGAACCGGGCGAGCGAGGACGTGGAAAAGGAAAAAATTTTAAACCATATGCTTCTGGAGCAGCTCATGGGGACGCTCTCGGAGACGGAAAGAATGCTCATCCAGATGCGCTACTTTCAGGACAAGACGCAGGTGGAGGTGGCGAAGAGCCTCGGCATCAGTCAGGTGCAGGTCAGCAGGATGGAGAAACGGATTCTGCTGCGGCTCAGGAGAGAGGTGGGGTGAAGGTAAAAATGGAGTTAAGGGGGTGTCTTTTACAATCACCTTGATGGTTTGCAATAAATAGGTTGTATTTTATTGGTTTTAATAGTTTTGTGGGATATAATTGAAATATATACATTGCAAATCAAAAGAAATAGAAATCAGGGAAGGTGGTTCGTATGAGAGGGAAGATAAGAGGCAGGATCTTAGCCGGTATACTGGCGGCGGTACTGATGTGCATGGCGGTTCCGGGGAAGGCGTATGCGGCAGATCCGGCGGCGGGAACGGCACAGATGTCCAAGGGGAAAACAGAAGAGACAGATAGAGATGAGGAGGCATTGCAGGAAAAGACGGCAAATGTTCAGCTTGCTTCGACAAGAGCCGTAAGGGAGACAATAGATCAATTGAGGGCAAGGTTTCCGGCTGGAAAGTATTGGAATCGCGTAGGACTATCCTACAATAATCCGGATGGAGTTACGAGTACGCCTTGTCCGAATAACCATGATACAGCACCAAATACATGTAACAACTATAGGGGATATGCACAGTGCTGGGGTTTTGCATATCGACTGGCGGATGGGTATTATGGTTCCTGTCCGCTGGACGGTTGGAGTGCGGGTTCATTGAATTCTTTGAAGGCGGGAGATATTGTAAGACGTAGCGGACATGTTATCTGGGTTACTGGTGTAAGTGGTGATACGGTTCGCTTCGCAGATTGCAATGGTGACTATCACTGTGGGATACGATGGGATGTGTCCACAACAAAGTCCTCTCTGAGCTCTGGTATACAGAGCATATGGAGTGCCCCGTATTCCATTACAACGGAAGCCCTGCCTCCGCCAGACGAAGAAGGCTCAGATATGCCGGCTCCCTTTACGCGAACCATTGCTGACGGCGATTACCATATTGTTACAGCATTAGATAACAGCATGTGTCTGGACATAGCAGGTGCTTCCAAGGAAAACGGCGCCAATGCTCAAATTTGGCACGGCACGGAAGATGAACTTCAGGTTTTTACCGTCACATGGCTTGGAGCGGATAAGGGTTATAAGATCATACACAGAAACTCAGGAAAGAGTCTGGATGTGGCGGGCAGAAGCAGAAAGAATGGAACCAATGTCTGGCAATGGGAATATTTTAATCCGTCGGAGCACACACAGGATTGGGTTATTAACGAGGTGGATAACGGGGCTTATTATACCATTCAATCAAGGGGGAGCGGTTTTTATCTGGATGTGAATGAGGGGATAGCGGCGGATGGAACGAATGTGAAGATATGGAAGGGAAATGGCGGTACGGCGCAGAAATGGCGGCTTATCCCGGCAGAGACGCAGACGGTTGCAGACGGTGAATATTATATCACCACAGCGCTGCACAAAAATATGTGCCTGAATGTGCAGGGGGCATCTGCGGGTGATGAGGCTAATGTGGAGATTGCCACGAAGAAGGGGGAGGACAGCCGGATTTTCAGTGTCACATATCTGAATAACGGGTTTTATAAAATTCTGAATAAAAACTCCGGTAAGAGTCTGGATGTTTATACGGGAAAAGCGGAAAGAGGAACCAATGTACAGCAGTTCGGGTATCATGGCGGATTTCCCCAACAGTGGGCAATTCGCAGCGCGGGCGACGGCACGTTTTACATACAGCCCCGGTGCAGCGGTCATTATCTGGATGTGGCAAATGGCAGTACGGCGGATGGTACCAATGTGTGGACAACGGTATGGATGGGAGGCGCGGCTGCGCAGAGATGGAAGTTTGAGAAACCGGCAGGAACGCCGGAGAATCCCGATATACCCGAGAACCCGGATCAACCCGATATACCGGATCAGCCGGAGACACCCGGCACGCCGGGCAGGGGAGAAGTGCTGGAGGAGGATGTGCCGCAGGGAAATGTGGAAAATATTCCGCAGGGACTCTGGATGTCGGAGATTGTACCCCAGACTTATACGGGAAAGGCGGTCAGACCGGAAGTGCGGGTTTACGATTATAAGACGCTTCTGGTGGAGAAACGCGATTACACGATCTCCTATAAAAATAATGTGAAGGCAGGCGCGTCTTCCGGCAGGAACCTGCCCACGGTCACGGTGACAGGCAGGGGCAATTACACGGGGAAAGAGACACAGACTTTTGAAATACTGCCAAAACAGCTCACGGATGAAGATGTGACAGCGGACAGCCTTACGGTATCCTATACGGGGCGGGCACAGAAACCGATCCCCGTTGTGACATGGAACGGCAAAAGACTTGTGAGAAACAGGGATTATAAAGTGACTTACCCGGATGCAGGACAGGCGGGCGACTATAAGATACGTTTAGAAGGCATGGGGAACTATGGCGGCGAGAGGCAGGTCGGTCTCACCGTCACGCTAAGCATACCGGTATCGAAACTGCGGGTGGACAAAATCGCGGACCAGACGTATACGGGTTCGGCGGTTGAGCCGGTTCCTGTGGTGAAAAACGGCAGGAAAGTCCTGACACAGGGGGAGGATTATACACTCTCCTATCAGAACAATGCCGGGGTGGGGACCGCCACGGTTATGATCACGGGCAGGGGCGACTATGCCGGTGAGAGGAGGGTTACCTTTCGGATCACAGCCGGCGCATCGCTGAACAACGGGCAGGCGGAACTGGCATTTGACAATCCTGTGGTGTATACGGGAGAGGAAGTGAGACCTGACAGGTATACCCTAAAGGTTTCCGTAAAGAATGCCGACGGGAGCAGAACAGAGAGAACGCTGACGGAAGGGAAAGACTTTACCGTATCTTACAAAAACAATATCAGACCGGGCACGGCGACGGTTTTCTTCCGGGGTATGGGCGGTTACACGGGCACGCTGAAAAAGACTTATAAAATCAGCGCCTGTCCCATCGGGGAGAACGCAGCGGGCGTTGACGGGAACATACAAATCGCGATGGCGGATTCCTATGCGTATACAAAGGGCGGCTGTAAGCCGGAGCCGGTGGTGACATTTCGGGGAACGGCATTGAAAAAAGGGACGGACTATACCCTGAGCTATAAAAACAATACCGCCCTGAATGACGGAAGCGATCCGGGGAAACTGCCTGTGGTCACGGTCAGGGGCAAGGGCTGCTTTACGGGCGAGCGGCAGGTGGCTTATAAAATCATCGCGAAGGATATAGGCGGGCTGTCCATGTCGGCATCAGATAAAGTATGGCAGAACAGGAAAAACAGGTACCAGACGAAGGTAGTGATCCGGGATGTGGACGGGAAGGCTCTGGACGCCGCAAAAGATTACGAGAAACTTCTCACGTATGCGTACCATGAGAATGTGACCCTGTCAGACGGGACGGTGAGAAGAGCGGGAGAGGAGGTGTCCGGAAGTGATATCCTGCCGGCAGGGACGGTGATCCGGGTGACGGCATCCGCAAAGGGCGGCAATTATACGGGCACACTGACAGGCAGTTACCGTATCGTAAAGTCCGACATCGGAAGGGCAGGGGTAAGGATTCCGGCGCAGACTTATACCGGCAGGGAGATCAGACCAGACAAAGAGATGCAGGTGAAGCTGAACGGGAAGGTGTTAAGCAGCGATAATTATGAAATCACGGGGTATACGAACAATATCAACAGGGGGACTGCGACAGTTACCATAAGAGGAAGGAACGACTGCGGCGGTGTAAAGACGGTCAGATTTAAGATTAAGGGGAAAGGCTTTCGGTGGTGGTGGAAGTAATCTTTAAGGAAATTTTTCACAGCAAGGAGGAGCAGCTTGCTTTTAATCATGCCACGGACAGGGCTCAGACAGCGAATTGCGCATTGAAAACAGCCTCGAGATATGGTACAGTGGGTTGTGTGGGACATATTTCCAGATCCCAGACATAGCGCGAGTGTCAGCAGAGGAAGATGAGGATAAAACGATGGAACAGTACAAGCAGGAATTTATCGGCTTTATGATAGAGAGCCGGGTGTTGCAGTTTGGGGACTTTACGTTAAAGAGCGGCAGAAAATCCCCGTTTTTTATGAACGCGGGCGCCTATGTGACCGGCGCGCAACTTAGAAAACTGGGTGAATACTATGCGAAAGCGATTCACGACAATTACGGGTTAGATTTTGATGTGCTGTTTGGTCCCGCCTACAAGGGTATACCCCTCACGGTGGCGACGACCATGGCGATCAGCGAACTTTACGGCAAGGAGATCCGTTACTGCTCCAACAGAAAAGAAGTGAAGGATCACGGCGACACCGGGATTCTGCTCGGCTCGAAATTAAAGGACGGCGACAGGGTTGTCATCATAGAGGATGTGACGACTTCCGGGAAATCCATTGAGGAGACATTCCCCATTATCAAGGCGCAGGCGGACGTTACGGTCAAGGGGCTGATGGTGTCCTTAAACAGGATGGAAAAGGGGCTTTCAAGCGATAAGAGCGCCCTCGACGAGATCAAGGAGAAGTACGGATTCGAGACGGGCGCGATCGTTACCATGGAAGAAGTCGTGACCTGCCTTTACAACAAGCCTGTTGGCGGGGAGATTTATATCGACGACGACATAAAGGGACGGATCGACGCTTACTATGAGACTTACGGCGCGAAGTAAAGCCTGCGGTGGCTTCGATGTGCCTGAGGATGCCGGAAAAGCGGTAATGAAAAACCGTGGATTGTCGCTGTCTGGTGACAATCTGTGAAAGGAGCGATGAAAAATTATGGAAGAGAGAACTTATAAGATCATGGGCGGGGCGGGCGCCTTAAATCTCGCATTCGGCGTGGTAGTCATGGTGGTAGGCATAGCCGGGGGCGTGCTCTTAGTTATCAGCGGCGCGAAACTTCTGGCGGGAAGAAATAAAATATTGTTTTAGGGAAAGACGGGTATTTTCGTCATAGACGGGAATACCCATTTTACATATGTGTATCATAAATGAGAGGACGGGCACGGGGTGAAAAAGAACAGTTTCATGTTTACCAACAAAGAGCACACGCTCAAAGGAATTATGGCTACGATTCTGGGCGTGATATCTCTGGCGTCATTGGTTTACATAATTATTGACAGCTACACAAAGGCGGGAGAGGTTCCGCTGCAGTATGGGGCGGTGGCATTTTTGACGATGATTTTTGCCTTTGTTGGTATTGTGCTTGGAGTCATGTCCAAATCGGACCGGGATAAGTTTTATTTTTTCAGTTATCTGGGTATCGTATTAAATGTACTTGTGCTGGCGGTGCTCAGCGTGATTTTATATGCGGGGGCGTATGCCTGAACGCGGAAAAAGGAGGTTTGTGGCAGTATTATGAAACGGGAAGAAGTAATTGCGGAGCGTTATGGGCTTGCCCTGACGCGGATCAGGGAAATACCGGATGAGTCAATCTGCAAAGAGACTTACCGGGATTATTTTATGCAGATGGCAAAGTTTGTTTTGCTGATGGACCGGACTTATGCGCTGGTGGAGGACGGGACGCTCAGACAGATGGGAATGGAGGAGCTGAAGGAGCACAACCACTCGCTCTATGCCGATATTCTGCCGGCGCATTACGGGGAAAGCTACGCGAACCCGGATTATGCAACGGATCGACTGGGCAAGTCAATCGGACAGTGCCTGTCTTTTTTGTATACAGAGCTCCGAGCCATGATTCCGGCAGCATATGAACAGAACCGTTTTTCCATGACAATACGAGCAGAACTTTTGCTGGAAGTTTATCAGCTTTTTGCTTGTGCTAAGGAGGAGAACAGGGAGCCGGATGCTGAGGAGCTGCGGCAGAGTCTTTACTGGTATGTGAGCGATTATTACGAGGCGGAGTTTGAGGAAAAGAGCATGGTGCTTATGGACGCGGACCGGGACCACGCCCGCCGTATCATTATGGAAAGCGATCTGTCTGATCTGCGCTACCTCTACTATTTTGGCGAGTATGTCACGGAGAACGAGCTGAAAACGGCGGCGCATCTGAATGAAATGCCATCAGATAAAATAAAGCTGATGGCGGACACGTACACGGAAGGTTACCGTATCGGCTTTGAGGTGACCAACAAGGATATTTCCATTAAAGAAACGGTGACAATCCGCTATTTTCTCGGTTTTGAGCGGGTGCTCAGACAGGCGGTCCTCAATTTTGACCAAATCGGTCTACAGTCAACCTTCTGCCGTGCGGGTGCGAATATCTTTCAGGGCAGGAGCGTGAACAAAAACGGTTACTGCGGCGCGAATCCCAATAAACAGTACGACTACGACCACAAGGAGGATATGGCGCTCTTTCTGGACGGCGCGCTGGCGGAGAGAAAGACGGAGGCGGTGCGGAATGTGTTTGAGCGGCATAAGGAGCTGGCGGCGCTTTACGGCGGCCCGGCTGTGGTGGAGAGCTTCGGGGAGGAGCCCTTCGTGCCGGAGAATAAGGAGACGGCATGCCGCCTGAGTGAAAAACAGCAGAAGCTTTCCGTATCCAATGCGGGAAAAATAGCCGATATCCAGAATGAGTATATCAGGGGCGAGGAGCACAGCTTTACGATCATCGCTTTCCCGGTGCCGCAGATCGGCGAGCGGTACGAGGAAATTTTCGACGACGTGGTGCGCATCAATACGCTGGACTACATGCTATACCGGAATATCCAGCAGAAGATCATCGACGTGCTGGACAAGGGATCGACCGTACTGGTCAAAGGTATGAACGGGAATGAGACGGACATAAAAGTGCAGCTTCACAGGCTGGAGGATCCCCAAACCCAGACTAATTTTGAAAACTGTGTGGCGGACGTCAATATCCCCGTGGGAGAGGTGTTTACTTCGCCGCTCCTCGCGGGTACAGAGGGGCTTTTGCATGTGCCGCGCGTGTTTTTACACGAGCTGGAGTACCGGGACCTGAGACTTCATTTTAAGGACGGTTTCGTGACGGATTACAGCTGCGGCAACTTTGCAGGGGCGGAGGACAACCGCAAGTATATCAGGGACAATGTGTTCCACCACCATGAAAAACTCCCGCTGGGAGAGTTCGCCATCGGCACGAACACGACGGCATTCTCTGTGGCGAGAAAATACGGGATCGAGGACAAGCTGCCGATTCTGATCGCGGAAAAGACGGGACCGCACTTTGCGCTGGGGGACACCTGCTATTCCCACGAGGAGGAAGTGAAGAGCTTTAACCCGGACGGCAAGGAGATTGTCGCAAAGGAGAACGAGGTGTCAGTTTTGCGTGACACAGATGTCAGCAAGGCATATTTCCAGTGCCACACGGACATTACGATCCCTTACGACGAGCTGGGAGAGCTTTCGGTGTTGACTGAATCGGGAGAAAAGTATGTGATTATCCAAGATGGTCAATTTGTGCTGCCGGGATGTGAGGAACTGAACCGGGCGCTTACGGAGTGACAGTTCAGAACATGGCATGTCCGCCAGACTCAAGCAGGCATGGTTTGTCCGGTCATACCATGTTCTGGCTGAACTGATACAAAAGGTAGTTGAAAAAGGGAAGAAAATCTAGTACACTGTAGAGTAAGAAACTTTGTTTTAACACAAGATGTTGTGGTCGAGGAGGTAATTGCGGATGGCACAGGTAGGCATCGTGATGGGCAGCGATTCGGATATGCCCGTTATGGCGAAGGCGGCGGAACTTCTGGAGGAACTTGGCGTTTCCTATGAGATGACGATTATATCCGCCCACAGGGAACCGGACGTGTTTTTTGAGTATGCGAAGAGTGCGGAGTCGAAAGGTTTTAAGGTGATTATCGCGGGTGCCGGGAAGGCGGCTCACCTGCCGGGGATGTGCGCGGCGATTTTCCCCATGCCGGTGATCGGCGTGCCCATGAAGACGTCCGATCTGGGCGGGGTGGATTCCCTCTATTCCATTGTGCAGATGCCCTCCGGCATTCCGGTGGCGACTGTGGCGATAGGCGGCGGGCAGAATGCGGGCATTCTGGCGGCGAAGATTCTGGCTGTCTCGGATGCGGCGCTTCTGGAGCGGTTGAAGAAGTATTCGGAGAGTCTGAAGGAGAGCGTGCAGGAGAAGGACGCGAAGCTGCAGGAAGTAGGGTATAAAACATATTTGAAGGCATAGGGAGGTAAAGATGGACTACAAGACAGCGGGCGTTGATATCGAGGCGGGTTACCGTTCGGTGGAGCTGATGAAGCAGTATGTGAAGGGAACGATGCGGCCGGAGGTGCTGGGCGGGATCGGCGGTTTTTCCGGCGCCTTTTCCCTGGAGAAGATTAAGGGCATGGAAAAGCCGGTGCTTTTGTCGGGCACGGACGGCGTGGGCACGAAGATCCAGCTTGCCTTTCTGCTGGATAAACATGACACTGTGGGAATCGACTGTGTGGCGATGTGCGTCAACGACGTGGTGTGCGCGGGCGCGGAGCCGCTGTTCTTTCTGGACTACATAGCCTGCGGCAAAAACTATCCCGAAAAAATCGCCGCTATCGTGAAGGGCGTTGCCGAGGGCTGTAAGCAGGCGGGCGCGGCGCTGGTGGGCGGCGAGACGGCGGAGCACCCGGGGCTGATGCCGGAGGATGAGTACGATCTCGCCGGCTTCGCGGTGGGCGTTGCCGAGGAGAAGGATCTGATTACGGGAGCGGATGTGAAGCCCGGCGACGTGCTTGTGGGCATCGCATCTTCCGGGGTGCACAGCAACGGCTTTTCCCTGATCAGAAAAGTATTTCATGTGAATAAGGAAACGCTCTCCGTATATTATGACGAACTGGGCGCGACGCTTGGCGAGACATTGCTTACGCCCACAAAAATATATGTGAAGGCGCTTAAGGAAGTAAGGCAGGCGGGCATTACGATCAAAGGCTGCAGCCATATCACGGGCGGCGGTTTCTATGAGAATATTCCGAGAATGCTGCCGGACGGCGTCGGGGCGAAGGTGGAGAAGGGCAGTTTTGAGATTCCTCCCATTTTTGCGCTGATGCAAAAGACTGGCGGTCTGGAAGAAAAGATGATGTACAATACCTACAACATGGGACTCGGCATGGTGCTGGCAGTTGACCCTGCGGATGCGGACCGCACCGTTGCCGCGCTGAAAGCGGCAGGTGAAAATGCGTGGACTGTGGGCGAAGTGGCAGCAGGCGCCCATGAGGCGGTTATTGTGTAAATGCACGGCGAGTTTACATAACATAGAACGACGCGGGCAGGAGGAGCAACATGCTTAGAGTGGTGGTATGCGTGTCGGGAGGCGGCACGAACTTACAGGCAATTATTGACGGCATCGCACGGGGCGCCATCTTTCACACAGAGATTGTCCGGGTGGTGTGCAACAATCCCGGCGCCCGCGCCCTTGAGAGGGCGGAAGCGGCGGGGATTGACAGCGTGTGTGTATCGCCGAAAGACTACAGTGACAGGGAATTGTTTGAGGCGGCGCTGATCCGCACGGTGGATGAGGTATCGCCGGATCTGGTCGTACTGGCGGGCTTTATGGTGAAGGTGCCGGCAGAGCTGATCAGAAAGTATGTACATCGGATTATCAACGTACACCCTTCCCTTATCCCGGCTTTCTGCGGCACGGGCTATTACGGGCTGCGGGTGCATGAGGCGGCGCTTGCGCGCGGCGTGAAGATCACCGGCGCCACAGTGCATTTTGTGGATGACGGCATGGATACGGGACCGATCATCATGCAGAAAGCGGTGGAGGTGCATGAGGGCGACACGCCGGAGACCTTGCAGAAGAGAGTGATGCAGGAGGCAGAGTGGGTGATTCTGCCATGGTGCATCAATCTGATCGCGGCAGGGCAGGTGAAGGTGGAGAACGGAAAGGTAACAGTTTCAGAATAAAGAAGGGGACAGGAAACCATGAAAATTTTGATTGTGGGAAGCGGCGGCAGGGAACACGCCATCGCTGCGGCTGTGGCGAAGAGTCCGAGGGCGGATCAGATTTACTGTGCGCCCGGCAACGCGGGCATCGGACAGATCGCGGAATGCGTGCCCATCGGCGCCATGGAATTTGATAAACTGGTGGCTTTTGCGAAGGAGAAAGCCATTGATCTGACCATCGTGGGTATGGACGATCCGCTGGTGGGCGGTCTTGTGGACAAGATGGAGGCAGCGGGTCTCAGGGTCTTCGGCCCCCGGAAAAACGCGGCGATTCTGGAGGGCAGCAAGGCGTTCTCCAAGGATCTGATGAAAAAGTACAACATCCCCACGGCGGCTTACGAGAACTTTGATGATCCGCAGAAGGCGCTTGCCTATCTGGAGACGGCGAAGATGCCGGTGGTGTTAAAGGCGGACGGACTGGCGCTGGGCAAGGGCGTGCTCATCTGCGAGACGCTTGCTGACGCGCGGGAAGGTGTGCGCACCATCATGGAGGATAAGAAATTCGGCGCCGCGGGCAACCGCATGGTGATCGAGGAATTTATGACGGGACGCGAGGTTTCCGTGCTTTCTTTCGTGGACGGAAAGACAATTAAAATCATGTCCTCGGCGCAGGATCACAAGCGTGCGCTGGACGGCGACCAGGGACTGAATACCGGCGGTATGGGTACGTTTTCGCCAAGCCCTTTCTATACAAAAGAGGTGGACACGTTCTGCCATAAATATATCTATCAGGCGACTGTGGACGCCATGGCGGCGGAGGGCAGACCGTTCAAAGGCGTAATTTTCTTCGGGCTGATGCTGACGGAAAAAGGACCGAAGGTGCTTGAGTACAATGCCCGTTTCGGGGATCCCGAGGCGCAGGTGGTGCTGCCCCGCATGAAAAACGATATGATTGACGTGGTGGAGGCGTGTATTGACGGGACGCTTGACCAGATCGACCTTTCCTTTGAGGACAACGCGGCGGTGTGCGTGATTCTGGCGTCGGAAGGATATCCCGTTTCCTACGAGAAGGGATTTGAGATTACGGGGCTTGCCAACTTTGACGATAAGGACGGGTATTATTGTTTCCACGCGGGCACCCGTCTGGATAATGACAAGATTGTCACAAATGGCGGCAGAGTGCTCGGCGTCACGGCAAAAGGGGCGACGTTAAAGGAGGCGCGGGCGAACGCTTACGAGGCGACTCAGTGGGTGCATTTTGACCACCAGTATATGCGGCACGACATAGGGAAGGCGATCGATGAGGCGTAAATGGCTGGGTACCCGTGAAAACGGGATCAAGCGATAGAAAAGTAAAAGGGAGTGAGAAAATGAGCAGGGAAGAACGAATTGAGATGCTCAAAAAGGAGTTTACGGAGATCAACACTTATAACAGACCCACCTACTGTTCCGAGTGCGGCGGCGTTATGGTCTTTAAGGGTCTGGGGGAATACCAGTGCGAGAAATGCGGCTTTATGGATTATGACGACTACGGAAAGGCGCGCAATTATGTGGAGCGGCATTCGGGCGCCAATGCGGCGGAGGTCGCAAAGGCTACCGGGGTGTCGCAAAAATCCATAAGGGATATGCTGAAGGAAGGTAAGCTTGAGATCGCGCAGAATTCCGTTATTTTCCTGAAATGTGAGATTTGCGGCTCAATGATCCGCAGCGGCAAGTATTGCCAGAAATGTGAGGCGACCTACCACAAGGATCTGGAGGAGATGGCAAGAAAAGCGAGACACGGCGGCGATACGTTTGGCTACAGTACCGAGCGGCGCAAGGGTGAGGACGGCGCGAAGCGATTTACGAGAGAATAGCAGGACTTGGCAGATTACTGGCAGAGGAGAGAAAAATGAAATTACGAAAGAGCGAGCAGGTAAGAGGAAGACAGATACATGTATGGAAGGCAGCGGCAGTTTTTTGTGCGGCAGTTCTTCTTGCGTGGTGTAATCCGATGGTGAGTCTGGCGGAGGCGACAGGCACCGTGCTGCCCAACTCAGTCAATATCAGAAAACAGCCCGATCAGGAGAGCGAGGTGATCGGCAGTTCCACTGTCGGTAAAGAAATCAGTATCCGGGGCAAGGCGGAAGTCTCCGGGATCACATGGTATCAGGTATATATAGACGCAAACACCATGGGCTATGTCCGCGCCGACATGATCGAGAAAAAGGGTGACGGAGATATTCCCACGGTGACCGTGGCGGCGGAAAGCCAGACGGCGCAGGCATCGGAAGACGGCGCGGATACGCAGGAACCGGCGGCGGGCGGTACGGGCGGCGCGCAGGTGGAGGCGCAGGAGGCGGTGGATCTCCAGTATGCCAGCACCAACGTGCAGGCGAAGGTGCGTCCCGATCCCTCCACTTCCAATAACCCGGTGGACTCCCTGACGCCCGGCACGCAGGTGGTGGTGAGCGGAAAATCTGAGGGAAGCGACAGTAAGACATGGTATTATGTGACTTTTACCGGGTCAAACGGTTCTGAGAAGACGGGCTATATCCGTTCCGATCTGCTGGACATGGGAGAGATGCTGCCTGTGGAGGAGGAGCCGGAAGAAGAGCCTGCTGAGGAGCCGGAAGAGCCGGTTTCCACACCGCGAAACGACTATGAACTGAAAATCGAGACCAGTTCCGACGGGGAAGAAGTGTGGTATATTTATGATAATGTGACAGGACAGAAGCAGAAGCTTGTGCCGCTTCTGGAATCGTCCTACTCCCAGACGCTGGATGACGGGGATGACACGAAGTCTATGGTGAAGCAGCGGATTGTGATCGTTGTGCTTGCCGTGCTTCTGGCAATTCTGGCGATCGTGACAGTCATTATGGCGTTCAAGCTGCGCGACGCCTACTATGAGGATTATGAGGACGACGAGGACGAAGATGCGTCCGACGAACGGCAGACGGCAAGGCGCGCTGCGGACAGAGAGAGGGAGACGGGACGCAGGGCGGCTGCGGGCAGAGAAAGAGAGGCAGGGCGCAGGGCGCCGGCGGACGAGGAGCGCAGACCGCGCAGAAGAGAGGAAGCCGGGGCGGATATGCCGGAGCGCAGACGGCGCGAGCGGGAAGTGACCTACCGGGAAGAGCCGGATACGGAAGAAGCGGTCAGACCGGCAAGGACGCGCAAGGCAAAGAATTTCCTTCTGGATGACGATGAGTTTGAATTTGAATTTTTAAATATGGACGATAAGGATCTGAAATAACTATGTTTATCGAGATAGATTTTAACAGCGATCAGGCAATTTATATGCAGCTTAGAGATCAGATCATTATGGGGATCGCCTCTTCCCGGTTTCAGGAGGGAGATATGCTCCCCTCCGTCAGACAGCTTGCGGACTCCATCGGCATCAACATGCATACGGTCAACAAAGCTTACACCGTTTTGAAGCAGGAGGGCTATGTGAAAGTGGACCGCAGACGGGGTGTGATGGTGGCTGTGGACATTGACAGGATGCGCGCCATCGAGGAGATCAGGGAGGATTTGATGGTCACGCTGGCAAAGGCAAGCTGTAAGAATATTTCCGGGGAAGAAGTGCATGCTCTTATAGACGAGATCTATGAGGAATATGGGAAAGGAATGAGAGAGTAAATGCAGCCACAATTTACGGATAAGGCGAAGACGGCTCTGATCTTAGCGGAGAGGGCGGCGAGAAGCTTACGGCAGAGTTATGTGGGAAGCGAGCATATCCTGTTGGGACTTTTACGGGAGAATACTGGCGTTGCGGCGACCGTGCTTTTGAATAACGGCGTGGACGTGGTGCGGCTGAAAGAGATGATAAAGGATCTGATCGTGCCGGAAACCTCCGTGCTGATTGCGGAGCGGGACGGGTACTCCCCCCGCGCGCAGGCGATTCTGGAGGAGGCGCACAGGCAGGCAGACAGGTTTGGCAGCGAGAAAACGGGGACGGAGCACATCCTTCTGGCGCTTCTGAAGGAGGGGGAGAATGTAGCGGTCCGGCTTCTGAACACCATGGGTATTTCGGTGCAGAAACTTTATGTGGATGTGCTGGTGGCAATGGGCGAGGACGGCGCCCTCTACAAAGAAGATTTAGGCAGAAAGCAGAATAAGAAAAAGGGAAACACTTCCACCCTTGACCATTACAGCAGGGATCTGACGGCGCTTGCCAGAGAGGGAAAGCTGGACCCGGTAATCGGCAGGGAGGAGGAGATCACAAGAGTGGTGCAGATTCTTTCCCGCCGCACGAAAAACAATCCCTGTCTGGTGGGAGAGCCGGGCGTGGGCAAGACGGCGGTGGTGGAAGGGCTTGCGACGAGAATTGTGACAGGGGACGTCCCCTTTACGGTGCAGAATAAGAGACTCTTGACGCTGGACCTCTCGGGCATGGTAGCGGGCAGCAAGTACCGCGGCGAGTTCGAGGAACGGATCAAGAAAGTCATCAAGGAAGTGATCGAGGACGGCAACATCATCCTGTTTCTGGATGAGATGCACACTATCATCGGCGCGGGCGGCGCGGAGGGTGCGATCGACGCCTCCAATATTTTAAAACCCTCCCTCGCAAGGGGTGAAATCCAGTTGATCGGCGCAACCACCATCGCGGAGTACCGCAAGTATGTGGAGAAGGACGCGGCGTTAGAACGGCGTTTCCATCCGGTGACGGTGGAGGAGCCAAGCATTGAGGAGACAGAGAACATTCTGCGGGGCATTGCCCACAAGTACGAGGAGCATCACCGGGTGACTATCACGCCGGAGGCGATTACGGCGGCGGTTGCGCTGTCGGCGCGCTACATCAATGACAGGAATCTGCCGGATAAGGCGATCGACCTGATCGACGAGGCTTCGGCGGCGGTGCGGCTGCATGTGACGAAACAGCCGGATAAACTGCAGGAACTGTCGGATGAGATCGATAAGATCGACTTACAGATCGAGCGGTCGATCCGCATGGAGGCGTTCACGCAGGCGGCGGAACTGAAGAAAAAGCAGGAGAGCTGCATCAGAAAATATGAGCGCATGGTGAAACGGCTGGAGCAGGAAGACTTGAACCGCGCCTATGTGGTTGGTGAGAACGAGATCGCGGAGGTGGTGGCGCTCTGGACGAAGATCCCCGTAAAGAAACTGGCGGAGAAGGAGAGCGAGCGGCTGCTGAAACTGGAGTCCATTCTCCATAAGAGGGTGATCGGACAGGAAGAGGCGGTCGTGGCGGTGGCGAAGGCGATGCGCCGCGGCAGGGTCGGACTGCAGGATCCAAACCGGCCGATCGGGTCATTCCTCTTTCTGGGACCTACGGGCGTGGGAAAGACAGAACTGTCGAAGGCGCTTGCCGAAGCCATGTTCGGTTCGGAAAACGCACTGATCCGTGTGGATATGTCGGAGTACATGGAGGGGCACTCGGTGTCCAAGATGATCGGGTCGCCGCCGGGCTATGTGGGTTTTGAGGAGGGGGGACAGCTCTCCGAGAAGATCCGCAGGAATCCCTATTCCGTGGTGCTCTTTGACGAGATAGAAAAGGCGCACCCGGATGTGTTTAACGTCCTCCTGCAGGTGTTGGACGACGGGCATATCACCGACTCCAAGGGGCGGAAAGTGAGCTTTAAAAATACCATCCTGATCATGACCTCGAACGCCGGTGCGCAGCGCATCATCGACCCGAAAAATCTGGGATTCGGCGCGGCGGAGACGGAGAAGCAGAGTTATGATAAAATGAAAGGCAAGGTCATGGAGGAGGTCAAGCGCCTCTTCAAGCCGGAGTTTATCAACCGAATCGACGAGATCATGGTATTCCATCCGCTGAACAGGGACGACATGAAGGCGATCGTCACATTGCTCTCCAAAACATTGTCGAAGCGGTGTAAAGAGCAGATGGATATCGAGCTTTCGGTCGGTTCCGCGGTGAAGGAGTATCTGGTCGAGAAGCACATGGACGTCAAAATGGGCGCCAGACCCATGAAACGGGCGATCCAGTCGGAGATCGAGGACGCGCTGGCGGAGGAGATTCTGGCAGGAAAAGTGAAGAGCGGCGACAAGGTTTCTGTGGGACTGAAGAATAAGAAAATAACCTTCACGGTAAAACCTGTGCAAGGTTAGTGTATAACAAAGAGACATTAGGAGGAAAGAGCGATGGCTGTAGTAGAGGAGCTGCTGCGCGCAGAGAGTGACAGGACGATCAGCTTTGGCAATCACAAGCTGGCGGCAAAGGCAAAGCTGGAGGATTATGAGCACGGTGGTAATCTTTATAAGGTAAAGACCTTTAAGGAACTGACGAAGCTTGAGAAGAACGGCATGTTTGCCTATGAATCGGAGCCGGGCACCAGTGTGAACCGTTTCGAGGAGACGGAGAACGGGATTACTTTCACGGTGGAGGGCGACGAGGACGCGCAGATCACAGTGGGACTTGAGGAAGACACGGTTTATAAGGTGTATGTGGACGGCGCAAACATAGGAGAGATGAAGACGAACCTGAGCGGAAAGCTGAGTATCAGCGTGGAGCTCGCCAGCGTCAAAGCGGTGGAAGTAAAGATCGTCAAGTAGGCGGTCGGAGCGGGAATTTTTGGGGTTTTCGGCTGACATATCATGTCTGGCGTGAAAACCCCTCTTTTAGTATATGGAAGGTAATTGCGAAACGCATAAAGGAGAGGAAACAGCAATGGCAAAGGGGAAATCGACCGTATTTTTCTGTCAGAACTGCGGATATGAATCTTCCAAGTGGCTGGGACAGTGCCCCGGCTGCAGGGAGTGGAACACCATGGTGGAGGAGCCGGCAGCCGGAAAGAGAAGCGGCGGTGCATCCGGCGGCGTGCCCGGGAGAAGTGCGGCAGCGCCTGTGAGCATGAAGCAGGTGGACCTGCGGGAGGGAGAGCGCATGACCACGCATATCGCCGAGCTTGACCGGGTGCTGGGCGGCGGGATTGTGCCGGGATCGCTGACGCTGGTGGGCGGCGATCCCGGCATCGGCAAGTCTACCCTTCTTTTGCAGGTGTGCAGGCATATGGCGGCGGACGGCAGAAAACTTCTCTATATATCGGGCGAGGAATCCCTGCAGCAGATCAAGATGCGCGCCAACCGGCTCGGGGAGTTTTCGGAGCAGCTTCTTCTTTTGTGCGAGACGAATCTGGAGATTGTGGAACAGACCATACGGAAACAACAGCCCGCGGTGGCAGTCATCGATTCCATCCAGACGATGTTCCGGGAAGAAATATCTTCCGCGCCGGGGAGCGTCTCTCAGGTGAGGGAGTCCACAAATGTGCTGATGCAGCTGGCAAAGGGAATGGGCGTTTCCATTATGATTGTGGGGCATGTGACCAAGGAGGGAACCGTGGCGGGCCCGAGGGTTCTGGAGCATATGGTGGACACGGTGCTCTACTTTGAGGGGGACAGGCACGCCTCTTACCGAATTTTGCGGGGCGTCAAAAACCGTTTCGGCTCCACCAACGAGATCGGCGTGTTTGAGATGAAGGAAGAGGGACTTGTGGAGGTGGAGAACGCCTCCGAGTTCATGCTGAGCGGAAAGCCGGAGGGCGCCAGCGGTTCCGTGGTGTCCTGTTCCATGGAGGGCACCAGACCGATCTTGCTGGAAATTCAGGCGCTCGTCTGTCACAGCAATTTTGGCATACCGAGACGACAGGCGACCGGCATGGATTTAAACCGGCTGAATCTTCTGATGGCTGTTCTGGAGAAACGTCTGAATCTGCAGATGTCGGACTGCGACGCCTATGTAAATCTGGCGGGCGGTATGCGGATCGTGGAGCCTGCCATTGATCTGGGGGTGGCAATGGCGGCGGCGTCCAGCTTTAAGAACCGTGCCATCGACGACAGAACCATTGCGTTCGGGGAGATCGGCTTGAGCGGGGAGGTGCGCGGCGTCTCGCAGGCTTCCCAGCGCGTGGCGGAGGCGGCGAAACTGGGCTTTACCACGTGCATTCTTCCGGCGGTCAACGCAGAGCAGATCAAGGCGAAAGAGGGGATCCGGGTGATCGGCGTCAGGACTGTGCGGGACGCGATCGACTTGATTTAAGACCGTTTATGTGGTACGATAACTTGGGTTTTGACTGTTCGGCAGAGAATGACGGCAGATAAAGTAACAGGGAAACGGATAAGATCTGACAAAGGAGTCAGTATGGATAAGAGAAAGCGCGGCTTTCGGGGCAGCATACCTCTTCTGATTTTGGAAATTTGTGTTCTGCTTATCGCCATCGGTGTGATGAATGTGGTGGTCACGATGACAAGCGAGGTGAACCACAAGAATATCGACGAGGCAAAAATCCGCATAAACGAGGAGATCGTCAGGAAAAAGACCACGGATGTGAAGCAGACGGA
This sequence comes from uncultured Lachnospiraceae bacterium, assembly GCA_910586705.1. Taxonomy (GTDB): domain Bacteria; phylum Bacillota; class Clostridia; order Lachnospirales; family Lachnospiraceae; genus UBA3282. Next base: position 53,986 of record CAJUJK010000003.1, on the reverse strand, counting down.
GAAAAAAGAGGAGGAAAAGAAGAAGGGTTACCGGAATATTGCGCTCTTTGGCGTGGACGCAAGGGACGGCGAACTTGGCAGGGGCACGAGAAGCGATACCATTATCATTGCCAGCATTAATCAGGACACACAGGAGATTAAGCTGGTTTCCGTGTTCCGGGACACGTATCTGAATCTGGGCAACGATTCCTACAATAAATGCAATACGGCATATGCGCAGGGCGGGCCGGAGCAGGCGATCAATATGCTCAACATGAATCTGGATCTGGATATCACGGACTATGTGACAATCGGCTTTTCGGGACTGATCGACGCGGTGGATGCGCTGGGCGGTGTGGAGATCGAGATTACCGACTCGGAAATTTCGCATCTGAACAATTATCAGCTCTGTATGGCGGAGGAGCTGGGCGTGGATTACATCCCGGTAAGGCAAAGCGGCAGACAGCTTCTAAACGGGATGCAGGCTACTGCCTACTGCCGGATCCGCTACACGAGGGGCGATGATTTCAGAAGGGCGGAAAGGCAGAGGGACGTGCTCCGCGCCATGATGGACAAGGCGGGCGGCGCTTCGGTCAGTACGTTGACCGAAATGGTTAACGCTGTTCTCCCGCAGGTGGAAACCTCTCTGGATGTGGATGAGATTTTGAGCGTTCTCGGAAGTGTGGCAGGTTACAATATGGTGGAGAGCGACGGCTTTCCCTTTGAGGGAGGAAGGGCCGGCGCCAATGTGGGAAGCAAGGGGAGCTGCGTGATTCCGAACGATCTGGAGGAGAATGTAAGGCAGCTTCATCACATGCTCTATCCCGAGGAGGGGTATGCGCCTTCCACGCGGGTAAGACAGATCGATGAGGAAATCAAAGCGCAGACAAGTGAGTATATACAATAACAGTTCAGCCAGAGCATAATCAGACGGACAAGAACGGAAACAGGTCATTATGAAAAAACTGCTTATCTATTTAAAGGATTATAAAAAGGAGACGGTTTTTGCGCCCCTCTTTAAAATGCTGGAGGCTACCTTCGAGCTGTTTGTGCCTCTCGTGATGGCGGCGATCATTGACAGGGGTATCGGGCAGGCGGACACAGGATATGTGCTGAAAATGGGCGGCATTCTCGTGGCGCTCGGACTGATCGGGCTGCTCTGCTCCATCACGGCGCAGTATTTTGCGGCGAAAGCGGCGGTTGGCTTTTCCACCGGGTTAAAGCACGCGCTGTTTGACCATATCCAGAGCCTTTCCTTTACGGAGATCGATACGCTCGGCACCTCGACGCTGATCACGCGCATGACCTCCGATGTGAATCAGGTGCAGAACGGGGTCAATATGGTGCTGCGGCTGTTTCTGCGCTCGCCCTTTATCGTCTTCGGCGCGATGATCATGGCGTTTACGATCGACGGCAAGGCGGCGATGATTTTTGTGGTGACGATCCCGCTTCTGGCGGTGGTGGTATTCGGGATCATGGCGCTCACCATGCCCATGTATAAAAAGGTGCAGGCGGGTCTGGACGCCGTGCTCGGCGCGACGAGGGAAAATCTGACGGGTGCGAGGGTGATCCGGGCTTTCCATAAAGAGGAAGAAGAGACGGAGCGGTTTGAGGAGAAAAACGATGTTTTGACCCATTTGCAGCTTGTGGTGGGTAGAATATCGGCATTGACCAATCCAGTCACATACATTATCATCAATGCGGCGACCATCCTCCTGCTTTACACGGGCGCGGTGCGCGTGGACAACGGCAGCATTACACAGGGCGAGGTGGTGGCGCTCGTCAATTATATGTCACAGATTCTGGTGGAGCTGATTAAGCTGGCAAATCTGATCATCACGATCACCAAGGCGCTTGCATGTGCCAACCGGATCGAGGCGGTGTTTGAGGTGGAGTCCTCCATGGCGTGGCGGGATGGGGCGAGCGTGGAAGGCGCTGCGGCGGAAGAAAAGCGGTTGACCGAACTGGATAATGCGGCGGCTGGGGATAACCGGACGGGGAAGAACCATGGTGAACACACGGATTTTGCCGTGGTGTTCGACCATGTCCATCTGACATACAAAGGCGCCGGCGCGGAGTCCCTGAGCGATATCCATATACAGGTGCCGAAGGGGCAGACGGTGGGCATCATAGGCGGCACAGGCTCCGGCAAGTCTTCTCTGGTAAATATGATTCCCCGGTTTTATGACGCCACGGCGGGTACGGTGCGCGTGGACGGGCGGGACGTAAAGACTTATGGCATGGAGGAACTGCGGGAAAAGATCGGGATCGTCCTGCAGAAGGCGGTCCTTTTCCGGGGCACGATCCGGGATAACCTGCTCTGGGGAAATGGCTCCGCCACAGATGAGGAGCTGTGGGAGGCGCTTAGGCTGGCGCAGGCAAAGGAGTTTGTGGAGACGAAAGAGGGGCGTCTGGATGCGCCTGTGGCGCAGGAGGGACGCAATCTTTCCGGCGGACAGAGACAGCGGCTCACCATTGCGAGGGCATTGGTGGCAAAGCCCGAGATACTGATTCTGGATGACAGCGCGTCGGCGCTTGACTACGCCACGGACGCGGCGCTTCGCAGGGCGCTTAAGGAGCTGCCCGGGGAGCCGACGGTGTTTATCGTGTCACAGCGCGCCTCCTCCATCCGCCATGCGGACCAGATCATCGTGCTGGAGGACGGCGAGATGGCGGGATGCGGCACACACGAGGAACTGCTGGCGGACTGCGAGGTCTATCAGGAGATTTATTACTCTCAGTTCGAGAGACAGGCGGACGGAGGTCGATAGGATGGGACAGAGAGAGACATTTCGGCGGGTTTTGCACTATATCAGAAAATACTGGCTGTATCTGACGGCGTCCATCGTGATGGCGACCGTGACGGTGGCGCTGACCTTGTATTTCCCGATATTGACCGGTAGAGTCATTGATCTGGTGCTCGGACCGGGGCAGGTGGATTTCGGCGGTGTGTTTGCCATTCTGAAGCTGATGGCAGTCATTGCCGTAGCGACCGGGCTGGCACAGTGGGTTATGAATGTGTGCAACAACAAAATGACCTACCGCATTGTGCAGGACATCCGCAACGAAGCCTTCCAAAAAATAGAGATTCTGCCTTTGAAATATATCGACGCGCATTCCTACGGCGAGGTGGTGAGCCGGGTGATCGCGGATGTGGACCAGTTTGCGGACGGTCTGCTCATGGGCTTTACGCAGTTTTTCACCGGCGTCATTACGATTCTGGGGACATTGGGCTTTATGCTCAGTGTCAATGTCGCCGTCACGGGTGTCGTTGTACTGGTGACACCATTGTCGTTTTTTGTCGCAGGCTTTATCGCAAAGAAAACGTTCACCATGTTCCATCTGCAGTCGGAGACGAGAGGGGAGCAGACCGCGCTGATCGAGGAGATGGTCGGGAACCAGAAGGTGGTGCAGGCGTTTTCCCATGAGGACGAGGCGCTTGATGCGTTTGACGAGATTAACGGCAGACTGCAGGACTGCTCCCTGCGCGCCATCTTTTTCTCGTCCCTGACCAATCCGTCCACCCGCTTCGTGAACAATCTGGTGTACGCGGGCGTGGCGGTTGTGGGCGCGGTATATGCCGTTCGCGGCGGGATCAGCGTGGGACAGTTGTCCTGTTTCCTCTCCTACGCGAACCAGTACACGAAGCCTTTCAACGAAATTTCCGGCGTGGTGACGGAACTGCAGAATGCGCTGGCATGTGCGGCGCGGATTTTTGCGCTGATTGAGGAAGAGCCGCAGACGCCGGAGCCGGAGAACGCAAAGACACTGAAGGACGTGGCGGGGCGCGTGGAACTTTCCCATGTGGACTTTTCCTACGTGCCGGATAAAAAGCTGATTACGGACCTGAATCTGGCGGTGAAGCCGGGACAGAGGGTGGCGATCGTAGGGCCTACGGGCTGCGGTAAGACCACGGTGATCAATCTGCTGATGCGGTTTTATGATGTGAACAGCGGGAAAATCTGCGTGGACGGCGCGGATATCCGTGAAGTGACGAGAAAGAGCCTGCGTGAAAATTACGGGATGGTGCTGCAGGAGACATGGTTAAAGGCGGGGACGATCCGCGACAATATCGTGATGGGCAGACCCGGTGCCACGGAGGAAGAGGTGATCGCCGCCGCGAAGGCGTCCCATGCACACAGCTTTATCAAGCGGCTTTCCAAAGGCTATGATACGGTGATCGGGGAGGACGGGGGCAGCCTTTCCCAAGGGCAGAAACAGCTTCTGTGCATTACCAGAGTCATGCTCTGTCTGCCGCCCATGCTGATTCTGGACGAGGCAACTTCCTCCATAGATACGCGCACGGAAATACGGATCCAGAAAGCGTTTGCCACTATGATGCAGGGAAGAACAAGCTTTATCGTGGCGCACAGGCTTTCCACCATCAGGGAGGCGGATGTGATTCTTGTTATGAAAGACGGGAACATTATCGAGCAGGGAAACCATGAGACATTGCTTCAGAAAAAGGGATTTTACGCAAAGCTTTATGAAAGTCAGTTCGCCGTGTAGTTCAGTTCGGGACTTGGCACTTGCTGCAAAGTCCTAAACTGAACTGTTATAGTAGGAGCCGTCCTTGTTGTAGTCCATAGACTCGGAGCGGATATCCGTGATCCTGCCGTTTTCCCACTCAAAGACGAGATACTGGTAGACGATCGTGTGGTGTTCCAGATATGCCTCATCGGTCAGATAGGAGAGGAGATCGTCCTTTTCGATTTCGTTATTTTCGCAGAAAGTGTCGATATCCACGGCGGCGCCGTCCACAAAGAAGGAGGGCAGGACCGTGGTCAGGGACGTGTCAAAGGGAATTTCTTCCACGGCGAGATACTGGTAATCGCCGCCGTTCACGGAGGAGAGCATGTCGTAGTCCTTGTAGGCAGCTAAAAAGACGTCTGCGCCGTCCCCGATTTTCACACCGCGTATGGTCTGCGCCGTCTCCGCGTCCAGATCGTAGTCGGTAGCGGACAGGAGCGGTTTTTCTTCGCCGCAGGCGCCAAGAAGCGCGAGGGAAAACGTCAGTATCAGGCAGGCAGCGATTTTTTTCATGGGAATCCTCTTTCTGTAAATAATTGTACGGAAAAACCCGCGAGCAGCAACTCACGGGTCATAATAACAGGGGCAGTAGGAATCGAACCCACATCGATGGTTTTGGAGACCACTGTTCTACCTTTGAACTATGCCCCTTTAACGTGCGGCACAAAGAAAACCGCCGACAATTATTATAACATAGGCGTGGAGAGAGCGCAAGTCAGATTTTTACGAATTTTCATTTTATGCAGGGATGCAAATATATTTGAAAGGATGAATAGGATGTTAGAACAGGCGGGAACCATGTTTGACAACATGGAGGCGATGATGGATCGCATGAAGAAAAAGGCTTACAAGGAGCGGATGGCGCAGTTTCGGGAAAAGAACGAGGCGGTTCTCTCACAGATGACAGACTTTGTGGAGCAGGCGGAAGAACAGAGGCGTGACGAAGCGGCAGCGCAGGTGGCGAAGGCGCTGGCGGACGCGGTGGAAACACGCTTTGCCAAGCGGGGAAAGATCGGGCGCAGAAGCCAGATGGATATCAATCTGTTTATGATTTATTTTGTCTTTCCGGCGATTCTTCTGACCCAGAGCGAGTACGCCGGTCTGCTTGCGGACGCGGTCCGGGACGAGTGGAGAGGGCGCTTCCGGGACAGCGCGCAGCTCAACTACACGACGTATGAAGAAATCTACAGTACCTTTCAGGAGAAGTTTCTGGGGCTGTTTTAAGTGTTTCGGCGGCAGGCTCAGACAGATTTTCGTACCGCATTGTCATAAAAGCGGAAATAATCCGGGCGGTGGCGGGACTGCGTGTATTGAAACATCACGCCGTCGCTGTTTGTGGTTCAAAACTTGAGGAAAATCCGCCCATTTTTATTCTCATATAGCCGTTTCCGTAACAGATCACAGTTCTTCCAGTATCATAAAATCCCAGCGTGAGAGGGAGAGACGGTCGCCGTCCTTGACTATAACAGTCGATTCCCCGCTCGGAGCCGTGTTTGCAGATGTCGCAGCATTGTCGCTGCGGGAAGCATTGTCTCCGCGGTCTGGCACTTCCTGCCCGGAAAGCAGCACACGGGCGTCTTTGCCGCGGTAGACGGTCTTCTGCGGTTTTTCGGAATAATTAAAATAGTAAGTGATTTCTTTTTGCAGGTCGTTTGTTCCCCGTCTGATAATCAGTGGATAAGCGGCTTCTTCTCCGGCAATGTCCGCCTTTTCACAGAGAAAACCGAGCAGTTTTTTCAGCACGTCCGCATCCGTGTAGCAGCCCAGATAGGCGGCATAGCCTTGTCCGAATCGGTTTCCCGTGAGGGCGGCATGACTGCCCCAGTGGGGATGGTCGTAGAGAGCCAGCGGTTCCGCGGCGCCGGGGAGGAGGAGCTCCATCCAGCTGTGGACACAGGGATCTGCTTCCTGCGGTTCCCATCCCGGCGCGAAGTGAGGGTTGACTGGTTTGGTCATATCTGCCGCGGGGGATGCGTTCCGTGTTTCTGCCGCCGTGTGCAAAGCGTCTTTTCCGTTCGACCCGGATTTTTCGGTATTGGTTTTAAGCCCCACCCGCACGGCATCCGTGAACTGGTCGTAGGTCATGCCGAAAACGTCGGTCAGACCGTGGGGCAGATCGTCGTGATAAATTTTGAGCATTCTGTCCGCCACCGCTGTCCTGAAGGTGGAGAGCAGGACGCCGCCTGCGTGCACGTAGTCTCTCAGCGCGTCCGTCAGCGCATCGGAGACGCTGTAGAGGGCAGGGGTAATCAGCATCTTGTATTGACTAAAAGAGTTGACATCATCCTCCGCCGAGAGGATATCACATTCCACGTTCATTTCGTAGAGGGCGTCGAAAACCCAGCGGAAAACGTCATTGTAAGCCGGACCGTCCTTGATCGGAAACCATTGCAGGGCGTCCAGAGAGACATTGTCCAGAAGGATTGCGACAGGACAGTGTTTTTTTAAATTGACCAAATGGGTACTATACTTGGCAAACTCTGCGCCGATGCAACATGTTTCCCGGTAAGTGGCGTTTTCCTTCAGATTGTGGCTGAGGACGCCCTTCCAGTAGGATTCAATGGCGTTGTGTATGGAGTGCCAGTGCCAGTATTCCACACAGTTCGCGCCGTTTGCAAGGTGGCTGAATGCCTGCAGGCGGAGCTGTCCGGGGTAGGGGAGCCAGCCGTGGTTGCCCTGCGCCTCGGTCTCCAGAACGAGGTAGTTGTCCTTCTTTAAGGAGCGGGCGATGGCGCCGCCGAAAGCGATTTCTTTGCCGGTCAGATCCTGTGCGGAGGGGTGGTAGATATCACAGCCCGCTACGGTGAGGGGTGCGGCGGCTTCCCACTGGTCAACCTCCGGCTGTAAACCGAAGGAGTAACCCCGCCAGTCATAGTCAAAATTCTGTGTGATAAACTGATCCGGGCGGGCGTATTCCTGCACGATGGCACATTGCCACGCGAGAAACTCCGACACGAGTTTTTGCTGGAATTTATGATATGTCGCGCCGAGGCTTGCGTTGATGGTGCCGCGCACGTCGGGGAAATCCTCCCACGCGTCGATGCGGTTGCTCCAGTAATCAAGCCCCCAAGCCTGATTTAAGCGGGAAAGGTCGTCGTCAAAAAGCCCGCGCACATATGCCACAAACTTTTTCTGGGCGTAGGCAGAGCAGGTGTCGTAGGATTTGGTCTCGTTGTCGAGCTGGAAACCGATCACATGGTCGTAGGGCTGCACTTCCTCCATCAGCCTGCGGATGATGCGCTCCGCATATTTTAAGTACATGGGATGGGCAATATCCATATTCTGCCTGTGCCCGTAACGCCCCGGCCCGTCGTGGGTTTCGGTGATGATATCCGGGTATTTGCGGGCAAGCCATGCGGGCACCGCGTAGGTGGGGGTGCCCACGATCACTTGAATGCCGTGCTTTTTCGAGCAGGACAGCATCCGGTGGAGATGGGTAAAATCAAAGCCGCCGTCCTGCGGTTCCCACGTGCTCCATGTGGACTCCGCGATGCGGATTACGTTCATACCCGCCTTTTTTATCATTTCCATGTCGGTTTCGATGCGGTCCACGGGAAGGTATTCGTCGTAGTACGCCGCGCCGTAGAGAAGTTTGCGCATTTTCATAGTGAGATCCTTTCTTATCGCAGCATTGCATACTATTTGTGCAATATTTCTGACTTTACTTTAAGATGGCAGCATGGTCTCCAGCCGTTCCACCGCCAGCCGGATGTATTCGCCGAGAGAACTTTCCGCGCATCCCGCAATATAGTGGTTGCAGCGGTTGACGGGAATCAGGATTTTGAAGGCGCTGCTTGCGCCCACGGCGGTGGCGATGGCAGGGGTGATTTCCCCGAGCAGGGCGTTGGCGAAGACAATGCCAACGGGACCGATCACGATATCCGCGTCGGTGACATTGACGAGCGCGGCGTTCTCGCCGGTTGCGCCGAAGTCCGCCCCTGCCTTTAACATGGCGGCGGTGGCGGCGGTGTTGGTGCCGATGGCGTAAAGCTCCAAATCCTTATGTTTTGCCTTGATCTGTTCGATGACGGTCTTGCCGATGCGCCCGCCCTGTCCGTCGATGACGGTGATTTTCATGTGAGATTCCTCCTGATTTTTCGTAAATTTATCGTAACAGTCCGGCTTTCGGCAGAACTGTCACGCGTAGTTACTGTGAAAACGCAATGCACACAAAATGCTTCAGAGTCGCATTTATAAAATAGATATCAATAGTGTACCATAAGTGCATAACGTATAAAATAAAAAAATTTCCTTATAATACCCTTTATCAAAGGATCGCGTTGCGATCATTGAGAGAATGCTTCGCATTCTCTGCACGAACAAAAGTGGTGAAAAACGGGAGAAGTTATGTCAGCTAATAGTGTGACCATTTATCTGAAAGTGGAACAGAACGTGGAGGTGCAGAAGCCGGAGGTGAGCGTCAAGGACATTGCGGCGCTGAGCTGTGCGGACGCCCATGTGCTTGCAAAGGCAAAATCCTTGAAACTGTGGAAGTTTCAGGAAGGGGAGAGCAAGAGACAGGTGATCAGCGTGCTCAAGGTCATTGAGGAGATCGAGCGTGCCTGTCCCGGCGTGAGTGTGGAGAGTCTGGGCGAGGCGGATGTGCTTGTGGAGTGGATCAGTGTGGACAGGCATAAAGGGTTCGTACAGTGGTGCAAGCTTGCTTTTGTGTCGTTAGTCAGCTTTTTCGGGACGGCGTTCACGATCATGGCATTCCACAACGATATCGGGATCAACGAAGTATTTTCCAAGCTCTATGAGATGGTGATGGGTTATCGGGGCGACGGGTACGGGATTCTGGAACTGTCCTACTCGGTAGGGCTGGCGGTGGGTATCATTGTATTCTTTAACCATATCGGCGGCAGGCGGATCACCAAAGACCCGACGCCGATCGAGGTGGAGATGCGGGTTTATGAGGAGGACGTGAACAAAGCGCTCATAGCGACGGCGGACAGGGAGGGAAAGACCATTGATGTTTCTTAGGCAGATACTTCTTTCAGTGATCGGGGCAGGCGCCGGTTTGATCGTTTCGGCGGGCGTGTTTACGGTGCTGATTTCGGTGGGGCTGATCCCGCGGTTTGCGGGGAAAATGCATGTGGCAAAAAAGGTGTTTGTGCTGGAAGAAATGGTTATATTCGGCACGCTGACCGGCAGTTTCTTCAGCGTCTTTGGAGAGTGGGGCATGGTGGGAAGAATGGTGCGGACACATGCGGTTTTCGGGGCGGCGACGGAGGGCGTCTGGAATTTTGCGGGGACGCTTTTTCAGATTGTGTTCGGGCTGTTTGCGGGCATTTTTGTGGGGTGCCTTGCCCTTGCCATCGCGGAGATGTTAAACACGATTCCCGTCTTTGCCAGAAGGATCGGGTTCCGGCACGGGCTGGGGATCGCGATACTTTCCGTGGCGCTTGGAAAGCTGACGGGGAGTGTGATTTATTTTACGCAGCGGGTATTTTTGTAAAAGAAAAGGAGACGACATATCATGGCGCAGAACGAGACAAAAATTCAGGACGAAAAGATGACGCAGCAGGAGAAGGAGCAGGCTTACAGACAGCATGTGGAGCAGACGACGCCGAAATACAGTATGCCGGTGCGCATGGCAAAGGCTTTTGTGGCGGGCGGCATCATCTGTGTGATCGGTCAGTGTATTTTGAACTATGCCACAAACAGCATGGGGCTTGACAAGGAGACGGCAGGTTCGTGGTGTTCCATGCTGCTGGTGCTGGCGAGCGTGCTGCTGACCGGGTTCGGGCTTTACCATAAATGTGTGGAGTGGGGCGGCGCGGGGGCGCTCGTGCCGATCACGGGATTTGCGAACTCCGTGGCTTCGGCGGCGATTGAGTACCAGAAGGAAGGGCAGGTGTTCGGTATCGGCTGTAAAATTTTCACCATCGCCGGGCCGGTGATTCTGTACGGGATCTTCACAAGCTGGGCGCTTGGCGTGGTGTACTGGATCGGGAAATTATTGGGGATTGTGTGAGGGAAGCCCGAACAATCCCTTTTCACGCTTCTGTTTTCTCTTCCAAGGTTTCTTCCATCATTTTATTCCAGAACAGGAATTTCTATCTGGACAATATAATCCTCGATTCGGTCAATCACATTTTCGTTGATTCCCATCTCATAGGAAAATCCGTGGAGCGTCAGATGGCGCTCTTTCGCGTAGGCGAGAATTTCCCGGTAGCGGTCCGGAATGCCGTCCCATGTGCCCTTGTGGAAAGCCCGCAGATACTTGCCGCCGGGCGTGATGTGCAGCCCCGCTTCGTAGTGGAGGAAGGGGATTTCAATAAACAATTTGCAGTAATCGTCAAAGCGGCAGTCCTGCAGACTGGCGACGGGAATCATGGAGCCGTAGGAAGCCTCGTGCAGCCGTCCGAGATGATACTTTTCCGTCTCGGCAGTAATCAGCTCGACCTCCTCCTCAAATGAGGTTTCCCGGGTCACGTCCACGGTGACAAGACAGCGCGCCTCCTTCTCGATGATGCTGATTTCGGATAAATCCATGGTCAGCAGGGTTTCCATGTTTCGGCGGTGTGTGCAGAGGGTTGTGCGCACAGCCTGCAGATGGCTGATCTGTAAATCCAGCGCCCCGATTTTTTCTTCCAGAAGATTTTTCAGGGAATCGGCGGAGCGATTTTGTAAAAACGCCTGTATTTCGCGGACGGAAACGTCCAGTTCCCGCAGCAGCAGGATCGTTTCCAGAACCGGGCTCTGGCGGTAGCTGTAACAGCGGTAGCCGTTTTCGGGGTGGATGGAGACGGGGTGAAACAGCCCGATTTCGTCATACCACATCAGGGTTTTTTTGTTGATGCCGTGCATGGCGGCAAACTGGCCGATTGTGAGAAGTTTGTCTTTCTTATTCATTGTGATACCGTATCCTTTCGGTTCTCCCGGGCGCATCTATGAATGCGGCAGGGGTGATTAACCGTACTATTACTGCATGGTGCGGGTGTAAAACGTAACTTTATCATATCTTATATAGAAAAGGAATACAAGGAAATCCGGCGGACAGGATATGCCGGATTTCCTTGTATTTTGGCGGTAAAGCGGATGTGGCGCTTCAGAACAGAATAGGGTATACTGTGGTTAGGGGACAGACCGTTGTAAACAGTCGGGAACCCATGAAGAGCATAACGGACGGAAAGGAGCGGGACAGGCATGTATACATTTCAGTACCGGGTAGCGGGCATTGACGGGGATTACGCGAATCTGGAGCGCATTGACGCGCCGGAGGAGGGGTATAAGCTGGTGGCACGCGCGCTTTTGCCCCCGGAGATCAAAGAGGGGACGAAGCTTTTATACGAGATGATGCAATATTCCATTCTTGACGAGTAAGCAGCAGAGCAGAGTTATGTAAACTAAATAAATACGAGGATGTGTTTGCGGTATTGCTTTTTGTGAGGTGTTCCCTGTATAATTGAGACAGAAAAGCGCGGGGAGAGGGAACCATGAAAATACCATGCGAATACTGCGGACAGATGATCCCGGAAACGGCGCAGATCTGTCCGCACTGTGGAGCGGCAAACAGGCGCGTGAAAAGAGTTGCCTACGGCGTTCCCACGACAATAGAAGAACTGCGGGCATACTGTCAGCGGCATAATCTGCCGCTTAAAGATATGCGGGTGTTTCTCGGAGAGGACTACCGGGGCGCGAAAGCCTACGGTATTTACCGGGATGAGGCCACCGGCAATTTTATCGTATACAAAAATAAGGCGGACGGCAAACGGGCTGTCCGATATGAGGGCAATGACGAGGCTTACGCGGTCAACGAGCTTTACATGAAGATCAACGAGCGGGTGAGAGAGCAGAAGCGCCATATGGGCGCGAAGGGCACGAAGAGCGTGAACTTGTCCGACGGGATGGCAAGAGCCTTGAAGAGAACCTTTATTTACCAGATGGTCATTTTTGGTCTGGTTATGGTGATACTGCTGGCGGGCTGGTTTGCGGCGGGACCTTCCGGCGGATACTATTCTTATCAGGATACTACTTATTACTATGACACTTCCTGCTGGTATGAGTGGGACGACTACGACGAGGACTGGTCGCCCACGCAGGTGGACAGGGAGCTTGAAAAGAACGCGGATGACTATTACCAGTCGCGCAGCTGGCGCGCCGGATACGAGGTGGGGGATTTCACCGAAACGTCATGGTACAGCGAGAAGGAGTGGGCGAGTGACGACTGGGACTCCGGCTCCGACTGGGATAGCAGCGACAGCTGGGACAGCAGTTACGACGACTGGGATTCCGACTGGTAACAGCGTGAGAAGGGAAACGGATTTGAATAAGACAGAGCATGTGGTGAAGGGGGTAGCCCCCGGTTCCATCGCACAGGAGATGGGGATTGAGGCGGGCGACGTCCTTCTTTCCATTAATGACAACGAAATAGGGGATGTGTTCGATTATCGCTATCTGATGAAGGACGAGTATGTGGAGGCGCTTGTGCGCAAGGCGGACGGCGAGGAGTGGCTTTTGGAGATCGACAAGGACTACGACGAGGATCTGGGCGTGGAGTTTGAGAATGGTCTGATGAGCGACTACCGCTCCTGCAGCAACAAGTGTGTTTTCTGCTTCATTGACCAGATGCCGCCGGGGATGCGGGAAACGCTGTATTTCAAGGACGACGATTCCCGGCTCTCTTTCCTGCAGGGCAATTATATCACGTTGACCAACATGGACGATCGGGACGTGGAGCGCATCATCCAGATGCAGCTTGCGCCCATCAACATTTCGGTGCACACCACGAACCCGGCGCTTAGGTGCAGGATGTTAAACAACCGTTTCGCGGGGGAAAAGCTGCGCTTTCTGGACTGTTTCTACGAGGGGCATGTGGAGATGAACGGGCAGATTGTGTGCTGCAAGGGGATTAACGACGGGGAAGAACTGCGGCGCAGCATGACGGATCTGATGAAATATCTGCCCTTTATGCGGAGTGTGTCTGTGGTGCCCGCGGGGATTACGAAATACCGGGAAGGGCTTTGTCCTCTGGAACTGTTTACCAAGGAGGAGGCGGGAGAGATCATCGACATGATCGAGGCGTACCAGAAAGTCTGTTTTGACCAGTATGGTCTACACTTTGTTCATGCCAGTGATGAATTTTACATGCTGGCGGAGCGGGATTTCCCGGAGGAGGAGCGTTACGACGGGTACATCCAGCTGGAAAACGGCGTGGGCATGATGCGGCTTTTCCGGGAGGAGTTCGCGGAAAAAATGCGGATGATCAAAGATGACCAAGATGGTCAATACAGACTGGCGGAGGGGAACCGGACCATCGCTGTGGCGACGGGCAGACTGGCGTATCCTCTGATACGGGATGCGGCGAAGGAGCTGTGCAGCGTCTGTCCGGGACTTGCCGTGCATGTTTTTCCCATCAGGAACGATTTTTTCGGGGAGATGATCACCGTTGCCGGGCTGGTCACGGGGCAGGATCTGATCGCCCAGTTAAGGGAGCGGCAGCAGGCAGGGGAGAACCTTGGCGACGTCCTGTTCATTCCGTCGAATATGCTGCGCAGCGGAGAGCGGGTCTTTCTGGACGATGTCACCGTGCAGGACGTGGAGCGGGCGCTTGGGATGCCGGTGACGGTGACAGAGCCGGGCGGCGGGGATTTTGTGGAGGCGGCGTTACACCCGGATTACTGCATGGACAGGGAAAACGACGGGGATTCCTTCGTGTATGTGCAGGGGTATGACAGGTGAGTTGTGGGATATTATGTAAACTCTGACGCATCGGCATGTTTGTATTATGTAAACTCAAAGGGAGCAGAAAGGCGGCAGAGCATAGTATAGGATGTACACTAAAAAAGGAGCGGAAAAATGGCGGCTTATACCGTAAAAAGTTTAGATCAACAAGAAATCGGGCATATTTATCAGACTTATATGAGGAAGGATTTCCCGTCCGACGAACTGAAGCCGTTAAGCCATATCACAAGGAGCATGGATGGCGGCTACGGTTTTTCTCTGGGGATTTACGGCGGGGAGGAACTGGTGGGCTATGCCGTTTTCATACTCTGCAAGGAGACACGGTGCGCGCTGCTTGATTATTTTGCGATTCTGCGCGGAAAAAGGGGCGGCGGGCTGGGGCATCAAGCCTTTTCCCTGTTTGTGTCCTACTTTGCGGAAAACCTGCCGGAAGTGGACGGGCTTTATATCGAGTCCGAGCGCATTTCGGCGGCGGCTGATGAAAAACAGCGTCTGACCAGAGAGCGGCGGATTGCGTTTTACCTCTCCTGCGGCTGTGAGATGACGGCGTTGCGGTCGGTTCTTTTCGGCGTGGATTACAGTGTGCTTTACAAACCTGTCGGGGAGCGGGAGCAGAAGGCTTCCCTGACCGCGCTGGACACCCTCTACCAAAAGATGTTTAAGCCGGAACATTACGACCGGTTTGTGAGCCTGTCCGTGATGGAGGAAAGCTAGGAAAATAGCGGCTTTCAACGCCTTCGGAAGCGTATTTTCTCTTGACATTTAGGGGGGGGGGTATGATATAATAAAAACGAAATTGTATACTCTTATACGCAGGAGAAGGAGGATAGGTGGGTATGGAACTGGAAATTCTTAAAAATGAGGAGAAACGGATGAACATGATTATGTTCCTGTTTCTCGTGGCGATCCCCATTGTCGCCGTTGTCTATGTGCTTTTGTTTAACGGCGCGTCCGGGAGGGATGCGATCGCTCTGTTGATGGTGGCGGCGAGTGTGTTGATCAGGGTGTTTGAAAAGAAGCTGGGTTCTTTTGCAAAATATCTTTATATATCGGTTCTTCCGTTTTTCGGTGCGGTGACCCTCGTGGCGGGGACGCCCGGTGTATTCGGAGCCATGGTGGAAGCGTATTTTCTCGTTCTGTTTCTGGCGATTCCCTATTATGATTTATCGGTAATCAAGGTGTGCGCGGGAGTGACTGTTATAGTCAATGCCGTGGCGCTGGTCATTTTCAGACAGGCGTATCTGTGCATGTATACGATGTCGATCTGGTTCTTTATTGTTATGGTGTATATCCTTGCGATTTCCGCGGCTGTTTTCATCGTATTCAGGGCGAGATCCCTGTTTGCAAAGGTGGAGCAGAAGGAAGGGGAGGTGGAGGAGCTTCTGAATAACGTGAGAGGCGCTTTCGAGGGACTGCAGGAGTCCTCCCAGTCCATTTACGATTCCTTACATAGTTTTGAGCAGAGTTCCGCTGAGATCGCGTCGTCCACCGGGGAGATTTCCGCCAGTGTGGAGCAGCAGATCGAGCAGGTGGAGGGCAGTATCCAGATATTCAACGATCTGGACAGCCGGATCGGGGATTCTGAGTCGAGAGTTCTGCAGACGGTTGAAAATGTTAAGAAGCTGGAAGAAAAGAACAATGAAGGCATTGTCGCGATCGAGGAACTTTCCAAAAAGTTCAGTGAGAATATCAAGGCGACACAGGTGGCATCCGAAGGTATGGCTGCGCTGGAGCAGAAGTCCAGTTCCATCGGTGAGATCATAGACAGCATCAGCCAGATTGCGAAACAGACCAATCTGCTCGCGCTGAACGCGGCGATTGAGGCGGCGAGGGCAGGCGAAGCAGGCAGGGGATTTGCAGTAGTTGCGGATGAGATCAATGCGCTGTCCGGCGAATCTGCCACGGCTACGCAGAAGATTGATGCGATCCTTAAGGATATCATCGCTACCATCGGCGATACGAACAAGGTGATTGACCGCAATACCGTGATTGTGCGGGAGTCTAATGAAAAGTTAGACGACACGGTGAAAATTTTTGACACCATGCTGAAGTCGTCCGAGGAAGTCATTGACGAGACGGAAAAACTGAGAGACGGACTGGGCGGTATCGTGGAGATCAAGGAACGGCTGCAGGAGGCGATGCAGCAGGTTGAGAAGATTTCGCAGGTTTCCGTGCAGGGCACGACGGAGATCAGTTCCTCCACAGAGGAGCAGGTGACAGGAGTGGAGACGATCCTTTCCTCCATGGCAAAGGTGCAGTCCGGCATCGACAGACTTGCAAATATTTTGAATCAGGCTTAAAATAATATAAGTTAGGTAACAATTTTGGCATGTCCCGCTTATCGGCGGGACATGTTCGCGTATCGGGGGTTAAAATGAGCGGTAAAAAGACAGTGATCGGCCTGCTGGCACATGTGGATGCAGGGAAGACAACTTTGGCGGAGCGTATGCTCTACATGGCGGGGGAGATCAGAAATCCCGGGCGTGTGGATCATCGGGATACGTTTCTGGATACGGACGCGCAGGAGCGGGACCGGGGCATCACTATTTTTTCCAAGCAGGCGCGTTTTTCATGGAAGGACTGTGAAGTGACGCTTATGGATACGCCGGGGCACGTGGATTTTTCGGCGGAGATGGAGCGGACGCTGCAGGTGTTAGACTGTGCGGTGCTCATTATAAACGGCGCGGACGGGGTGCAGAGCCACACACTGACTTTGTGGAGGCTTCTGGAGCGTTACCGTGTGCCTGTTTTTGTTTTTATCAACAAGATGGACCAGCCGGGGACGGACAGGGCGCATCTGCTTTCGGGGGTGCGGAAGGAGCTGGATGGGCGCTGTGTGTCTTTTGTGTGCCCGGGCGGGGTGCGGTCGGATGAATTTTATGAAAACATAGCGGTCTGCGATGAGACGCTGCTGGAGCGGTATCTGGAGCGGATGGAGCAGGGTGGGACTGACGGACAGGCAGGGACGGGTACGGGGCAGAATGTGGCTGACGGACAGGTACGGCAGCCCACGGTCAGTGATGAGGAGATTGCGTCATTGGTAGAAAATCGGAAACTGTTCCCCTGCTTTTTCGGTTCCGCCCTGCACGGAGACGGTGTGGAGGCATTACTCGACGCCCTTATGGCATATGCGCCCACGCAAAAGCACGGGGAAGGCTTTGGAGCGCGCGTCTTTAAGATTACGAGGGACGCGCAGGGCAACCGGCTGACGCATGTCAAAGTGACGGGAGGGAGTCTTAAGGTCAAGCAGACGATAACGGTGCCGGGCGGACAGGGCAGGGATGGAACGGATGATGCGGAACCGTCGAAAAAGGCTGGAACGGGCGCGGCGGGTGACTGGGTGGAAAAGATCGATCAGATCCGTCAATATTCCGGGGAGAAATACGTGACGGTGCAGGAGGCGGAAGCCGGAAGTATCTGCGCCATTCTCGGACCGGAACATACTTTTTGCGGACAGGGGCTTGGCGCGGAGCAGGTGTGCGTGCTTCCTGTTCTGGAACCGGTTATGACTTACCGGGTCAATCTCCCCGACGGATGCGATATCCATGATATGTACGCAAAGTTATGCAAAATTGAAGAGGAGGAGCCGCAGCTTCACCTCTTCAGACAGGAACAGAGCGGGGAACTGCACGTCCGGCTGATGGGTGAGGTGCAGATCGAGATTTTGAGGAAACTGATTTCGGCGCGTTTCGGCATAGAGGTGGACTTTGACGAGGGGAGCGTTCTCTACAAGGAGACCATCGCGGATGTGGCGGAGGGCGTGGGGCATTTTGAGCCGCTCAGGCACTATGCGGAGGTGCATCTGATTCTGGAGCCGGGAGAGCGGGGGAGCGGTCTTACGTTCCGAAGCCATTGCAGCGAGGATAAGCTGGACCGAAACTGGCAGCGGCTGATTCTGACCCATCTGGAGGAAAAGACCCACCTCGGCGTCCTCACGGGGTCGCCGGTTACGGATATGCAGATTACGCTGGCGGCGGGGAAATCCCATGTGAAGCACACGGAGGGCGGTGATTTCAGACAGGCGACCTACCGCGCGCTCAGACAGGGCTTGTGCCGGGCGGGGAGCGTGCTCTTAGAGCCTGTCTATGCCTTCCGCATGGAACTGCCCGCCACGTTTGTGGGGCGCGCCATGACGGACGTGCAGGCGATGAGCGGACGCTTTGACGCGCCGGAGACGGCAGGCGAGGCGGCTGTGCTTACGGGAACGGTGCCTGTCTCCGAGTTTGGCAGCTACCAGACGAAAATGCTCGCCTATACCGGGGGAAAAGGGCGGCTGTTTACGAGATTGCAGGGCTATGAGCCATGCCATAACACGGATGAGGTCGTGGAACGGATCGGTTACGAGGCGGAACATGATACGGAGAATCCGTGCGGTTCCGTGTTCTGTGCCCACGGCGCGGGATTCGTGGTGGAGTGGGACCGGGTGGAGGCGTACATGCACCTGGAGCCGGTGTTGAAACCGGGGTGGCGGCTGTCGGACGGCAGCATTTACGGCGTGGATAGCGAAAACGACCAAGATGGTCAATACTCCCGGTACGGACAAGGCGGCGCCGGGGATAACGAGGCTGGAAACGGCGCCGGAGCGGGTAATTTTGCGCAGCGCTATGCGAAACGGTCCGCTGATGGCAGGTCGATGGTTGACTTTATAGGTCAAGAAGAGGTGGAGGAAATCTTTGCGCGTACTTTCGGCACAAAGGAGCCGAAAAAGCAGGGGTGGGCGAGAACCATCCGCGCCAAGGCGGCGCCCGCAGAGGTGGCGTATCGAGGCAGTCAGGGTAAGCAGGAGGAATATCTTCTGGTGGATGGCTACAATATCATCTTCGCGTGGGAGGAGCTTTCCGGACTTGCCGGAGCGGACTTAAACGCCGCCAGAGGGAGGCTTATGGATATCCTCTGCAACTATCAGGCATATCGCAAGATGCAGCTGATTCTGGTCTTTGACGCATACCGTGTGAAGGGAAATCCCGGCAGCGTGGAGCATTACCATAATATAGACGTGGTCTACACGAAGGAAGCGGAGACGGCGGACCAGTATATCGAGAAGGTGACCCATGAGATGAGCCGGAAAAACCACCGTGTGCGGGTGGCGACTTCCGACGGACTCGAGCAGATCATCATTATGGGAGCGGGCGCGATCCGGGTTTCCGCGAGGGAGCTTCTGGAAGAGATAAGGGCGGCGGAGAAGGAGATGCGGGAGAACTATATTAATTGACTTTATAGGGCATAAGCAGACTCGAAATGCTTCGCATTTCTCGTTCGCACCTTAAGATTTTTATAAGAAATCCCACAACTTTTTTATAAGGACTTATTTTTATGATAAGTGCAGGCTTAAGGAAAAAAGGGGGTAAGGTTTTCAGATGGATGCATGTGTGCTTGTGGTGGACGATGACAGAGAGATTGTGCGGGCGATCGCGCTTCTTTTGGAAAAGGAAGGGTATCGTGTGCTGAAGGCTTATGACGGCATGGAGGCGCTGCGGATTCTGGCGGAGTCGGAGGTACAGCTTATCATCATGGATGTGATGATGCCGAAACTGGACGGGCTGTCCGCCATGATGAAGATCAGGGAGCGGAAGAACCTGCCGATCATTGTGCTCAGCGCGAAGACGGAGGACACGGACAAGATCTTAGGGCTTTCCATGGGGGCAGACGACTATGTGGCGAAGCCTTTCAATCCGCAGGAGCTGGCAGCCCGGGTGAAAAGCCAGCTTCGCAGGTACACGATGCTGGGCGGCATTCATGCGCAGAATGCGGAGGAAGAGATCGTAAACGGCAGACTCTGCTACCGCCTTCGGGAGCGCACGCTCTATGCGGACGGGGAGCCGCTCAGACTGACCGCCACGGAGACGAAGATCATGGAGCTTCTGATGAAAAACAGGGGGCGCATTTTCCCGGCGGAGGAGATTTACGAGAGAGTCTGGGAGGAGCCTTCTTTTTCGCCGGAGAACACGGTGATGGTGCACATCAGACACATCCGGGAGAAAATCGAACTCAATCCGAAAGAGCCAGAATATATAAAGGTGGTGTGGGGCATTGGATACAAGATGGAAAAAAAGTAAGGCAACAGGCAGTTTTCTGGCTTTTGCGGCTGGATTGACCATATTGGTCATTCATCTGGTTCCCGTGGTAAGCATGGTGTCGGCATTTGGTGTGGATGTCTTTGAGGGGCAGACGGATTATCAGGAGAGCGGGGATTTCCGAATCCTGATAAGCAGCAGACTCTCGGATCTGCTCGGGGTGGCAACCGGCGGAAGAACATATGCAGGATATAACCTGGATTCCACGGGCGCGGCATACAAGTATATGGATGAATCCTACGGGGCGTGGGCGGACAAGTTTCTGAATGAGACGGCTGAGGTGCAGGAGGAGGCTGTCGTGGAGGAATCCGCGGCTTATACGGTGGCGACACTGGAGGACTTTGACGGCAATTTTGACGACTATCAGGAATATCTGATAGAGCAGCAGGCGCATTATGATGAGAGTGCGGCAGAAGCAGGCTATGGCAGCATGGATGATTATGACGTTTATTATGGCTATGGCGGCGGATATAGTGGCGGGGATCAGGAGGACCGGGACGCCTATATGGCGGACATGGCGCAGAACAAAAACCTCCGCTATGCGGTAATCTATCAGAACAAACTGCTGTATTCCAACATTGACGACTTTGCGGACAAAGCGGGGGAGGAGTGGAAAGGCGAGGACTTTTCCAAATCACTTGACGCGGAAGCGTATAACTTTACCCTCTGGTACAACAGGGCTGGCGACGGCAAAGTGCAGATCGTGAAGGACGGCTACGAGGAAGATGTGTACGGCGATGGCGTCTACAGCGACAGGAGCCGCTGGCAGGTACCCGGGTATGCGAACTTTACGATGGGAGAGTCTGCAAAGGATGCGGTGGTCTTTCTGGCGGCAGCGAAATATCCCCAGCTCTATCTGGTGAGTGAGGACGGGCGAAGCGGCACCACACAGTATGGCGGCAGACTCTACCGTATGCGGTGGAATACCCTGTTTCTTGCCAGCGCCGTAGAACGGATTACAATTTTTATGGGAATCGGCGTATTCCTTCTGGCGGTCGGTCTTCTTATGCGGAAGAGCAGAAGGCAGGCGGTGGAGTGGATTGCGGATTTACTGGCAAAAATCTGTATGGAAATCAAGCTCGCGGCTTTGCTTGTTCTGACCATTCTCTTTATGGGAATGGGCGGAGACGTGCTCGGGCAGTTCGTCTGGTGGATCAGAAGCGGGCTGGTGTATTATCACTGGAGCGGCGATTACATCTACGAGATGAAAAGAATGATAGAGGCAGGCGGCTATCTGGCGCTCTGGTTCTGGCTCATTTATCTGGTCGTTCTGGACTGGCGGATGAATGGGAAACGGCAGAAGAAACCGATTTTTGATCTGCTCAAAATGAAGGATTTGAAATACCCGGTCCAGAAAAGACTGGTGAGGAGACAGCGCAACACACTGATTGCGGAGATTTGCCTGCTTTTGCTGTTTGCGGGGGCGGTCTGTGCGCTCTGGATGATTCAGGGGGAACTGGTCAATTGGATCTCGGGCGGATACGGTTACAATTATGCGTATGAAACGGATCTATATGAAGCCGTGGCGGAAGATATGGGTTATCCCTTCCATATGAGATATGCCTACATGCTGATGGCAGAGGTCATATTTGGCGCACTGTTTGTCTTTACCGCGATTACTGCCGCGGGTTTAAAGAAAAACCGTCGTCTGGCGGTGGATATCGGTATGCTCACAGATCGGATTCTGGCGGTGCGGGAAGGAGAGCTTGCCGGGGAACTGGTCTTGTCCGGGGGAACCGATCTGCAGGAGGCAGCTGACAGTTTGAACCAGATACAGAAGGGCATGGAGACGGCGCTTGCAGAACAGGTGAAGAGCGAGCGGATGAAGGTGGAGCTGGTGACCAACGTGTCCCACGACATCAAGACACCTCTCACTTCCATTATCAGTTATGTGGAACTTTTGAGGCAGGAGGAGAATCTGCCGCAGCACGTCAAAGAATATGTACAGATTTTAGGGGAAAAGTCCGAGCGGCTGAAAAACATTGTGCAGGATGTGTTTGAGATCAGCAAGGCGGCGTCCGGGCAGCTGCCGATTCAGATGGAAGCGCTGGATATGGGCAAACTGTTGAGACAGACCCTCGCGGATATGAATGACCAGATTAGTCAAAGCACCCTTGTGATGCGCACGGTAATCCCGGAGACGCCGGTGACTGTGCTGGCGGACGGGCAGAGACTTTACCGGGTGTTCCAGAACCTTTTGCAGAACGCGCTGCGCTATTCACTGGAAGGTTCCAGAGTTTATCTGGCGTTGACTGAAGAGGCCGGACAGGCGGTGGTACGCGTTAAGAATACCTCAAGTGTGGAGCTTTCGGACGGCAAGGACTTTACCGAGCGGTTTGTGCGCGGCGACGAGAGCCGTACCGACGGCGGCAGCGGGCTTGGGCTGTCCATTGCGAGAAGCTTTACGGAAGCCTGCGGCGGAAAGTTGACCGTGGAGACGGACGCGGACCTGTTTACAGTGACTGTGCGGTTTGACAGAGCGGCGAATGCGCCCGGACGGGGAGAAGATTCTTTCGTAGCGGCAGGAGCATCCGAGCCGGGGATGACAGGCAGCAGGGGGACGACTACGCCGGAGGAGGTGGAGTCGGTATGAGAAAGAGGAATTGGACGGCAGCGCGGCAACCGGGCAGCCGTGAATGCGGGAAAGTATGGCATGGAAGAGACGAAGGGAAAGAGTCGCCACATATCAGAGAAAAAAGAATGTGGCTTGGCGGCATCTGCCTCGGATTAAGCGTGGCGGTGGCGGCATGTGGGACGGATGGGCGAAATGCCGGTGCGCCGGAAACCACGGACATTCAGAGCGTGCAGGAGGGACAGGACACAGAAGCCGCGCAGGACAGACAGGATGCGCGGATAGCGCAAGGCGTGCAGGAGACAGAAGGCACAGAAAATGTGCAGAACACATCAGCCACACAGGATTTACAAGAGACGGCAGGCACGCAGAACGAAGAAGCCCTCAGAGAACAGGTTCTTTCGGAGATGACCGACGAACAGAAAAACTGGATGGGCGGTCTTTCCAAAGAGCAGCGGCTTGCGGATTTTGCGAGTCTGTGCGAGGGCTTGCGGGAAAACTATCCTTATGTGAAACTGGCGAAGCGGCAGGTGGGGGCGGATCTGGATGCACTGGAAACAGAGTATCGGGCGAAGGTGGAACAGTGTGAGAATGACGATGCCTTTTTCTATGTGTTAAAGGATTTTGTCGGGACATTTTCCTACACGGGGCATCTGGCGCTCTGGGGACGGCGCTACGAGAGTGAGCTTGCGGACGAACGTGAATACGTGGAAAATTCGGGAAGAGAAGAGCGGGAACGGAAGGAGCCGTATCTTAAGACGCTGGACAATCCCGTTTCTCATAGGACATACGCTTCCATGACAAAGTATTATCAGGAAATAGACTGCAGGATGGAAGAGAAGCGTGCCGAGGAAAACGGCGGGGACCGCGGGGAATCTGCGGAGGCAGCCGGAGAAACCGCAGCGGTGGAGGAAGCGATGCCGGCAAATGTGGAGACGAAGATTCTGGAGCCGGGAAAGACCGCCTATGTTTTCATAGACGCATTTGATTATGAACAGATGGAGACCGACCGCGAAATACTGCTGCCTTTTTATGAAAAAGTACAGAGCTATGATAATTTGATTATTGATATTACGAATAATCCGGGCGGCAGTATGAGTTATTTTAATAAATTGATTGCGGCGCCTCTTGCGGAGGAGACGTTGACAGTGCCGGGCTATCAGCTCTTTAAGGACGGGGAGAACAACAGGACTTTCCTGCGGGTGGAGGAGAAAAGCGCGTCTGGTCTGTATCAGCCAATCAGCGAGCTTCCTGCGATGCCCGGACTGAACCGGGAGGACGCCGCGGACTGCGACTGGTTTTTGCGGGAGGACTACACGATAGAGCCGACAGGGGACGGGTTTGGCGGTAAGATCTGGCTGCTGGTCAGCGAGAACAACTATTCTTCCTCCGAGTATGCGGCTATGTTTTCCAAGGCGAGCGGCTTTGCCACGCTGGTCGGCAGGAGGACGAGCGGGGACGGGATCGGCACAGACCCGGCTTACCTGATTTTGCCAAACAGCGGTCTGGTGGCGCAGTACAGTCCCATGTACGGGGTGACGGCGGACGGAAGCGGGAGCGAGGAGCACGGGACAGAGCCGGATTTTGTGAGCCCCGAGGGGGAGAGTGCGCTGGAGACGTGTCTGGGGCTGATAAAATAAGGAGCGCCTCAAATAAAGCAGCAGGAGCCATTTACGACTCCTGCTGTCTCTCTTTTCTCACAAACATCAGCCCGAACGTCCCCACGCCGCAGTTGCATGACACGGTGGCGGATGCTTTCTGCAGAATCACCTGGTCAAAGTGGATATATTTTTCTGTGATCTCCACAATCTCGTCGATCTGCTTCACGCTGCAGCCCGCGTAAGTGACGAAGAGGATGCTGGTGTCGATCTGCCTGCTGTGTTTAAACAGCTTCTTGATATACAGACTGATTACCCGGTGCATATTGCCGGACTCGATACACCAGAGTTTCAGCTTGTTTCTGGACATGGACAGGACCGGGTGGAGTTTCAGCACGGTGCAAAGCCGGTGAACCGCGCCGCTCACCTTGCCGTTGCGGTAGAGGGTGGCGGTGCCGGGCACAAGGAAATTGGAGAAAACCCGTTCGCGGTATTCGTCGAGTGCCTCACAGATTTCGTCTACGCCGTACCCCTCCTCTGCAAGTCTGGCGGCATAGAGCACCATGAGCCCGTGTCCGCTGCTGATGTGGGCGGAGTCGATCACAGTGACGTTATCGAAGGTCTTTGCCGCCTGTGTGGCGTTCGGATACGCGCCGCTTAAGTCTGCGGTGGCTGTGATATGGATCACGTGCTCCGCCTCTTTTAGTGTTTCCGCAAAGAAATATTCATACTCGGACGGGTCCGCCGTGGAAGAGTGGGAATGGCTTCCGTCCTTCTGCAGATAGGCAAGCAGGCTGTCGGAGGAAATCTCGAAGAGATCGCAGAAACGTCCTTCCCCGGTATGCACATAGCAGTACATAAGGCGGATGTGGAAGCGCTCCAGAAGGTTTTTCGGAAGGTCGCAGATACAGTCCGCCGTGATCGCGATCTTGCGCTTGCGCGCGCTGCTTATCTGGTTCAACCCCTCCATATTGTCCGTCCCGTCGCCGTCATCCTGCGCCATATATTCGATCAGTGTGGGCGGCAGATATTTGAGCAGCCCCGCCTCCAGAAGCGGCGCGCTGATGGGTTTTGCCAGATAGCCGTCGAACCCCATGTTCCGATAGACCTGCTCCGCGTCCGACATGACATTGGCGGTCAGGGCGATCACAGGCGTTTTCTGGCAGAAGCCTTTCGTCTGGCTGCGCACGGCGCGCAGGGTGGCGACACCGTCCATTTCGGGCATCATATGATCCATGAGAATGACGTGGTATGTATTCTCGGCTGTTTTCTGCAAGGCTTCCCTGCCGCTCTCCGCCGTATCTACTTTGACTCTGGTATCCCGCAGGAGCTTGACAACCACCATCAGATTCATGGAATTGTCGTCCACGACCAGAATGCGTGCGTCCGGCGCGATAAAGCTCTGGCGGTAGACGGCGCGGTGGCCGGGCTGTTTCTGGGCGGCGAAGTTGATGACGCCGATGGGGCGCACGTTGACAATGCGCTGCTTCACTTCCACGGTGAAGGTGGAACCCTGGTGATAGACGCTGTCTACGCTGATTTTGCCGCCCATCATCTCCACAAGCTGCCGGGATATGTTCAGACCGAGCCCGGTTCCCTCAATATGTCGGTTATCTGACTCGTCCACCCGCTTGAAGGAACTGAAGAGGTCGTCCAGACTTTCCTTGCGGATGCCCATGCCGGTGTCCTGCACGGAGATGCGCAGGAGAATCTGGTCCGCGGCGACACGTTCCCCTTTGGCGGAAAGGGTGACGGAGCCGGAGGATGTGTATTTGACTGCATTGGTCAACATATTGGTGACCACCTGTTTGATCCGCACCTCGTCCCCGTAGAGCATGGAAGGGATTTCCGGGTCGATGTCAACCTTAAATTCTAAATTCTTTTGGTGGGCGCGGATCCAGATCAGATTGACCAGATCGCTGAACATGGAACTGATCTCGTACTGGGTCGGCACGATATCCATTTTGCCGGATTCCAGTTTTGAGAGGTCAAGAATATCGTTTATCGTGGTGAGAAGCATTTTACTGGCATTCTGGATGTTGATGGCATTCTCCGCGATCTCGTCGGAGATGTCCTCTCTAAGGATCATTTCATTTAAACCGATGATCGTATTGATGGGCGTGCGGATCTCGTGGCTCATATTGGCAAAAAACGTGTCCTTTGAGCGGGCGATCTGTTCCACCTCTTTTTTCTGCGCTTCCGCTGCCTGTTTTTCCTGCTCGTAGGTCTTGCTCTGTATTTTTAGTAAAATGCCGATAAACAGGCTGACGCAGACAAGCGCCACAAAGGAGTCCGAAAAGCTGTAAAACCGGGTCGATTCCGGCACCAGATACGGACGGTAGTAGCACAGCAGGTAAGTGCCCAGAAAGGAGAGGAGGGAGAGCGTCATGGTGATCCAGAAATCCCGCCCCTCAAACAAAAGGAAAATATAGACAAGCCCCAGCACAAACCAGACGGGCATACCGCTCTCGGTGCCGCCGCTGTTGATAAAAAGCATGGGAAAAAATCCGACGTTGGTGCCCACGACAAGAAGCCATGAGGCTTTTTTGCTGTCGCCCTGCGAGAGGGTTATGCGGATGGAAATGCCGGAAAGCACGCATATGGGCACAAGGGAATATAAAACTTTCGGATCTGCCCCCGGAAGGACGAGGATGATGCCGATCACGGAGGAGGCGAACACCAGAAGCATGACCATCCTGTTGATCCGCTCCTTAAAATCGAGCTGTCCCGGGAAAAGATTTCTCATAAACCGCTGTATTTTCTTCTTCATACGTCACTTCTCCATCCTTTCCAGAACCTCGGATGCGCCGAGAAAATCAAAATCCTGCGTCAGTTCCCGCAGCCTGTCCGCAAGCCCGGCGAGGGAGGCGCCTTCATGGCTGTACTGCGCAAGCTGGTCCAGAAGCTCTGAAAGACCCTCGTTCTCAAAGGAGGACAGTTTTTCCTCAATCTGCGCGAGCAGATCTTCGAGAGACTCCCGATCTGCCGCGCCGGCGGGCGTAACGGATATCGTTTTGCCCGCGAAAGAATCCGGCGCCGCGGCAGAGGCGTCCGGCGATCCGGGCATCCCTGCATCGGCGTCTTTTCCATGCGGATAGACAAAAGCGTTTCCGTCCAGCGCGTCCAGAAGGCGGTCGTGGTTTGTCATCATCGCCTCATGGTGTTCCAGAATGTATTCGGTCCTGTTTTCCTTGCCCGCCATTTCCAGTTCTCTCGCCATCTCCGACAGTTCGTCCGCACCGATGCCCTTGGCGTTGCCCTTCAGGGCGTGGACGCAGATCACGTAGTTTTTCCAGTCCTGTTCTTCAAAATAGCGGGACAGGTTATTCCGGCGTTTTACGCCCTCCGCGTGGAAGATGGCAATGATTTCCCGGAAACCGTCCTCGTCCCCACAGTAGGCGAGCGCCTGTTCCACGTTTACGCCCGCTCTTGTCAGGTGGAGCCGCCCTCTCGAGGCGTCGTCCCGCTCTGCCGACGCTGCGGGGACGCTTTCAGTCACCGGGGTGGCTGCCATTTTTTGACCGACAGGATTTGCGGCGGAAGCTGCGGCGGTATTTTCCGCTGCCTGCGCCGTCTGGAGCGTTTCGCCCTCCTCCACGGGAATCTGCATCTGTGCCGGGATATAGCGGCGCAGGATACGCTCCAGCACGCTCAGTTCGATGGGCTTGGCGATAAAGTCGTTAAAACCTTCCGACACAAACATTTCCCGCGCACCGCCGATGGCGTTTGCGGTAAAGGCGATGACGGGAAGGGACTGATAGTACGCGCCCGGTTTCTGGCGGATTTTGTGAAGCGTCTCCACGCCGTCCATCTCGGGCATCATGTGGTCGAGAAAGACACAGTCAAAATTCGGTGTATTCAGCTTTTCCAAAGCCTCCTGCCCGTTTCCGGCAAGGGTGACTTTGAGCTGATAGGGCAGAAGAAGTCTTGCCATCACTTTCAGGTTCATGGCATTGTCATCGACGATGAGCAGGCTTGCCTGCGGCGCGACAAATTTGTTATGTAAACCAACATGCTGTTTCTCGCCGTAGAGAACTTTCTGCCCGTTAAAGACAGCGGCGATGGACAGCACTGTAAACGGCTTGTAAATGCGCAGCATATTTCCCTGTGCCGGAAGTTCCTGATCGTAGTCCAGAAGAAGAACCACATTTCTTTCCGCGCTGAGTTTGTCAAAGAAGCTGCGGTCCTCCGCGTATTCTTCCCAGCCGATAAAGATGTGGGTGTAAGCTTCGCGCGTCATCCGGCGTTTCAGCTCGGGGAGGTTGCGGCAGATGCGGAACGGGAAACCGAACTGGCTGACAATGTGCTGGATGCAGTTTTCGTAGCCGTCCCGGACCACCGTATAATCGTATTTATCCAGATTGATGTAACACGCCGCGTAGAGATTGTTCTTATCTTTGATGGAGACGATAGGCGCCTCGTCCAGAACTTTCTGGGGAATCGTGAACCGGAATTCGCTACCGCTGCCGGGTTCGCTTTCCACTGTCATAAAGCCACCCATGCTGGCAACCAGCGCCTGCGTGATGGCAAGACCAAGTCCTACGCCGCCGGCTTCCCGGTTCCTTTTGGAGTTGACCTGACTGAAACTTGTGAAAATTTTCTCCATGTCGGCGCGCTCGATGCCGATGCCGGAATCCCGGACGCTGACGTGCAGGTTGACGCCGTATTCCTCCTTCCGGCTTGTGATGCGCAGAATCACGCCGCCTTCCTTCGTGAATTTGATGGCGTTTCCGAGCAGATTCATAACAATGCGCCGGAATTTCTGTTCGTCGCCCAGAAGGTTGCTCGGCAGATCCGCGTCGCAGTCCACGATCAGTTCCAGATGCCTGCCGTTATCCATGGTCATAGCCATATTGATGATGTCGGTGATGGTGGAGGTGATGTTGTAGCTTTCCTCCGCAAGGGTAAGTTTTCCTGTCTCCAGTTCCGAGAAGTCGAGAATATTGCTGACGGTGGAGAGAAGGTTTCTGCCGGCGGTCTGGATATCCACCACATCCCGGCGCACGTCTATGGGCAGGTTTTCCTGCAGGATAGCCTCGCTCATGCCGCAGACCGCGTTGATGGGCGTGCGGATCTCATGGGAGACATTGACCAGAAAGTCGTCTTTGCTGCGCTTGGCGATCTCCAGTTCCCGGATATTTTCGATCAGAAGTTCGCTTGCCGCCTGCCTGTTTTTCTGGATAATCCAGATGACCACGGTAACCATGTAGACGGAGAGAAACTGGATGCCCAGTCTGAGTGCGCTGCGGGGACCGGTAATGGCGATGGTTCTCGCGATAAAGCCGTGGTATAAAAAGAGGAAAAAGGGGACGACAAGCCCGGGATAGAGAATCTGCTGCGTATTGAAGATGCTGAGCAGGACGATAACGCCCGCCATGGTCACAAGCATGGCAGAGAAACTGTCCGTAAACAGGGCGTAGAGGATGAACTCGGTCCAGCACGAGATGCTGATAAAGACCGCCCGGCGGGGGTGGTCCCAGTATTCCCGGAAATAGATAAACCAGCCGGAAACCGTCGGGAGAAAAAGCAGTTCCCTGATGTAGATACTCCAGCCGGAGAGCAGCCCGGTGGCAAAGGATGCCGCTGTGTACAAGCTTAAGACAACGAGCACGATGCGCTCCAGCCTTCTCTCGGTTTGTTCTGTTTTTAACTGTGTATTATCCAAGTCAGTCAACACTCCTCAACGAATCCTGTGATGAAATGATAACATATGACGCCGCTGTCAGACGGGTGACACTCTCGTCATGTGACGCTGTCTGTGATATGGAGCTGTTCCTTCAACTGCGGCAGCATGTCCATAAAAACGTCCAGAATCACAGGGTCAAACTGTGTGCCGCGTCCCTCGGACATGATCTGCATGATCCGCTCAATGGGTCTGACGGGCGGCTTGTAGCACCGCTCCTCGTAGAGCGCGTCGAATACGTCCGCAACTGCCATAATCCGTGCCGAGAGAGGGATGTTGGATTCGGTAAGCCCTGTCGGATATCCCGTGCCGTCCCATCGCTCGTGATGGTAAAGGGAGATCTCCTCCACCAGCCGCACATAGTGCTCGTCCTCGATATCGCCGATGATGGTCTGGATGATCTGGGGACTGTGGGTGGTGTGCAGCTTCATGGTCTCAAACTCTTCCGGGGTCAGCCTGCCGGGCTTTTGGAGAATGGCGTCCGGGATTTTGATCTTTCCCACGTCATGCAGGGGCGCCGCCTTGCAGAGATCTTCGATATAAGCGGGGGTAAGCTCCTCGGTGAAAAGTCCTCTCGACAGCAGTTCGGTGGCGATCATTCTGACATAGGTCTGCGTATTTTTCACGTGTTTTCCAGTGCTGCCGTCCCGGCTCTCTATCAGATTTGCCATACCGATAATGACAGATTCCTGAATTCGTCCAAGGCGCATGGAACCCTCCATGATTTTCTGCGCCTGATCGTTTACCATATTTTCCAGATTATGCCGGTACTGGTCAAGCTCGATTGTCTTGCTGACGCGGCTTAAGAGGATGTCGGGCACAAAGGGTTTCGTCACAAAATCCATGGCGCCCATCTGGAAACACTTGATTTCCGTTTCCGCCAGAGAGTCCGCCGTCAGAAAAATCACGGGAATTGACTCGGTATGTACGTTGGAGTGAATCCGTTCCATCACTTCAAAACCGTCCATTTCCGGCATGTTGATATCTAAAAGAATCAGGTCGGGGCGGTGGTTTTCCAGATATTTGAGGGCCGCAGTGCCGGAACCCGCCGCGGCTATGCGGTACTGCGGTCCGAGAATCCGCTGTGCCAGAGACAGGTTTGTTTTGTCGTCGTCCACCACGAGAATCACATTTTTCATACGGAATACCCCCCTTTACAAATTTCTCCTTTTATTGTAAAACAAACCCGGTATAAAATCAAGGAACGGAACATGTGAAAAGGGGAAGATATTAACAGGTGGAAGGGTTTGCCTAACGGTGGGAATCTGTGGTATCATAATGTGAGAACCTATATCAGTGATTCACGGACAGAGGAACTATGGAAACAGAACATAAGAGTAAGATACAGGAAGAGAAAACGGCGGAAAAGAAAGCGCGGCAGACGGAAGAGCAGGACGGTATTCCGAAGAAACTCTGGGCAGTCTACGAGAAGGCTTTTTTGTCATTTGCGCCGGAGGAGAACCGCAGATTTACCAGAAGTACGGAAAAGCAGTTAGGGCAGCTGGAACGGCGCATCCTGCGCAAGAAAAAGCAGGAGAACCACCAGATACTGGCAGATATGAAAGACCTGCACAGGAAGGTGGCGCAGATCGGCTATACGGTGGTGCTAAAGGACACCAGGTGGCTGAAGAAATACCGCCGGGTGGTGCGGCTTTTAGCTAAACTGGACATGAATTTCCTGAAAAGAATGGCGTCCGGCGCCGTCCCCGAAGATATTGCCGGGATGGAGAAGACGGCGCAGCTTCTGCGGACGAAGTCCCTTTATGAAATCTATAAAAATGAATACATGCAGTATCTGGTCGGACAGCGGATCGAGGAGCTGATGGCGGCGGAGCCGGAGAGACAGTACCCGGAGGCGCGTGCCATGAAGCGCCGGTTTATCCTGCATATCGGTCCCACCAACAGCGGAAAGACTTATGAGGCGCTCAAACGGCTTAAGCAGGCTTACCACGGCATATATCTGGGACCGCTTCGCCTGTTGGCGTTAGAGGTTTACGACCGCATGATGACGGACGGCATTCCCTGCGACATGATCACGGGGGAGGAGACCATACGCACGCCCGGCAGTTTCGTGCAGGCTTCCACGGTGGAGATTCTGGATATCAGGGAGACATATGACATTGCCGTCATAGATGAAGCGCAGATGATGGCGGATGAAAACAGGGGCAGTTACTGGACGAGGGCGATTCTCGGCATCCGTGCGGAGGAGGTGCATGTGTGCTGCTCCGGCACGGCGGAGAAACTGTTGACCGGGATGCTCAGGCGCTGCGGTGACGAGATGGAAATAGTCCGCCACGAGCGCAACACGAAGCTTACGTTCATCCCCGAACGTTTTGATATGTCGAAGGATGTGGAGCCGGGCGACGCGCTGATTGCCTTTTCCAAGAAAAATGTGCTGGCAATCGCGGCGTCACTGGAAGGGCGGGGGATCCGTGCCAGCGTGATCTACGGCAACCTGCCGCCCCAGACAAGGCAGGAGCAGGTGCGACTGTTTACCGAGGGGGTCAATCAGGTGGTGGTGGCGACGGACGCCATCGGCATGGGAATCAACCTGCCGATCCGCCGGATTGTTTTTATGAATACGACCAAGTTTGACGGCGTCGGCAAACGCAGGCTTTTAGCCGAGGAAATCAGACAGATTGCAGGCAGGGCAGGGCGGTACGGTTTTTACGACACGGGCTATGTACAGTCGGCGATGGAGCCGGAATATGTCGGGAAAAAGCTGGCGGAACCTCTCTATCCGCTGCGGAGGGCGAGAGTCGGTTTCCCGGAGATCCTTCTCGATATCGACATCGAACTGGATGAAATCATAGAGGCATGGGAAAAGACGGGAAATCCGCCCATGTACGACAAAATTTCCATGAAGGAGAGCGTGGATAAGTACAGATATCTGCGTGACTACCGCAGGAAGATTACCTACATGGACGACAGGAAACTGGTGCTTTCGCTGATTACCTGTCCCTTTGACGTGAAGGACAGGGAGGTGCTCAGACTGTGGCTGCGCTACTGTGAAAGCCCGGAGAAGCAGCAGAACTGTCCGATGCTTCCGAAAGACTTTTCTCTGGAGGGACTGGAGTCCTACTATAAACAGCTTGACCTCTATACCCAGTTTGCCGCCAGAATGGACTGGGTGGTGGATAAGGAGGAGGTTGCCGCCAACAGGGAGTGGGCGCAGCATGAGATCGGGGAACTGTTGAAGGACGACAAGGGACAGTTTGAGCGCAGATGCCGTATCTGCGGCAGACCGCTTGCATGGAATGCCACATACCCGGTCTGCGACCGCTGCTATCGCAGGATGGAGAGGGAAAATAGCTAAGAGAATATACGTGGATTGTGAAATGGAGCGGCTATGATTTGCACTTATTACGCGGATGTGAGATGTCTCGACAATGAGACCCTGTTCCGGGAAAAGTTAAAACTGCTTTCGCCTTACAGGCAGCAGAAAATAGCCATTCTGCGGCATGGGAAGGACAAGAACAGAAGTCTCGCGGCGGGGCTGCTTTTAGATCATGCGCTGGCGGCGTTCGGCCTGCAGGAAAGAAGCGTGGAGTATGAGATCGGCGAGTGGGGGAAGCCCGCGCTGAAGTATCATCCCGAAATCTGTTTTTCGCTCTCCCATTCCGGCGACTATGCCATATGCACGGTGGGGGATAAGCCTGTGGGAAACGATATCGAGCGCGAAAGGGACGGGCGGCTCAGGGTGGCGGACCGCTTTTTTGCACAGGAGGAGCTTGCGTGGCTGTACGAGGCGGGGGAGGAGGAGCAGACACAGCGGATGTTCCGCCTCTGGACGATGAAGGAGAGCTTTGTGAAGGCGATCGGCAGGGGGATGTCCCTGTCCCTGCAGGATTTTGTGATCCATATGGATGAGGAATCGGGACGCGCAAGGGTGCGGCACAGCGTGGACGCAAAGTATTACCACATGAGGGAATACCGTGAGATTGAGGGGTACTGCACGGCGGTATGCGTGCAGGAAAGTTCGGACATTGCTTACAGCATGATACCGATAGATTTCTATTGAGGGAAGGAGTGACAGGATGCGGAGAAAAAGGAAAATACGGATCGCGGCGGCTGTCGCTGCAGCACTTTTCGCAGTTTATACCGTATTTGTCTATTTTCTCGTGAGCGCCTGCCTTGTGCCCTCCTTTATGGATAAACTGAACGCCTTTGAGGATATCACCAGAAAGTGTTACAGCGAGCAGGTACAGACGGCGGATATCAGGGAGAACAGGTCGCAGCTTCTCACGGAGACGGGGGAATGGCTGGAGACGGCAGCGTGCAAAAAGATACAGGTGCGGACGACGGACGGGTATCTCCTCACGGCGGCACAGTTCCCGGCAGCCGCGTCAGAGACGGGCGGCACAGGGGAGAAATGGGCGCTTCTTCTGCACGGCTACACGGGATGGAAGGAAGAAATGTACCAGTTTGCATACTGGTACCATAAACAGGGCTATTCCGTGCTCGTACCTGACCTTCGGTGTCAGGGGGAGAGCGAGGGGGATTTTATCGGCATGGGCTGGACGGATCACCTTGACTGTGAACTCTGGATTGCGCATATACTGGAACAGACGCCGGAGGCGCGGATTGTTCTTCACGGGCAGTCCATGGGCGCGGCAACGGCGCTTCTGATGGCGGGTTCGCCGGAGGCGTCCGAACACATTAAGGCGGTGGTCTCCGACAGCGCCTACACGGAAGCCTATGAGATGTTCGGCGACAAAATTACGGAGTGGTTCCATCTGCCCGCCGCGCCTTTTGTGGATTCAGCGTGCGTGATGCTGAGGCTCAGGGGCGGCTATGACCTGAAGGACGCGTCCCCGCTACGGGCGGTCAGGGCAAGCGGCATTCCCACGCTCTTTATCCATGGGGATGAGGACCGGATGATAGATGTGAATATGTCCTGCGAGTTGTTTGAGGCTGCAGCGTGCGAGAAGGAACTTTTCATAGTGGAAGGCGCGGGGCACGCGCAGGCACAGGACAAGAATCCCGACGTCTACTACGGGAGGATAGAGGACTTTCTGGACAGATATTTGTAGAAAAAGGAGTAGTGCGCCGGAAATAACTGTGTTACACTTGTTATATAGAGTTCTGGTAAAATTTGGGGATTCCGGGAAGGTTGAGTGGCTTATGGGAAACGGAAGGAAATGCAAACGGAATAGGACGATGCGAGAGACCGCCCTGATGCTTGTTGTTGTCATGCTGGGGGCGGTTTTTGCGTTTTCTGCAAATATGGGCGTGGTACAAGGCGCCGGAAAGCGGACGGTGCGGGTGAGTTTTTTCCCCATGGGCGGTTATCACGAGACCATGCCCGACGGCAGTCTGACCGGGATGGACGTGGAATATCTGGAGAACCTGTGTGATTATGTAAACTGGGATATAGAGTATGTCCCCTGTGAAAGCTGGGACGAGGCGCTGCAGATGCTGGCAGACAAAGAGGTGGATCTGGTGGGCAGCGCCCAATATTCCGCCGAGCGGGCGCAGGTTTACAGGTACGCGGATATTGCCAACGGGTATACGTTCGGCGCCATAGCCGTGAAGGGGGAAAGCCCGCTGGCATATGAGGACTTCGGCGCCATGAAGGATATCACTTACGGCGTTGTGGGCACGTATGTGAGGAAACAGGAATTTATGGAATACCTGAAAGGGCATGGGATTGAAAATCCCCGGGTGCGGGAGTATGAGAGCACGGCGGTCCTGCAGGCGGCGCTCTCGGTTGGCGAGATCGACGCACTCGTGCATTCCCTCACGGAGATCCGGGAAGGGCAGCGGGTGATCGGCCGTTTTGCGCCGATGCCTTTCTACTACATTACATATCCCGGCAACGAAGACCTGCTGCGGGAACTGAACCAGGGGATCGCGGACGTGAAGATGAACCGCCCGGAACTTGAGAATGAACTGATGGTAAAATATTACGACAGCCGTCTGGACCATACGATTCTTCTCACCGGGGAGGAACTGGATTTCATCCGGAAAACCGCTGAGCTGAAGGTGGGTTATCTGGACGGTTACTATCCCTTCTCCTATGAGGATGAGGAGGGCGTTTACAAAGGGCTTGCGCCGCAGATGCTCGGGGAGGTTTCCGTGAGCACGGGACTTACCTTTTCCTATATAAAAATGCAGAACATGGACGAGGCAAAGCAGGCGCTTCTGGACGGTAAGATCGACATGATAGGCTACTGTGGGGAACGCGCGGCGGGCATGAAGCAGATGGGATGCGCCCTGACGAAATCCTACGCGCAGGTGCCCCATGTGCTGATCACCAAGAGCGGCGGCAGGACAGAGGAGTTTCAGACGCTGGCGGTGACGGGGGAGAATCTCACGGAGGAAGGCGGCGTCACCTTCGCCGGGGAACAGACCAGACTTTTGGTTTTGGAGAATCCAAAGGAGTGCCTGCAGGCGGTACGCTCCGGCAAAGCGGAGGCGGCGCTGTGCGACGGATATCTGGCGGAGTATCTTTTGGGGTCCCAGTTCGGTTTCGGGCAGCTTGAGATTCACACGGTTTTAAGCGATGTGCACGATATCCGCATGGCGGTCCGCAACGATGAAAATTCGCCGCTTCTCGGCATTTTGAATAAGGAGCTTCTGGAAGTCACCGACAAGTCGGTCAATGACTATATGCTGCAGGATAACTTCTATTCCAGAATGAGCGTGGACGGCTTTATCAGGGATCACAGCATTGTGATCATTCTGGTGCTGCTTGTGGCGGCGGCGCTTGCCATATTTGTGCTGTACCGTATGCTGGAAAACAGCAGACGGCTCCAGAAGCTGATGTACAAGGATACAGATTTTAATATCTGGAATCTCAACTATCTGAAATACAGGGCGTCCTTAAAACTTGGGACGGACGCGGACAAAAAATATGCCATCGTGTACACGGACATCTGTCAGTTTAAGAGTTACAATGCGCTCTACGGCTGGAACGCGGGGCAGCGGCTTCTGGAGCTCACCATCGAGATCATGGCTGGGGAAGTCGGCGAAAACGAGCTTTATGCCAGAAGCTACGGCAGTCATTTCGTGCTGTTTGTGCAGTATGAGGACATGTCCTCTCTGACGAAGCGCATGATGGCGATGGCGGAAAGGATTTCCGATCACATCTATGAGAAAGAGGGAATCCGCATGACGCAGGCTATGGGTGTCTGTGGAATCGAAAGAGGACAAACGGATATCCAGCTCGCCCTCTCCTATGCGATTCAGGCGGTCGATCCCCTGAAGGACAGCCACAGCAACGCGATCAGCATTTACGATGAGGAACTGCGCAAAAAGCTGCGGGAACAGCATGACAGGGAGAAACTGCTGGATGGGGCGGATTTTCAGAAGGATTTCGTGGCATACTATCAGGCGAAGGTGGATATCAGGGACGAGCGCGTGGTGGGAGCGGAGGCGCTGGTGCGCTTCAAGGATCCCACGGCGGACGGCGCGATCCGTGCGCCCGGCTTCTTTGTGCCGTACTATGAGCAGACGGGCAGGATCACGGAGATTGATTTCTTTGTGATGGAGAGCGTCTGCAAGATGCTGCGCAGGCGGCTTGACGAGGGGCTTGCTGTGGTTCCCGTGTCCTGCAACTTTTCAAGGTCGCATTTTATAAAGGACGGATTCCCGGAGCGGTTTGTGTCCGTGATTGAGAAGTACCAGATACCTAAGGATCTGATCGAGGTGGAGATCACGGAGACGCTTGTGGTGGAGGAGATGCAGCAGCAGAAAGTCAAGGAGAATGTGGCGATCCTTAAGGATAAGGGCGTGCACCTTTCCATCGACGATTTTGGCTCCGGCTACTCGTCGCTCGGCGTGTTTGAGCAGATACCCGCGTCGGTCATCAAGCTGGACCGCTCCTTCCTGTTAAACAATGAGAACAGGACAAGGCAGGTACAGATTATGAGAAATATCGTAAATCTGGCAAGAGATCTGGAGGCGCAGGTGGTTTGCGAGGGCGTGGAGACGGAAGGGGATACCGAGCTGATGATGGAGATCGGCGCTTATGTGGCGCAGGGCTACCGATACTGCAAGCCCGTGCCGGAGGAAGTGTTTGAGGAAATGATTGTATGAGGAAAAAAGGGATGACCGTTCTGTGTATGCTGGCGGCGTTGTTGTGCTTTCTATATTGTTTTATCGTTTTCCGCATTAGATCGGGCAATCATTTTTATCTGATCTGGGCGCTTGGCGGGTTTTTCTTTCTGGGTCTGGCAGCCATGCTGCGCTATGAGCTTTGGGGGCGTTTTCCCCTGCTGCTTCGCAGGGGGATTGTCGGTCTGATCGCTTTTGGCGTGGTTCTCTTCGTGATAGCGGAGGGCTGTATTTTCGCCCATTACAGGGATAAGGGCAGGCAGGATCTGGATTACATTATTGTGCTGGGGGCGCAGATGAAGCCCGCAGGACCGAGCATAGTGCTCAAGTTCCGGCTGGACGCGGCTTACGATTATCTGGTTGCAAATGAAAATACGCTCTGTGTGGTGTCCGGCGGACAGGGACCAAACGAGCCGTGCAGCGAGGCGGAGGGGATGTACGACTATCTGGTGGAGCGCGGGATTGCGCCGGAGAGAATCCTTAAGGAGGACAAGTCCACGGACACCTCCGAGAATATCGCGTTCAGCGCGGCGCTGATCGGCGGCACGGACAAGGATGTGGGGATTGTCACCAACAACTTCCATGTGTTCCGGGGCGTGATGCTTGCCAGACATGCGGGGTTTGAGGACGCATGTGGGATTTCCGCCAGGTCAAATATCTATTTTCAGCCAAATAATCTGGTGCGGGAGTTTTTTGGGATTATGAAGGATCTGGTATGCGGAAACCTGCTTTAAAAGTCTGCGCCATCAGCTTAGAGAAGATTTCCCGCACGCAGATTGTGTGTTGTAAAGAACTTGACTTGCGGGTGAAAGAACGGTTAGAATAGAACAAGTGTAGATGAAATCAGTTATGTAATAAACTTGGAGATAAAGCGTGAGGAAGCAGAGGAGAAAAGGCAGGAGAATAGCGGGATTTGCGGCGGTTTTGCTGTGTGTTTTTCTGATGGGCTGTGGGGCGGAGGCTGCGCCAAGCTACACGAAGCAGGGCATGGAGGCTGTGGCTGCGCTCGACTATGAGAAGGCGCTTACCCTGTTTCAGACCGCAGAGGAAAACGGGGAGGAGAAACGGCTGCTCTACAGGGGGATGGGACTTGCCTATCTGGGAAAGACGGATTATGAGGCTGCCATAACGTATCTGGAAGCGGCGCTGCGGCTTGGAAGCGGCAGGGTGGAGAATCTGGATTTTGACATCAATTATTATCTGGCAACGGCATATTATAAGAATGGGCGGCTGCAGGACGCGGTGCGCGTCTATGACGCGATTCTCGGACTCAGACCCGAGGATACGAACGCTTATTACCTGCGAGGGTGTGTGAAACTGGCGGAAGGTAATTTTGAGGCGGCACAGGCGGATTTTGATAAGGCGATTGTGCAGGATCCGAAAAATTATGACCGCATGATCCGCATTTACATGGTGCTGGAGGAGTACGGCTATAAAGAGGCGGGACAGATTTATCTGCAAAACGCCATGAAGGAAAACGAGAAGTCGATTTCCGACTACGACATGGGGCGCATCTGCTATTATATGGGAGACTACGAGAATGCCAGAAGTTTTCTGGAGCGGCTCAAGACCGCCACGGATTACGGCGCGGCGCTCTATCTGGGCAGAACCTATGAGGCGCTCGGGGATTACAATTACGCGGCGAGCATCTACGCGGGTTACACGGAGTACGACCAGACAAAGGCGGAGATCTATAACCAGCTCGGGCTGTGCCGTATGCAGCTGGGGGAATACCAGAACGCGCTTGACGCTTTCCAGACGGCTATGAAGATCGAGGGAAACGATATGATGCAGACCCTCAAGTTTAATGAGATCATTACTTATGAATATATGGGTGAGTACAAGACGGCGGCGGCGCTGATGAACAGTTATCTGCGCAGTTACCCGGATGACGGTACGGCAAAGCGGGAGTACGAGTTTTTACAGACACGATAACCATATAACATTTCATTTATAGAAGATGCAGGAAGGGAGAGCTATATTATGAAGAATACTTATTTGCGTGTGAAAGGCATTATCAAAAAAGGAGACACTTATCTTCTCTTGAAGAGATGGGTGGACGACCGCATTCCGGATCCTTTCGTCTGGGAGTTTATCGACGCGGAAGTGCCCCACGGCGAGGCGCCGGATGAGACGATGTTAAACGCGATCTCGGAGCTTTTGTCCATAAGCGGCAAGATTGAAAAGGTTGAGTATGTATGGTCCCAGCTTCTCGGGGAGACGCACTGTGTGGGCATCGCTTACATCTGTTCCATCACCGAGGAAGAGGAGGCAAACATTGTCCTGTCGGAGGATTATGGCAGCTACGAGTGGGTGAAGAGAAAAGACTTCCCGAAGTATATTGAGAACCAGTATGTACTGAAAGATTTGGAGGGCAAGAAGCTTTGATCAATACACTGACAGAAAAGATAAAAAAACTGGAGGCGCCCATTGTGGTGGGGCTCGACCCGACCATGAAGTTTGTGCCGGAGCATATCAAAAAACAGGCGTTTGCCGAGTATGGGGAAACCAGAAAAGGCGCGGCGGAAGCGATCTGGCTTTTCAATAAGGGTATCGTGGATGCGGTGTGCGATCTCGTTCCGGCGGTGAAGCCGCAGATCGCCATGTATGAGCAGTTCGGCGTGGAGGGTGTGCAGGCTTTCCAGAGGACGGTTGCTTACTGTAAGGAGAAAGGGCTTGTGGTGATCGGCGACATCAAGCGCGGCGATATCGGCTCCACCTCCGAGGCATACGCGGTGGGGCATCTGGGGCAGGTGCAGGTCGGGGAGACCATGTGCCGCGGCTTTGAAGAGGATTTTGCCACGGTCAATCCGTACCTCGGATCTGACGGCGTGAAACCCTTTATCGAGGTCTGTAAGAAGGAGAAGAAGGGTCTCTTCATTCTCGTAAAGACCTCCAACCCGAGCAGCGGCGAATTTCAGGACCGTCTCGTGCTGCCGGAGGGAAGCACGGACGCGTCGAAGGCGAGACCGCTCTATGAGGTTGTCGGTGAGAAGGTAGCCGAGTGGGCGGCGGATCACATGGGCGAGACCTACAGCTATATCGGCGCGGTGGTGGGCGCGACTTATCCCGAGATGGGAAAGATTCTGAGACAGATCATGCCAAAGTCCTACATACTGGTGCCGGGTTACGGCGCGCAGGGCGGCAAGGGCAAGGATCTGAAACACTTTTTCAACGAGGACGGTCTGGGTGCCATCGTCAATTCTTCCAGAGGTATCATAGCGGCTTACCAGCAGGAGGCTTACGCGAAATACGGGCCGGAGAATTATGCCGACGCGTCGCGGGCGGCGGTGCTCGATATGAAGGAAGATATCAGGGAAGGCATATTTTAGTACAACTGCCTAATCCTTAATATTTGTTGTACCAGTACATGAATTTGCATATTTTGTAAGAAAAGACGGCATACTATCCTTAATCATGTAAGGAATCCGAAAGAAATAGGACGATATATCCTGCGATGGATGAATCGGCAGATTATTTCTTTATGATTCCGAAGAAAGGATCGTATGCCGTTATGTTAGGAAAGCAGAGCATTCAGTTTGAGAAGAAACCGTACATCATAAGCAGCGCCTCCATTGTGGGCAGCAAGGAAGCGGAGGGTCCCATGGGGGAGCTTTTTGATAAAGCCGGCTATGACGATAGTTTTGGCGCCCAGAACTGGGAGGAGGCGGAAAGCCGCCTGCAGAAGGAGGCGTTAGAGATTGCCATCTCGAAAGCGGGGCTTACCAAGCAGGATATCCAGATGGTGTTTGCGGGAGACTTGCTGGGGCAGTCCATTGCCAGCAGCTTCGGGTTAGCCGGGTATCAGCTTCCCCATGTAGGGCTTTACGGCGCATGTTCTACCTGCGGGTTGTCCTTAACCATGGGAGGCATGATGGTTTCGGCGGGGTTTGCCGAAAAGGCGGCGTGTATCACGTCCAGCCACTTTGCCAGTGCGGAGAAAGAGTTCCGGTTTCCGCTCTCCTACGGCAACCAGAGACCCAAGTCGGCAACGTGGACGGTGACGGGCAGCGGCGCGTTTCTCGTCTCATCACAGCCGGGAAAGCAGACGCGGGCGGTGATGGAAGGCGTGACGATCGGCAAAATCGTGGATTACGGCGTGAAGGATTCCATGAATATGGGTGCCTGTATGGCGCCTGCGGCGGCGGATACGATTGTGCGGCATCTGGAGGATTTCGGCAGGGAGCCGAAGGATTACGACAAGATTATCACCGGCGATCTCGGAGAGGTGGGGCAGCAGCTTTTGTTTGACCTGCTGGCGGAGAAGCAGATTGATATTACCAGACAGCATATGGACTGCGGCATCGAGATTTATGACAACGAGAAACAGCACACGGACGCGGGCGGTTCGGGCTGCGGGTGCAGCGCGGTGGTGCTGTCGGCATATATCCTGAAAAAGATCGAGGAAGGCATCTGGAAGAGAGTGCTCTTTCTGCCCACCGGGGCGCTCCTCTCCAAGACCAGTTACAACGAGGGGCAGACGATCCCGGGTATTGCGCACGGGGTGGTGCTGGAGCAGTATCGGGGGTAAGAACAAATAGGAATGCGGTATGGAAAAGGAGGTGTCGCAAAAAAATCATAGAACCCCACAAGCGATATGCGGTGTTATGTAAACCAAATGAGCAAAGTATACCATAAAATGAACAAAGTATACCATTTCCGATCAAAAAAAGGGTGGCTGTGGTATGATAAATTACCAGATTAACAAAATATCAGAAAAGATAAGAAAGGGGTTACATGATGACAATCGAAAAAAAAGAAAACGGAAATGAAATTACGCTGTTTCTGACAGGGAGACTTGACACCACCACAGCACCCCAGTTA
This sequence comes from uncultured Lachnospiraceae bacterium, assembly GCA_910586705.1. Lineage (GTDB taxonomy): Bacteria > Bacillota > Clostridia > Lachnospirales > Lachnospiraceae > UBA3282. The sequence goes on along the minus strand of CAJUJK010000003.1, from coordinate 10,978 downwards.
GAGGCGGAAGTTAACGTGTGTACGGCGGACGCGGCGACACAGAAGCTGACCATGGATTTTAAAGATCTGGAATATCTTTCTTCCGCAGGTCTGCGAATTCTTCTGGCGGCGCACAAGGCGTTTATGAAGCGGGAAGGCGGCATGACGATCTGCCATGTCAACGAGACCATTCGGGAGGTTTTTGAAGTTACGGGATTTCTGGATATTCTCAACGTAGAAGAATAGTGACAGTGACTGTGAAGCCACTGAACAGTTACGAATAGAAGGAGTGCATATGAAAGAACTAACGGTTGAGGCGACAGTGGAGAGTATTCCGGTTATTATGGAATTTGTGGACGGGCAGCTGGAACAGTTTGATTGTCCGATGAAGGCGCAGGCACAGATTGATATCGCGATAGACGAGCTGTTTGGCAATATCGTCCACTATGCGTACCATCCCGGAACGGGACCGGCGACGGTGCGTGTGGAAGTGCTGGAGGAGCCGCTTTCCGTGGTCATCACGTTTATTGATCAGGGCGTGCCATACGATCCGCTGGCAAAAGAGGACCCGGATGTGACACTGTCCGCGGAGGAGAGAGAGATCGGTGGTCTCGGCATTTATATTGTAAAGAAAAACATGAATGAGATTACTTATGAGTATAAGGATGGAAAGAACATCCTGAAAATACGCAAGGAGATATAACAAAAATGCCGGAACAATGGGAGCATAAGGATCTATACAGAGAAATCGTAACCAGTCTGACGGAAGGTGTCATGGTGATCGGCATGAACGGAAAGATTGTCATGCTGAACCCGGCGGCGGAGCAGATGCTCGGTCTGACGCAGGAGGATATCGGAGATTCCTTTGTCAACGTATTTCTGACCAGAGAGGGGACGGACGACTTTACAGGGGCGATTCTGGACACGATCTATGAAAAAGGCAGGGTAAGCAATATGCCGGTTGACTTTTTTCTGGAGGGGGAGACCAGAAATCTGTCACTTTCCACAAGTTACATACGAAGCGAAGGCGATAAAGCGGTCGTCGTGGTGATGAATGATGTGACAGAGTTAAATGAGCTGCGTGACGCGCAGACCGCACTTGACCGATGTGATATGTTGTGAACTGTAGATGTAAACATTTTCGGCAAACGCAGTATTTTAGCGGAAATGGGGCATCTGCTAAAATACAACATATGCGGCTGGCTCATTTGTGGTGAATGGAAACTTGCAGATGTTGTGGTAAAGGGAGAAGGTGATAATTCTTTTATTCGTATCTGTAAACAGTTTAGCACAAAGAAAGGCGGTTGTATATGGAGATTACATATCATTGGGAAGGCGATTATCTAATCCCTGATCTCAAACTTTCGGATACAATAGAATATCAGATCGGGAAGTATGGGAGAATGAGAAAGCGGTTTTTGGAAGAAAACCACAGGGGCATTTATTCTTATATGCTTTTGTCGGAAACCTTATGGAAGCATCTTGCAGAGATTGACGAGGAATGTAATGAAATGATGGACAGGCTTGTAAGACAGATGGCAAAAAACGAGGGTGTGACGGAGCAGCTAAAATCCGATGACTGGCTGCTTTGGATTCAAAAAACAAACAGCATCAGGAGCAGGGCGGAGGAAATAGTGCTGCATGACTTGATTTATTCTCTTTAATTTTGTGGAAATCCCGCAGGTGGTAGCAGGAAGCGCAGAAGATGTCAAGACATCGGCTCTGCCTCGCCTGCGGCGGTCTTGACATCTTCTGCGCTTCCTGCTATGGGGTAGTTAAGGGGGAACAAAGTTCCCCCATTGCATTAGAAATGCCAATGGCGGCATTTTGAAAAAATCAAAATCGGGGATTGACAGGACGGGAAAAATAGCTTATTATTGACAATAAGAAATGGGTTTTCACCGTACATCTTGTTACGGCTTGCTCGTTTCTTTTTTTACTGCCAAAATGTCATACAGATATTTTTTGCCGTTTTCAGCGTGGTTGATTAGAAGCCGGGCATGGAAAATATTGTATCTGACGAGTACGTTTTCTTCATAGACCGGGAGGGCAAAACGGACATCATACCTGTACCAGCCGAATTTGGCATTTTTATTGTGTTTTTCCTTGCGGTTTTCCTCATAAGCCGGATTGGATGCTATCTGGATCAGCTCCGGTATTGCAGTGGCGGCATTTGCCTTAGCTTTCGCATTAGCCCCCATAAGGCTTTTACGGCTCTCTGATTCCGTGTATTCTTCCGGAAGTTCATTTCCGATATAAATACGTTCTGCACTTTCTTCAATTTCGTAATAGTCACCGACATATCCCTCAAGATATTGTTTTACATCATCCCAGTCAATCTGCCGTTTGCCCTTGAAACGTATATCGTTAATCAAGGCCAGCTTTTTACCGTCAGCATCGGTTATGATATTTACATTCCTGTTTTCAATCATCGTTTTTGTTCCCCTTTTTCTTTTCTCTTGATTTGTATACATTATATTGGTTTTTACATTGCGGACTGCAAAACTCATTTCCTTTTCTGCTTGCAATAAAAGCTTTTTTACAGTGCTTGCACATCCGCATATCGCTGTCCTTATCCGTGAGCATGAAGGAGAAACACATCTGAACCATGATAAGTAGGGAATGGAAGTCCCATACAATGACGGGCGCATCCTTTTCAAGTGCGATCCGGTAAGTTGGGGCAATACCGCCGAAAGCGGAAATGCCCTGACGGTACAGGCTGCGGGTATCTTCGTCAAGCGAATCATAATCGAGGTAATAAAGGAAACTTGTCATAAACGTAAACGCAAGGTCAGTAAACTCTTTCACAATCCAGTCGTACTTTTCGGCATATTCCTTCTGGAATCCCATCGTCACAGCCTGCGGCGCATTCCCCATAGCCATTGCGATTGCAATGCCCTCACGGTCAGTCACAGACCATCCCGATTCCACGCCTTTTTTTCTGAAATCCGGCTTATTAAAAGGATAGAAATAAGAAAGGTAATCCTCAGTGGAGAGGGATTCTTCCTTTATAAAGTGGTTCTTGGGAAGATACACGGATTCATAGGTGATAAAATCCGCTGTTGTCGGCAGGGCGGTCATAAAGCCGAGGAAACCGTACTTCCGCACAAAACCGAGGACAGATTCTTTCAGTTCTTCTTCCGGGACTTTGTGCATGGCGGCAAGTCCGACATTTACGGCATCCATAACGAGTTGTCCTGCTTTCTGCATGGGGCGGTACATTTCCGGCTTGGCATCTTTGGAAACGGTTATGTAAAGATTGTCATTATTATCTGTTTTATATTCGTAGTTGCTGTACCGAATCCACGGTGCGCTGGTATGTTCAAATAAATTCTTCATAGAAAATCTGCTCCAATCCATCAATCTATCATATCATGAACTTCGTTCATGATCGGCATTCGCCGTTCGTCAAGAGTGAGCAAGCTCCCTCTTTCCTCTCTTGCGCTCATTGCATCATCTGATGTAATACTTCCTATATTATAAGCAGTTACCTGTTATCGGTCAAGCTGTCTGCTGTCCTTTTTCTTCCGCACGCCATTGTTTAAGAAATATTTTTCATCAATCGTCATCGGAAGGCTGTTCTCTTGTCTGTATGCGAGTATGCCGCCATAAAGTTTCCGTATCTTTTTCAGTGCAGTCTCCCGAATGCCACGGATATTCCGGTCTGACTGTCCGATGTTCTCCGCATACTCCGCAGCAGAGTAATCATGCAGGAACAGATAATAGAGCATATTTTTGAGATGCGGTTTCAGGTCTTTTAATATTCTTGATAAATCCGCATCCGTGACAAGTTCATGTAGCGTTTCCGGGCAGTCAAATATGAGGTCAATGAAATCGCCTGCAAGCATGAGCCTTCTTAAAACCGTGTCATAGGAAGGCCTGTCAGAAAGATATGGTTCGTCTGTGCCCCATTCCAGAGGGACAACGGAGCGTCCTTTTTCATGATCCCTTTCCCTGCGTTCCCTGTTAGCATCCAGTTTATCCCACCATTTAATGACTTCCCTGAAATCCTCCTCTGTCCGTGCGCTTTCCTCGATACGCCGGAGGGCAAGCGCACGGGCTTCACGGTGGAGCATATCCCCGTCAGCTTCGGTTATTAAGTTTTGTTCCCTGAATGTCTGGAACTCAGCGTATTTCGGCATTTATAGTCAGTCCTTTGCAAAAAAATAAAATTTTGTAGCAGTTTTTTCAAAAACACTTCCGTTTTTATAGCCGTTTTTCTCCCATTAGTGAAAGATGTAATTCTTTTTATTTAAAAATTGGTTACAAGAAAGGAGAATGGGAATATGGGATACGGATAACACAAAAATATGGTTACAAATAACGGAAGCATAAGAAACATTATAACGGCAGTGAGCCGGATGCGCAAGGGAGGATGCATGGAAACAGTAAAAACGGATAATGACAGGATGATGGAAACCAGCCCGCATGAGGCTGGATTTTTTTACAGAAGAATCGGAGGGACGCTTTTCAAGGTCAGGGTATATACGGGTTCGGGATACGCAGACACGCTGGATGAAAAAATTCCCCGCTTAATTTTGAATGAAATGGTGACAGGCACGGAAAGTTATGTTAAGATGGATTCACCACAGATGAGCCAGCCGCCGGAAAGGAGTTCGGAATGAACAACAGGACGGCTGGTGACAACAGAATAACAGCTCTTTATGAGCGGCTCTCAAGGGACGATGATCTTGCGGGGGACAGCAACAGCATAGTCAACCAGAAGAAAATGCTGGAAGACTACGCAAAAAATAACGGGTACACGAACACGGTGCATTTTACGGATGACGGATTTTCCGGCGGCAGTTTTGAAAGACCGGGATGGAAGCAGATGTTAAGCCGGATTGAAAACGGCGACGTCAGCACAGTCATAGTAAAAGATATGAGCCGTGTGGGGAGGGATTACCTTCAGGTGGGATTCTACACCGAGGTATTCTTCCGGGAGAAGGGTGTCCGTTTTATTGCTGTTTCCAACGGTGTTGACAGTACCAACAACACCAGCAGTGAATTCGCCCCTTTTTTGAATATCATGAACGAATGGTATCTTCGTGACTGCAGCAGGAAGATCACCGCAGTTTTGCGGGCAAAGGGGAAAGAGGGAAAACCGATTACGAGCAATCCGCCATATGGCTATGTAAAAAGCCCTGATGACAAAAATCTTTGGATTGTCGATGATGAAGCTGCGGAGGTTGTGCGGAAGATTTTCAGGCTGACAGTGGATGGCATGGGACCGTTCCAGATTGCCAAGCAGCTTACGGAAGAAAAGATTGAGAAACCATCATATTATCAGGCGACCAGAAACAGGGGGAATTATAAAACTATGTGTAATTTTGAAACTCCTTATAACTGGACGGGCGGATCGGTTGCACGGATACTGGAAAGACCGGAATATATGGGAGATACCGTAAATTTCCGCAGCCACAAGGAATCCTATAAGGACAAGAAAGCAGTCAAAAACAGCAGTGACGAGATTCTTGTTTTTCAGGATACCCATGAACCGATTATAGACCGCAGGACTTGGTATATGGTGCAGGAATTAAGAAAAACTGTTCGAAGGTTTGATACCAGCGGGGAAGGGAGTATGCTGACCGGAAAGCTCTATTGTGCAGACTGTGGTGGAAAAATGCACTACCGCAGGGGAACAACGAGGGCAGGCAGGGACTGGCGTGGGATTCCGAACGGGGAAGTCCAACACACATCCGCAGGCTTTAACTGTGGGACATATAACAGTGCCAGAAAGCAGAACAGAAAGGTGTGCTGTTCCCACTCCATCAAAGAGGACACGGTAAAGCAACTTATCCTTGAAACAATACAGTATGCCTTAAAAAGCGTCCGCATGGACGAGGCGGCATTTATAAAAAGTATGCGGAGCGCATCACAGGTCAGGGACAAAGGCGAGGTAAAAAAGCTGAAATCAGACCTTGTGAAAAAAGAGAAACGCTTTGCAGACCTTGACCTGCTGATTAAAAAGGTGTATGAGGACAACGCAATGGGAAAGCTGCCGGACAGGCGATACGAAATGCTTTCTTCCGATTATGAAAAGGAACAGCAGGAGATTGAGATTTCCATGAGAGAAATTCAGGAAAAACTCATGCAGTTTGAAGAAGATACGGACAGGACGGAAGAATTTTTGTTGCTTGTGCATAAATACACTGACATTCAGGAACTTACGCCTGCCATCGTCAATGAATTTGTGGACAAGGTTCTGGTACACAAAATAGAGAAAATGGATGGAGACCGTGTGCAGGAGATTGAGATTTTCTTAAATTATATCGGGAAGGTGGATCTTCCGGCGCAGGAACTTTCGGAGGAAGAAATTGCAGAGGAAGAAAAGAAACGGAAACGCCGCCAGTACAGCAGGGAGTACCAAAAAGCATACCGCAAGAAGCACAGACCGGAAATCCGGCAGCTGATTGAGGGTGCAAATGCCGCAGACAGGCAGAAACAGATAGAGGAAGCGAGGCAGTCAGCGGATGGACTTCTGCTTACAGACAGCACGGAGCAGGTTGCAGCCATAACAGCCGGGGAAAATAAAGTTATCGTAGACGGCAGCCTTCCGACGAAAGAAGAAGTGAAACGCAAGTATGGCAGATAATTTTATTAAAAACAAACCATGAAAGAGAGGATTTTTATATGACAAAGATCAGGGATTACAACATGAACGGGACAATTATTTTAGGCGTGGATGCAGGCTATGGGAACTATAAGACGGCAAGGTGCTGTTTCCCGACTTCCGTGAGCAGGAGCGACCAGCCGCCTATTTTTACAAGGAATTATTTGGAATATGAAGGCAGCTATTACACCATAGGCGAGGGGCATAAGGATTTTGTGGCGGAAAAGAGCATGGATGACGATAATTATATCATTACCCTTGCCGCCATAGCAAAGGAACTGAACGCAAGAGGGCTGTCAACGGCAAAGATTCATCTTGCGGTGGGACTTCCGTTAAAATGGGTTCAGACACAGCGGGATTCGTTCCGGGAGTATATGATGCAGAACCGTCATGTAGATTATAAGTATGCGGGCAGGCGTTATTTGATTGACATTGTGGACTGTACGGTCATGCCACAGTGCTATGCAGCGATAGCGGAGAGCCTGCCGGATTTTAAGGGTATGCACATGGTAGCTGATATTGGGAATGGGACGATGAACGTGATGATACTCAATAATGGCAAGGCAAGCGAAAGCAAATCGTGGACAGTGCGGCTTGGCGTGGGCGAGTGTTTTAAGGTGATCCGTGACCACATCTTAGACAGAAAAGCGGAGGAACTTCCGATGGAAATTATTGAGAATTATCTGCGCTGCGGCGATACAAAAGTGGGCGGGGAATACCAGCAGCTCATGGAGGAAGCGGCAAAATCCTATGTGGATAAGATATTTGCAGAACTGAAAGCGCATGGTTACAATCCTAATCTTATGAAACTGTATGTCATGGGCGGTGGGGCGAAGGTTGTGGAGCTTGTGGGCAGTTATGACAGCGATAATGTTACTTTTAACCATGATATACGGGCAAACGCCAAAGGCTACGAATATTTCTGTTATATGAAACTCCGCAGGCAGAAAGCAATGGCATCAGCCGGATAAGGGGCGCATTTGAATGAAAAACAAAAACCATAATATCCGCTTTAACATGGAAAAAGGGGACGAATGCAGGGCGTGGGAGCTTCTGCACTCCCCAAAGATACGGCAGATGTTCAAGTCGCAGAATAAATTTGTGATAGAGGCGGTCAATGATTATTATAACAGGCGCATGGCGGCAGAGTATGATCCCTATCTGGAAACACGGGAGAAAGAGGATGCTTTTGCAGAGCGTATCGTGGAAGCGGTTGAAAAGAAAGTAATGTCCAATCTCCCGGCGCTTTTTGGTATGTATATGGCACAGATGCAGCTTTTTCCTTTATCCGTTCCTATGGGGGCTTATCAGGCGGCGCAGGGCGGCATGGTGTGCGGGCAGGAATCATTAAACGGCGCAGACAGTGGAAATGTGACGGGCGGCACAGTTTCTCCCGCTGCTACGAAAGCAACGATACGGAATGCGGGGAATATGCAGGAAGAAGCTGTATCAGAGAATGCCACAGAGCCGCCGGACAATGATTTGATTGATTTTGACGCATTTTAATATATTTATAGGGCAGGGCTACGGTAATTAGGTTTACTGTAGCCTTATTTTTGCGGATTTTTTATATCAAAGTATAAATGTAGCCGTATTTTGAAAAAAGACTAACAAAAGGTAGCCGAAAGGCTACAAAACAAGGACAAGGGGCAGCCATTAAAGGCTGCATAATAAAGGGCGGGCATTCAAGCCCGCAAAATAAGGGCAGAAAGCAGCCGGAAGGCTGCAAATAAGGGTGCAAATGTAGCCGTCTGTTTTGAGACTGGAATACCAGTTTTCAGGCAGGCGGCTTTTTTATGCCTGTAAAGAATCTGTTCCACGGACTGCTTCGGAGTGGTTCAGAGAGTGTCAGCAACTAATTTCCGGGGAGGGCGCAAGCTCTCCCCTAAGCCCTCGGCGTTTGAGAGCGAAATACACCCTACGCACAAACCTTCGGTTTATGCTCCGGGGATTTCGCCCTGCCGGGGGCAAATTCACGCAAGTGTGAATTTATACAGTCCGAAAAAACCGGACTGTATTTATCCATGCCGCCCAGAGGACGGGCGCATAGATGGCGCTGCTGCTTACGGCTACATTTCAGGACAGATGTGCAGCATTGCAGAGGGGACTTCACAAAACAAAGCCCCCTGCGGCTGTCAGAAAGCGACAGCCGTAGACTGCCCGGATACGGGCATCGGTTCACAGACAGCCGTCCTATAATGGCTGCTCACAAAAAATGCGGTGGCAGGTTATCCGCCAAAAGAAAGGAAAAGCGTTTATGAAAAGAAATTCATTTATAGAAATGGCAAAGCTGCATGACTTATCAGGGCGCATCACTTATATTTCAAGCCACGCCAAGCAGGAGCATCTCTATGAAGTCTATACAACGGAGCCGGACAGGGCATTCTGGCGGGAGCTTGCCAAATGTAATCAGGAGGAATTTGAAAAAAGCGGCACGAATGGGAAGTGCATTGAGGCAAGGGAGCTGATGATTGCACTTCCGGAGAGTTTTATCAACTATGAGCATGACTATCTTTTGAAAAAGATGGCAGACGAATTTAAGGAAAAGTACGGCGTGGAGTGCTTTGCTGCGCTCCACCACAATAAACGTAAAACGAATCTGCATATCCATATGGTATTTGCGGAGAGAAAGCGGCTGGAACAGCCGACAGAGAAAATTGCCACTCGGAATATGTTCTACAATGAGCAGGGGCGTCATGTGAGGACAAAGAAAGAGATTCTTGACGGAGATGGGAATATCCGTCAAGGCTGTAAAATCATTAAAAAAGGTGAGGTGTATGAACGCAAAATTTTCACTGTCAAAGATGAACGCTTTAAGCAAGAATCTTTTTTAGATGGGGTAAAAGTGTTTTATACGGATTTAATCAACCAGATGGTGCTTGATGATAGGGACAGGTTAAGTATTTTTGATAAAAACGGTCCGTACCTTGCGACAAAGAAGGTTGGCAAAAATAATCCGAAAGCGGAGGAAATCAAATCGGACAATGAAATACGCATGGAGTGGAACAGAACCGTTGACCGTGCGATTGTAAGCGGCGTATCAGAAGCGGAGATTGTGGAGCTTAAAAAGACGGAGATAACGGATAAAGTAAAAGAATCCGTGGAGCAGAACGGACAAAGGCCGGAGCTGTTCGGGGAGATTGTCAGGGCAGCGATTTTGTTGTTAGAACTCCTGATTATGAAAGCCATGCAGAAGGTGATTGATATAGTGGAGAAAGTGATCGGAAATGGTGTCAGTGCCATAAAGGAAACATCAAAAGAAACGGACAGCCGTATCCATGCAGGAGATGATCCAGGATTTCAGCCGGAAAGAAAGGAGATACCATTTCCCATAGATCCGCATCGAAAACTCGATATGAAAAAGAATACAGAATATTCAATGACTGCTTCCAAAGAGAAAGAAAGCATTATTAAACAGGTAAAGGCGGAGCGAAAACCTGTTCTGGTTGAAAAAGAGCAGCCAGCAGAAAGACCGCCGCAGCCAAAACCGTCCGTACTGGCAAGTAAATATCCCCGGCTGAAAGAGATTGAGGGCAGGCTGAAAGACCAGAACAAGGCAATATTCGGGCGTGAAAAACAGAGGGATATGCTGAAAAAAGAATTGTCTGAATGTACGGGCATCTTCAAAGGCGGCAGGCGCAGGGAGTTACAGCAGGAGATCGACAGCTTTGATAATCAGATTTTCAATATGAAAAAGAGGCTTTCTTCTATTGTGAAAGAACATCATTTTGATTCTATGCAGGCATTCTATAAGGAACTTGATGTGGCAAAAAGAGAGAATCAGAATTATGAAGCAGCTTGTGCGGAGTACGAGAAAACTTATGGAGAAAAAGTGGTGGATACTAAGAGCGTCAGAGACAGGCTTAGGCAAAAAGAGAGGGCTATAAAAGAAAGAGAAGCAGGCAGGGTGCATCAGGCAAGGCAAAATGACAAAGGGGCGAGGTAGAATAGGCAGATGGTGGTCTGCTTGTGGGAGAGAGTGTGAGCAGGGACATCCAGTCTATGTTCCAGCATTAGACTTCCCCATTATAACGGAAGAACATTTTCGGGGTTTTCTTTATCATTCCGATGACATCATACCCAGTTTCCTTAACGGAATGTAGGGCGCTTGGAGAGGAAAACCAGCTGTCAAAAAGGACATATTTTGCAGGAATGGCTGCTTTTTTAGCAGATGACAGGAGTTCCAGCATGGCATGTGTTCCTTTCTGCATAGAAAGTGCACGCCGTTTATAACCAACGGTTCTTTTTTCGACAGGCTCTGCTTGATTGATCCAGTTTTTCTTATTTTCAGGTGGAAGAAGCACACTGTTAATCGGAAGGAAAGTACTTCCGTCAGACCATCCAAGCGTGAGCATACGGAAACTAAATTTATAAGTGTGTCTGGCA